>CBDCPN010000019.1:0-297097 GCA_965220275.1 Dehalococcoidia bacterium | reverse complement strand
GCTCGTTCCGCCGCGCTGGCTGGATATTACGTTCAGACATTTTCAACGTTTCCGTCCCAGATCATGGGCGGTCCCGCCTCTTCGCAGGTGCGTATTTCGACCACGCCGGTGCTCAGTTCCGGCGACCACGTGGACGTTCTCGTCGCGCTCAACCAGTACGCGTTCGACAACCACAACCAGGACCTGAGCGAAAATGGCGTCACCGTCTACGACTCGTCGGAGTACGATCTCCCAGCCGGCGGCCAGTATTTCGGGATCAAGGCCGATGAACTGGCGAAGTCCACCGGTAACGCCCGCGCCGCGAACATGGTGGTGATAGGCGCCGTCGCAGATCTGATCAACTTCTCGCTTGCCCAGATCGATGAGTTCATTCGCGAGCGGTTCACGCGCGGGCGCCCGGGCGACGACGCGATCATCGAGGCGAACATCAAGGCGGTTCGCCTTGGCGCCGAAGTGGCCAAAACCAGCGGATTCAACGTCGGCGAGCTTGCGCCCCCGACGGCGCCTGATTACAAGCAGATCATGATCACCGGGAATGCGGCGCTGGCCCTCGGCGCACGTGCTGCAGGGTTGGACTTCTACGTCGGTTACCCGATCTCCCCGGCCACTACCATCCTGGTCTGGATGGAGGACAACCTCATCGGACCGGGCAAATTCGCCTACCAGGTCAGTTCGGAAATAGAGGCGGTCAACGCCATCGTCGGCGCCGGCTACGCCGGCAAGAAAGCCATGACAGCCACGGCCGGCCCCGGTATCTCCCTTATGGGCGAGGGCCTGGGCCTGGCCTGGATGGCGGAAATACCGCTCGTGGTGGTGGACGTGCAGCGCGGCGGACCGGCCACCGGGCTGCCGACAAAGTCTGAGCAGTCTGACCTCTTCGTATGCATGCACCCGGCTCACGGTGACGTGAAGATGCCGGTCATAGCGCCGGGCTCTGTCGAAGAGTGTTTCTATGCCGCGGTGATGGCGGTCAACTGGGCCGAGCGGTACCAGGGGCCGGTTATCCTGATGAGCGAATTCCAGCAGGCGGAGCGGGGCGAGAACATCCGCATGCCGGACCTCTCGCAGGTCAATGCGGAATCCCGAAACGTCTACTCCGGCGCCAACGGATTCAAGCGATACGAGTCCTGGACTGACGGCGAACTGCCCCCGATGCCGCTGCCCGGCGGACCGGGCGCGTACGTGGCGAACGGCAGCGAACATGACGAAATTGGCGACACGACACATCTTCCCCGGCACCACATAAGGTTGACCGAGCGCCGTTTCAGGAAGTTGGACTTGCTGGACGACTCCCCCTACGAGTTGGAAAACGCCGATGCGGACGTCGTCGTGATGCCGTGGGGCTCTTCCAAGGGAGTCGCCAGAGAGGCATACGAGAAACTGAGGGATGCAGGGGTCGAGATTGGCTGGGTCTATTCCCTGGCCCTGAACCCGCTTCCGCGGCAGGTGCGCGAGGTCTTGAAGGAAAGGCAACTGGTCATAGTGCCGGAGTTGAACTACCTGGGGCAGTGGTCCACCATTTTGCGCACGGAAGGCATCAAGGCAGAGTCGATAACGCAGTACACCGGTACTCCGTTCCGCCCGTCGGAACTGGCGCACCGGATGACTGAGATGGTCCGGGATATTTCGGGCCAGAGAGTGGCGGTATGAGCGGACGAAATCCCGAATACGATTTCAAGTGGTGCCCGGGTTGCGGGGACTTTGGCGTGCGTCGAGCCCTGGAATGGGCCATCGAGGCGCGGACAGCGAAGTACGAGATGCCGTATGCCAGCAACGTGATAGTTGCCGGGATCGGCTGTTCCGGGAACATGGTGCACCTTACGGAAGGCGAGCAGCCATTTGGCCTGCACGGCATACATGGCCGAACCCTTCCGCTGGCGTTTGGCGTGAAAATGGCCAGGCCTGAACTGAATACCCTGATCGTTGCCGGCGACGGTGACTTCCTGAGCATCGGGGCTGAGCACATAGGTCCGCAGGCGCAGCGCAACCTCGACGTCACCTGCGTTGTGATGGACAACGGCGTCTACGGTCTTACGAAGGGGCAAAGCTCACCGACCACCGAGTTCGGCCAGGTAACGAGTTCGACCCCGCACGGCAAGATCGAAGCGCAGATGTTCCCGCTGAAGCTCTACATGTCCATGGGCGTCAGTTACATCGGCTCACACTACTCGAGTAAGCCGCGGCAACTGGCTGCAATGATCGAAGAGGCGATGGACCACCGAGGTTTTTCGATCGTCCACGTGCAGTCGCCATGCACGACCTACAACGACACCTACGACCTGCTGAAGGGGAACCGCCGAAAGGGCATTCCGGGCCTGGCCTGGGACATTCCCGAGGACCACGACCCTACCAGCCACCAGGCTGCGGTAGACCTGCTGGAGCGCCCGGGCATACCCCTCGGCCTCGTTTACAAGGCGGACCAGCCGTCGCTGGACGAGCGGCAGGACGAGCTGACCAAGAGCGTGGGCGAGAAGCCGGTCGAGGACCTGCTGGGGGCCTACGCGATCTAGGCGTCAAGGCTAGGGACCTTCCGAGATTGGGAGTCCCGGCCTAAGCCGCGGTTTGCTGGACGTACTCGGCCAGCTTTGCGCGAATTGCCACCCTCCCGCGGTGGAGGCGCGCTTTGATCGCGGGAATCGAAACTTCCAGGATTTCGGCTGCCTCTGAGTTGGACAGACCCTGTATGTCCCTCAGGACCACAGCCGTCTTGAGGTCATCGGGTAGTTCGTCGACGGCGGCGGAGAGTTTTTCGCCCAGTTCGGAATTCAGCGCCGCGGGACCGGGCAGTTCCGCCAGGTCAGTCGATGGCGCATCCGGCCGGGCGTCCTCGCTGACGGTCATTTCCTTCCGCCTCTTGTCCCGCCTCAGTCGCATCAACGCGGCGTTGACGGTGATGCGGTAGAGCCAGGTGGTCGCCTGGGAGTCTCCCCTGAACCGGTCCCTGGCCCGGAAGGCCGATACGAAGGCGTCCTGCGCGACTTCTTCGGCATCGTGATGATTGCCCATCATGCGATAGGCGACGTTGTAGACGAACCCCGCGTTCTCCTCGGCAATCTGTACGAACTTGCTGTATTCCATGTGCCGGGTTTGGCTCAGGCGCCAGTCCTTGCCGTCATTTCAACGGCTTTCGAGTACCCCATATCAAAAGGTTACCCCTGTCCCAGCATCTTTTGCGCGGATGGCGCATCCAATTGGGCAGGGAGTCCTGTGCGAGACCATCCAGCGGTGCAGGAAGGGTAGGGTCCGTTAACTCAGGATGAGTGAAAAGGCTGAGCAATCCTGGTTCAGGCGCGTGGCGGGTCGCGTGTTGCGACGCCGCGGCCGCGGGTCTTCCGCGGAATCGATTCACTGCGAGGACGTGCGCGCCTACGGTTCCGACTACCTGGAAGGCGACATCTCTGAATCCTTGTCCGAAGGGATTCGCGCGCACCTAGGCCTGTGCGACGGTTGCCAAGGATGGCTGAGCGGGCTCTGGTCCACCATCCGCCTGCTGCGGGGGATGCCAAAGGCGGAGCCGCCCGACTCGTTGACGGAGAGCATTCGACGGCTCAAGTAGTGGGGATTTGGGGTGACCGGCCTGTCAGGGTCCGCCCAATTAGGATGTTCGGCCGGCAGCTATTCGGATTGCAACTCCCTGGCCTGGATCCGGTAGAAGCGTACCTTCCCAGCGTCAATTTTCGCCTGGACTTCGGGAAGTACATTGACACCGGCGACCGCAGCATACGCGCCGAGCCCCGTCAGGGTATTGAGATACGCGGCGTTCCTGATCGCACGGCCAACGTCGTTATCGGCAACCGTATATGAAGCCTCAAGGGCGAGGTAACTTGGTTTGCCTTCAGAATCCAGTACGTTTGCGATCATGTCGGCGTTACCGAAGCTCTCCGCCTCGCTAGAGGAAGACCCGTTGTTGCCCGCAACGGCTTTTGACAACGCTATGACGCTTTCCTGGGGTACCGGTGAAATCAGCTTGAAACCGAATTGGTCCACAATCCTGCCGAGGTTTTGGCGCATGGCATTCCGTGCGTGCCCTCCTCTGACCAGGCCGATGTCATCTCTGATGCCGTCAAGCTTGTAGTCGAATCCATCCATTCGGGATTTGAGATTCGTTATCCCCTCCCTCATCTCGTATTGGGATTTGACGACGGCGCCTAATGCGTTGCCCTGGGATTCAACCTGGGCCCGGAGAGCTTCGATGTAATTCCCGAGGGCGTCGACCTTGGCGTCGCGTGCTTTATCGACACGTTCCGAGTCGGCCTGCAATGCCTCCAGAGACTGGCGAAGTTGGTTAATAGCCTGAAGGACTTCTTCTGCTTTGTCGGGTGGGGTCACCATGACGGAATTTTACCACTTTGACTTAGATTTCTATTCAAGAGAGGCTACCGAAACGAGTGACCACCGCCAGCAGTGGCGCGAACCGGCACGTCGAACTCGCGTGCGTTACCGCGCGTCCCCGCTCGTGTCCGTCAGGCCTCCGCCCGGGGCGGCATCCGGGACTTCGACGTCCCGCCAACTTCTTGACCTGCGGTGGTACACCATGCTGTGGACCAGTATGGCCAGCCCAAGACAGATGGCGCCGATTACGACCACCGTGTTGAGGTCCGGGTTAAAGACCCTGTTGGCGTGTCCGAACGGCACGAACACGATGATCATCAACGTGATGTAGCCGAGGATTGCCCCCCAGAGGGAGGGGTGGGCGAACCGGGAACGGCCGCCGAGGCAGATTACGGCAACAACCACGTAGGGCAGCAAGACGGCAATCCCAATCAAGCCTATTCCGATTCCGGTAAGCGTGGAGACGCCGTCGCCGCCCTTGAACCTGGTGAATGGCGAGTTCCAGTGGCCCATGATGGCCGCGACGCCGGGGATCAGCAGGTATCCGCTGTCGAGCCCCAGGGCATGACCAATGAGTACTGCGATCAGACCCTTCGTGGAGTCTGCAAGGAATACAAGGATGCCGAGTTTACGGGACACTTCCCGGAAAACATTGGTGGCGCCCGCCTGGCGGCTGCCGACCTCGAATACGTTTATGCCCTTGATCCTGCCGGCGATGTAGGCGACAGGCAAAGCGCCGAGGGTGTATCCGACGATGGCCGCGATGGCCATATTTGCGATCGTGGCGGTCTCGTTCATGGCTGCGCTGAGTATAACATCGCGCCCTCGCGAGTACCCGCCGGGCGCGATACGGCTTGTAGCCAACGGACGGCGTTAGGCCGTTCGGCTAAGCCTCGGTGTCAAAGTAGTCGGGTTGGTAGGGGGGAGGGTTGGATTCCTGTCCCTCGATCTCGGCTTTTTCCTGTTCGGAGAGGTACTTGGACGGGCATCGCACTGTCAGGTGCGCGGCGTCGAAGACGCCGTCGTCGGCTACCGAGCCCCGCAGGATTATCTCCGAGTGCTCGTTGAAGAAGACCTGGCCGATCTCGCCCGAATAGCGGACGGTCAGGACGTGATCGCCTTCCGATTCGTCCTGCAACTCGAAATTGGCGACCAGTCCGTCCGGCGAGCGGATGTATGAGTCCCTGACCAACTTGCCCGACACACCGACTGAACGGTCTTCCGGCGTTGGCGCCATGGACGCGACCTCGTCGACGGACATGAACGTGACAGTGGCGTTGCGGAATGCCGTGTACCCGAAGTAGGCCAGGGCGCCGATTACCAGGACCAGTACAAATCCGACCCGGTACCTAGTGGTCAGGAACGTCGATGGGGTAGCCGGTGGCGTGGGATCGGTAAGGTTGCGGTCTTTTTCGTCCATCTGGAAATTCAGTCGTTATGTTTCGTTGTCGCCGCGTCCGGCCAGTTCCTTGAGTTGTTCGATCTGCCGGTGGAGGTCCCGTTGCCTCCTGGACATGACGAAGATGTAGGCGAAGAACGCAGCCCACGAGACCATGTAAATGGCGAAGAGGAAGCCAAGGTTGGTCTCGAGGCGCCCGCTTTCAGATACTACGACGCTGGTGGCGATTCCGCCTTCACCTCGGACCGTAATTGGAACAAATCTGCGCTGCTGGTCCCGCATACGTTCGGCTGCTTCGACCGGTTCGTCAGCGTGTGAGGCGGTCCACCGGTCACCTGCCTGGTTTTCCAGTCCAAACTCGGTGTTCCCAGATACCGAAAACGCGTGGACCGCGCCCTGGTTATCTACTATGGAAAATGACACCAATTCGCCCGCGTCGTTCCGTTCGACTGCGGTAACGACGCCGCTGACCAGACCCGAGGTCTGCGCAGTCGCCGTTGGGACGCTGGCCACGACCAAAATCGCGACGAGCACGAGGACGGTGATGGGACGTCTCACGCGGCGTCCGATCCGGCGACCTGCAGGGTTCGGCGCAGTGTAGTTACCTCGTCTTCGGCGCGGCGTATCCGGTAACGCTCGACAAGAATTACGACGAACATCAGTGAAAACGCGACCACTCCCACCAGCAGTGTTAATGCGATATCACCCGAAAGGGCTGAGTCAGCGTCTCGCGCCGGTCCGACAACCAGCGGCGGATGTGCCTCGGCCCACAGGTTTGCGGCCCAGTAAATGATCGGGGCGTCGATTGCGCCAATCAGGGCGATTATGGCGGCGAGCCTTCTGCGCTGCGCCCCCGGGGGGAAGTAGGCCCGGAACATGAGATAGGCGACGTAGACGAAGAAGAGGATTAGCGCAGTGGTGAGCTTGGCTTCGCCGGTCCACCAGACTCCCCAGACCGGCCTGGCCCAGACGATGCCGGTTATCAGCATGAGCGCGCCGAAAACAACACCCGTTTCGGCCGTCGCCGCTCCCAGCCGGTCCCACCGTTCGCGGCCGGTGAACAGGTAGAGCACGCTGAAGATCGCCACGGCCACGATCGCCACCATAGAGACCCATGCGACGGGCACGTGCACGTAGAGGGCCCGTTGGATCGCACCCTGGTTCGTCTCGGTTGGCGCCCAGACGAAAATCATCCACATCGCGAGGGCGGTGAAGGCCGCGGCCGACGCGAGGAGTGCGTCTCGGGAAAGGATGTTTGGCAACGTGCGGTTCAGGCCCTTCTTGGCCGCTGGAAAAGTGTGTGCATATTATCACAAAGTGGCGTTTTTTCGGCCATGGTGCGGGGTATCTAAAGCAACGTTGGGATGCGATTTTCTAGTCTCGCCGTAACTGTTCAGACAGGTCCGTCCGCGTGTGCCGTTGACTGGGTCAGTCTTCGAGGACGATGTGAAAGGCGAGGGCCGAGACGACGAGGAAGACGGCGTCGAAGGCTCCGGCCAGTTGGAGCCACGTCGCCATGTCGGACCAGCTTTGGCCGGACACCACTCCGGATGTCGCTTCGACCGCCGCGATCAGCACCGGAGCGACTGTTGGCAGGAAAAGCATCGGCAGCATGATCTCCCTTGCCCGCGCTCGGGTGGACATGGCCGCGAAGAGGGTCCCGATGGTGGCGAATCCGGTTGTCGTCAGCAGGCAGATGGCCAGCATCTCCCACCTCAATATGACCTGGTTGAAAAGGACCGCGAATACCGGCAGTACGACCGCTTGCGCCAGCGCGAGGAATGCGAAATTACCCAGAGCCTTTCCGAGAAATATCAGGTCGCGACTTACCGGCGTGAGCATCAGGCCGTCGAGCGCGTTCTGGTCGGTTTCTACTGCGAATGACTTGTTGAGGCCCAGGACCCCGGCGAACGCGATGCCTGCCCAAAGGACTCCCGGGCCGATGAGGCGGGCGTTTTCGTTGGAGAGGTCCACGGCGAAGGTGAAAATCGCCAGGATGAGGACCGTGAATCCGGCGACCGTGACGACGATGTCGCGGTTGCGGAATTCGAGTAACAGGTCTTTGCGGGCAAGAGCCCAGGCGACCGCGAGCGAGCCGGTCACGAGCACACTGCTTCCGTGGACCTGATGCGACGCGGCTCTGTAAGTGTCCTGCGCAGGTTTTCAGGATCGACAGTCGAGGTTGCGCCGTGGTGGGCAATCCGGCCGGACGTGATGATTCCGACGCGGTCTCCCAACTCCAGTCCCCGTTGGAGGGAGTGTGTTGTCATAACAATCGCGCGCCCGTCCTGCCGGTATTCGCCGATCACGTTGTCCAATAGTTGCAGGGCGGTGTCGTCAAGGCCCGTTTCCGGTTCGTCCAGCAGTAATAATCGCGGCCGGTGCAGTAGCGCCCTCGCAAGGGAGACACGTCGCTGAAGGCCGTTCGAAAGTTCCCTCGCCAGGTCGTCCAGGCGGTCCCGTATCTGCATGACTTCGGCGACCTCGGCGATTCTCTCTTCCCGGTGGGGCACGCGAAACATGCGTGCGTGGAAGAGGAGGTTTTCCCGCGCCGTCAGGTGTCCGTAGAGCATGGGGGCGTGCAGCACCGCGCCAGTCATCTGGCGGGCGGTCTCCCCGGACCGGGTGATGTCCTGTCCGTCGATGCGCACAGTGCCCGAGTCTGGGCGCGTTAGTGTGGCGAGGATGCGCAGGAGCGTGGTTTTTCCGGCGCCGTTCGGGCCGAAAAGGGTCAGGACCTCGTTCGCGTTCGCGTCAAGGTCGACGCCTCGCAAGACGGCGTTCGGCCCATACGACTTCTCAAGGCCCCGAATCTGGACTAGGGGCGTGTCCGCGTCCCCGGATACCAACCTGGTTCAACCGATCCGTAATTAGTCTATTGCGCGAAACCGGCCTGGTCTTGCGATCCGGGGTTGTTGCGGCCGCGGCCTTCCGCCGGCGAATGCGGATTTCTCCAACCCGTTCGCGCCCGCACTGAGCGGCGGACCAAGGGTCTCGGAGCCTGTCTCAATAGTCCCCTCTCCCGTTTCGCGGGAGAGGGTCAGGGTGAGGGCATGGGGTGAAATCGTAAGCCCCTCATTCGATACGACGATTTCGGTTGTCCGACGTCGCGCCCTCACCTCAATCCTCTCCCCCAGGAGAGGAGGCAAGCTAGCCCGGGAGACTTCTGAGACAGGCTGCTCGGGACGGGTTCAGTTTTCAATCGGGCCGACGTAGATGTCGTCACCATCGACGGTCACGGAATAACACTCGACGTCGACGCTCGCAGGACCTTCCTGCACGGACCCGTCCGTGACATCGAATACTGCCCCGTGGAGCGGGCATTCGATGAGGTTGTCGTCGAGATAGCCGTCGCTGAGCATGGCCTCGGCGTGTGAGCAGATGTTCGAAATGGCGCAGACCTTGCCGTCGATATTTGCGATCATCACTGGTTCATCGTCGACTTCCACCCCGGTCATCTCGCCCGGCGGCAGGTCTGAAAGGCTTGCGACTCTCCGAAAATCTTGTCCTGGCATCCAACATTGCTCCGAAATCTCAGTTAAGGCCCGATGAAGGGCCGGTCTTGGGCTCTCCCAGGCGTCCCACTTTGTTTGCTGCCGGAAGGCCTGTTCAAACTAAGTTAATTCGCCTGTCCGTGCAATAGTGCATCGATTTCGGGTCGGGACGAGTTTTTTTGGGTCGTTCAAGCGCCCGGGTCATTAAGGGGTAAACTTCATACGCCGGAAATATCATGGGTTTACCAAGCCGGCACGAGGTGGTGAAAATGGGGCGTCTTCCGCAGGCATAGCCCGAGGCGGATTTGAAACCCGCCGCTACGATGCGAAACGACATCGGTGCGAAATGATTTGAGATCACCCCTATGGGAACGAGTGTTCAGGGGCGCCCCGGCCAAGTTAAACACGAGCGCCTACAAGCGAGATCAGGCAAAGGTCCGCGAAAGCACCTACGAGGAGAAAATATGAAATACGCCAGATTTGAAGCCGATGGCAAGATTGCTTACGGGATCGTCGACGGAGACGAGGTCAGAGAGTTGTCCGATTCACCGCTGAACGACCACTCCGAGACCGGTGCGGTCCACCGCCTGGGCGATGTCAAACTGCTCGCGCCGATCGCCCGACCGGGGAAGATCATGGCGATGGCCCTCAACTACCATTCCCACCTCCACGGCGCACCGCCTCCTTCCCGCCCCGAGCCGTTCTACAAGACGTCTTCGTCTGTAGTAGGTCCAGGCGATACGGTGGTTTTGCCGGCCGACTTCCAACACGTCGACATGGAGGCGGAACTCGTCGCCGTAATTGGCAAAAACGCCAAGAACGTTTCGGAGGCCGACGCGCTCGACTACGTATTTGGCTACACGTGCGGCAACGACGTCAGCGAGCGAGAATGGCAGAGTGGCTCAGGCAAGGACGTCCAGTGGTGGCGGGCCAAGTCGGCTGACACCTTCAGCCCGATCGGACCGGTCATCGAGACGGATCTAGACCCGACCGACGTGGAGATTCGCGGTAGTGTCAACGGCGTCGAAGGGCAGAAGTGCCACACCAGCGAAATGATCTACAACGTGGTTCAGGCGGTTTCCTTCATCAGCAGATACGTGACGCTTGAACCGGGCGACCTGATTTTCACGGGTACGGCGGGCGATCCCCCGGCCCTGAAGAGCGGGGACATCACCGAAGTGGAGATCGCCGGAATCGGCACCCTGTCCAACCCCGTCGCATAGGACCGGGCTCTATCTCCTGGCGACTTAAGCGTTCGCGTGCGGCGACCGACCGCCGCGGTCAGTTGGCTTTCGCGTGAAGGAGTAACTCTGCGCGGACATCGTCGGCTACGGTGAAGATGCTGCTGACCGGGGCGGTCATGCCGAAGTCGGCCCAGGTAAATTCGGCTACGCCCAGGACAACGAGGTCCGTTTCGCTGTCGAGGCGTGCTGTGATCTCGAAGTCCAGTACTGCGTCGGCGCCGTTTACGTTGACCGTTGCCGGCAGGGTTACCGTTAGTTCCTCGCCGGTCTCGAAAAACGAGTCCGGTATGTCGCCAAGATCGGTGAAGTCGACGGTGGTGACAGGCTGAGTGGGGAATAGGCGTTCGCGGACGTAGCGGTCGCGACGTGCCTGGTCGCTGACCAGTGTGTGAAGGTCCAGCGCCACGATGGCCGTGCCGCCTTCGAGGTCGATGGCCCCCGTAATGTCTTCGGTCTCCAACGAAACGACCACGTCGACACCCCGCAGGACTTCGTCGACCTTGAATAATGCCTTGGACCCTTCAACGATTTCGAACAACTGACCAAACTGCATCGCCACGTCCGGAGCTTTGGTCGCCTCGGGGACAGCGGTGGGTTCCGGGGCGGTGGTAGCAGTGGGCGCGGGGTCCGGAGCCATCGTCGTTTCGGGCGCCTTCGTTGCCGGCGCCTCTGTCGGGGCTGGCGCCTGCGTTGGCGCCGCCGGCGCGGGCGTGTCCGTGGGACTCACCTGCGGCGCAGGCGGATCTTCACCGCCACCGCACGCCAGGACAAGGGCTGCGAGCATGAGCGGCGCCACAATTGCGAGCAATACAAGTGACTTCGAAGTCGTGGCAGATGTCGGCTTGTCGTCTGACATTCAGGTTGATTCCTTGTGGGCGCTGTTTGGAGTAAAGCCTAATTGGGCTGGCAATGGTGTTGTGAGCGTTATGGCGGGGGTGGCAGGGACAAACTTGGCGGCTCTGTGAAGCCGACCTCGTTCACGGCCATGATTATGCCTGCAGCCAGGGTCGCGATTGACAGGAACAGTCCCAAAGACAGGGAAGTCCCTTTGCCAGTGGACCTGTCGATAATCGGGGTGAATACGGCGGTCGACACGAAGACGACGGACGCGATTGGGACTACGTACGACACCGCGTTTGAGATTTCGCCGACGGATTCGACCAGCAGCGCGGTCACAACGGTCAATACGTAGAGGGCAACGCACGCGGTGGCGTAAAACCGGGTCCGTTGCGCCGGAGTTCCCGGCGCGTAGGCCCAGATGATTGCGAGGGCAATCGCGCCGGCATTCGACAACACAGCGACGCTGGCCGTATTGCCCAGCAGGTCATCAGGCGAGGTGAGCGGCAGTCCGACGACCAACGCCAACGCGCCTCCGATGAGCGTTGCCGAAAAGGCCGGCGCGCCCCTGGTTATCCGGTCTGTCAACGAGGTTAGGGACACTTGTGTGACCTGGGGACCTGCAAATTTGCGTCGCTTCGCGGGTGCCGGCAAGCCGTTCGTGTCGAGACTTGCCGGAGGCCCAGACCACCTTAGCCTGATTTGGCGGCGGATGCGTTCACAGGCCGAAGCTGGAGGCCAGTTCGCCTTCGGTCAGCCAGTAGAAGACCATGTACCCGCCCACGATTATCAGTATTCCAGCGGAGATTGGGTTGACGTACGGCATCGCACGTCTGAGTTGATTTGCCAACGCGCCTTTGAATACGCCGATCGCAATCGTCAGGATTGTGATCACGAGGGTCATGCCGAGCGCGTAGGCCAGGAACTGACCGACAGCGTGGAGAAATCCGTCCTGGGCCAGGGAGTTGGAGACCAGGGCGAGGAAAATCGGGAGGGTGCAACTCAATGAAGCAACGGCGTAACTGATTCCGAACAGGAAGTACCCCTTGAGGGTTGCATCCCTCGGGTCTCCGATCCTGCTCGCCAGTTGTGAAGCGGCTCCGGTGTAGATCTTGCCGCCTGCGAACATGTACGCGCCGAGCGCCGCCAGTACGAACCCGAGCCCAAAGCCAATCCAGGGGAACACATCCGCCACCCACATTGCTCCGCCCGACACCGCAAGCCCGACCCCTCCGAACAACAGCACGAATCCAAGCCCCAGCGCGGCGCTGACGTACAGGCTCTTGGCCAGGCGTTGAGCGAAGTTAACGTTGGCCGACGCCTCTGCGTCCGAGACGTACATGGTGAGGTAGGCGGGCAGCATCACGAACCCGCATGGATTGACCGTTGCGACCATACCCGCGGCAAACGCGAACCCGAGGGGCAGCCAATCACCGATGCCGGAAACGAGCGTAGAAGATCGGCCGGATGCGGTGAGGACCTGGCCGACGGCGGTATTGGCACCGGGCCCCACGGCGAAGCCGGCAACCAGGGCGGCTATGACCGCCGCGGTCGCCGCGGCAACCGGAAGGGCTGAAGATCGAAGGGAGATTGAACTAGCGTCGTCGGCCTGGCTTATCACTTTCGAACCCCCTGGCCTGAAACGTGTCCGGCGCCTCGGCCGGATGCTCCAGGCTACCCAGTCAGGCTGGGAACCAACTATTTTGTACGGGACCGTTATCTATTCAGATGCGGTGAGGAGGGTTGGAGATGCGGGACAGCCTCATGGTAGACGCCGGTCTTCAAAACCCGTATCCGAATTCTCTAGGGCCTGGACCAGGCCGCTCAGTAGCATTTGGGCAGAACCGAAACGCGGCCTCCAAGGCTTGGTTTGGCGAATGTCTCCCTGGCCAGTCCGGGGAGGTATCCGGTTGACCGCCCGACAGGGTGATTACGGACGATATCTGTACTAATGACGGTACAGAAAGGGCGTCCTTGTGACGAGAAGTTGAATAGCGCAAAAGCGGCAAGCCAACTTTCCCTGTTCGACGCGCTCGGGCCGGGGCTGGTGGGGCGCGTCCGGGTCCACGTGGCGATAAGAGATCGCGCCAGGCGCCAGGCCGTTACCACGGTAATTGCGCGCAGTCCCAAGCTGAGTGTGGTGACCGGAGCGACCGCCTACAACTACGAGGTCGACGTCAGGGTTTTCGACGACATCTCCTATGCCGTCGGCGAGGTCGGTGGTTTCACCGAGGCCACCGCGCCCGGAATCATCGTAGGCTCCGGTATCGCTGAGGAATCGCTGGTGGATGCCCTATGCAGCGGGATTGCCGCCTGCGTGCCACCGGGCGTCGACCGTAAGACACTCGAGGACGTTTTGATAAGGGTGGCTGGCGGCGAGTGCATGTTGTTGGGTGAAATTGGCAAGAGCAGGACGGCTGCAAAACACCTGGTCACCAGGTTGAAGCACTTTCCGGGCACTCCCGCCAAAATTGAAACGGGCGCCGGCACGAACCCTTTTTCTGAACGAGAGAGACAGATAATGAGCGGTATCGCCAAGGGTCACTCGAGCCCGGTGATCGCTGGTGAATTGAGTCTCAGCGTGCAAACGGTAAAGAACTACGTCACCGGGATACTCACCAAGACCGGCGCCCGCAACCGGGCGCACGCCGTCGCGGTTGCCACTGACCGGGGGTGGCTGAACTAGCCCCGGCACTTGCGCCGCGCGTGGGGTATATTTCCGAATTACGACGGGGCCTGTGGTATCCTGAGACTTGCTTTAACCGCTAAGAATTTCGGCGCGGGCCTGTTGCCCGCGCTCGTTTCGCGACAGAGGGTGCTGCGAACACCGGAATTGCTTTCGAAACGGCAGTACAAAGGAGACAATTGACGACTTCTGAAACAGTGGAAGCGGGACCCGTGACTTCCGCCCCATCTCCTGCCGAGCCGGTGAACGGACCGGTGGACCTGCGGGCGCTTTTTACGGCCAGTGTGCACTTTGGCCATCCGACCAAGCGCTGGCACCCGCGCATGGAGCCCTACATTTTCACCAAGCGCAACGGTGCGCACATCATCGATCTTTCCAAGACGCTGGAGTGTCTTGAGACAGCGAAAGAGTTCGTCCAGGGTCTGTCGTCTCAAGGCGGCGAGGTCCTCCTGGTCGGCACCAAGAAGCCGGCCCAGGCCACTATTGCGGAGGAAGCGACGCGGGTCGGTTCGATGTACATCAACCAGCGTTGGCTGGGCGGGATGCTCACGAATTTCCAAACGATCCAGGCCCGCATCGAGCGGCTCGTATTCCTCGAGGAAGCCATAGCCAAGGGCGAACTACCGACGACTACCAAGCGCGAGACACTTCGGATCGAACACGAGGTGGTCCGGCTGAACAAGTTCTTTGGCGGCATAAAAGAGATGGTGCGTCTGCCTGCCGCAGTCTTCGTTGTCGATGTGATCAAGGAAAAAATCGCGGTAGCCGAGGCCAACCGGCTGGGCATTCCCGTAGTGGCCATAGTCGATACCAACTGCGACCCGTCGCAGGTGCAATACCCGATTCCGGGCAATGACGACGGCGTGCGCGCGATCAGGCTCATAACTTCCGAGATCGCGACGGCGATCGCCACCGGCCGCGAGGTTGCCATAAAGGTTGCCCAGGAACGGATGGCGGAAGAGGCTGAGTTGGAGGCCCAAGAGGAGGCCGCAAGGGCCCGAGCGCAGGCTGAGGCGGCGGCACGCGTTGCCGCGGCGGCGACCCAGGCGGAAGCGCCAAAGGCTGAGGCGGCACCGGCTGTAGTAGCGGCGACTGAAGAAACGGGAAAGGCAGAGACTGCTCAGGCGGTATCAACCCAGGCCGAGTCGCCCCCGGCTGAAGCGACTAAAGTTGAGGCGGCTCCGGCAGAAACAGCGCCTGCCGAATCGACTGAAACACCGGCAGCGGAACCCACACCCCAGGAGGAGACTCCTGAAAAGACCGACGCGCCACAGCAGCAGTAAGGAGCCGGGCCGGTTCATGAACCGGAGTTCGGCGCCTGGGAACAGAACGTCGGGGTTTCGATTGTCCGGCTGAAGGCTTCGTTTGAGGCAAAGGACCGCGGCCACGATTGCAAGACATGCCCTTTGCCGTAGTACACCGTCGCAAGTAATTCGATTACGAAGCAGCACACCTGCAAGTTCACCCAACCAGAACGGAATCAAGAGGAAGAATTGAAAGTCACCGCAGCAATGGTCAAAGAGCTCCGGGACCGGACCGGGGCCGGAATCATGGACACCAAGCGCGCCCTGGAGGCCGCCAACGGCGCGATGGAAGAGGCCGAAAAGGCGTTGGCCGAAAAGGGTCTCGCCACGGCGATGAAGAAAGGTGGCCGGGAGACGTCGGAAGGCGTTGTCCAGTCGTACGTTCACACCGGCAACCGGATAGGCGCGATGGTGGAGGTCAACTGCGAAACGGACTTCGTTGCCCGCACGCCGGAATTCACCGAAATGGCCAGGGACTTGGCAATGCAGGTCGCAGCCATGTCGCCGGAGCACATCAGCCGGGACAGCGTCCCGGAAGACGCCGACGAAGTTCCGGCCGAAGAGGTCCTCACTGAACAGCAGTTCATCAAGGACCCCAGCAAGACCGTTGGCGAACTGGTGACCGAGATGATCGCCAAAGTTGGAGAAAACGTTCGCATCCGGCGCATCGCCCGTTTCGAATTGGGCGACTAGGAAGTGACCCCTGGAACCGCCTGTCTATTCACGAGTAGTTCTTAAACTGAGCGGGGAGTCGCTCAAAGGCCCCCGCGAATTCGGCATTGATCCGGGCACGGTCTCCTACGTAGCGTCGGAAGTGGCGGCAGCCAGCAGGTCAGGGGTGCAGATCGGCCTGGTTGTGGGCGGAGGCAACATCTGGCGGGGGGCGGACTACGAGGCGGCCGGCATGGACAGGTCGACCGCCGACTCCGCAGGCATGCTCGCCACGATCATCAACGCGCTGGCGTTGCAGGACGCGTTGGAGCGCGTCGGCATGGAGGTCCGAACCCAGTCGGCAATTGCCATGCCATCTGTAGCCGAGCCGTACATTCGCCGCCGCGCGATCCGGCACATGGACAAGGGCCGGGTCGTGGTGTTCGCCGGCGGGACGGGGAACCCTTATATGTCGACCGACACCGCCGCCTCCCTGCGCGCGCTCGAGACCGCGGCCTCTGCACTGATAATGGCCAAGAACAACGTTGACGGCGTGTACGACGCCGACCCGAACATCTACCCCGAGGCGGTGAAGTTCGACCACCTGACCCCCCACGAGGCGTTGCGGTTGCGGCTCCGGGCCCTGGACAGCACTGCGTTGTCTTTGTGCATGGACAATTCCTTGCCAATCGTGGCGTTTAATCTCTTTCACAAGGGCGCCCTAGCTGAGGTGTTGTCCGGACAAAAAGTGGGTACGCTCATTTCGGAAACTGAATTCAGGCAGACACCAACGCCTGCCTTACACGGCTAACACCCGCCGCGCCACGCGCGCCGCATAGTCTGGCAGTTGCCACAGGAGCAATCGTTATGACGCAGGAATCGCTCGAAGACGGCCGAAGGCGCATGGACGGCGCTGTAAGCGCTTTCGATAGTGACATGTCCGGTGTTCGGACCGGCCGGGCGAGCACCGGCCTGGTGGATAACGTCAGGGTCGACTATCACGGCACCGAGATGCCTTTGAACCAGATTGCCCAGATCAACGTCGGCGACGCCCGGCTGTTGGTGATCCAGCCCTGGGACCGGACATCGGTGAGGTCCATCGTAAGGGCGATACAGATGGCCGATATCGGCCTGCAGCCGAGCGTCGACGGGGACATCATTCGCATAGTCGTGCCCCCGTTGACCGAAGAGCGCCGCAAGGAAATTGTGAAGATGGTGAGCCGGCGCGCGGAAGACGCGAAGGTGGCGATCAGGAATGTCCGGCGAGACGTGCAGGGCCGTATTCGCAAGATGGAACGGGACGGCGAGGTATCGCAGGACCTGGCGCGCAGGGCCCAGGACGATCTCCAGAAACTGACCGACGAGGCCATCGAAATGGTTGACCTGTCTTCAAGCGACAAGGAAAAAGAGGTGATGCAGGTCTAGGCGCAGGCAGCGAACTGCATCGGACCTTCGTTTCATGACTACTCCAGCAACCGACAACAAGCAGAACGCCACCGCCCATGCCGTCGATTCACATCCGCGCCGGGTGCCCCGCCACGTTGCCATCATCATGGACGGGAATGGCAGATGGGCAGAAGAACACAGCCTGTCACGGACCGAGGGGCACAGGGCCGGTTACGAAAACATCAGGAGCGTAATCAACCACATAGGCCGCGCCGGGGTCGAGTATGTCACCCTGTTTGCGTTTTCTACCGAAAACTGGGACAGGCCGGGTGAAGAGGTTGCCGGCATACTGGACCTGGCGAGGGAAGTGGTTGGCACGGAGACGAAAGCCCTGCACCGCAACAACGTGCGCGTGAAGCACGCCGGGAGGATGGACCGGCTGCCCGCCGGACTGCAGGAGGCGATCCGGGAAGCAATCGAGTTGACGCAGGACAATACCGGCCTGACTTTGTGCGTGGCGTTCGACTACGGGGGTAGGGCCGAAATAGTCAGTGCGACGCGAAAGATCGTCGAAGATGCCCTGCCGCTGGATGAGATCAACGAAGACTCGTTCGCCTGCCGGCTGTTCACCCACGGATTGCCTGACCCGGACCTGGTTATCCGAACGGGTAGCGAGTTCCGGATAAGCAATTTCCTGTTGTGGCAATCTGCATATGCCGAGTTTTATTCCGCGCCAGTGAATTGGCCTGACTTCGATGAGGCGCGCATCGATGAGGCGCTCGACGAATTTGCCAGGCGGGAACGCCGTTTCGGCCGCGTGAGATAAGCGCCTGGTTAAGAAGCAAGGCAGTCCTTCAACCACCAACGGCGCGGCGCGGAACCTGCGGCGCAGACTGCTTGCGGCCGCCGTCGGCGTGCCGATCGTGCTTCTTGCAATATTCGGCGGCGTGCCCGGAGTGGCCGGCATCGCCCTGGCCGCCGCGATCGTCGCCGGGATCGAAATCGCCGATCTCGGCCGGCAGTCTGGTAACTCGCGTGTGCTTTCGGCGGCCATCCCGCTGTTGATGGTTGCCGCGACAGCGGTATTTGCGTTGGCGACTCCTGTTGGGGAGGACCCGCAGGTAGCGGTGATCGCCGCCTCAGCTGTACTGTCGGGGCTAGCGGTCCTGTTCGCTGTAATTACCTTTCCCCGGGGTTCATCCCTTTCGCGCATTGGATTGCTGGCTGCGGTCTACTTCGGGAGTCCTTTTGGCCCACGCTCCGGCCCTGGCGCGTCTCGAAGACGGGCGGGAGTGGGTGCTGATCGCCGTTCTGGGCACGTTTGCCGCCGACACCGGGGCCTACGCCGTGGGGAGCTGGTTCGGCCGGCACAGTATCGCGCCCCGGATCTCCCCGGCAAAGTCGTTCGAGGGCCTCGCGGGCGGGATGCTTGCGAGCGCCGGCGCGGTCGCGGGCCTAACCGCGCTTCTCGATCCAGGGATTGCGGTTTGGGCCGGCGCTCTGCTTGGGCTGGCGATGGGCGTTGCTGGAACGGCCGGGGACTTGATTGAGTCGTGGTTCAAGCGGCGGGCCGACGTAAAGGACTCCGGCAAATTGATCCCGGGCCACGGGGGAATCCTGGACCGGATCGACTCGCTTGCTCCGAACCTGGCGGTCGTATACTTGGCTGCGCTATGGGCGACGGCGTGACCAGACTCGTCATTCTTGGCTCTACGGGTTCGATCGGGCGCCAGACTCTGGACGTCGTGCGCAATTTCCCAGGCGAGTTTGAACTGGTCGGGTTGTGCGCAGGGAACAACATCAAGCTGCTCCAGGAACAGATTGACGAGTTCCGGCCCAGCTTCTACCACTCGGTTGACGCCGGCGCCAATATCAGTGGCGCGAAATTTGCCGATCCCGCGGAGATCGCGGCCGGACCGGAAGTTGACCTGGTGGTCGGCGCGACATCCGGCTGCGCGGGAATGGGACCGGCCCTCGCCGCGCTCAGGGCTGGAAAGCGCCTGGCGCTGGCCAACAAGGAACCCGTCGTGATGGCTGGAGAGTTGTTGCTGCGCGCGGCGCGGGAACACGGCGGCGAGATCCTGCCCGTGGACAGCGAACCGTCTGCGATCTGGCAGTGCATACAGGGAGAAGAGTCGCCCGTCAGGAAGTTGTTCATCACCGCTTCGGGCGGCGCGTTCAGGGACAGGACCTGGAGCGAACTGGCCGACGTCTCGCCTGCCGAGGCGCTCAAGCACCCCACATGGGAGATGGGCGCAAAGATCACGATCGACTCTGCGACGTTGATGAACAAGGCGTTTGAGGTTATCGAAGCGCGCTGGTTGTTCGACGTGCCATTCGAAAAGATCGAGGCGGTCATTCACCGCCAGAGCATCGTGCATTCGTTGGTCGAATTCGAGGACGGCAGCATCAAGGCGCAGCTTGGCCCGCACGACATGCGCCTGCCGATCCAGTACGCCATGTTTTTTCCCCAACGTAGGCCGAATCAGTCGCTGCCCAGGTTCGATCCCGCGGCGGCGGGGTCGCTGACGTTCGAGAAGATGGATCCGACGCTCTACCCGTGCTTCGAAATAGCATTGGAGTACGGCAGGCGGGGCGGGACATGGCCGGCCGCGCTGGCGGGGGCGGACGACGCGGCCGTTGGACTGTTCCTTGGCGGGAAAATCAGGTTTACCGAAATCCCCGATATCGTGGACCGGGCCGTTGGCGCCCACACGGCGATGACCGAACCGACCATCGACGATCTCATCGACGCTGCCGACTCGACGTACTCCTACGCGCTCAGCCTGGGCGGAACAGACGGCAGATAAGGTCCCGCCGACGTGCAGGAATACACGCGCCGGGCATCGTAAAATTACAGTATGCCCACCACTTTCCTATTCGGGGTTCTCACGTTCGTCCTGATCCTTGGCCCGCTCATCATCCTGCATGAGTTGGGCCACCTGATCGTCGCCCGCCGCCTGGGCGTGAAGACGCTGGAGTTTGGCATCGGCTTTCCTCCAAGGGCCTTCGCCGTACGGTGGACCGGCAGGACGGCTGTCCGCCTGAGCCCCGACACGAAGTACAGGTTCGACGATGAACGGGCGCTGGCCAGGCCGGGCGACCTCGTCGCAGTGCTGTACTCACGAAACGCAGACGGCGCCATGTTTGCCCACACGGTCAGGCCAGTGCGGAAGACCGACGACGCGGCACGCGCCGAGGGCGCGCAGTTGATCATCGGCAAGGTGAAAGAGGTGTCGGCCCACGAGATCGTGATCGCCGACATGTTGTGGTCCCTCAACTGGCTGCCGATAGGCGGGTTTGTGCGAATGGTCGGTGAAGAAGACCCGACGGGGGAGGGCAGCCTGGCGTCGAAGGGACCCTGGCAGCGGATCAGCGTAATGGGGGCGGGAGCGGCCGTGAACGCAGTCCTACCGTTCCTGATTTTCCCGGTCGTCCTGCTCATACCGCAAGACCAGACGGCCGGTGATGTGATCATCACCAGGGTTATGCCGGGTTCGCCGGCTGACGGCGCCGGGCTCAAGGACGGCGACAAGATAATCAAGGTTGACGGAAGGGATATCGACCAGGTCGGCGATCTGCAGCAGGCGGTCACGCTCAAGCTGGGCGCTGTGAGCACCTGGGAGGTCCAACGCGGAATTCCGGACCCGTTTCCTCAACCCGCCGGGCCGCGCTACCAGTACACGGGCGAGACCGAGACAATCGATGTCGTCCCGCGCTGGAGGCCTCCTCGCCGCGAAGTGGTCGAGTCAGTCACGGACCCGGAGACGCAGCTAACGCTGAGGGAAGCCCGGCTCTACAACCCGTTATCGGGGCTCGCGAACGAAGTCAGAGTCGTCGCCGGCGCCACCGACCGAACCGGCGAAATATCCGTTGCCGATGCGAGGGAAATCCACCCGCAAATCCAGCTTGGCGACGTGCTGACAGTCTCACGCGAGGTGAGTGACCCGCGGACGGAAATATCTTTGGTCGACGCTCGGCGCTACGACTTCGACCTGGGCATCGACACGCACGTCCAGGAAGGCGCGGTTGGCGTGCAGATAGGCATGGTGGACCTGCGGACCGAGAGCCGGTCGTTGCCTCCGTGGGAGGCGATACCGCGCGGGCTGCAGGGCGCGTACGAGGTGATTATCCTGACCAAGAACGCCATTACCGGCCTGATCATCGGGAGTACCAATCCGCAGTTCAGCGGGCCGTCTGCAGTCGGTCCGGTTGGGATCGGCCAGGTCGGTGGGGAAGTGGCCACGGCGGACGCCAGCCTGGGCGCCAAGGTCGCTGTCCTGGCCAGCCTTGCGGGCGCGCTCAGCTTCAGCCTGGCGGTAATCAACATCTTGCCGATTCCAGCGCTCGACGGCGGACGAATCTTCTTCGTGGTCATCGAACTCCTCAGGCGGGGCAAGCGCATTTCGCCGAGACGGGAAGGGCTGGTCCACCTGATCGGGTTTGCCCTGCTGATCGGAGTCATCGCCCTCATATCCGCCCAGGACATAGCCAGGATCGTGCGCGGCGAGAGTTTCTTTAACTGAACGACATGGTAGGCCGGGCCGCCATTCCCACGTCCCATACGTTCATAATTTCAAGTGAGGCAATGTAAACTCGAAGCGGTTTATTGACATCCGGGTACGGGAGAAATCCAGGCGAGTGAATTCCAGACGGCAGACAGTAAAGGTCGACGTTGACGGCGCGAAGATCGGCGGCGGTGCGCCAATCGTCGTCCAGTCGATGACCGACACCGACACGGCTGACGTTGCCGCCACGGTCGAGCAGGTGAAGTTGCTCGCCGATGCGGGCAGCGAATTAGTCAGGATCACGGTCAATAACGATGCCGCCGCCCGCGCGGTGCCCGAAATCAGGTCTCGCCTCGATGACGGAGGCTATTTTGTACCGCTGATCGGGGACTTTCACTTCATTGGGCATCGCCTGCTGAATGACCATCCAGATTGCGCGTCGACCCTTGCGAAGTTCCGCATTAATCCGGGCAATGTGGGACGCGGCAACCGCCGTGACGAGAACTTCACCTCGTTCATCCAGGTCGCCAGGGACCTCGGAAAGCCCGTCCGGATTGGGGTAAACGCCGGGAGCCTCGACCAGGAACTGCTGGTCGAAAAGATGGACGCCAACTCGCGGCGGGCCGAACCGCTGGACGGTGATGACGTCGAGAAGGAAGCCCTCGTCGAGAGCGCGCTGAGGAGCCGCGACGAGGCGGTCAGGCTCGGTCTGGGCGAGGACCGGATCATCATTTCCTGCAAGGTCTCTCGACTGGGCCAGATGGTATCTGCCTACCGGGAACTTGCGGACGAGACCGACACGCCCTTGCACCTGGGACTCACCGAGGCGGGGATGGGCACGAAGGGGGTGGTGGCCACCACTGCGGCGCTGTCGATCCTGCTCGAAGAGGGCATAGGCGACACGATCAGGAGCAGCCTTACTCCGGAGCCCGGTGGCGACCGCGCTCGCGAGGTGAGGCTGTGCCAGGAGATCCTCCAGGCGCTGGGTCTGCGCTCGTTCCGGCCGGCCGTCACCGCATGTCCCGGCTGCGGCCGGACCACTTCGACGCTGTTCCGGGAACTGGCGCAGGATATCCAGGTCCACCTCGACAGCAGGATGGCGGTATGGAAAGACGAGTATCCGGGCGTCGCCGAACTGAAGGTCGCGGTGATGGGTTGCGTGGTCAACGGACCGGGCGAGTCCCGGGCGGCCAACATAGGCATTTCGTTGCCCGGCACGGGGGAGACCCCCAGGGCGCCGGTCTTCGTCGATGGGCAGCGGAAGGGCTTCCTCCAGGGTGAAACCATCGCCAGCGAATTCATCAATATGGTCGAAGATTACGTATTGACCAACTACGCAAACGGCCCGGAGTCGAAGTCGGGATAACTACGGGCCGAGAGCGACCACCGGCGTATCCTCCGGCTACCGTCGGCCTTGACTGCCGATCGACCATTCCACGCGAGACCACTTGGGGAACACATGAATTCCCGTTCCGCCCGGAGCATTTGAATGAGGTTTTCCAACCTATTTGCCAAGACCCTGCGCGAGGCGCCGGCCGATGCTGAAACCGTCAGCCACCGGCTGCTGGTGCGGGCCAGCTTCATCCAGCAGGTGTCGGCGGGGATATTCAACTACCTGCCCCTGGGATGGCGGTCAATCGAGAAGATCCGGCAGATCATCAAAGAGGAGATGAACGCCGCGGGCGGGCAGGAGATCAATATGCCCGTGGTCCAGCCGCGCGAGATTTGGGAGCAGTCCGGCCGCGCAGACTCTTTCGTACCCCCTCTGGCCCAGTTCACGGACCGCCGGGAACGGCAGATGGTACTCGCGCCGACTCACGAAGAGGTCGTCACCAACATGGCGCGCTCAGGAATTTTCAGCTACCGCGACCTGCCATTCACGCTCTACCAGATCCAGACCAAGTTCCGGGATGAGACCCGACCACGCGGCGGCCTGCTGCGTGTCCGCGAGTTCGAGATGAAGGACGCCTACTCGTTCGACGTAGACGAGGAAGGACTGGACGTTAGTTACGAGGCGATGGCCGCCGCCTACAGGGCCATATTCAGCCGCTGCGGTCTGAACGCCATCATGGTTGACGCCGACTCGGGGCCAATCGGCGGAAAGGACTCGAGAGAGTTCGTGTTGCCCGCCGAAAGCGGGGAGGACGTGATCCTCGTCTGCGACGGGTGCGAATATGCCGCCAACGGTGAGAAGGCGGAATTCCGCAAGACCGCCTATCCGCCCGAGGAACTACTGGAGATCGAGGAGTTCGCGACCCCCGGCGTGAAGACGATCGAGGACCTGGCGGAATTTGAGGGCGTCTCCCGTTCACGGACCGCCAAGGCGGTCTTCTACATGGCCGACGGGCAAATGGTCCTGATCACGATCCGGGGCGACTACGAGGTCAACGAGACCAAGCTGCGGAACGCGCTGGGAGGCGCCGACGTCAGGCTGGCGACGCCCGCGGAGGTCGCGGAGGCGGGGTTGGTCGCAGGATCCGCCTCCGCCGTTGGCAGGGGGAATACCCGTTCCGTAGTGGATGACTCCATCGAGTTGGGATCGAACTACCTTGCCGGAGGGAACAAGGAAGGCTACCACCTGCGAAATGTTAACTTCCCGCGGGATTTCACGGCCGACCTGGTGACCGACATAGCCGAGGCGCAGGATGGGTCTTGCTGCCTGCGGTGCGACGGCGTGCTCCGGGCCCGGCGCGGCATTGAGGTCGGCCACATCTTCAAGCTGGGCACCGTGTACAGCAAGAGCCTTGGGGCGGATTATCTGGACGAGCAGGGTAAAACCCGGGACACGCTGATGGGGTGCTACGGCATCGGCGTGGGTCGCCTTCTGGCGGCCGCGGTCGAGGCGAATCACGACGATTCGGGAATGATGTTGCCGCGAGCGATCGCTCCTTACGAGGTCTACCTTGTTGGATTGAATATTGAAGACGATGAGACCCGGTCGAAGGCCGACAGCCTGTACGAGATTCTTCGCAAGGGGGGAGTTGAGGTGCTCTACGACGACCGTGATGAACCGCCGGGTGTGAAGTTCAATGACGCAGACCTCATCGGCGTGCCCTTGCGCGCGGTTGTGAGCAGGCGCAGTTTGAGGGCCGGCGGCGTGGAGCTGAAGGCGCGGGCGGAGCGGTCGACCCAGGTCGTTAATTTCGACTCCGCGGCGGAGCAAATAGGCCTGGCATTACAGTCGGCCTAGCTGCGGCCCTATTCAGTGGCCGGCGGCCATGAGGGCTGCCAGCACGTCGTAGAAATCTTCAAACGGCGTGAACGGTATTCCCGATATTTTGCAGTGACTTGCAAGAGAGTCTCGGGCGAACACCACGTCGGCCTGGCCGGCGACGCAAAGGTCGGAGATGCCGTCCCCGACATAGGCAACCTTCCGGCCGCGACGGCGGTGGTCCCATACGCGGTCACACTTGCAGAGGCCGGTCCTGGGGCACTGAACTTGCCCATACGCAAAGGTGAGTCTTTGCCTTCCGTCCGGCCCCTTGGCGATTCCCGGCGCTGCGGTCTTCAGGTGGCCCATCCCGTTGGCGGCAAGAACTCCGTGAACGTAGAAATCCATGCCGTTGGAAGCCACCTCTACAGGAATGCCATTCCCGTCGGCGTATTCGAGTAGTTCCGCCAGCCCCGGTCGCAATTCCGCGATTTCAAGTGCGAACGCGGTCATTTCCGGCACGGAGTCGTTTGGCAGGTGGGAAATTTCGTATTCCCATATTTCCCGGATGCCGTATTCGCCGGACCTGAACCGGTCGATGCCGTGTTCCCAGCCGGGAGACCCGAAGTGCTCGACGATAGTCTCGCCGACATCGGTAGTAGTGATCGTCTTGTCGAAGTCCAGGATGATGGTGAGTTGCTTAGCCAAAAAAGTTCCTTGCAGCGCCGGGTTTGAGCAGGATTCGCGAATTGCCGGCCTGGCCCGGTACGGACGTGTTTGTTCCAGGCAAAATCAAGTTTGCGTGAAAGTGGCCTGAATTGGTAAAATTGGCGAGTTGGTGGGTCGAGGTGATACGGAACGCTTGAAAGTGGGCTTGGCCCACTTTTTTGTTAGCCGAAACGAAATAAGTTTAGTGGCTGTTGAGGCCGGAAAGGCGGCGCATGAAAAGCGATCTACTGCTGGCTGTGACTCAACTCGCCGCCGAGCGGAAGTTACCGCACTCCGTCGTTGTTTCGGCTATCGAGGCGGCCCTGGCCTCCGCTTACAAGCGAGACCCCGCGGCCGGCGGGCAGGACGTTGTAGTCCAGGTTGACCCTAGCGACGGCGATGTAACCGTAAAGACGGTAATCCACGTCGTTGACGAGGTCGAAGAGCCTGGGGCGCAGGTCACGGTAATCGACGCCCAGAAAATCCAGGTCGGCGCGCAGCTTGGCGACGTGCTGGAGACGGGTTTCATCCACCACAACCCGGGACGCATCGCCGCGCAGACCGCCAAGCAGGTAGTCATGCAGCGGTTGCGAGAAGCTGAACGCGATCTCGTATTCGATGAGTACGTGGACAAGGCCGGGGAACTGCTGACCGGCACGATCCAGCGCCTTGACCCGCGCTATATCACCGTAGACCTTGGCCGGGCGGAGGCGATCATGCCTCCCAGCGAACAGGCCCAGTTCGAGCGATACCGTCCCGGCCAACAACTCAAGTTTTACATCGTGGACGTGGCGCGTACCGTGCGCGGGCCGGAAATCGTGGTCTCGCGGTCCCACCCCGAACTGCTGAAGCGGCTGTTCGAGGTGGAGGTGCCGGAGATCTTCAACGGCATCATCGAGATCAGGTCGATTGCACGAGAAGCCGGCTCACGCAGCAAGGTTGCGGTGAACTCCACGCAGGCGGGCGTGGACGCGGTCGGAGCGTGCGTGGGCCTCAGGGGCATCCGCATCCAGAATGTGGTCAACGAACTGCTCGGCGAAAAAATAGACGTAATCGAGTGGGACCGGGACCTGACCAGGTTCATTGCCAACTCACTCAGTCCGGCCAATGTCGACCACGTTGCCGTAAATGAGGAGGACGGGTCGGCCGTCGTGGTCGTGCCCGACCGGGTCCTCTCGCTGGCGATTGGCCGAGAAGGGCAGAATGCGCGGCTTGCGGCGAAACTGACCGGTTGGCATATAGACATTCGCGGCGCGACGCAGGCGGCAATGGCCGCCGCGGCGGAAGCGGAGGCGGCAGCCGCGGTTGCCGCGCCCGAACCGGAGCCAGAACCCGAGCCGACTCCCGAACTGGTGGAGGCCGTCGCGGTTGCGGACGAGGCGGCGGTAACGGAAGAGCCGGTGGAGGCGCCCGTTGCAGCCGAACTGGAAGCGGAATTAGCAGAACCGGTGATGGAGCCGGTCGGCATGGTGGAAGAAGAGGCGCCTGCCCTGGACGTGGCAACCGTACCGGAGGGCATGGACGAGGCGGAAATTGCCGAGTTCGAAGTCCCCGAAGACCAGGCTGCTATCGACGAGGAAGAGCTGGCTCTGCTGGCACTGGAAGAAGAACTTGCTGCCCTGGAACGGGAAGAGGCCGAACGCCGAGAGGCCGCGGCGGCTGAGGTCACCGTTGATTTCTCCTCTGACGACCTGTGGCAGGCGGACTTCCCGGCGCCGGAAGAAGAAGAAGGTGTGGGCGTGATCAGGTTCGCCGAAGACATCGCCGGTTTCCGGGAAGAGGGCGAAGGCCGCAGACGGCGCGGCGGCGGTCGCGCGAGACGCCGTCGTTAAAGGACGCAGTCAGACCGCAGCGCGTAAACTGGAGGGGCCGCCCATTGCAAAAGCGGAAGCATGTTCCTCTCCGGTCGTGCGTGGTGTGCCGCACGAAACGGCCCAAGCGGGAACTGGTGCGCATTGTTCGTACGACCGACGGCCAGGTCGTGGTCGACGCTACGGGCAAACTGAATGGCCGCGGCGCGTACCTGTGTTCCGAACCGGCATGCTGGGTAGGCGGCGTGACGCGGGGTAAACTGTCTCAGGCACTGAAGACTGAGTTAAGGGGATCGACTCGGGAGCGACTGATCACTTTCGCTCCTGGTCGCGAGAATTATCAACCACCGGCTGAGCCGGCACGGGATGCGCGACCGGTCGTAAACACGTAAATGGCAAGACGTTATTCAAACTCACCGAAACGAGGAGGGGGCCGCCGACGCGCGCAGTCGGAGACAAGCACGCGAGTCGTCGAACGCCCTGAAGAGCCGGTTGGGCCGGTCGAACTGCCCGCCACGATGACCGTGGGTGAGCTGTCCGAGATATTGCGGCGCAGCAATGTAGATACCATCAAGTCGCTCATGCGGACGGGTGTCATGGCCACGGTCAACGAGGTAGTCGATTTCGAAACCGCCGCCCGTGTCGCCGCTTCGTTCAGGGTGCCGGTGCTCAAGCCCAAGGACCGGGAAGAGAGCACTGCGGGGGTCCAGGTCGGCGTCGATGATGAGTTGACGGCCGAGAATGCCCAGACGAGGCCGCCTATCATCACCGTGCTTGGCCACGTCGACCATGGGAAGACCACGTTACTCGACGCCATACGCGGCACAGCGGTCGTCGATTCCGAAGCCGGCGGGATTACCCAGTCCGTCGGGGCCTACCAGGTCAAAAAGGATGACAATCTCCTGACGTTCATCGATACGCCGGGTCATCAAGCGTTTACCGCCATGAGGGCAAGCGGCGCGCAGGTGACCGATATCGCCGTACTGGTCGTGGCAGCGGACGACGGGGTCATGCCGCAGACCCGTGAAGCAATCGACCACGCCCGCGCCGCAGACGTGCCGATGGTCGTGGCCATCAACAAGACCGATTTGGCCACCGCCGACATCGACCGGACAAGAGCGGCGCTGGCCGACAACGACGTCCTGGTGGAGGAGTACGGCGGTGACGTGGTCTCGGTGCAGTTGTCGGCGTTGAAGGGAGACGGAATAGACGATCTGCTGGATTCGCTTCTCCTGGTTGCCGAGATTTCCGAACTGAAGGCCAACCCTGATCGCGCTGGGCTTGGAGTCGTGATCGAGTCCCACATGGACCGGTCCCGCGGGCCGATGTCCACCGTCCTGATAAGGTCCGGCACCGTCAAGAAAGGCGCCAACGTCGTCGCCGGTGTCCAACGCGGCCGCGTGCGCGGCATGGTGGATGGATTCGGGCAGGATGTGGACGAGGCGGGCCCTTCGACGCCGATCGAAGTGCTGGGTTTGGACGGACTGCCGGCCGTCGGTGATCAGTTCGAAGTGGTGGCCGACGACAAGACTGCCAGGCAGCTAGTGGAGACGCGTCGCAGGATTGCCGCGCGACGGGGTGAGGCCCGCCAGGCCACGACCCTAGCGGAAGTCATGCGCAGCGTTCATCGGGGCGAGTTCAAGAAACTGGGAGTGGTCATCAAGGCATCGACGCAGGGTTCGGTCGACGCAGTTCGCAGAGCGGTCGAGCAGCTTTCCACCCGGGAAGTGCAGGTCAATGTCGTTTCGGCCGCTGCGGGCGCCATAACCGAGTCGGACGTCATGTTGGCCGCCGCATCGGACGCGATCGTTGTTGGATTCGAGTCCGAACTCGACACCGGCGCCGCCCAGTTGGCAGCCGCGCGGGGTGTGAGCATCCGGTCTTACCGCATCATCTATGACCTGGTCGACGACGTACAGGCGGCGGTAACGGGCCTGGTGGAACCGGAGGAACGGGAAGTCGTGACCGGCCATGCGTTGGTCCAGCAGGTGTTCCCTCTTGGCAGACGGCACAATATCGCCGGTGTCCGGGTACTCGACGGCACGGTCCGCCGGAATTCCCGGATACGCGTGAAACGTTCAGGAAACGAACTCTTCTCCGGCCGTGTGGCCTCTATGCGGCACCTCAAGGACAACGTGCGCGAACTCGGCAATAACTTCGAAGGCGGCATCGTCCTCGACGGCTTTGACGATTTTGAGGAACAGGACATCCTCGAGGCGTACGAGATCCAGGTGCTCAAGCGCTAATCGCCGGATTTCTTCAGGACCCAGCAATCCCCATGACGAGGCGAATGGAACGCGTCAACTTCACGTTGCGCAAGGAGTTGGGCAGCCTCATCGCGGAGGAAATCTCAGATCCGCGTCTTGCAGACCTGACCTCTATCACCAGCGTCGACTGCGCGCCCGACCTCGCCAGGGCCCGGATCTACGTGAGCGTGATGGGGGACGAACAGGTCAGGCAGATGAGTTTGGACGCGCTGAGGTCAGCGTCGGGCAGGCTCAGGAACCTTGTCATGAGACGGGTCCGGATGCGCAGGGTCCCGGCACTGGAGTTTCTTCCGGATTCCACGATCGAAGACGGCGCCGAAATGCTGGCCCTGATCGACAAGGTCAAGGAAGAAGACTCGCGCAGGGCCGCGCAGGGGTCGGCCCTATGATCAGAAGTCCGCAGCGCGCCAGGACAGCCGTCGGTGGGTTTCTCAACATCGACAAGGAGTCGGACTGGACCTCAACCGACGTTGTTCGCAAGGTCAAGTCCCTGACCAAGGTCAAGAAGATCGGACACGGCGGAACGCTGGACCCGATCGCTACGGGCGTCCTGCCACTGTGTATCGGCCCGGCAACGAGATTTGCGGATTCGATCCTGTTGGGCAAAAAGGCATACCGGCTGACGGTGACGCTGGGCACGGCAACCGACACCTACGACTCCGAAGGGGAGACGGTCAGGGAGTCTGACCCGTCGGAAATCGACCGGGAGTCGGTTGAAAAGGCGTTAACCCAATTCCTCGGCACCATCACGCAGGTCCCGCCGATGTACAGCGCGGTGAAGCACAACGGCCAACGCCTGTACAACCTGGCGCGAGCCGGTGTTGAGGTCGAGCGGAAGTCGCGCCGGGTTGAGGTGGAGCGGCTCGAGTTGACGAGGTGGACGCCGCCGGAATTCGACCTCGAACTGACCTGCGGACACGGGTTCTACGCCAGGTCGCTGGCCAATGACCTGGGGGAAGCCCTGGGAGGGGCCGCCCATCTTTCTGCGCTGCAGCGGACGAGGGCGGGCAAGTTCGATTTGTCCGGGGCGGTCAAGATTGGCGAGTTGGAATCCGCCGTGGAGAATGAAGGGTGGCACGACTTCCTGTTTCCCATCGACTGGACCCTGTACCACCTGCGTTCGGTGGTACTCGACCCGATGATGCAGGAGATGTGCCAAAATGGCCGCCCAATTCCGTTGTCGCGGTTCGAGCCAGCAACCCATGGTGAACAGGTGCGCGCCTACAGCCGCGGCGGCGACATAATTGCCCTGCTGTCTTGTGATCCGTCCCGCGGCGGTTGGAAGCCTGACAAGGTGCTTGCTCCACTGTGACAACCTACCGATTTGCTGTTGCCGTACCGGCCGGGACCGGGAAGGTTACGCCGAACGAGTCGCACACGAGCGGTGTGCGGCTTTTCGTGAGCTGAGAAGAAGCCGTGTATCACAGCCCGCTTCATTTGGTCGCAGAGTTAGCCGTCCTGTTGGCGATCATACTGTTGGCTGCCAAGATCGGCGGTGAAATCGCCGAACGGGTGTTCAGAGTTCCCGCGGTCCTGGGGGAATTGGGTGCGGGTATCGCCATCAGCCCCTTCGCGCTCGGTGGGCTGATCACGCTGCCCGCAATCGGAACACTCTTTGAGGTCGAGAAGTCCGCCGGTGGAGCGTTGCCGGTGGCGCCGGAACTGTTTTTCTTCGCCCAGATTGCGGCCGTAATTCTTCTATTCGAGGCCGGACTCGAAACGGACCGGCAGCAGTTCGTTCGTTATGCCCGTCCGGCCGTCGCGGTAGCGGCCGGCGGTGTCGTCGTCCCATTCGTCCTTGGCTTCTTCGCTACTGTATGGCTGGGGTTCGCCAGCTTCGACTCCGTTCAGGACATGCTTCCCGCCCTGTTCGTGGGAGCGATCATGACCGCAACGTCCGTCGGCATCACGGCGCGAGTGCTGTCCGACATCGGCAAGCTCGACACGCCGGAGGGGGTCACTGTACTTGCCGGGGCAGTGGTGGACGACGTCCTTGGAATAATCATCCTGGCCATAGTGGTGGGCATCGGGCAGGAGGGCGCGATTTCAGCTGGCGGCATCGCGGTCATATTCGCCAAGGCGGTGGGGTTCTGGCTCGGCCTTACGATCGTCGGGAGTCTGCTGTCCAAGTACATCTCCAATTTTGCGTTCTGGTTCAAGAGCCCCGGCGCCGTGCTCGGGATCGCGATGGCATTGGGCTTGTTGGCGGCCGGAGTCGCGGAGGTCTACTTCGGCCTCGCAATGATCATCGGGTCCTACTCCCTTGGGCTCGCCCTTTCGGGTACCGACCTCAAGCACCTTGTCGCGAGGCCCATGCGCCAGATCAACTACTTCGTTGTGCCGGCCTTCTTCGTCGTGATCGGCATGCAGGTGGACTTCACAGCATTCGGCGGCGAGGGATCGGAACATTCTCTGGGTAAGGCGCTATTGTTTGCGGCCGTGCTTTCCGTATTCGCCGTGATAAGTAAGCTGGGGGGATCCGGCCTGCCGGCGTTGTTCGTTGGCTTCAACCGGATTGGGTCATGGCGCGTCGCCCTGGGGATGTTGCCGCGGGGTGAAGTCGCCTTGATCGTGGCCGGGATCGGCCTTGCGAGCGGCGTAATCGGCCGAGACATTTTCGCCGTTGCCATTGTCATGACAGTGATCACAACGGTGATAGCTCCGCTGCTGCTTGTGCGCGCGTTCAAGGGTGGCAGCGGCCTGCGCTCCGGTGAAGAAGGCAACCCAGCACAAAGCCCCTCACCGAAGGCCGACGACGGTCAAGCATCCCTGCCATAAGTAGACCCGGCCGCGCCCAGTTTAACTACAATTGGCGTGACCGCCCCCGTAGCTCAGTGGACAGAGCACCGGTCTCCGAAGCCGGGTGCGTGAGTTCGATCCTCACCGGGGGCGCCATCGTTTCTCTTCCGATTGAATACCACGGGGCGACGTATTGGCGGATGGGTCAATTCAGATGCGCCAGGACTCCCGACCCCCGGTGAGCAATTGAACGCCCTTCCAGCAATCAGCATGAACCAGGACACTGAAAACCATTCCGGCGTTGAGGTAGTACGCGCGGGCGCAGCAGTTATTGACCGTGTCCAGGAGTTGATACGGGCTCATCGGACCGACGACCCATTTGGTCTGATTACGGTGGTGGTCCCGTCTAACTACAGTTCCTTCTACTTGCGAAGGAGGCTGGCGCCCGAAGGGTATTTCAACGTAGATCTCACGCGGCTGGACGACCTGGCGGAGAAGATCGGCGGGTCGCGTGTCGGGCGACCGCCGCTGACCCGGCTACAGGCCGCCGCGCTCGTGTACTCGGCGGCCATGTCGGCGCCTCACGGTAGTCGACTCTGGCCGATCCGTTCGCATCCTTCGCTGCATTCCGCTTTGCGCCATACGTTCCGGCAACTCGACACGTCGGGCAATGACCCGGCTCCTGTGCTCCAAGGAGGGGGGGAACTGGTTCGTGAAGTGGCTGGCGTTTACGAGGCGTACCGGGAGTCACGCGGTCGCTGGCGCGAGCAGGTGGAGGTGGCGCGTGCAGCGGAGAGGGCGTTGGAAACGGGCGACTACCCGGCCGTCGAACTCGGCAAGCTGATCTTGCTGCGGTTCGAGACAGCACCGGCGCAGTTTGCCCCGCTCGACAGGGCGCTCGGCCGCGTCCCGGGCGCTTCGGTGCTTGCGGTGCGGACGGGTGATGTAGAAGCGGACCGGCTCGTCGGCGTCAACGTCCCGAGCGATGACCCGTCCCGGACCTCTACGAGTGCAGGGCGCGCGGATTCCGCAGTCAAGCTCATCAGCGCGCCCGACCGGGCAAGCGAGGTGCGGCATGTCGTACGGGACGTAGTACGACGCGCCAAAGAAGACGGCACGCCGCTATACCGGATGGCGGTCCTCTTCGACGACTATTTGTACGGCGATCGCGTGGAAGAAGCCCTGAAGTTGGCCGGCGTGCCGGTTTCGGGGCCGGACCCCGTTCCCGACTCCAGTTCACCGGAAGGGCGGTTCGTCACCGGACTGCTGGACCTCTTTCTTGCCCACCAACGGGGTGGATGGACGCGGCAGGACTTTGCGAAGTGGCTGACGTCTGCCCCCGTCGCATTTCCGGGGACCGATCAGGAAGTGCCGGCCGCGCGGTGGGACGAAATTTCACGGAGCGCGTCGGTCACCGCCGGGCTCTCCGGATTCAGGGCGCGGCTGGGTCGGTATGCGCGCAGCAAGAGGGCATACGCGGACAACATTTCAGATTCAGACGACTTGCACGAAATACGGGCGGCGGCCCTAAGGTCGCAGGCTGAACATGCGGAGAAATTGCTCGAGTTCGCGGAAGGACTGGCGGACCGCGCGCCGGCGATGGGGCAGGCCGACCTGCGTACGTACGCAAATTGGTTACGCGGCCTGTGGGACTCGTACCTGCTGCGTTCAGGGGAGTTAGGCCACGTCGTCGAACGAATCGAGGCGCTTCTCGATGAGATGGAAGGGGTGGAATTCCCAACTGGCGAAACCGTGGACCTCGAACACTTTTCCGCGTTGGTCCGCGATGAACTTGATCGCAGGAAGGGCAGCTTGCGGCGGCTCGGGCGAGGTGTTTTCGTTGCCCCGCTGAACATGGCGGCCGGGTGCGAGTTCGACGTGGTCCACATTGTCGGGATGGGCGAAGGGTCTTACCCGAGCCGCGACCGTGACGACCCTCTGCTGCCCGACACTGTGAAGGCGGAACTGGACCCCTCCGGCGAGGCGATGCCGGACCGACAGCGCAGAGCGCTAATCGAACACCGGACGTTCCTGGTCGCACGCCATACCGCGCCGGAACAGCATCTCTACTGGCCTCGCGGTGAAGCGGGCGCGCGTCGCGGAACCTGGGCTTCGCGCTGGTTCCTGGAGGCCGCGCGTGAGGTGACATGCGACCCACTGCTGCAGCCGGAAGACCTGGTTTCGGCCGGTCCTGACAAACCAGTGGTTATCCTGCCGGACGAGGCGCCGGCCCACGAGGACATTTGGTTCCCCGCCAGCAACCACGAGTACACCTTGAAGTCCGCGGACGCGTGGCGTCGTTCGTCAGTGTCGCGAGGCGATCATTTTCTCGCGTCAGACCCCGATTCACCGGTTGGCAGAGCCCTGGCGCTCGATGATTCCAGGCAAGCCCATGCGTGGACGGTGTTCGATGGGAACCTGACGGCATACGGGTCGGCAAGTGCCAACCTCGGCATAGTGTCGGCGTCACGCCTGGAGTCCTGGGCCAACTGCCCGTACCAGTACTTCCTCGGGTACGTCGCTGGAGTGGAGCCGACCGAACGGCCTGAGGACGAACCGGGAATTACGCCGCTCGAACGGGGGTCCATTGTGCACCACGTCCTGGAGCGCTTCGTTTTGGAACGCAAGAGGCAACAGATCGATGGGCGGGCGGAGCAGTTGGACCTGCTCAAGACGTTGACGGCAGAGGCCTTCGACGAATTCGAAGGGGACGGTTCTGCTGTGCCCCCCGCGTTGCTGGCGATGGAACGTGACTCAGTGGTCCGAAAACTGGAACGCTGGTTGTCGGCTGAGTCGGAGATGATGGTCAAATGGGGCGTGAAGCCTTACGAAGCCGAGTTCGAATTCGGGTTTAGCAGTTCGACTGCGCCAGCGGTGGCTGTCCCAATTGGAGATGACGAATCCGTACTGTTCAGGGGAAAGGTCGACCGTATCGACAGGTCAGACGACGGGCGTCGAATCATCGTGTTCGACTACAAGACCGGTAGCTCCGGCAGCTACGGCGGCCTGGGAGACGACCCAGTCAAGGAGGGAAGGCGACTTCAATTGCCGCTGTACACGAGGGCGGCGTCTGCCATTGATCACCCCGACACGGATGAGCCGGTAGTGCAGGCCGCTTACTGGTTCGTTTTCGAGAAGGCCGGGGGCGTGCTGAAGCCGGATTTGGCGGACCAGCCCGATTCCGGGGAGCAGTTTGAGAAAGTCGTATCAACAATCGCGGGCGGAATTAAGGACGGTGTTTTTCCGCCGACGCCGCGGGGCAGACCGGGCTGGTGGGAAGGCAAGACGACGCTGGAAAACTGCCGGTGGTGCCCCTACGACGCTGTTTGCCCGTCTGATCGCATGGCGACGTGGGACCTGAAGCGTGAGGGGTCCGGCCTGGAGCCGTACCGGAGGCTTTCCGAATGACGGTTTCCGACCAGCAAGAACGGGACAGGATCGAGGGACTACTGGACCTCAACCTGTTCGTGGAAGCCGGTGCAGGTACCGGCAAGACGAGGGTGCTGGTTGAGCGCCTGTTCAACACGATCAAGACCGGCAGGGCCAACATCGGGGACATTGCCGCCATTACATTCACGGAAGACGCGGCGTCTGAACTCGTGCAGCGGATTCGCGCCCGATTCGAGGAAGATCTGATCAATGGCAGCCCTTCGCCCGAGGAGCGAAAGCGGCTGGAGGAGGCCCTCAGGGACATCGACTTCGCCGCCATTCAGACGATCCACGGGTTCGCCAGGTCCATGCTGTCGGAGATGCCGCTCAACGCCGGGCTTCCGCTCGTTCTTGATGTGATGGACGAATCCGAAGCCCGGCTGAACTTCGACGATGCATGGGACTCCTGGCTCGAAAAGGTACTTGCCGATGCTGACTTCGTTTCGGCCCTCGAAAAGGCGTCCCGGCTCGGACTCGTCGACCCGATGGGAAGGCTCAAGGCGGTCGCGCTAGAACTGGACAAAAACCACGATTTGATCGATCCGGACGCGTTCGTATCGAGCAGTGACGCGGGACCCATAGACGTCGGCCGCCTGGAGTCGTTAGCGGCAAATTGGGACCGGCTCGTCGGGTTTTGCGACGATCACGGCGACAAGCTATTCGCCCACATCACGCGAAATGCGCTGCCCCTCGTGAGGGAAGTGATCGGACTGTCTGACAGTCCAGACGACGTGGAGGCGTTGCTGGCTGGCGAAGAGACGCTGGGGCGCTCAACAAGGCGGCTGGGCAGCATGGCCAACTGGTCAGGCGATGAGGGAAAGTCTGCTCTTGCGGACCTCCGTGACGGGCTCGCGGACCTCCAGGAGTACCTGCTGCAGTGGCTCACTGAGAATCGAATGGTAGTCATCGGGCAACTGGCCTCATCCGTCGCGCATATGGTGCAGGAACAGGTAGAGGAACGGCGGCGGACGGGTAAAGCGAATTTCCATGATCTGCTCGTCTGGGCCCGCAACATGCTGCGTGACGACTGTGAGGCCCGGAAGCGCTTTCAGGGACAGTACAAGCGCCTGTTTGTGGATGAGTTTCAGGACACGGACCCACTGCAGGTCGAGATCGTGCAACTACTGGCCGGTCGGGACGCTGATGGGAAATCCGCACCGGGCTCACTGTTTGTAGTCGGCGACCCCAAGCAGTCGATTTACGCTTTCAGGCGCGCCGATGTGCAGATGACCGAGCGGTTTCGGGAGTCTGCGACTATCGAAGAAGAAGGATTGACCGCCAACTTCCGGTCGCGCCGCGAAATCCTCCTCTGGGTGAATCACGTCTTTGGGAAGTGGATGGGCGGCAGTGGACAGTTTCAGGCCGCGTACGTGGACCTCGAGCCGGGGTTGACCAAGTCCACGGGGCTACCGCATGCCGGCGTGCGCATCCTCGGGCGCGAAATCGACGTGAACTCGGTCGATGACGTCCGTATCGAAGAGGCGGAGGCGATAGCCAGGGTGGCTACCGAGTTCGGCGCGGGCATGTATTGCGTAAGAGACGAGGACGAGGACGGGAAGGCCCGCAAGTCTTCATTCGGAGACTTGTGCATCCTAATGCCGCAGCGGACGGCTCTCCCAATCCTCGAACAGGCCCTTGGAGATGCCGGCGTCCCATTCCTGGTGCAGGGCGAGTCGCGCCTGTTCCAGACTCAGGAAATCCGCGACACGTTGAATTGCCTGTCGGCGATCGACGATCCGACCGACCAGGTGGCCATTGTCGGCGCTCTTCGGTCTCCGGCGTTCGGCTGCAGCGATGTCGACCTCTGGAAATGGGCGGATGCAGGTCACCGTTTCGACTATGTCGAACCCGTGCCGGACGCAGACCTGTACGTGGGAAAGTGCCTTTCTGAACTGGCCGAATATCACCAAAAGCGGAACCAGGCGACCACCCCTGAGTTGATAGAGACCTTCGTCAGAGACCGAATGGTGCGGGAAGTCGCTGCTCTCGGGGAGGACTGGAGCCAACGTCACCGCCGCATCGACCTGGTCCTTGAAATGGCGCGCTCGGTCCAAAACTCCGGCCGTCATTCTCTGCGGGAGTTCGTCGATTGGCTCCGCGTCCGGCAGTCTGTGGGGGAGAGCATGATAGAGAGCGCCCCTTCGATCATCGGGAACGATGCGGTGCGCATCATGACTATCCACGGCGCCAAGGGCCTCGAATTCCCGGGTGTGGTCATTACGGGCTTGAACACAACCTCCAGGTACCGCCGGGATGATGTTGTATTTCGCACCGGTCCAGGGGCGTTGGCTTCCGCGGCGATCGGCCTGGGAGGCAGGGATTCGAGATTCGAAACCGATGGATATGGGCTCATCGAGGAGGAGAAGCGAGATATCGGAGTCGCTGAAGATGTCCGGTTGATGTACGTGGCTGCGACACGCGCCCGCGACCACCTCTTCGTGAGCCTTTTTAGGAAAAGCCGCGACAAGTCCACGCTCGCCGCGACACTCGCCGGAATCGTGGGCGACTCTTCCGGGCTGAGCGAGCAGTACACGCCAACCGGAGGCGTGGTTACGGCTGCCAAACAGCCGGTCGTCAAACCCTGGGGCGACAAGGTTGGTATGAAAACCTGGTCGGCTGAAATTGCGGCCGCGGTTGCCGTGTCCGGCGCACCGCAGTCGGTAACTGCCACGTCACTGAAGGCGCGCGAACAACCCTTGCCTCCGCAAAAGGAGTCGTCGGACACGTACGGCCTGGAACCGTGGCGCAAGGGTCGGGCAGCAACAAACCTGGGCTCGGCGGTGCACGCCGTGCTGCAGGAGATCGACCTGGAATCGGGCGAAGGACTGGTCGAGCTTGCCGGGGAACAGGCGGCGGCACACGGCGTGGCGGAGTTCGCGGACGACGTGGCCGATCTGGCGAAGGCGGTACTCGGTTCGGACGTGATCAGGGAGGCCGTCAAGTCCGGACGGTATTGGCGGGAGACGCCGGTTGCAGCAGGCGTCGGGCAGGGGAAGTCGCTTGAAGGGGTGATCGACCTGGTTTTTGAAACAGCGCCCGGCGAACTGGTGATTGTCGACTACAAGACCGACGCTGTGCGCGGCCGGACATTGACGGAGATGGCCGGGCCGTACCTGGCGCAGATCGGCGCCTACGCGGCGGTTGTGGACGAGACCAAAACTGCCCGCGTGGTCCGGGCTGTGCTCGTGTTTGCAAGTCCGGCCCTTGCGGGCCAGCCCTGTGAATTCGAAGTTCCGGACATCGAAGACGCCAAGGCCCGGGCGCTGGAGGCGGCGCGGGAACATTTGGCCGTCCACTGAGAGTCTCAGCGTAGGGATGGCTTGGGGCGAGCCTGATAGGATGCGGCGCCGGGAGATTCTGACACGCACGTATTGAGCATGAGGGCTGGACATGGGACTGCTGGACGGTAAGAAGGCGCTGGTTACAGGGGCCCGGAAGGGGATAGGGCGCGGCATCGCCGTTCGGCTGGCCGCGGAGGGCGCGGATGTCGGCGTCAACGACATTCTCGACGACGAGGTCACACGGCAGACCGCCGCGCTGGCAATAGAACGTGGCAGCGCGGCTTCCGTGCATATCGCCGACGCCAGCCGATTGGCCGACATCGACGGGATGATCGACTCCTTCCTCGACGTTCATGGCAGGATCGACATACTGGTCAACAACGCCATATTTCAGCCCCAGTCCAGGCCGTTATTCGAAACGGATGAGAAGTTCTGGGACCAGGTGATGGACCTGTCCCTGAAGGGCTACTTCTTCGCGTCCCAGCGGGCGGCGAGGGAGATGGTCCGGCAGGGGAGCGGCGGGAGCATCGTCTGCCTTTCCAGCGTTCACGCGTTTCGTGCCTGGACGGACTGGACCGCGTATGGCATCGCCAAGGCGGGGCTGCGCCGGATGGTCAAAGGGCTGGCCGTGGACCTCGCCGGCACGGGGGTCAACACCAACTGCATCGCGCCCGGCTACATCGACAACAGCCTGCCGGAGACCGGGCTGGAACCGCCGCCGGATGACATGAAGGACAGGCCCGGGATCAAGGCGCGTATACCTGCGCGCCACGGCGGCGTGCCCAGCGACATCGCGGGCGCGGTTGTGTTCCTTTGCTCCGGCATGGGCAGCTACGTCAACGGGGAAACGCTGTTGGTGGACGGCGGCATGATCGCCTCGGGCGGCGAACTAAGGTAACGAAAACTGCAGAAGTAACGGGAGGGACCAAATGGGACTGTTGGAAGGAAAGAAGGCGTTAATCACCGGCTCGCGGCGAGGGATAGGCGCAGGCATTGCTGCAGCCTTTGCGGCGCAGGGCGCTGACATCGGAATCAACGACATCGAGCGCGACTCCGAGGCCGAAAAGACCATCGCCGGCATAGAAGGCCTGGGGCGCAAGGCGTCATGGCACCTGGCGGACATCAGCAGCGCCGACGATCGCACGCGCATGTTCGATGATTTCGTCGCCGAACATGGGCGGATAGACGTGCTGGTGAACAACGCTGTGTCAGGGGACAACGCCACATTCACTGAAATCACAGAGGAGATGTGGGACTTCCAAATTGGCAACGCGCTCAAGGGATACGTGTTCTGTTCACAGCGGGCCGCCAGGGAGATGATCGCCCAGGGCAGCGGCGGCAGCATCATCTCGATCAGCAGCGTGCACAGCCTTCGCGCCTGGCCCGAGGACGCCATCTACGGCATCGCCAAGGCTGGCCTCAACCGCATGGTCCTCAGCATGGCGCTCGACCTCGCCGGCACCGGCATCAACTCCAACTGCATCGCGCCCGGTTACATCGATTCGCGCGTCCTTACGCCTGAGGAAGAACCGACTCGCGGGCAGCACGCCAACTACGCGTTGCCCGCGATCCCCAGCAGGCGCGGAGGATTGCCGGCCGACATCGCCGGGGCGGCGATCTTCCTGGCTTCGGACCTGGGCAGTTACGTCAACGGTCAGACGATCACTGTGGATGGCGGGCTGCTGACGTGCGGGACGCCAGTGGAGGAATAATGCCGACGGCCCCAATCACGTTCTGGGGTTAACCGAACCACAGCCGTTCGGCGGTACCGCCGAGGATGGCCTGCTGTTCTTCGGCGGATAGGCACAGGTGTTCCTGGAATAGTTCGAGGTGCTGAGCGTAGGTCACGTTCGGGCACCACAGTTCTGTGGGGTAGTCGGAGCCCCACACGCAGCGGTCGGGCCCGTACGCGTCGATGATGCGCCGGCACGCGCCGTGCACGTCTGGGAACGGGAACGGCTCGCGCGTGCCCGTGGGCAGACACGTGAGCTTGGCGTGCAGGTTGGGATACGAGGCCAGTTCGATGACGCGGCTCAGCTTGGCGTCGAAGTCGGGCCCGATTTCCAGCGCGAGGCAATGATCGAGCACGAAATTGCAGTCCGGGAAGTCCGCCAGTATCGTCGCCAGTTCGCTTGCCGAGCGGACTTCTCCCAGGAGAGCGTTGACGGTCATTCCAAGGTCGCGTGCTGCTGCAATCAGTCGCCGATTGCCGGGGTGGTCGTAGTCGCGGTGGCCCACCGGGTAGGTCCTCAGCGCACGCGCGTTTGCTCTCTCGTACAGGGCGTAGAGGACATCAGGGCTGTGCGGGTCTTCCGGGTCCAGCGTCACCACCGACCGGGCCCAGTCGCCGCCTGCCGCGCCGGTGTCTCGCACGAAGGTGTTGTCCCACCCGTAGAAGGTGCTGGTCTGGACCAGCATTGCGCGGTCGACGCCGGACGACCGCATGGCTTCCTGCAGGCCCTCCGGAGTTCCCGTGCCGGGCGGAGGACGCAGTGGATCGTCGATGGTGGGGTAGGTTTCGAGGTCTTCGGAGTAGATGTGTGCGTGCGTGTCGATAATCATTTGCGCCTTGCCTGATAATTCACCTGGTCCGCAAACGCTACCATCAAGCGCAGAGTCAACCAACCTACGGGGAGCGCCCATGCAGGATATATACGCCCACATCGAGGAGCACATCGACGAGAGCATTGCGATGCTCATGGATCTCGTACGGCAGCCGAGCATCTCGGCACAGGGCATCGGGTTTGACAAGGCGCCGGGCCTGGTCAAGCAGATGTTCGAGTCGGCCGGGCTGGAAGTCGAGATCATTCCCGTTCCCAACGACGGCAATCCGGTTGTACTCGGCAGGTCGGACGGCGCGTCCGACAGGACATTGCTCTTCTACACGCACTACGACGTGCAGCCGACGGACCCGCTGGAATTGTGGGAGTCGGACCCGTTCGAACCTGAGCGGCGCGGCGACCGGTTGTACGGCCGAGGCATGTCGGACGACAAGGGGAACATCGTGGCGCGTCTCGCCGCCATAAAGGCGTTCCGGGATGTCCGCGGAGAGCTTCCGTGCAATTTGAAGTTGTTCGCCGAGGGGGAAGAGGAGATCGGCAGCCGTAACCTCCGGCCGGTCATCGCGGAGCGCGGCGACGATTTCAAAGCCGACGCGTGCATCTGGGAGGGCGGAGGACGCAACCTCAACAACGACCCGTTCCTGTACCAGGGGCTGAAGGGTATCCTCACGATCGACGTGCGGGCCCGGCAACTGAGCGGGGACGCCCACTCTTCCTTTGCCGCGATTTTGCCTTCTGCGCCATGGCGGCTGGTCCATGCGCTAGCGGCGATCAGGGACGTGGATGGTCGGATCCTGGTCCCCGGGTTCTACGATGACGTAAAGCCCGCTACTTCCAAAGAGCAGGCCGCTACGGCAAGGCTGCCGGACGAGGGTCCAAGCTGGAAGGTGACATTCGGCGCGGACTCGTTCGTGGGAGACGTCGAGGGGGACGAACTGAAGACCAACCTGCTGTTCGACCCGACCGCCAACATCGCGGGGATGCTGTCGGGGTACACCGGCGAAGGGATGAAGACGGTCTTGCCGGCGGAGGCGTCGGCCAAGATGGACTTCCGGCTCGTGCCGGACATGCGGCCGCGCGACATATTCGACAAGGTGCGGGCGCACCTCGACGCTCAGGGATTCGATGACGTGGAAATTGTCCTGATGGGAGCGGTGAACCCGGCGCGCACCGACATCGACTCACCGTGGGTGCAACTGGTCGCGGCGACCGCGGAGGAGATATACGGCCGCAAGCCGGTCATCGCACCTAATATGCCCGGAACCGGCCCCTGGTACGACTTCGGCGTGACGCTGGGAATTCCGATCTCAACGAGCGGAATCGACCACCCTTCCCATAAGATTCACGCGCCTAATGAGAACATCACTGTTGAAGACTTCTTGCTCGGCGCGAAGCACGCGGCGTTGATCATGGAGCGGTTTGGTGAAGAGGGTGGACCGGGGTAGCTTTGTCGCGTACCGGATGACGGGGCCATTATCAGGGGAATCACTATGGCCTTGTTTAGAACACACAAGGTGATGAAAATGAGGTGGTGCTTGTTCGGATGGGAGTTGACTAAGTCGAGCGTACCCACCTCCGCGCCCCACCGTGGGTACCGGGTTACCCCGGTAAGACGATGGAAGGTGTGATCTCCCTGGCGGGCTATTTTCGTACCAACGACCAGAGGACAGAAGGGACTTGGCTGAATGAACCAGGACAGCGGCCCCGGGCCGGTCAAGGAAGGAGCCTTGCTCTGGGAACCTTCCGAAGAATTAAGGTCCAACTCAAACGTCGCCAAGTTCATGGAATGGCTGGGTGAGACGCGCAACCTTCAGTTTGCGACGTACGACGAGTTGCTCCAGTGGTCGGTCGACGATCTCGAAGGCTTCTGGCAAGCGATCTGGGACTACTTCGAGGTCATTTCGCACAGCCCCCACTCACGGGTCCTGACTGAACGGCGCATGCCCGGCGAATGGTTCCCGGGCGCGACGCTCAACTACGCTGAGCACGTGCTTAGGCGACGGGATGACCATCCCGCTTTCATCTCCAAGTCCGAGATCCGGCCGACGAGCGTCATGACGTACCGGGAGGTACACGACCAGGTCGCGCGCATGGCAGCCGGACTGCGGGCAATGGGAGTGCGAAAAGGGGACCGCGTCGCTGCGTATTCGCCGAATATTCCAGAGACGGCGATAGCATGCCTGGCCGCGACGAGCATCGGCGCCATATGGGCAACCTGCGCGCCTGAGTTCGGGATCCGCAGCGTCGTAGAACGTCTCCAGCAGATTGCGCCGAAGGTCCTGTTCGCAGCGGACGGCTACCGCTTCAACGGGAAGGACTTTCCGCGCCTGGAACAGGCCGCTGAGATCCAGGGCCAGATACCGTCCGTGGAGCACCTGGTCGTCATCCCGTACGTGTTCGAAGAGCCGCCCCTCGACGGCCTGCAGAACGCCGTGTATTGGCGCGACGCCGAGCGGGACGCAACGGATATCGACTTCGAACCCGTGCCCTTTGGACACCCTCTCTGGGTACTGTTTTCGTCCGGCACGACCGGCCTGCCCAAGCCGATTGTGCATGGGCACGGCGGAGTGATTTTGGAACACATCAAGTGCCAGTCGTTGCAGTTCAATCTTGGCAGCGACGACACGATGCTGTGGTTCAGCACCACCGGTTGGATGATGTGGAACTTCGACGTCAGCGGCCTGATGCTGGGGATGACGGTCGTGCTGTACGACGGCAATCCTGTGTACCCGGACATGCGCAACCTGTGGGACCTCGCCGAAGAGACGAAATCGACTTACTTCGGCACAAGCGCGCCGTTCATCCACGCCTGTATGAAGGAAGGGATACGGCCGGGGAAGGAGTTCGACCTGCACCGGCTCAAGGGCGTGGGGTCCACGGCCGCGCCGTTGTCGCCCGAGGGCTTCCAGTGGATCTACGACCACATAGGGTCGGACGTTCACGTGGGGTCGTTTTGCGGCGGGACTGACGTATGCACGGGGTTCATCGGTCCGGTGCCGCTGTTGCCGGTCCACGCCGGTGAGATACAGGCGGCGTGCCTCGGGAGCAAGGTCGAGGCGTTCGATTCCGGCGGCAAACCCGTGACAAACGAGGTGGGCGAGCTTGTCCTGACGGAACCCCTGCCCTCGATGCCCCTGTTCTTCTGGAACGACCCTGACGGCGAACGGTACCAGGAAAGCTACTACGAGGACTTCCCGGGCGCGTGGCGGCACGGAGACTGGGTCAAGAAGACGGAGCGCGGGACTTTCGTCGTCTACGGACGCTCTGACTCCACGCTCAACAGGAGCGGGGTGCGCCTGGGGACGAGCGAGTTTTACAGGGTCGTCGAAGAGATGGACGAGGTGCAGGACAGCCTCGTCATAGATACCGGCTTACCGGGCGAACAGGGGCAACTACTGTTGTTCCTGCGGCTGAACGAAGGCGCGGAACTCGACGATGAATTGCAGGACCGCGTCAAGGCCAGGCTTCGCCGGTTACTGTCGCCGAGGCACTCGCCGGACCGGATATATGCCATACCCGAGGTGCCGAAGACGTTGAATGACAAGAAGCTGGAAGTGCCGGTGAAGCGGATCATCACGGGGGCCGAAGCAGGGAGGGTGATCAACCGCGATGCGATGTCGAACCCCGATTCACTGGAGTTCTTCGTCGAACTGGGCAAGGAATTTTCGGGGATCGGCCGGAACGGCTGAACGCGGCTCACTCGCGTGGGCCGTCGTGAAGAGGATGGTCGGGGCGGCGGGAATCGAACCCACGACCCCCTGCTCCCAAAGCAGGTGCGCTTCCGCTGCGCCACGCCCCGAATGTTTTGATTTTATACGCGTGTGGGGAGTGGGAAGAGTTGGTGGGGCTGCGACGAGTCGCCTGCCCAAGGGTAACTGAGCTATCCGGCAGTGGCCTGAGACTCGACAGGCACTTCCATCGGCGGCACTGGCTCTACACCGTCCTCGGCGCAAGAATCTAGGTACAAATCAATGGACTTGCGGAACTCTCTCTTTATGCTCTCGATATCTGTCGCTTCTGCCTCTGCGACCGAGTAAGGCCCGCTGTTAATTACCTTGGCATAGAGCACTTCCGCGACATCGTCGTAGGCGATCATGCCCACGTAACCCTTGTGCTCCAGCATCACTCGTCTCCTCCGACCCGACTGACAAAATCGACGATGTTGCGAACAGTATCACGCCTTGTCTCGGGCCTCGGGTGCGGCCGATGAACTACGATTCGATGGTCGTCCTTGCGGAGTAGCACACGGGAGCCGGTTCGCTCGACTACTTCGACTCCCAATACCCTCAGCAAGGCCGCGATCTCCACCCACCTAATATCCGCCGGCGTCGGTCGGGCGCGCATGCGTTCGAGCGTCCGCCGGTGTCTGCTTCGCATTGATCAATTGTGGGCCAATATCAGGCAACATAGCAAGAATCTTACCGACGCTAGGGTGCCGTGATCCGTCCTGAGCACGTATGCGCCGGAATGCGGGCCGCGATGTCAGGTCCATTTTGGGAGAACCCATAACTACTCGTTCCCAAAACTTGGCCGAAATTCATTTGAAAAACGCTTGAGTTACGAAAAACGTAGGCGGATACTGGGATTGATGAAGCGCTGACGGGTCTGGCGCCGGGAGTACCGGCGAACCCTCGAACAGCGTAAACGTAAGAGGGACGCCGCCACGGCTACGATCACCGGACCCGCCACAACTACAGCCGCGGCACGGACAGGGAGTCGCTCCCGCGTGGCTCGCAGAGACCACCCTCTCGGGGTGATCAGGTCAGGCCAGTTCCGCCTTTACTGGATGGCCGGCTTCATCACTTTCACCGCGTTCGCCATGCAAACCCTGACCCGGGGTTGGATGATGGAACGGCTGACGAGTTCGCCGTTCCTCGTCGCAATGGTCGTGGCCGGCATGATGCTGCCGATGCTGTTCCTGTCGTTGTTCGGCGGGGTGCTCGCCGACCGGCTGGACCGGCGGAAGGTGATCGTCGCGGCGGACATTTCCACGTTCGCCGGGTTCGCAGTAGTTACGTTGCTGGCCCTGATGGACGTGCTGGCGCCTTGGCACCTGATCGCCATTTCTTTCTGGAACGGCATCGGGTTTGCCCTGGCCATGCCGGCGCGGCAGACGATCGTCGGCGGACTCGTGCACCGGGAGCAGTTGAGGACCGCTGTCGGGCTCTCGATGACGACGTACAGCACCTCCCAGATCGTCGGCGCCTCAATCGCCGGATTCCTGATAGCCAAGGCTGGTCCCGATTGGGCGCTCGGCGTTAGCGCGGCGATGATGTTGCCGGCCATAGTTGCCTACAGCATCCTGCACCGCCCGCGGCGTGTGTCCACTGCGACCCGGCGCGAGCCCATGATGACCACGCTGAAGTCCGGCCTGGCGTTCACGTTCGATTCGACTGCGCTCAGGACGATGATGGTCGGCGCGTTGATAGTCACCTTCACGATTGGTCCCGTCCAGGCGCTTATGCCGATCTTCGCGGCGAAGGTCCTCAACGTAGGACCCGCGGCGCTGGGTAACCTCGTGCTCGCCGCCGGATTCGGCTCATTGGTCGGATCGCTGGGAATCGTCACCCTGGCAGGCGGGTTCGACCAGAGAAAGGTCGCCATCGCGACTGGTGTCATAGCCGCCTTGACGCTGACCGCATTCGCGGCATCGTCATGGTTCCCGCTTTCGATCGTGCTGATCACGCTTACATCCATGGCGATGACTGCCTTTATGGTCAACAACATGACCGGCGTTCAAATGTTGGTCCCCGACGGTATGCGGGGACGCGTTCTCAGCCTCCGCTTCCTGGTCATCGGGATGCAGCCGGTTGGCGGAATGGCGGTGGGAGCGCTGGCGGAGGTGTACGGCGCACAGGTGGCCGTGGCCGGGTTCGCCCTGGCTGGGGCGGTCCTCCTGGTTTCCGTTCACGTGCTGCGGACGCTCCACGAGAAACGCGAGGCGGCCGAGGCAGCAGGCGGATAAACTGGCGGGGTGGCTTACCCCCGCCTTGTCGCCGACCTCCACCTCCACTCCCGCTATTCGCTCGCGACCAGCCGGTCCCTGGACCTCCTGACGCTCGCCGACGCGGGCCGCGCCAAGGGCATCGACCTGCTTGCCGCGCCCGACTTCACGCACCCGGCGTGGCTCGAGGAGATGCGCGCCGAACTCACGGAGTTCGACGAGGGCGTTTACACGGCGCACGGCGGCAAGTTCATGCTCGCTACGGAGGTCTCGTGCATCTGGCGCCACGACGGGAAGAGCCGGCGGGTACATCTCCTGGTATGGGCGCCCGACTTCGCCGCCGTCGACCACATAAACACCCGTCTTGCCAAGGTCCAGAACCTGTCGTCCGACGGCCGTCCCATGCTGAAGATGTCGGCAAGGGACTTGGCCGGGGCTGCGTGGGAGGCCGACGAAAGGTGCACCGTCATTCCGGCTCACGTGTGGACTCCCTGGTACGGCATGTACGGCTCGAAATCGGGCTTCGACTCGGTCGAAGAATGTTTTGGGGACGCCGCGGACCGGATCCTTGCCATCGAGACCGGGCTGTCGAGTGATCCTGCCATGAACTGGACGGTGTCGAACGTGGACTGCCGGTCAATCCTGTCGTTTTCCGATGCCCACTCGGCCGGAAACTTGGGCCGTGAACTGACCGTGTTCAAGGCTGAGCCAAACTTCACGTCTCTGGCCGGTGCGGTCCGCAACCAGGACATAGCCGAGACGGTCGAATTTCACCCGGGCCACGGTAAGTACCATTTCGACGGGCACCGGAAGTGCGGCGTGCGGTTTGAGCCGGGCGGCGCGGACGGGCAGGTGTCGACGTGCCCGGCTTGCGGTAAGCCGTTGACGCTCGGTGTCCTGAACCGGGTTACCGAGTTGGCGGCGAGGCCTGGCTGTGCCGCAGTTGATGGCGATGGACTCGTCACAGGGCCGGAACACCGGCCGCCGTTCCGGTCGCTCGTCCCACTGAGGGAACTGCTTTCGTTCAGCCTGTCGGTCGGCCCCGCCACGAAGGCCGTGGGCCGGCATTACAAGGCGCTGGTGGAGGATTTCGCGGGTGAGTTGAACGTGCTCACCACCGCGCCATTTGACGATCTCGACCGGATTTCCGGTACCCGCCTTGCCCTGGCCGTGCTGGCGGTTCGCGAGGGCCGGGTGGACGTCGATCCCGGCTACGATGGCGTGTACGGCACGGTCACGCCGAGGTTGGAATGATCCGACTGCGCAATAGGGTTTGCTGTGAGTTGGAGGCGAACGCTGCGCCAGGAGACGGTTGGGCAAAATGAAAATCACGTCGCTGAAGGCCGTATATCCACGCTACAGGCACGTGCCGCCGTCCTGGCGCACGCACCTTTGGCAAATCGTCGTGAGGGTCGAGACCGACTTGGGGACCGTTGGTTTTGGCTACGGCGGCGGCGGAGTTGCCGCGGTCGAAATCGTCAACCGGCACATGGCCGAGCTTGCAGTTGGGGCTCGAGTCGATTCCCCGGCCGACATTGCCGCGATCTGGGATGATCTGTACGCGGCGTCCATCCCGTACGGCCGAAAGGGCGTGGCGATCATGGCCCTGAGCGGTATCGACCTGGCGTTGTGGGACGTGCTCGGGCGCGCCGAGGGACGGCCGGTCAGGGACTTGATCGGCGGGCCGCCGCAGCACTCGGTGCCGGTATATGCGACCGGCGGGGACTCACGCTGGTATGCCGAGCTTGGCATAACCGGCCAGAAAATTCCCCACCGCTGGACAGGCAATGAATCGGACTACGACCGGGCGGAAGAGCAGGTGGCCGAAGTTCGCAGGGTTCTTGGGCCGGATTCGGAGGTCATGATCGACACGTATATGACGTGGTCGTCGGATGTCACGCTGGAGATGGGCAAGCGGTTGCGACATCTGAACGTGCACTGGTTCGAAGACGTGCTGACGCCGGACGACCTGGCCGGGCAAGCAGGGTTGAGAGGCAGAGTGGGGGAGACGCTGATCGCTGGTGGAGAACACGAATTTACGCACCACGGGTTCCGCGAGATTGCACGCGCCGGGGCGTTGGACGTGTGGCAGCCGGACATCACGTGGTGCGGCGGAGTTACGGCCGGACTAAGAATCCTCGAACTCGCGAACGAGACCGGTGTGCCCGTCGTGCCGCATCGCGGAGGCGAGCCGTGGGGACTCCACTTCATTGCAGGGTCGGGTTGTTACCAGCTTGCCGAGATGGTGATGGGGCCCAGGGACGCGCCGCGCGACACGGTCTGGCTCGACGCGCCTCAGCCGGTGGACGGGCGCGTGCAATTGACGGACGAGCCGGGATTTGGAGTCAGGTTGAACGAAGCAGTGTTGTGAAGACTGGTCCGGCGCAGGCCGTTACCTGCGTCAGGACACTTGCGTGGAGCCGCTGTCGTCCACAACGCGGTCCGATGTCTTCAGGCCGCTCCCGGTGGTGAATTCGACGCGGTTGCCCTCGGGATCGTAAACGTAGAAGGCCCTCTGGCCGTCAGCCCGCTCCAGGGGCCCTTTGATTATCTCGAAACCGGCCTCCCGCATGGTCGCGAGCGCACTGTCGAAGTCCTCCACCTCGAAGGCGGTGTGACGGTTGGGTGGACTTTCCGGCGCCCGTCTGAGGAGATGGACCATCGTGCCGTCCGTCGCCTCGAGCCAGATCAGGTTGTCGCCACCTGGCCCCTCCTGGGACGGGACCAGCTTCAGTCCAAGCAGGTCGCGCCAGAATCCCAGCGCCCGTTCCTTGTCCATGAACGGCATCGCCTGGTGGTTGATGGTCCGAATGCCGATTGGACGCATTGTTTACGCCGTCCGCCTTTGGTCCTGCGGTTGGGCGGTCCAGTCGCCTAGCCGACTGCCTTCCTGGCCTTATCCAACGCGTCGTAGCAAAACTGCGCGGTCCCCCAGGGATCGTAGTCCGGCTGGCCGGACTGCTGCATGCTCACCTCGTTGTAGACCGGCATGTCTTCGAGTCCGTTATTTCGGAGCGCCGTCATAAACAGGGGGATGTCGATCGTGCCCGCTCCGGTCAGGCAGTAGTGGACGCCCCCTTGTTCGTCTTTTTCGCCGTCCTTGATGTGGACCATTACGGAGTGCGGCGCGCACACGTCGACGCTGTGGACCACCTCTGCGCCCTCGACGTAGAAATGGCTGATGTCGAGGTCGAGCTTGAGGTTGGGATGTTGCGTCTGCTCAATGACCCACGCGGCCTTTTCCGGCGTCTCGAAGTCTGTCCCGGCGTGGGCTTCTATCGCGATTATCACGTCGTATTCGGCCGCGACGTCGGCCAGGCGGAGGAACGAGTCGCGGGTTTGTTCTTTTCCTCCGGCGTCCCACGGCATAGCTTCGTGGCCGGCCGTCGTGGTCAGCAGGATGGGGGTGTCGTCGTAGTGGACGTTCTGTGCGAGGACGAACTTGGCCCTGGCGTCCTCCAGCATGGCGTCCGTCTGGTCTTCACTTGCGCAAACGTTGATGTTGCCGAAGATAATCGGTGACGGGAATCCCAACTCGCGGCAGAGGGCTCCCAGTTTCTTCTGCTGGGCGCTGTCGAACCTTGCCGGGAACGTCGGCCATTCGTCCTTAACGCAAATTTCTATCGCTTCGTAACCAATTTCCCTGCACTTGCGGACAGCTTCGAACGGGTCAACCATTCCGAGCGCGTAAGTCGAATATCCGAGTTTGAAAGCCAATTGCGTAACCCCCAGTGTGAATGTCGGCGGATTCTAGCAAACATCCCATCAAGGACTAAAATTTCGTAGGATTGTTGCCGCCATTCTGCAGGCCCGCACCTGGGATCACTTTTGCGGCCGGGGACTGCTACGTCACTACCAATATGAATAAAGCTGAATCCTCCGCGGCGTCTGCAGTGACAGGAATGCGCGTACTGGACCTGTCGCGCGGCATTGCCGGCGCATATTGCACCAGGCTGCTCGCGATGTTCGGCGCCGAAGTCAACAAGGTGGAGCAGCCCGGCGAAGGCGACCCGTTGCGCGCGATGCCGCCGTTTTTCAGTGACGAAAACGGACGGCAGCAATCGGTCCTGTTTGCCTACCTGAACGCCAACAAGGGCAGTGTCGAAATCGACATCGAGTCCGGCGACGGCAGGACCGCGGTCCAGGAACTCGCACGCGCTTCGGACGTGTTGGTCGAGGACTTCGAAACAGGGCGTCTTGGGTCGCTTGGAATTTCGCCTGCCTCGTTGCGTTCCCTGAACCCGCGGCTGGTAGTTACGTCCATCACGACTGCGCCGCCCGGCAGCAAGTTTCACGAGTACAGCATTTCGGAACTGAACCTTTACGCAATGAGCGGCCTGATGTCGCTCGTCGGAGGGCGGGGCCGTCCGCCCCTCAAGGCGGGGGGCTACCAGGCCAACTACATGGCCGGGGCCCACGCCTGCGCTCTGACGATGTTCGCGGCATTCCGGGCGCGCAGCGACGGAGTCGGCTGTCACATCGATTCATCCACCGTTGAGTCGGCCACGAAGTTCTTCACGCACATGTCCGACAACAGTTCTTCCGCAGTGGTGGATGAGCCGGCCGATGAACGGCGTGAACATGCGTCGGCTGTCATGCCGTGCCTCGATGGGCACGTGTCCATACAGCTTTACTACTTTCAGATTGGCGCAATTGCCGAGTTGATTGGTAAGCCGGAACTGGCCGACGACCCGCGGTTCGCAACCCAACCGGCGTTCCACGCCAACGAACGCGCACTGAAAGAAGAGATACGCCATTGGCTTTCGACGAAACGGGGCGAAGATGCCCAGGTCGAGGCCCAAGCCAAGCGGGTGCTGTTTACGAGGGTCAACGACGCCAAGGCCGTAGTCGATTCCGTTCATTTCAGGGAACGCGGCTTCTTCAGGCAGGTGTCGGTCCCGGGCGTCGGCAAGGTCGACTTTCCGGGTCCGCCCTTCATTCTCGGTGAATCGCCCGCCGGCCAACTGGAAGCCGCGCCGGTTCTCGGACAGGACAACGGGCTTGTTGAGACCCGTGCGATTCCCGGGCGCGTTGCTACGACCGACGGCGCCGGAGCGGCTGGTCCCAGCAGGTTGCCGCTCGATGGCGTTCGAATACTCGACCTCACGCATCGACTGGCCGGCCCGACGATGACGATGGTCCTGGGCGACTGGGGCGCCGACGTGTTGAAGCTGGAGTGGTGGAAGCGCATGGACGCGTGGCGTGGGGTGATCTCGGTGGACCACGACGTGGACGGGCAAAAGATCTACAACAAGGGGCGAAACTGGCTGAAGCTCAACCGCTCCAAGCGGTCTCTGACCCTGAACCTCAAGACCGACGAGGGGAAGTCGATTTTCAAGGAGCTGGTCCGGCACTGTGACGTGATAGCGGACAACTTCTCGGCGGGCGTGTTGGACCGGCTCGGGCTCGGATACGACGTAGCGTCGAAGATAAATCCCGGGATCATCGTGATCTCCATGCCCGGGTTCGGCAGTACCGGCCCGCATTCGAGATACGTCAGCAACGGCGCCACCATGGAGGGATACGCCGGTGTGGCGTCCATGACCGGGTACGAGGGCGGCGCTCCCCGGAACTCGGTGAACATCTGGCCGGACCCGGTCGCAGGCGTCCACGGCGCCGCAGCCATTGCGATGGCCCTGTACCGGAGGGAAGAGACCGGCCGCGGCCAGCGCATCGACCTTTCGCAGGCTGAGGCTCTCGTCAACATGATCGGGGAGGCCTTGCTCGACTATTCGCTCAACGGCACGATTGCGTCGACGGTCGGCAACACGAGCGCTACCGCGTCTCCACACGGTGTCTATCCCTGCAGCGGCGAGGACCGCTGGATATCAATCGCCGTGGGAAACGAGCGGGAATGGGAAAACCTGTGCAACGAGGCGAACGGCGAAGCATGGACGACCGACAGCCGCTATTCGAGCCTGAGCGGGCGCCTGCGCGAGCGTGAGTCGCTCGACAAAGACATCGCTGCCTGGACTGCGCCGCAGGAAGCGTGGGATCTGGCAGACAGGTTGCAACGGGCCGGTGTTCCGGCCACTGCCGTCACCCTGAATTCAGACGTGGTGGAGAGGGATGAGGTGCCTTCGCCCGACTTCTGGCATCGTCTCGACCATCCGCACCTGGACCTGTTCCCCGGCGCGGCAGCGCGGATCGACGGCCGGACACCTGAAATACGAAGACTCCCACCGGACCTGGGGGCCCACACGGACGAAATCCTTGCCGAACTGCTGGGCAAGTCCCCGGCCGAACTCGCCGGACTGCGGGCCAGGGACGTTATCTGAGTGCGGCAGGGCGCTACGTCCTAGACGGACAGAGTGGCGGTGGCGAATCCCATTAGCTGGCCGAGTTGGTTCGTGCCCTTGATCTCACAGTCGACGAGGCCCTTGCCGTTGACCCTGCGCTTTCCTGTCACGACGCCGGTAAAGACCACGGTGTCGCCCGGCCGGAATGGCTGGATCGCCTTGAACTCCAGCCTGCCGCCTTCGTAGAAGCTGGCCGCCGGAAACCAACGCTCAAGCATTGTCGTTACGTAGGCCATCGTGATGACGCCTCCGTTTACGGTGCCGGCGAACAATCCCTTCCTGGCGAATTCGGGATCGGTGTGGATATTCGGCCGCGGCGGCCTGGCGGTGATCTCCGGCATCCGGGTGTTGTCTATCGTCTCCTGGGTCTCGTAGGTCTCGAACGATGGGATCTCGTCCCCCACCGCTATCGAATCGTAGGTAACGTGCTGGTCGGTCATTGCCGGGAATCCTCCGTGGCTTTGCCCTGGTCGGCCGCGTGTTTCTGGCCCTTTGCGTATTCGAAGATGCTGGTGTAGTCGTACTCGGCCACCAATTCGTCGTGCTGGTTTCGGGCTTCGACCCGGAACGTCACGAACTTGCTGCCCCGGCGTTCGTACTTGTCGATCACGCTCGCTACGCTCGTTATGGTGTCGCCTGCGCGCATGGGGCTGTGCCACCGCACCTCGCACTTGGCGAACGGGGTCTGACGGGGATTGTCCTGGACGAGTTCCAGCGCCACGTATCCGTTGGCTTCTGCAACGTCGAAGCGGCGCAACGGCGCGGCTGCGATCACCATGGTGGGCATGGCGAGGAGTTGGTCGTCCTCCACCTGGTAGGCCGGGTTGGGATTACGCACGCGTCGCGCGTACTTCGATACCAGGTCATTTGTGACCTCGACGGTGAAGGGTGTCCCTTTCTGGCCCACCTCCACGGCTTCGTACTCCCACCGCTTTTCTTCGACGTTCTCCAAGTTGCATCATTCCTTGTGTGTCATGCCCTGGCGCGGTTGGCCGCGCGGAGATTGATCTTACCCGCTCCGCCGGGCGCAGGGCAGACAATCACGGGGTATGGGACGCGCCAAAAACGTTCGACTACCGTCCGTTTCCGTTATACATTTTGCCCATGGCCACACTCTACGAAGCGGCGCGCAAGGCCGGGGTCCAATTTGCCGACGAACTGGCGCCAACGGAACGCAGGTTCGATACCGGCGAATTGGAACTCAGCTACCTGGACTGGGGCCCCCCGGACGCGCCGCCGGTCATACTGCTCCACGGGTTTGCGCAGAACGCCCACTCGTGGGACTACACGGCCCTGGCGCTGGGCCAGAAGTACCGGGTCATCAGCCTCGACGCACGCGGCCACGGCGACAGCGATTGGGCGGAAGACTCCGATTACTCGACAGCCGCACAGCAACGCGACCTCGACCGGTTCATCGAGCAATTTTACGGTGACCCCGTTACGCTCGTCGGCCTGTCGATGGGCGGTCGGAGTTCTTACGTGTACGCGTCGCGCCGTCCGGAGAACGTGCGCGGGTTGGTCATCGTCGACTCCGGCCCTACCTGGCCTAAGGCTGATCGTGCCCGTCTGTCAGGCGGGCGGCGAATAATGGACTTCGTCACACTGCCGGACGAACTGGACACCTGGGAAGAGTTTGTGGAGCGTATCCACCAGTACAACCCGCGGCGCAGTGTGCAGGAGGTCCGGGACACGCTCATTCACAAGGTCCGGCAGGCCCCAAACGGCAAGTGGACCTGGAAGTACGACCGCATTCTCAGGGACCCGAATCGACCTCGCGAGGCCGTGCCGGCCGATGAGCAGTGGCGCCGGTTGGAACAAATTTCGTGCCCAACTCTGGTGGTGCGCGGCGCTGAAAGCGACATACTCGCCCAGGAAACGGCGGCCGAGATGGCAACCCGTATGCAGGACTGCAAGTTAGTTGAGGTCGAACGGGCAGGTCATCTTGTACCGGGCGACAACCCCAGGCAGTTCATAGTCGTCGTGACGGATTGGCTCGATGGACTGCATGCCGCGACATAAATACGGCACCCGCACCAGATGAACGCTAACGGTCAGTCAAGAATCCGCAATCCGATCTTCGTGCCCGGCAATCGCCGGTCGATGCTCGAAAAAGCGACCGGGTTCGCCACCGACGCCGTCGTGGCCGACCTCGAAGACTCGGTGCCCATGGCCGAAAAGGCGGCCGCGCGGGACCTGGTCGCCGACATGGTCCCTGCCTTGGCGAAGGCCGGTCAACGAATCGTCGTCAGGGTCAATTCGCTCGACACGGGGCTGGTCGAAGACGACATCGCTGCCGTTGTGCATCCGGATGTGTCCGCGATCAGCGTCGGCAAGATCACTTCGCCGACCGACATCTCCGATTACGGCCGTCTGCTGGATGCCGCTGAAGCCAATGCCGGGCTGGCTGCCGGTCAAACGAGGCTGGTCTTGTGGATAGAGACGGCGGCCGCGGTCCAACATGCGTACGACATCGCCTGCGCGTCGGAACGGATCGCCGCGATCACGTTCGGCGCGGAGGACTACACGAGAGACGTGGGAATCAAGCGCACGACGTCTGGTGAAGAGGTGCGGATTCCGCGAGGCCTTGTGGCCCTGGCGGCCCATGCAGCCGGCGTGACCCCGCTGGACACCCCGTACGTGAACTTCCGTGACTCCGAGGGCCTGGAGTCGGACATTGCCGAGGCCGCGCAACTGGGCTTCAAGGGCAAGTTCGCCATTCACCCGGCGCAACTCGAGCCGATCCGGCGCTTGTTCGGTCCGCAGCCCGACGAAATCGAGTATGCGAGGCGCGTGATGGCGGCCTGGGACGCGGCCTCGGCGGAAGGCCGGGGCTCCCTGGACCTCGACGGCGCAATGGTCGACGTCCCGGTCGTGGAACGCGCCCGGAACACGCTGGCCGAAGCGGCCGAGCTCGGTCTGGCCTAGAAGTGCGTTCTAACGGACCGGCGACGCCGGCGCTCGACGGCCTGCGGGTGGTGGAGATGGGGCAGGGCATCGCCGAGTCGTTTGCCGGAAAGATGTTTGCAGCCCAGGGCGCAGACGTCATTAAGGTGGAACCGCCCCGCGGGGACGAGGATGAACGTCAGGCCGGGCCGGACGCCGAGTCGCATCGCTACGGGCATTCACCCGGCTATTTTCACTACTTGAACATGTCGAAGCGCAGCGTGACGCTCGATGCCGGCAGTACGGACGGCAAGGGCCTGCTTGCGCGACTGCTGGCCGCGTCGGACGTTCTGATCGACGGCACGCGGGAGGGCGCTATCGATCCCGGGTCCGACGCGACCAAAGCCGCCCAAAAGGAATTCCCGCGGCTGGTCCACGTGTCGATTACGCCGTTCGGCCGTTCCGGCCCGTACTCAGATTTCGCGGCGACCGAGATCGTGTTTCACGCCATGAGCGGTGAGATGAAACTTTCCGGCGTGCCGGACAAGCCTCCGCTGCAAAAGGGCGGCCATTTCGCGCAGGTCCACGGCGGCCTGCACGGATACGTCGCCGCAATGGCTGCGCTCATGGCCCGCAAACAAACAGGGCGCGGGCAGTTCGTTGATGTATCGATTCTGGAGGCGTGGAGCAGTATTGCGGGCGCGGCCCTCAAACGGCAGACCTACACGGGCCAGTCACCGAACAGGGTTGAGCCCAAGACCGAGGTCCCGGGCAGCCTTCGGAGGTGTGCTGACGGGTGGGTGATAGTCGGAGGACGGGGCGGAAACCGCAACTGGTGGCGACCGTTCGCAAAGATGATTGGGCGGGCAGAACTGGACGACCCGGCGCTGGAGACGGAAGAGGGCAGGGAGGCAAATGCGGACATGCTTCAAACGGTCTTCACCGGTTGGCTGATGGGCCGCGGCAAGTCCGATGTGTACAGGCGCGCGCAGACCGGCGGAATGGCCGCCGCGTACGTCGCGGACGCGAACGATGTCGTCAACTCCGAGCAACTCAGGGCGCGGGACTTTTTTGAAAAGACCAGGTTGCCAGACGGCGACGAGGTCGACTTGCCGTCACGGCCGTACCGGGCCGGGCGCATGGCATGGACGAACCGGCCCGCACCGGCGTTGGGCGAACACACCCGCGACGTGTTCGTGGATGAACTCGGCATCGGGGTCGAGGAATTCGACAGACTTGCCGAAATGAAGGTCGTGTAGACGAATGGGACCACTGGACGGAATACGCGTGGTCGACCTTTCCCAGGTCTGGTCCGGGCCCTATTCGACGCGCATGCTGGGGGACCTTGGCGCCGACATCGTCAAGGTGGAGGGCCCGCATCGCCCCGATCCCGAGCGCGGACCGGCGGACCCGAAGGTGTCATCCGGGGGCACGTATCCGGACAACAACCCGGGCGATGAACCGCGAAACCGGGCCGGGAGATTCGTCGAGTACAACCGCAACAAGCGCAGCATCGCCATCGACCTGAAGGCGGCGGAGGGAGTCGAAATACTCAAGACCCTGGTCGCATCGGCCGACGTGGTGATCGAGAACTTCAGCGTCGGCGTGACGCAGCGACTTGGCATCGACTTCGAACAACTCAGGACGGTCAAACAGGACCTGGTGATGGTCTCCATGCCAGCGTTCGGCTCGACCGGGCCGGACAGCGGATTCGTCGCGTTCGGGCCGCAACAGGAGTGCCTGGTGGGACTCGCGGCTATCACGGGCTACAACCCCGAATCACCGATGTCGACGGGGGTCTTCTATCCCGATCCCACTGTTGCCGTGTTTGCCGTTTCGGCCATCCTGACGGCGCTCTGGCATCGTGACGCGACTGGCGAAGGCCAGCACATCGAAATCGCCCAGCGCGAGGCGGTCACATTCGTGCTGCCTGAGCCGTTGATCGAATTGGCCGAGACGGGAAAGCCCCCCGGCCCTCTCGCAAACAGCCACCCCGCGTGGTCGCCGCACGGTTGCTTTCCCTGCGAGGGAGATGACAACTGGGTCGCCGTTTCGGTGACCAGCGACGAGGAATGGCATGCGCTGCTGGAGTGCGTCGGACGCGCCGACCTGCTAGGGGATGAACGGTTCGCCACGGCCAAAGCGCGCGTCAGAAACCGTGCTGCGACAGAGCAGATCGTGGAGTCGTGGACGGTCCAACGTTCTCCCGCTGATGCGATGAACACCCTGCAGGCCGCGGGCGTGCCGGCCGGAGCGGTGATGAGCATGGCCGACGTCCTTGCTGACCCTCAATTTGTGGAGCGGGACTTTTTCGTAGATGTCGACTACTCGGCCGGGGTTGGAAAACAGCCATCGCTGGGTTTCCCGTGGCAGTTCTCAGACACACCTGCATCGGTACGTCGCCCAACGCCCAGGTTCGCCGAACACACCGCGGAGATACTCCGGGACATCGCCAATTTGGACGATGACGAGATCGCGCGCCTGTTCGAAGCCGGAATCGTAGGGCCTCCGAGGGCCGGTTAAACAGGGCGCCAGCTTTCTACGAAATACGCGCCCGAATTGCTCCGGTCGGGTATAGTTCCACTTACTGAATGCAGGACACCCCGATATGCGTCAGGAGGCCCCAATGGAACCGTCTGTTTACTTCATGGATGCCAGGAGCGAATCGGCAGATACGAGTTTGGTTGCGAAAACGTTAACGGTTTTCGACGCCGCGGGGTTCGACAAGCTGGTTTCACCCGGCGACGTGGTCGCGATCAAGGTCCATTGCGGCGAATGGAATAACACCGCATACCTGCGGCCCGTTTACGCCCGGGCTGTGGCCGACAGGGTGAAGGAGTTGGGTGGCCGACCGTTCGTTTGCGACACCACGACGCTGACCTACAGTCCCTTTTCGAGCCGGGCAAGCGAACTGGACCTGCTGGAAACTGCGGCGCGCAATGGCTTCACGTCGGCGACTCTGGGCTGCCCGTTCATCTGCGCGGACGGCTATATCGGCACGTCCGATTACCGGGTCGACATTCCCGAGGGCTACCTGCTCAAGGAAGCCTACGTTGCGCAGGCCATCGCCGCGGCAGACGTACTGATTACCCTTACTCACTTCAAGGGTCACGGCATGGGCGTCATTGGGGGCGCAATCAAGAACCTGGGGATCGGCGCGCAGTCGAAGCGCGGCAAGTTCAACGTGCACATGGGCAGGCACCCGCGATACGGGATCGGGAGCGTGATCGAATTCAATGCCGACGCGTTCGCAGGCAAGGACAACGACCCCGAGTGGGACATCATCGAGGACTGCTGCCCTCATGGCTTGTTCAAGATCACCGAAGACGAAAAGATCGCCTGGGATAGAGAAGCCTGCATTGGGTGCCTGGGTTGCATGGGGGTCATGAACCCGCGTGGAATTTTCGAGCCCTCCCAGGACCTGTTCGACGCCACCGACATTGCAATCGCCGACGCGGCGCTGGGCGTTATGAAGACCGTTCCGAAAGTGGGTTTCCTCAACCTGGCGCTAGATGTGTCGCCCAAGTGTGACTGCGGCGGATTTTCAGACGTGCCGATAGTTCCCCACCTGGGCATATTCGCAAGCAGCGACCCGGTGGCCATCGACCAGGCTTGCGTAGACAAGGCCAGGCACGCGCCGGGCATTCCGGGGTCGCTGGCCGAAGAGATGGGTGTAGAGGAACCCGGAGAGCGGAAGTTCGACCTGGCGGGCGCGGCCATCGAAGGTCTCAGCGAACAGACGACCATCAACACCGGCGTGGTGATCGGGTTGGGAAGCCGCAAGTACGATTTGGTCGATGTGAAGCCAATCGGCAACGACAAGTTCCGCTTCCCGCTGGACCCGCGCCCGACGCGCCTCCGCTACCAGAGGTTGTTCGAGAAGTTCCAGCCGTTCCCGGCGGACCGGCACGGCGGCCGCGGATTTGACCGGCTCGAAGAGGTCGACATGGAAGCGGTCAAGCTGCACGACGGACCGAAGGTGACGTCGGATTCCTACTCGCCCTACCACGGCGACGGCACGCAAATCCCGATCAAGAAATCTAACGGCAGAGAAATGTGGCACCCGGGTGAAGAGGTGGTCAGACACTCGAGTGACTAACGCGAATCGGAGTCCGGCGTTCGCGTATGAAGCTGGTCGCCGATTCCAGCCAGGGAGAAGATAGACCAACATGGGACGCGCTCAAGACCTACTGGACGCGGCCGTCGCCAGCACCAGGGCGGCCGCGGAAAATCTCGATGACGGCGACGCAACACGCCTGGGTGATGCGGCCGACAGGATGGAAGGCATGAGGGAGAAGTTCTTCTTCAAGTCGCTGGCCGGCGTGCCGCTGGCAAACAAGGCGAAGAAGGCGGCCGCAAGCCTGGAGAACGGCGGAGGCCCGGCGGGCATCGACGCCCTGGAAGCCATCGTTGCCGAGATGGATGAAAAGCTCGATCAACCGGGCGCAGTCCTGACTTGAGCCGACCAATACTCGTCACGGGCGGCGCCGGCAGCATGGGCCGCCTGGTGGTCGGGGAATTGCGAAACGCGGGCAATCGCGTTCGCGTCTTCGACCTGCCGTCGGCCGATTTTTCGCCATTCGACGCGGACTCGGAAGTCGAGGTCGCGTCGGGAGATATCACCTCGACTTCGGACGTGTCCGCGGCCGTGGACGGGGTGGAAACGTTAGTCCACCTCGCCGCCATCCTGCCGCCGGTGTCCGAATCCAGCCCGGAGTTGACCAACCACGTCAACGTGGAGGGAACGAGGGTCCTGCTCGAAGGGATGGGCCGGTTGGCGCCGGGTGCGAGGGTCGTGTTCAGTTCGTCCGTCAGCGTGTACGGTCGTCCTGCAGACCCCGGCCAAATCGTCACAGCGGCCGACTCCATGACGCCGGACGACCACTACGCCCACTCGAAAGCCGAGTCCGAGCAACTCGTCCGGGAATCGGGCCTCGACTGGATAGCGTTGCGGATCAGCGGCGTGGCCATACCGGTCTTCCAGGAACCGCCCGCTAAGTGGCCGTTCCGGCCCGACCAGCAGATCGAGTTCGTGCACCGTGATGACGCGGTGTCGGCGTTGGTTTCGGCCGTCGATCCCTCTGTGCCGACCGGCCGTTCGCACATAATCAGCGGCGGCCCGACCTGGCGAATGACCGGCGCCCGTTACGTGGAAGACTTCTTCAGGCTGGTCGAGGTGGACCCGGAGGAAGCCGTCTACCAGGCCGAACCGGGGCACTTTGCCTGGTACGACAGCGCCGACGGCCAGGAACAGCTCTCCTACCAGAACAACCCTTACAACGAATACCTGGGTCAACTGGAAGCGAACATCGAAGAGTTGTTGGCCGGTTGATCTGCCGATTCACCTGAGTTCATCCCGGCGGCTAGCCTGGGATGTCGGTTCTCCTTTATCGGACTTTCGCCTGCGCGCTCCAACGTCATCCCGAAACATCCGCCAGCAACATGGTCATCCGGAAGTCCAAGTGTCATCCCGAGCGAAGCCGAGGGATCTGAGACGGTGTTAAGACGCTGTGTTGTGGTAGCGCAGTCCGCCATTGTCCACGTGTTTGCCGCATGATTCCGTCCGCCACGGCCATTTGGCGGTTTAGAGGGTGTCTAAAGAGTCCCAAACAGATTACGAAATGGCATTGCGTCAGTTGCCGCGCACCGCCCTCACGGGCGCCCACAAGCAGCCTGTCTCAATAGTCCCCTCTCCCGTTTCGCGGGAGAGGGTTAGGGTGAGGGCATGGGGTGAAATCGTAAGTCCCTCATTCCATACGACGATTTCGGTTGTCCGCCGTCGCGCCCTCACCTCAATCCTCTCCCCCAGGAGAGGAGGCAAGCTAGCGCGGGAGACTTCTGAGACAGGCTCCAAGAGACGCCCCTACGAGTGGTCGTCTGAGAGCGTGCCTGGGACATTTTCAACTTACAGATGACACGGCTGGGGGCCTGACAGGCTGATGTTGATCAACTGATTTTGCGTTCAGTGCCACTCCCCCTGGGTCTTGTCGACAGCGAGCGGGTAAAATTCATCGCGTGAAAGAACGAAGACGAGATCCCCGATTTGACATGGTCCTCGAGCGCACTCGTGTCGTCCGGCCGCCGCGGCAGGCGCTGGAGACGTTCGGTGTTACCAAGATCAGGTACCACCTGGTTACGGAACCGGCGTTTCGGGACGTGAACCCGGTCCAGACCGTGGAAACGGTTGTTCGCGGTGGAGTCGTCAAGGCCGAAAGGCCGCAAGTGGTGACTCCCTATTTCCTGCTCAAGACAGAGTCCTTCAGCGCCGGAGCGCGGGAGTTCCTTGAGCAGCTTGCCCGCACCCAGGGTCCGGACTCGCCGGGCCTCCTCTATTCGTACAAGAACGAGCCGGGCGGCATGGATATCGTTTCGGGCGGCGTCGACGAGGTGGCGAGCCGGATCGCACGGGACCTGGACGCCCGAGAATCAGGGCTTGAAGCCGTGATAGTCGGCATCGACGAGTTGTGGGACGTGTCGCTGATCAAGTTCATCTACGAGTTGACCAACGATTCGGCACAAAGGAACGTCGCGCAGATGCGGTCTGCCGGCATGATGGAGATGTCGGACGGCGTCCCGGCGGACGCCCGTCGACGCGTTGAGCGAATGCTCGAGGGCGCACGGCAGGGCAGAATCGAGCCGTCGGAAGTTATGCGGGAACTGAAGAAGTGGGACCTGTTCGAAGAGTACGAGGACCGGTTCCTGGGCCTGTTTCGAACTTAGCGGTCCTGCCTTAACTCGTCACTCCGGGCGGGCCAGCAGTGTCCTGATGACCTGCGGCGCGGCTTCAATGGCCCGCTGGTGCAGTTGTTCCGGCGTCAGGCTGCCTATCGGGTGTTCGACCACCGCGAACGGATAGTCAGGCATGCCGCCCAGGTTTGCCATGGCGCGGGCGCTGGTCTCAAACGGCTCCGTGCAAATGGCCACTGCGGGGACGCCGCGCTTTTCGAGTTCGATCGAGTCGTGCAGACTGCACGATGAGCAGCTCCCTCAGTCGCCGTTTGCAGTGATCACCACGTCCACGTCGCCGGCGATCTTGTCGAGCAGGACTGGGTCGGCGGGATTGCTTGCGTTTCCCTTGTTAACGCGGTGAGCGGGCGCCAGGGCGAAGCTGTCCGTGAGGACCTCGTGTATTGCGTCGAGCAGTTCCGGGGCATTCAGCTTGTCGTTGGCCAGCAGACCAACCGTCTTGCCGTTCAGGTCCCGCGGCCTTTCGGCCATGGCCGGCGACGCGACAGCAGGGACGAAGGTCGGGTCCAGCACGCGTAGGGTTTCCTGGTTGGTCATGGGGAATGCCTCTCTTGCAGTCGCTATCTATTGATTGCCGTCATGGTAATGGGCCTGGTGACCACTTTCGACCGGTGGCCGTTCGACCATGTCGGTATCACCGCGCTCCAGCCGCCGCCGTCAGCGCCGGCCACCGTCACAATCGCAGACTCGGGCCGTTCGAGCGCGCTGGCCAACTCGCTGCCCGCCACATTGTGTGACCTCGGCGTCGGATTTGACCACAGCGCGGCCGGGCGTTTTGTGACTTCGTAAAGGTACTCGCCCACGCGTGATTTAGGCCAGCCGGCGTCCCGGAAGAATGCCACATGTTCCGGGCACAACACTATCAGCACCTCGCTCATGCCGGCCGCGGTGGCCCAAAGTGCGTTTACAAATGCGTCGAGGACACCCTCGGGCGTATTTGCGGCGTGCTCGCCGACCTGTATTCCACTCAAGGCCGAGACCAGCGTTACTGCGCTGCCATCAGCCTGCACGTCCCTATCAGCGTGAATCGGGGCCCACGGCGACCGGTCCGCCGACTCTCCGAAGCACCAGGTGTACTTGCCGGGATGGCCGAGGGTGGCCTTGTCGATCTCGCCCGACCGCGAGCCAAACAGGTTGATAACGATCAGCCGCAGCGCGCGCCCGATCGTGGCGTTCGCCCGGTGACCCGGTCCGAATGCCGAAATGCCCGAGTTGACGCTAAGGTCCTTGACGGCCGGGCCGCTTATGAGCACGAGGATACTGGCGCCCATCGTGCTGGCCGTAATGGCGTGGAGATTGAACTCTTCGGCCGTGATGGCCTCCACCGCGGCCGTGATGACCGGCATGTACTCTGGTCTGCAGCCGGCCATTATCGAATTGATCGCGACCTTTTCGGCGGTGGCGACGCCCCCCTTTACCGGCTCCGTTCCCAGCACGTGGCCCGGTTCGAGGCCCGCGGCTTGCAGGAATTCGTCCACCGCGTCCTCAGTCGGCGGAACGATAGGCAGTCCGTCGCTCCACCCGCGCTCATAGAACGATTCGATGGCTTCGAACGCATCATTCATCTCGACGACGCTTGAAGTAAGTCTCATATTGCTCCGCATGCCGGTTGCCGGCGAGTCAGTCCTCCGCACATTCTAAAGAGTCGCCGCGTCCTGTCCATTTGTACCGGCGGGCGGGCGATTATCGTCGTTTCCACTACGTGCTTGCCGATTGGCCGGGGTTGACCTTGTCGAACAACGCCATGACCTCGCGGGGAGGTCTGGGTGTCAGCAGCGTAACGAGTATTGCGGCCGGCGCGCCTATTGCAAACCCCGGAGTGGCCGGGTGAATGTCCCAAATGTTCCCGGGGCCGCCGTCTAATGTGCCCCAAACGGAAGCTGCAGCGGTGCCGACGATCATGGCCGTGAGCGCTCCCCAGAAATTAAACCGCCGCCAGAACAAAGCCATTAGGATCAGGGGGCCAAATGCCGCGCCCATTCCTCCCCAGGCGTAACTGACGAGATTCAATACGGAGTCGGGTTGATAAATCGATAGCGCGGCGGCAATCGCGCCGATGATCAACAGGAGTAGACGACCAAGCCACACCCTCGCACCGGCGCTGACAGCGCGCGCCAGCCGGCTGGTGAATGGCATGTCGTCGCTGGCTACCGCGGAAGCCAGGAGCAACTGTGAGTCCGCGGTGCTCATCACCGCAGCGATGAGCGCGGTGAGCAGCAGCCCGGTCACGATGGGGTAGAAGAAGGCCTCTGACGTCACCAGGAATATCCGTTCGGGGTCGGCGATCGATCCCAACATATCCTTCTCGGCCAGGGCCGAACCCGCGACCAGCCCCAACAAAATAGCGAAGCCGTACATCAGGAATATCCATACCACGGAGGCGTTCCTGCTCTTGGGAATGGACTCTTCGCTGTCTATGGCCATGAACCGCTGTAAGACTCGCTGGGCGCCGAACGCGCCGAGCCCCCATCCGAGGGCCGTCGCGAGCACCACGAAACCAATGGGTTCGTTATCGGACCCGGTGAAAGGGTTCATGAATCCCGCAGTCCCAGATCCCCCATCGAACGGCGCGCTCGCGGCAAAGATCAATGTGGTTGGAAGAATTATCAAACCGGCCAGCATCAGGATGGCCTGAAACGCATCGGTCCTCGAGACCGCGAGGAAACCTCCAATGAACGTGTACGAAGCGACAGCCGCCAGAGTAATGAGGACGCCGAGCGTGTCGTCGAGCCCAAATACGTTGCCCATCAACTTCGCGCCGGAGACCAGACCGGAACTGACGTAGAAGATCACGAAGAAAACGGTTATGAGTGAAGCCACCCCCCGGAGCACGCCTGTCGTATCGCAGAAGCGTTTTTCGAAGAAGTCAGGGAGCGTCAGGGAATCTCCCGCTGCGATTGTGTAACGGCGCAGTCTCTTCGCGACGACCACCCAGTTGATCCAGATGAACACGACCAGGAACAAGAGCGTCCAACCCACGACCGTCCCGTTCATGAACGCCAGGGCAGGGAGTGCGAGGAAGGTCCAACCGCTGGTGGTCGACGAACCCACACTCATGGCGGACGTAAATATGCCCATGCGCCGCCCGGCAAGAACGTAGTCTGACATCGTCCGCACCGGCCGGACACGTATCACGGCGATGCCCAGGAGAACGGCGAAGTACCCCGCGAATACGGTGAGGGACCACCAGTCCGTCATACGACCGGAAGAAATCCGCTGCGGTGCAGCGCGCCGAGAAGTCGAGGCGCTTCAGCCGGAACCGGGAGAGCGCAATCTGTCCCCGGAATAGTCCGCAAGCCGGCCACTACTGTGGGTCTGGCGTGCTGATTTGGGGCGCGTGAAATTCGGACCGGCATGGGTTGGTGTGACGCCACGTGAAGATACAGTGCGGACGCCTTTTCGTCTAGCAATCGTCCGTGCGTGCGGGCCCAAGTCACATCATGAAGTCCTCCAGGGCTGCGCGCAAGGCTGGTAGTCGTCAAACCGATGATCACGTTAGGGACTCGCGCGGTCCCGCGCCCCTCGGGCCTGGACCGAATTCCAAGAATTGCGGCGCCGTCAGGCCGCCTCATGGAATGCTGACGTCTTCGGTAGACGGCCGTAATTCATCACCCCCTGCCAGGCTGGGTGCGGACGTTCAATTCGGGCATATAATTGCCCGAGCCAATCATTGGAGGTGCACAATGACCAACGGTCCCGCTCAAAAAATCCTGTGTGTCTTGTACGACGACCCCATCGCGGGGTATCCGCCGGAATACGCCCGTAACGGCATTCCGACGATCGCCCAATACCCCGACGGACAGTCGCTGCCAACGCCGGACGCGCTCGGATTTACCCCGGGACACTTACTGGGTTCGGTTTCCGGAGGGCTGGGCCTGAGGGAGTTCCTGGAGGACCGTGGACACAAGTTCGTGGTGACTTCGGACAAGGACGGGCCGGACTCAGTATTTGAAGCTGAGTTGCCTGACGCAGACGTGGTCATCTCACAGCCCTTCTGGCCCGGATACCTCACCGCGGAACGGATCGCGAAGTCGCCGAACCTGAAGCTGGCCATCACGGCGGGCATAGGTTCGGACCACGTCGATCTCCAGGCCGCCATCAGCAGGAATATGACAGTGGCGGAGGTCACCTGGTGCAACAGCATCAGCGTGGCAGAACACGCCGTCATGCAGATGCTCGCGTTGGTCAGGGACTACATACCGCAGTACGGGTGGGTCGTCCGGGGCGGTTGGAACATCGCCGACGCAATCTCCAGGTCGTACGACATCGAAGGCATGGACGTGGGAGTCGTTGCGTCAGGAAGAATTGGCCTCGCCGTCCTCAAGCGGATGAAGCCGTTCGACGTGAATCTGCACTACAACGACCGGCACAGGCTTCCGGCGGAAGTGGAAGAGGAGCTTGGTCTCACATTCCACGAGAGCGTGGAGTCCCTCGTGAGCGTTTGCGACGTGGTAAGCATCCACTGCCCGCTTCACCCCGAGACGGAGCACATGTTTAATGACGAACTGATCGGCAAGATGAAGCGGGGCTCTTACATCGTCAACACCGCGAGGGGCAAGATATGCGACCGCGACGCCATAGTGAGGGCGTTGGAGAGCGGCCAACTGGCTGGCTATGCAGGCGACGTGTGGTTCCCGCAGCCTCCGCCCAACGACCATCCCTGGAGGAGCGCACCTAACCACGCGCTGACTCCCCACACGTCGGGCACGTCACTGTCGGCACAGGCCCGCTACGCCGCCGGAGTCCGGGAAATCCTGGAGTGCTGGTTCGATGGCAAGCCGATCAGGGACGAATACCTGATCGTGCAGGGCGGCGGACTTGCAGGCACCGGCGCGCACTCATACAGCGAAGGCGACGCCACCGGCGGCTCCGAAGAAGCCGCGAAGTTCACGGCGACGAGTTAGACGGGCGGCAGCGCCAGCGTATCCCCGGTCTGGAATTGCCAGGTGCGGCGTGGAATGTAACGGTCTGCGCCCGGATGCACCGTTCCGGGGGATGCATCGATCCCTGCAGATATTCCCAAATTAGGGTGCAGTGGCGCTACCAGTGTCGCTGGCCCCACTTCGTGTTCAGAAGTCGCGTAGCATGCGCCAATGCGTCACTACCAAGGTAATCACTTGCCGTTGATGAGTGCCTGCCCCAAGGCCTGCGCAAAGTCACGCGAAGGGCTGTGTCGTTCGCACATTGTCTCAAGAACTGCGCTCCGTGTTTCCTTTTCGTCCTGGCCTTCGATCTCGTCACCGTACAACAATTCGAAAACGGCTGCGCGGTTGAGGATTCCGGCATGTCCAGCCAAAATCATTACGTATCGTTCGTGCACTCGGTCCAACGCTTCATCAACACCTACGACTGGGTACACACGATGATGCAAATCGGAGGGTATCGAAATCACGTCACCAACCGGGGCGGCTTTCACCAACGAAAAACAGCGTGCGAAATTCAGAGAGTAAAGGAGTTTTTGGATCATTGGTGAAGAAGCAGGTAATCCGTTCAACTTTGCGCGATCGAGTAGAGTCTCTCGCATTTCGTTAATGGACATACCACCGTCCCCGCGTTCGTCAAACTTGTCCCAAATCACTTTTACGAACTGTTTGCGGAGGGACCACGGTAGTAACGGTATACGCCGTTCTTGCATGATCGTTCGATAACTCGCAGCCATGGCGGCTATACTTGAGTAATCAAACTCCCGAATAGTCGTTTCGGTGGATTGAACTACCGGAATATCTGGCGTCGACACGGTATCCAGCTTGAAGTCGGATCCTGGGACTTCAGCGAGAATGACGTATCCCGCCTCATGCGCCCCCCAAGCAAGTTCCTTAAATGTGGCCTGATGGCGCTCCAAACTGAATCGTGGTGAAAGTTTTTTCATGGCCTCATGGACCGAAGCGCCAGTGGCATTGCGACCATCACGTTGTATTGTTTCAATCGCACTTCGCATCAGCGAGTAAACTTCGGCTCGGTCGGCCGCAGACACGGGACTCTCGATCTCGTTCGGTGCTGGTGGCACGAGATCGTCGTAGTAAATGTATGAATCACAGGCCTCTGTAAGGACACGGCTTACCCCGGCTTCGACGCCTATCCCGATCACATATATGCCATACCGCTTCAGTTTCTGGACTAAGGGCACGTAGTCGCGGTCCCCGCCAACAATGACGATGATGTCGGGTCGGACCGATGAGAACACCATCTCCATCGCGTCTACAGTAAGTTGGAGGTCTGCGGTGTTCTTGTGCTCTTTGCTTGACGGCGAGGTCATCAGTTGAACGAGTTCAACCGCATTAACCCTAAAGTCGCCGTAGAACGGTTTTGGGAGGTTCGCGGTCCAGTCGGCGTACGCCTTCGATGTCATTATCCTGCCTTGCTCCCGTACTTTGTCCATTATGTGCGATAGCCGGAACGGCAGGCCAGAGTTTTGAGCCAGGATAAGGACATTGTCTACGTCTATGAATAATGCTACTCGTCGAGAAGAACGAACCACGAGCTGCATGTCTTCGTAAGAAGTCGGAATAGTGAGGCCGTCGAATTGTTCGGTTGCGATTACGGTTGTCATTTGAAGTCCTTTCACGCCTTGTAATCGGCTTGCGTTGAGGTTGATGAAATTCAATGTGATCTAATGTAGAACCTACATGATGAATACCCCTATCTTGCGTGCCCTTGTGTATAACTTTGTCTTGCCATCCGGGTCGCGTGTTTCGCACAGCTTCAACAGGTCGCTATTGGCGGTACGACCCACTATAGAACTATGCCCGATTAGCACCGGTCTTGGCCCGCTGCAGGCGCTGAATCGTCCAGTCCTTACTTTCAGGTTACCTCACGTGCCCGGGTGCCGCAAGCATATTTTGGCGCATTATTTATAGGTTCGAATTGGAACAACAATATGTTGACAAAAATTTGAGAAAACGAGTAAAAATCAATTCACAAATAAATCAAATTATATACATGCAAGAATTGACAGATTATTACGTTTCGATATTTGTATTTCCAAAAAAGGTCTTGGTCAATCCGGACGTCTCCCGAATCCGAAGTACAGATTTGCAAATCTTTGGCGATTGTTTGTCGGCCAATTTTTTGAAATCTACAAATTGTTGGCGAAATCGAAGTCTGGAGAAAAGGCCATCAGGTGCGAGGCGGATAGTCGCGCCGGACCGGAAACGCGTTTCTTGGAAGCCTGCACGAACCGGTCAGGCGTTCCGTTTTCGTCGGGCTGTTACACGGCAGGCAACGCCAGCGTGTCACCCGTCCGGAATTGCCAGGTGCGGATGCGGCCGGCGAGGAGGCGGACGCGGTCTCGATAGGCCGGGTTGTCGAAGAGGTTGACCTGCTCCCAGGGATCGTTCGTCAGGTCGAACAACTCGCACTGGTCTCCAGGCGACAGGTTCAGCTTCCAGCGCTGAACGGTCCCGTCCGGTTGACGTTCGCCCGAGACGATCGAACGCCAGGGCACGCCTGCCATGATTTCGACGTCGGGATTGCCGAGGCTGATGGTCGGCGGCTCGCCGTGCCACTGCATGAAGACGTCGTCCTCCTCTAACGTTGTTTCCCCGCGCAACGCGGGCGCGCGCGAGGCGCCCTCCAGATGGGACGGCACATCCTGGCCCAGCAGGTCGAGGATGGTGGGTGTCAGATCGACGTGGCCGAACTGGCCGGGGAGGCGTTGTTCGTTCCTGGAAATCCACGGGACGTGGAAAAGTAACGGCACACGCGCCACCTCGTCGTAGAAGGCCCGTTTGCCGAGCATGCCGCGGTCGCCGAGTGAGTCGGCATGATCGGTCGTGAACACGATCATGGTGTCGTCGGCTTGCCCCGTTTCGTCGAGTGCGCGAAGAATCTTGCCAACGCCGCGGTCCATGAGCGTCACGTTCCCGTAGTATCGGGCGCGCAACGTCCGCCAGTCGCTTTCTGACTCGAGCTTCTCGCCTCGCTCATCGCCGCCAAGGTATTGGTCGGCCCGAATCCGGCTGAATAGCGCGAAGTTGTCTGCGGGCTTCTTCAGGAAGTTTGGTCCGACGGGTATTTCATCTGGAACGTAAAGGTCGTTCAGTGGTCCGTTGTAAGGCGGGTGCGGCTCGAACATCATCACGTACAGGATGAAGGGGCGGTCCGAGTCCTGTTGCTCGCGAATGAACCCGGCGGCGTTGTCGCCGAGGAAAGTAGCCATGGCGTCTTCTTCGGGTAGAAAGCCGCGTTGGTGCTGGGTGAACGACTTGTAGGCGTCGTAGTCCCCTTCCGGAACGTGTCCCTTCGACACCAGGTACTTGAAGTAGTCGGACTGTCTGAACCGGTGTTCTTTGCGGTGGTAGTTTGGGTAGTCGTCGTCGTGGGCGTCTTCAACTGAAAGCCATCGTTCGAATCCGTGCTGCGCCGACAAGTCGTCGCCGAGATGCCATTTGCCGAAGTAGGCGCAGAGGTAATCGTCGGACATCATCTCGGCGATGGTCTGCACGTCCGGCGTCAGGTTGCTGTTGGCCCGGTGCGGGTTGGAGTTCTTGATTACACCGGCGGAGTGTGGGTAGAGGCCGGTCATGATGCTGGCGCGGGCGGGTGAGCAGACCGGCTGGGTGATGTATGCGTTTTCGAAGATGAAACTGCGTGACGACAGGTCGTTCAAGTTGGGCGTCTCGATCCAGTCATTGCCGTAGGCAGCCATCGTGTCTGTTCGTTGTTGATCGGTGCAGATGAAAACGAGGTTGCGGCGTTCAGGCATGGGCATGGTCCCGTATTGCTGGTGGGTGGAGGACGGGCGCGACGGTATCGACCCTGATTGCCAAAATCAAGCCGGACACAGGGTTCCGGCGACCCTTAACGAAAGTGCCGGTTGAGTTCAGACGCGTAGCTTCGCCCCAGGTCATTGGCGTTGTCTTCGAGCCAACTGCTCATTGCGGTAGTGCCGGTCGGCGGGGCGCTGGATGTCAGCAGGCCCGCCATGAGGCCGTCAACCTCGTCGCGGGTTAGCACTACGTCGCGTTTCATCAGCCCGACCATTCGGGTCAGGGCCAGGCCCACGGACGGGGGAGTGTTTAACAAACGGCAGCGGACTCTCATCGCCGAGGCCAGGAGGCCCAGCAAGTCCTTGAACGACATAGTGTCTGGCCCCGCGGAGTCGGCCACACTGTTTCCGGACTGCGAGGCGGCGCGTACCGCCTGGTCCGCGACGTCGCCTGCGTATATGGGTTGGACCAGGTAGGACCCATCGCCGCAAATTGGAAAGAACGGGAAGCGCCGGAGAGCCCAGGCCATATTGTTGAGCAGCAGGTCGCCGGCGCCGAAGGTGAGGGTCGGCCTGACGATGGCGTAGGGCACCCCGATGCCTTCGAGCAATTCCTCGACGCGACCCTTGCCCCTGAAATAGGGCAGGCTGGAACCGACATAAGGGTTCGATACGGAGATGTGGACTATCCGGCTGACGCCTGCCTCCGCTGCGGCTTCGAATAACACCCCGGAATTTTCGACCGCACGGTCGAAGGTCGTCTCGCCCCGCTCAAACCGTACCCAGTAGGTATTGAAGAACACGCTGGCGCCCTGCATGGACAGCCGCAAACGGTCCGGGTCTGCGAAGTCCAGCGGCTCTACGTCGACAATGCCGCCGAAGGGGTCGCGACGGTCCGGGTGGCCGGTGAGGGTCCTGACGCGGACGCCGTTATCCAGCAGACGTCGGGTGATGTACCTGCCTGTGTAACTGAAAGCGCCGGTGACGACTGCTTTCTCAGGGTGCGAAATAGTGTCCGGCTCCATGATTGCAGGTCTGGCTGACCTTCCACGATGCTTTAGGGACTGTTGCGCATCCCTTCGGGCGCGGCACTGGCGACAATCACGCGGTCGCCGATGGGCTGGACGGGGCGATTGCTGGGCCCGCCGCTCAACGCCAGGAGACCGTCGACCTGTTCTTGCGAGATGGTCTTCGGCGCGCGCATCACGTACCAGTCGACCGGCTCGTCGCACGGTGGTGTGGTCTTTGAGCCGTCGTACTGGTAGTACCCGCGTCCAACCGGTGTGTAATTCCCGGCGTTGAGCCCGACGTCTTCGCTAACCGTTTCGCCGGCGGCAGGGGCGGCATCCAGAATGGCCTGCACGGCGGCGTTCGCTCCGCCCAGGCTGAAAAACTGCCCCACCACCGCCAGGTTGCCGTCGGTGTCCGCGTGGATCATGTGCAGTTCCGCCGCAAAACCGGCGCCGTCGAGGAGGTGTTCCGAGGGCGAGTGCAGGTGTGCCGACAACAAGGTCAGGACCTTGTTCCCGATTTTCATCGTGTTGCCGGGAAAAAAGTCGAAATGCACGGCCTTGCCGTCATTGCGCACTTCTTCAGCGTCGGTCCCGTATGAGAAAGAAAGAGGCTCCGCGGCTCTCTCCACGTATCCGGTAATGTCGATCGGTGACTGTTGCCTGCCGGTGGCGCAAGCGGCGTACTCCTCCGACAACGACCCCCAGTTTTCGGGCCCTTTCGGCCCGTCGTAACCCCATTCGACCGCGTCAGAACTCATGCCGGCGTGTCCCCTGTTGCCTGATGGCCCCAACTCCATCAGGCCACTAACGTAATGCTTGACTCACGCATCGTCAATTTGGCGATGGACCAGCCCAGCCGGCGTGCCCGGACCGACCGCGCATATAACGCTCGCCCCGCTTGCTGATTTCCGGCGATTAGGGGAGGAGGTGGTAGTCTAGCGCCGGAAGAACCCACAGGAGTCCCACCAAAAAATGAATTCTCAGAATTACCAGATCAAGGTCGAAGGACTGTGGAAGGTATTTGGGGATGAGCCTGAACGGGCCGTGGCCCCAGAATTCGCCGACAAGAGCCGCGCTGAGATCCAGGAGGAATTGGACCTCGTCGTAGGCCTTCGAGACATCAATATACGGGTCCCGCCGGGTGAAATATTCGTCGTCATGGGACTGTCGGGCAGCGGGAAATCAACCCTCGTTCGCTGTTTGATAAGGCTGATCGAAGCGACCCAGGGGCGGGTCATGTTCGACGGCGAGGACATATTCGAGTACACGCGGGAGGAGTTGATTCAGTTCCGCCGCCAGAAGGTCGCCATGGTGTTCCAGCACTACGGCCTGCTCCCTCACCGCCGGGTCCTGGACAATGTTGCCTACGGCCTGGAGGTCCGGGGTGTCGACACAGAGGAGAGGTATCAGTCCGCTCGCGAGGCGATTGCGACCGTAGGGCTGGATGGCTGGGAGGACTACCTGCCGCGGGAGATGAGCGGCGGCATGCAGCAAAGGGTGGGACTGGCCCGGGCGTTGGCGGTAAATTCCGACGTTCTATTGATGGACGAACCGTTCAGCGGCTTAGACCCACTGATCCGCCGGGAGATGCAGGACCAGTTGATCGTTCTCCAGAGGGAGCTTCACAAGACAATCGTGTTCATCACGCATGACCTTAATGAGGCGCTGAAGATTGGGGACCGCATAGCGATCATGCGGGACGGGGAGATCATCCAACGGGGGTCGCCCGAGGAGATCGTAACTCTGCCTGCTGACGACTACGTTTCGGAGTTTGTCCAGGACGTGTCCAAGGCCAAGGTCATCCAGGCCCGGGCGATCATGCAGGACACGGAAGCCGTGGTCCATGACTGGCAGGGACCGCGGGCGGCGCTTCACGTCATGAAGAGCCGCGACACCCAATGTTTGTTTCTGCTGGGACGCGACGGGACCCTTAAAGGGTTGGTCACGGAAGACAGTGCGGCAAGAATGGCACGCGACCGTGTTGAGCGTCTGCGAGACGTCCAGATTGAGTCGGCAACGGTCGCCAGCCCTGACGACTACATAGAAGAAATCATTCCACTGGCCGCACAGACCGACCATCCGATAGCAGTGGTCGATGAGTCCGGCATTCTTGTCGGCGAAATCCACCGCGGCGAACTGCTCGCGGGGATGGTGGAAGGCGGGGTAGGCGAGGCAAATCCGGATATTGAAAAGGAGAGGCAGCGATGACCGGCACGAGCAACGCGACATCGAGATTTGCCGACTTTGCGAAGGAATCCCTTGCGGAAGCCGGCAAGGGCGTTGTCACGACTACCGCGGATAGATTCGAGAATCGACTGCTCTGGTACGGAGGCAGCGCGGCGGCGCTGGTGGCCACCCTCGCCGTGTGCCTCGTCGTATGGGGTCCCGGCATGGCGTTCCCGGCCGAGTGGGGAAGGCCGATCGGCACTACGGTGGACGAGTGGATACTCTGGTTGACGCTCAACGCGGCGGAGGTTTTTGACGGCATCAAGAACGTCATAACGACGGTAGTGGTCAAAATCGAGGACTTCTTGCTTTGGCTGCCCTGGCCCGTGATCGTCCTGGCGGTCGGGCTCGCGGCCTGGAAGATTTCGGGCCGGGTCATGGCGGTATTTGCCATAGTGACCCTGGTGCTGATTGGCATGATGGGCAGGCTTCCCGGGGGCACCATCACCCTGTGGGAAGGGTCGATGGAGACGCTCGCCCTGATATTCGTGTCGGTCAGCATTTCGCTGATAATCGGAATTCCCCTTGGAATCGTGGGGTCTAGGAACTCATTTGCCGATTCACTGATGCGCCCGATTCTGGATGGGATGCAGACGATGCCGAGCTTCGTCTACCTGGTGCCCGGCATAATTTTCTTCGGACTTGGGATCGTGCCCGCGGTCATGGCGACTGTGATCTACGCGGTCCCCCCGGTTATTCGGCTCACCAACCTTGGAATTCGCCAGGTACCGGCTGAGGCGGTAGAGGCGGCGCGGTCATTCGGGACCACTCCGTTACAGCTACTTACCAAGGTCCAGATCCCTCTGGCGCTACCTACAATCATGGCCGGAATAAACCAGACGACCATGATGGCACTTGCGATGGTTGTGATAGCCTCCCTCGTGGGAGCTGGCGGCTTGGGCGAGTCGGTCCTGAGAGCCTTGGGCAGGCAGGAAGCTGGAAACAGCGCGATCGCCGGACTGGCCATAGTCTTCTTGGCGATCATCATCGACAGGATCACGCAAGCCGCAGCGCGTGAGCGCCAGCGTGTTCTGCTGGGGACCGGTGGTTAGCTTCGTTTCCCGAGACCGGGATACTCACATAGAGCCGTCGAAGGTCCGTGGGGCGGCATCATAAACAGAAACGAAAGGAGCGTGCGTAGTGTTGAAAGCAACGACAGAATTCGCACGAAAAGCGAGATTCCCGACTGGCATCGGGTCACTGCTGACCATAATGGCCTTGACGGGGCTGATGGCGGTCGCACTTGTAGCGGTTGCCTGTGATTCCGAACCGGAGGTGGTCGAGAAGGTCGTCACGGTAGAAGTCGAAAAGCAGGTCACCGTTACCGAGAAGGTCGTCGAGACGGTGGTTGTCGAAAAACCGGTGACTGTTGTCGAGACGGTAGTCGTCGTCGAAGAGGCGATGATGGGCCCGAAAGAAACGATCGTCTTCTCCGACCTGAACTGGACAAGCGCCCAGGTACAGAACCGTATCGCCCAGTACATCGTGGAACATGGGTACGGTTATCCGACCGACGTGGTGCTTGGCGCGACCCTGCCGAACTTCCAGGGCCTGCAGAAGGGCGACATCCACGTAACGATGGAGATTTGGCTGCCGAATCAGGCACTTGGCTGGGAGAAGGCTCTCGAGATAGGTGATGTCGCCTCGGTCGGGACCAGCCTGGTCGGGGACTGGCAGAGTACGTTCGTAATTCCGAAGTACATCGCAGACGAGAATCCTGACCTCAAGACTCCGCAGGACCTGATGAAGCCTGAGTACCAGGAACTATTCGCCACCGCAGACAGCAGAGGCAAGGCACGACTGGTCGCATGCGTCATCGGCTGGTCATGTGAGGTAGTCAACGGCGAGCAGATCGAGGCTTACGGACTGGGGGACCACCTGCACGTAATCAACCCCGGCTCGCAAGAGGCGATGTTCGCCGAGGTCTACGCGGCCTACGAGAAGGAAGAGCCATGGCTTGGCTACATGTGGGGCACTGGAGACCCCGGGCTGAAGCTAGATCTCGTCCGCCTCGAGGAAGCGCCCTACAGCGAAGAGTGCTGGGACACTGACAAGGCTTGCGCATTCGATGAGTCGTTGGTCCTGGTAGCCGTACACAAGAGCCTGCTTCCGCGGGCGCCGGACGTAATAGGCTTCCTGCAGAACTGGGAGTTCTCGATTGACGTCTACAAGGAAATCTTCCAGTGGATGGACGCCAATCCCGGCAGTGAGGCATCCGAAGCTGCCCTTTGGTTCCTGACCAACAACAGGATCTGGGAGGACTGGATACCTTCAGACGTAGCCGACAAGGTCAATGCGGCTTTGGAAAGCGAAACCTAGTCGACATAGACGACGCGCAATTGGGTAAGAAGGCCGGGCAATCCCGGCCTTCTTGCTTTTTGTACCTGACCTAAAAATGCCGGCCAGGCGCCCGGGTGTCGACTGACCGCGGCCCGGGTGGCCTGATAATGTGTCTGGCAATCTGTGGAGTATGAATTGCGGAACGTTTGAACATGGTGTCCAAACTCAACTGGATGTCTGTGGCGGCACTGCTGCCCGGAGCTTTAACCGTGTTGTTCGGGCTCCAACTCCTGCGGTCGCTCTTCGTGGGGATGGCCGTCTACCTGACCCAGGTGCAGGAGATGGACCCGGTCATGGTGGGCGCACTTGGCCTGGTGGTGTTCCTGTGCGGGTTTCTTGCGCCCGTCGTTCGGCGAGTCCTCGGACCGCGGTACGCCCTGCCGGTCGTCGCCGCCCTCCTGTCCCTGGTGTGGCTGGCCGAGATTTTCGTCTCTTCGCTTCCGATCGGCCTGGGCCTTTCGATCATCGGTGCGGTTTTGTTCCTTTGGTCCTTGCCGTTGTTGTTTCAGTCGATCGGAACAGCAGGAAAAGGTGATGGCGCCTCCCACGCGGTAATTGCCCTGCTGCTGGGCCTTTCCGCAGAGACTGCGGTCAAGGGCGTGTTCGGCACGGTCGAACTGTCGTGGGCTCCGGGAGTAGGGGTGTATGTCGTCGCGGTGGTCCTGGTCGCCGCCCAGGGATTCCTCCTGTGGCGGCTTGTGCCGGCGAATGACCAACGGCAGGACCACGCGTCCGTTGCCATCGGATGGCCATACCTGGCGGTCGGGCCGGTCCTCGTTTTGCAGTTCCTACTGTTCCAGAACGTCGCCCACCAGGCCGCGTTGAGCGGCTGGCCGCAGCCCGCGGCCTTCGCTTGGGTCCTGGGCGCCAACCTGGTTGGGGTAGTGGCATCGGTCGAGTTGATCAGGCAGGGGAGGGGCCTGCCATGGCCGATAGTGCTGTTGCTGGGTGGTCTGCTGATAGCGGTGGTCGCCTCAGATCCGGTGGGCTTGGCAGGCGCCGGGGCGATGCTTGTCGGCCAGATCGTGATCGCAGTATTGCTGGTGTCCATCGTCAGGCCGGAAGCCGAACCCACCGGAGAGCCACCCGGTCGAGGCGTTTCGGCCTGGTTGAGTGTCGGCATGCTGTTATTGCTGGTCTTGCTCTTCATCTACTACGCGACTTACCAGATTGACGTGCTGGCGCCGCAGGAAGCAATTCGACCCTTTGCCGCTTTGCTGATTGGTTTGGCGGCTGTTCGGGCAGCCATGGGTCGGCCCGGGACCGGTGTGCCGGTCACGAGGGTTGCCGGCATCATCGCTCTGGCGCTGGTGTTACTCACGGTGGTACTGCTGGTGAGGTGGAACGACGTGACTCAAACCCCGGGTGATGGGCTTCCCGTCCGGGTGATGACATACAACCTCCACCAGGGGTTCGACGTTCACGGCCGCCACGGTTTGGAGGAGTTGGCAAGGGTCATCGAAGCCGAAGAACCCGACATCGTCGCGTTACAGGAGGTGTCGAGAGGTTGGGTTATCAACGGTTCCGTAGACATGCTCGAGTGGTTATCGCAGCGTCTCGAAATGGACTACGTGTGGGGTCCAGCATCCGATCCGGTTTGGGGCAATGCGGTGTTGAGCCGGCTCCCGATAATCAGCTACCAAAACCACGAAATGCCGAACAACGACACGCTTCGCCTGGACCGGGGATTTTTAACCGTGGAGATCGACGTGGGCGGCGGGGAGACAATAGACGTCGTGGCGACGCACTTCCACTCGGGTGATGGCGACTCCGCATTCAGGATTCCGCAGGCTGAGGCGGTGCTAGGGGCCGTGGTCAGCGGCCGGACCACGGTCTTGCTGGGAGACTTCAACGCTCATCCCGATCACCCCGAGATGCAGTTGATTACCGAAGCCGGTTTCAACGACGCGCTAGTCGCATCCGGCGCGAATGTCGACGGCTTCACCTACCCGTCGGACGCCCCCTGGGAGCGAATCGACTACGTTTTTGCCAGTCCAGACCTGAAGGTCCGAGACTTTTCCACCCACGCCAGCTTGGCCTCAGACCACCTTGCTGTGGCGGCGACTGTTTATCGCTAACTTGCAGGGGTAATCACGAGTAAAGGATTAGCAGAATGGCCAACTTGCCACCGACAAACCTGCATAGCCAACAACACTACGTTAACGAATATCGTGAATTCAATAGGGGTTTCAAACCCGGGGAGAAGGTGCGTACCCACCACGACCCTTTGTTCCTGGTCGAAACCCTGGCGCGGCTCTTTATAGCCCTGGGGCGGCTCCTACTTAACATCACTCGTTGGCTTTTCAGGACAGTGAGGCGGAAGCGCTAGTTCAGGCGTCCGTTCACCAATTGCGGGGCGCACGAATGAGAGACTCGTAAATTGTCAGCATACATGCCATCGCCCGATCAGCAGGACGTTATGCGCGATTATGATGCGGCGAAGGCGGACCTGGCGGCCCGAAGGAGCCGTTCAGGGTGCAACCCACTTTTCTGGGTCGTACCACTCGTGCGTTTTGCAATATGGCTGCTGCGCGGGTTAGTCAGGGCCGTGCGCCGGTTAACGCCGCGATCCGGTCGGCCACGTTAGCTCACTCCGATTTATCTCCGATCACCCGTACGTAGACCTCTTCGAGGCTTGGCCGCGACGTTGATATCGTCGTGACTCCGGCATCTACAAGGGCCTTCAGGATGCCCTGCTTGGCGTCATCCCCCTCAAGTTCCACGCGGTTGCCACCGTCCGGTAGCGGATCCACCGAAGCCACGCCGGGGAGGTTTGTCAGCGTATTTGTCAGCCCTTCCGGGCCTCCCTCGAAGTCGATCCGTTCGTTGCCGGCGATCAGCCTGCTGAGCGACCGCGGAGTCTCAACTGCGATGATCTTCCCCTTGTCGATGAGCGTTACCCGATCGCAGACCGCTTCCGCCTCCGCCATGTCGTGCGTGGTCAGCAGGACCGTCCTGCCCTCGGAACGTAGGTTCCCAACGAGGTTGCGGAAGTCCCTGGACGCCAGCGGGTCCATGCCGGCGGTCGGCTCGTCGAGGAATAGCACGCGTGCGTCGCCGACCAGCCCTCTGGCGAGGTGGATCCGTTGTCTCATGCCGCGGGAGTAGCCTTCGACCAGGTAGTCGGCGCGGTCTGTGAGGCCGACCATTTCCAGCAGCCGTGGGATGCGTTTCTTCGCCGTTCCGGCAGGGACGTTATAGAGCGCGGCCCAGTATTCCAGATTCTGGCGGCCGGTCAGTCGCCAGTAGAGCCCGCGGTCGCCGCCCAGGACGATGCCGATAAGGGGCCGTACCGCCTTGGTCTCACGGACGACGTCGTGTCCGAGTATCGAGGCGAACCCGCTCGTAGGAAGGAGCACGGTGGAAAGCACCTTAACCAGGGTCGTTTTGCCCGCGCCGTTCGGCCCCAGAAGCCCGTGGACCTCGCCCTCCCTGATGTCCATCGACACACGGTCGAGCGCGACTACATCGGGATTGCCGTCCCTGCTTTTGTAGACCCGGCGGAGGTCCGTGGTCGTTACTGCGTTCATGGCTACCTCCCCGTACCTCTGATACTCAAATGAACTCGATAGAGCCGTCTTTGCGGCCGGCGTTCGCCATTCGGTCCATCGCCAGAACGGCGAGGACGATCCATCCCACGCCTACTGCGGCTTCCAGCGCGGCCGCCTGCAGGATGGCCCACACGGACGCCTCGTCCAGGGCCAGTCGAATCGCGTGGAGGCCGTGGGTTATCGGCAGCAACTTGACTGCGAATTGAACGTGTTCGGGCCAAAAGGCTATCGGTACGCTGACGCCGCAGAATGCCCTTACGCCGGTCGTCAACAGGCTCAGCAGGAGATTTCGTAGTTGACTCTTACGCAGGACGACGGCGCCCAGGAACAGCGAGAGGCAGAATGTACTGGCGCAGGTCAGCACCACGAGAGGAATGACGAGTAACGTACCTGGCCAAGGCAGGTCAAGGTCGAATACAAGCCCCAGGATGAAGAACGTCGTAAGGGATGTCGCCACACCGGAGGCGAACCAAATGAACGTCCGGCCCATTACCGCAGGGACCAGGCTCGCGGGCGCGATGACCAGGAGCGGGTACACGCCCGTCCAGCGGTCCCACGTAGTGGAAGGTATGGTCCAACCCACTGCCGCCACACCCACGGCGACGGCATTTCCGATCAGCAGATACTGTTCGTGTTCGGGCGAGTCGAACAGCCTGGCGAACAGCGAGTAGAAGGTCGCCTGGGCGATTATCATCACCATCCATCCGCCGAACCAGGTCTTCCAGTTCCAGAATAGGGTGAAGTCCCGCGTTCCAACGAACAGACCGAGGCGGAAAAGGCGAACAAAATTCACAGGATCCCCAGCCTGCCTTCCCGCTTCAAGTAGTTGATCATCCGGACCATCAGCGCGCCTCCAATCAGAGCCGCGCCGACTCCGAGGATTGCCATCACGCCCAGCCTCACCGTCACACCCTCAGGAGTTGCGATTTGCATCGAATCCCTGAGCAGTTCTGCCGACCAGTAAAGGAAAATCACGCGGCTCAATGGCTCGAGCCACTCCGGCAACACGGCCAGGGGTATCAGGATTCCCGAGAAGATATAGACGGGAAACGTGATTGAGTTTTGAAACGTTCGTGCAGCCTGAGCGAAGCAGAACAATGCCGCTGTAATCAAGGCTGTTCCGGCGGCGGCAAATGCGGTCAACAACATGGTCGCCGCGAACACCAGCGGATGATGGACCGCCAGGCTGACGCCGAACACGAATCTGATGATCAACCAGCTTTCCGCAAACCCGATGAGCGAGATCGAAGTGATGACCAGGATTCGGGAAAGGAGGACCACAGCAAACGGAGAAGGACTGGCGATCGCGAACTCGAGCGTCTGGAAGTCCCGTTCTCTGGTCATCACTTCACTTGCCACGAACACGGCCGTAGTTCCTACGCCCATGAGCATCGGAGCGACGAGGGCGTAGGTGGACAGGTCTTCACGCCCCGCGTAGACGAACACCGCCATGAGCACCAGCGTGGCGGTTGGGTTCACGATAATTGGGACGAGGTCCTGGGCCTCGCGCCGGGTCATATTGAACTGAGCCCGAGTGGCGCCGATGAGCGGACGCGCAACTGCAAGATACCCGCCCACCAGGGTTCTGCCAGCCCTCAACAGGCCGTTCGACAAGTTCATGTCACTTGTTTCCGCTCATAGCTTGTGAGGCTCCGATTCCTGCGACACCCGCAGGAATTCAGGTCAATTCCGCGCCTTTAACAAAAAACCTCCCGAGATCGGGAGGTTCCAGGTCTACTGCCGTGCTTCTAAAGCAATTTACGGCCGGTTCCTCCCGCGATTGGGCCATTCATGGCAGACCGCCATGAGAATTCGGTGGATGTCAAAGGGGAATGTCATCTGGACACTGGTGGCAGGGGTTGGAGATTTGCGACCTTTTCACGCTACCACAGATCCAACGCGGTCGCGTCACGCCAACATCAGCCGTTCGCCTTTAGGTACCGGGAATGGATCGTCGAATTCACGGGCCGTTTCGACCCATATGTCCTTCGCTCGAAGCCCTGCTTTCACACTTATTGGCTAATTAAGGCCGATGGTTGCCGAAACTACGCCGAACGACTCGTCCAGTTTATCGGCCAGTTCTTGCGTTTCGTCGGACGAAATCGAGATTGGCGGGTACAGGGTGAAGCCTGCTGTGCCCGCCCTTACCAGCAGTCTCCGTTTCTCCAACTCTGAAGACAGCATGTCGCGGAATTCGGGCGAGATCGGCTCTTTCGTAGTGCGGTCCTTTACCAGTTCCAGGCCCAACTGCAGGCCAATGGCGTGTACGTGGCCGATGACGGGGTACTTTTCCTGCATTTCGGCGAACCTGTCCGCCATATACCGGCCCTGTACGGCTGCGTTCCCGGGCAGGTCCTCCCGTTCGATTATCTCGATGTTTCGGAGAGCGACCGCCGTCGTGACGGGGTGGCCTCCGAACGTGAGCGCGTGGATGAACGGCCGGTGTTGCTCGCCACCGGAAAATACCGACGCAATGTCTTCAGTGGCTATCACCGCACCCACCGGCGCGTAGGCGCTGGAAAGCCCCTTGGCTACCGTCATGATGTCGGGGACCACGTCCCAGTGCTCCACCGCGAACATCTTGCCGGTGCGTCCCCAGGCGGTTATCACCTCGTCTGCGATCAGGACGACTCCGTACTTCGTGCAGATCTCTCGCAGCCGGGGCCAGTATTCCGGACCGGGCACGGCTGCATTGCCGGGTATGGGGTCGGCGACCACCGCGGCCAATGTCTCCGGGCCGTGAAACAGGACCAGTTCCTCTATGGCATTGGCGCACAACTCGGCGCACTGTGTGGGCGTCTGGCCGCCGTATTCGCACCGGTAGGGGTTCGGCTGGGGCGCGTACAGCATCCCCGGGTAGGCGGGTATGTAGTCCCTTTGCTCGTTTATGTCCCGTCCGCCCAGCCAGGTGGTCAGCCCCAGAGCGCCGTGGTAAGAGCCCTTCCGGCTGATGATCCTGTAGCGGCCCGCTTCTCCGTTCCGCTTGTGGTAGGCACGGGCCAGCTTGACCGCAGTTTCCACGGCGTCCGACCCGCCGTTGACGAAAAACGAGCGGCCCAGGTTGCCCGGGGTTATCTGCGCCAGCTTCTCGGCCAGTTTGATCGACGGGGGCGTGGCGCCGGAATTGGGGAAGTAGGCAAGTTGCGACATCTGGTCGTAGGCGACCTGCGCCAACTCGGTCCTGCCGTGACCGGCCGTGACGCACTGGTACCCGGCGCTCACGTCCATCCATTCCCGTCCAAGCGAGTCGACGATGCGCACGCCCTTGCCGCGTACCGCGATGAACGGCAGGCCCTCTTCGGCCATCTCGTTCCACGCGCCGTTGTGGGTCCACAGGTTGGCGAGCGCTGAACGCCTGAGATCCTCGGCAACTTCCGGGCTCATGGGCTGATCGGACATTTGACGCTCCCTCTCTACAGGAGGCAATGGTGGCTCCTGGCCGTCTGGCGGAATGCCCGTCAGTCACACAACGCGATGAGGGATTCCAGCCTTGATCTGTGCCACGGTGATGCCGCGTTCCCGGGCCCGCTCTTCCAACTGCTCGATGTACTCGTATGGGCTGTGCGGCTGTCCTGGGTATGGGGGGTCTCCCGGGTGTGGCAGGTGGTAGCCGCGGATCTGCTGGTCGGGCGGCTCGTGGCGCTCGTATAACTTCGGGATGGGATAGTCCTCTCCCTCGTACCGCCAGTGGATCGGTATGACGATCTTGGGCTTCATGAGGTCCATCGCACGGGCGTCTTCATCTACCCCCATTTTGCCTATTGGCAGGAGCATGATGTCCAGCCTTCCTGCGGCGGCGGCCATTTCCTCATATGTCCAGTGGTTGTCGCCGAAGTGATAGAAAGTTGCGCCGGACTGCAACTCTTCTATGAAGAAGCCGAGTTGTGGCATGGGGCCGCTGAGCGGGAACGGTAATTCCGGGTCCTCACCAACCATCTCGAACCCTTCGACGTTCCAATCGTCCATGTGTAGTTCACGGGGTTCCGGGAAGATCGACTCTTCACCTTCCGTCCAGGCGTCGGAGTGGCCCACGTACTTCGAGTCGGCGGTACGGGTGGCGGACCCGTCATAGTGCTTCGGATAGAGCACGATGTACTGCTCCGGTTCCAGGAACGCCAACTGGCGCGAGAAAAAGCGGGTGGAGGGATACAGGCAGGACCTGGGAATGATGATCTTCTTGAATCCCTCTCCTTCGACCAGGCGCTTCACAGTCTCGGGATAGGCGTGGTCGTAGTGCTCGTGCGAACAGAATGCGTACTGAAATCTGCCGCGTTGGGGATGAACATACGGGTCGACGACGATGGCGCGGTCGCCGTTCTCGATGACTACCGTGGCGTTGCCCCACCATGTGAGCCGAACGTCGGAACCGTTGGCCAGTCCGATATCGAGAGTGGGTGTGCTTTCATTCATCGCAAAGATCCCTCATCGACCAAACAGTTTTTCCGTCTAGACCCCGTACGCGACGCCGGGTGACAGTTGTCGCACCGCGAACCCCATGTCATCGGCGACCTCTTTCAGCCTGCGGATGTGACTATCGGGATTCGCCACCGGCCCAAAATCGTCGTCATCTGACGCCTCGACCCCGGTTTGCCACCCCACTGGCACGACGCAGCGCGGCGCAATGAGTTTCAGAGCTTCGACCTCATCGTCTGCGTTCATCCGCCCGACGTGTAGGAAGAGTATGTCGACCCGTCCGCGGACCGCCTCCATCTCGGGGTAGGCCTTTCGGTTGGCGCCGAGGTGGCAGAACGAAACGCCGGAACTGAGGTCCTCTATAAAGAAGCCCAACTGTGGCATGGCTCCGCGAACGGGGTACGGCACGTCGGCGTCGTCGCCGATCATTTCCATGCCTACGATGTGCCAGCCGTCGGTCCAAATCTCGTCGATCCCGGCGAATGGCCGGGGAGTGCCGCCTTCCGGCGACCAGGCGCCTGAAGCGATCTCCTCCGACCATGCTCCGCGACCGGTCCCAGCCAATCGAGCCGTGTCTCCTTCGGCGCCTCTGGGGACGGTATGGTCGTAGTGCTTGGGATAGAAGATCACGTACTTCTCAATTTGCCATAGAGGGTCGCTGAGGAACCGCAGGTAACGGGCGTGGGGCTTATTGGACGGATAGAGGCATGAACGTGCGATGTACATTCGCTTGAAACGGTGACTGCGCGTGAGGCGTTCCACCGTTTCAGGATCGGCATGCGCATAGTGTTCGTGCGTGCAGAACACGAAATCGAAGTCGTCCTGCTTCAGGTTCGCCGACGGATCGATGACGATCTTTCGGTCGGCGCTTTGAATGGCGATCGTCGAGTCGCCCCACCATGTCACCCTGACGACGTTACCGGGATGCAGGCCGGCGTTGAGCGGGTGTGAAAATCTGTGCATGCTCATTGTTCCGTGAAAGGGGGCTCAGTCGTTCTCGTGCGTCCCAGTGGGTTCGCCTTCCTGGTCGTCCAACGGATCTCGGGTCCGGCCGGTGAGGAGCATATCGGCAGCGTCCTCTCCCATTACCGGCGGGGAATCCTCGTACAGGAAGCACGCCGACGCCTGGCGGTCGCCGGTCCTGAAGAGAGGTGGGAGACTTTCTAGACATGTCGACATGACCGCGGGGCAGCGAGGAGCGAACTTACAGCCGGACGTGCCCTGGACCTGTTCCTCCAATGTGCTGCGGCCCGCTGCAACGCCGCCCCACTTCCGCTCCGGATCGGGCAACGGAATCGACTCTACCAACAGGCGCGTGTAGGGATGTTCCGGCTGGCCGATCACCTTTTCGACGCTGCCAACCTCGACTGCCGAACCCTGGTACATCACCATGATGTTGTCGCAGACCTGGAACGCCGTCGTCAGATCGTGGGTGATGTAGACGATCGATATTCCCAGGTCCCGGTTCAACAGGAGCAGGCTGTCCAGTATGGTGGCGCGTAGTGAAGCGTCGACCATCGACACCGGCTCATCAGCCAGGATGACTGACGGCCTGATCAACATTGCCCGCGCTACCATCACGCGTTGGCGTTGGCCGCCGCTCAATTGGTGGGGATACCTCCCCAACGTTTCGTTCGGCAGCAACCCGGCCATCTCCAGTGCCTGTTCGATCAAGTCCCGCCGTTCCGCCCTGGAAGAGCCGAGGTTGAATTTCTTGGCCGGTGTGCTGAGTACAGCGTCCACTTTGTAGAAAGGGTTGAACACCTCGAACGGGTCCTGGAATATTGCCTGGACTTCGCGGCGAAACTCTTTACGTTCGCGCGGCGAGAGCGAACTGAGCGATTTGCCCTTGTATTCCACGCTGCCCTCGGTGGGCTCGACCATGTTGAGCAACATGCGGGCTAGCGTGGTCTTGCCAGATCCGCTCTCACCGGCGATAGCGGTTACCGTGGGCGTATCGCCCCCCACGGAGAGTGACACGTTGTCCACGGCCACCGTGTACTCCTTGTTGAACAGTCCGCCGCCGAATCGTTTCGTAACGTTGCGGGCTTCGAGCAGGGCTGTCACGACGACCCCTCCTCGTACAGGTGGCAGGCCGTGTACCCGCCTGGACGGACCGCGCGCAAGAGCGGTATTTCAGTGGAACACCGCTCCATGACCTTGGGGCAGCGGGGGTGAAACATGCAGCCGGGTGGCGGCCTGAGCAGCGAAGGGGGCAGGCCGGGTATGCCTCGCAGACGTTGTCGCCTGTCCAGGGACGGCAGGCTGCGCACCAGTTCGTTCGTGTAGGGGTGCAAGGGGTCGCGGAACAGGTCTTTCACAGGCGAGACCTCGGCGATCCTGCCACCGTACATGACGCTGATACGGTCTGCGAACTGCGCCATCAGGCCCATGTCGTGCCCGACGAGAATGACCGCAGCGCCGAGTTCCCCCTGCACCCTGGTGAGCGTTTCGAAGACCTGGCGTTGGACAACGACGTCGAGGGCGCTGGTCGGTTCGTCGGCGATGATGATCTTTGGCTTGAGCGCCGTTGCCATGGCTATGCAGACGCGCTGCTTCATGCCGCCGCTCAATTCGTGAGGAAACATGTTCGCGACGGTTGGCGGCAGGTCGACCGATTCCAGCAAGCCATTCACCCGGTCGTTCAGTTCCGGTGTTGAAGGTCCGGTCTCGTGAGCTCGAATCGTGTCGAACAATTGCTCCCTGACTCTCATAACCGGGTTCAGCGAGTTCATCGCCCCTTGCGGTATCAGGGCGATTTCGGCAAAGCGTATCTGCCGGATCTCTTCAGGCGTGGCGAAGAGCAACTCGCGGTCGCGGTACATGACGGACCCGCTGACGATCTGGCCGGGCGGCTTTATCAGGCGCATCAGGGCAAACGCGGTCGTTGACTTGCCGGAACCGGACTCACCAACAAGGCCAAGCCGCTCACCTTCGTTGAGATCGAAGCTGATGGCTTCGACCGCCTTCACCGGCCCGAGTGGGGTGTGGTAGTGCACGGTCAAATCGCGTACCTGCAGGATCACGCCTTCGACTTGCGGTTTCGTGTCCGGTATACGGGCTGCTTCTACCATGTGCCTATACGATCGCCAACGGGTTGATTGGACTACCCACGCCGCCCGTAATTCTCAGTGGGGCGGCAACAAAAAGGAACTCGCTGTGGCCGTCGCGTGCGAGGTCTTCCAGGTTCATTAGCTCCATGAGGTATCCGCCGAGGTCTCTCAGCATCAGCCTGTGGATGGGCAGCCCGAGGTCGGGTACCTGGGGCGGCCATATCTCCACCGCGACGTTGTCTGCGCCGATTGCACACAGGTCGTGGGCCGTGATCCACTCTGCCGCGGATGCGCAAAGCCCCGGGTAGTCGCCGCGCAGGTCGGCCGTACCTTCTAGGTAACGCGTGTACCAACCCGTGCGAATCAGAAGAACGTCGCCGGGGCGGAAATCTACTTTCTGGGCCTTCGCCGCCGCATCCAGGTCGTCCCCGGTGATCGCGTACTGATTGTCGAGTCGCCTGACGCCTTTGAGTTCGGCGACGTCCAGCAGAACGCCGCGAGTGATGAGCCAGTCGACGTTTTGAACGCCGCACCGCATGGCTCCTGCCGGTGTCACTTCAGAGGCGGAATGGCCGTTGTATAGCAGGCTGTCGTACCAGATGTGGCAGAGGCCGTCGATGTGCGTGGAGGCGTGGCAGTGTGTGACCAGCACGTCGTCGGCCGAGCCTTTGCCGCCGGGCGATGGGTCGTTGGCGATGATGCTCATGTAGTGGTGGGTGTCGTTTCGCAGCCCGATCGGACCCTCCCGGCCGACCGGGGCGCCCAGGCTGTAGACCTTCCCCCGGGACGGAATCCCGAAGGCCTGCCCAACGTGCTCCGGCGTGAGCATGTTGCGCGTGCCGCGTTCGTCCTCGACGCCCCAGCGCCCCCAGTTTGATGTCCGCACGTTGCTCATGTTTCCGTCACAGCCGTTGTTGATTTCCTTGCCGTTCAGACTATGGCCAGCGGGTTTATCGGGCTGCCGACGCCGCCGCTGATGCGGAGCGGAGCGGCTACGAACAGGAACTCGTAAACCTTGTCCTTCGCCAATTCTTCCAGGTTCAGGAATTCGACCAGGTATCCACCCAGGTCGTTGAGCATGGTCTGGTGGACCGGAAGGCCGCCGTTCGACTCCGGCTCAGGGGGGTATATCTCAACTGCGACGTTGTCTGCGCCGAGAGCGACTACGTCATGGTCGTACAGCCAGTCGCACACAGTCCTGCTGACGCCGGGGTAGTCACCGGCGAAGTCGACGTTGCCCTCCGCGTACGTCTTGTACCAACCGGTCCTCACCAGTACGGCGTCTCCCGGCCTTACATCTGACTCCTGCCGATCGGCGGCATCGTCTAGGTCTTGAGGAGTAACGGCGTACCTGCCGTCCACGCGATCGAGGCCCATAAGGCCGGGTATGTCCAGCATCACGCCGCGAGTCACCACCCACTTGATGTTCTGCACGCCGCACTTATGCGCGCCCTCCGGGGTCACTTCGCTAGCCGGGTGGCCGTTGTAAAGCTGGCTGTTCTTCCATGCGTGGCAAAGGGCGTCAATGTGCGTGGAGGCGTGGCACTGTGTGACCAGGATGTCGTCTGCGCCCCCTTCGCCGCCCGGCTCCGGGTTGTTGTTGATGACGTTCATGATGTGCCAGGAAGTATTGCGGGTCGCGTGGACCGGCCCGTCCGGTCCTACGGGCGCTCCCAGGCTGTAGACCTTGCCTGCGTCGACCAGGCCCAGGGCCGCCATGACGCGGTCCTGCGTGAGCTCGTTGAGCATCCCGCGCTCATCCGACTCTCCCCAACGGCCCCAGTTTGTGCGCCTGTTTGACATACCTCGAGTCCTTTCGATCACCGGCCAGCCTGAGCGCGCTCACGGCGCGAGTTCAAGAGCAGGTGGTCCGATCTCGACATCACTCGACCTCCGTTTGCCCCTTGCTCGCCTGGAGACGCGGGTTGGCTATTTCGTCGAGCCCCACGGTGAGCAGGAAGACGCCGATGAACAGGAACGCTAGCAAGACGGTCGGCGGCAGCCACCACCACCACAGTCCTCGAATCAGCGCCCCCGCCCGGAATGACTCGTCCAACATCAGTCCCAGCGATGGTGTGTCCACGGGACCCAGCCCCAGGATCTGCAGTCCCACGGCCGCGAGAATCCCCGTGTTCACGGTGCCTGCGAACGCGGACATCACATAAGGCAGGAGGTTAGGGAAGATCTGTTTGAATGCGATCTCCAGTTCTCCCTCGCCGGACAATTTCGAGACGGTCACGAAGGCCTTTTCCCGCAACGTGAGAGTCTGGGCGCGTATCACGCGCGTTGCCCAGGGCCAGGCAAAGATTGCTACCACCAGGGCCATCATCTCTATGCTCGTGGTCCGAACGTAGGCAGCAATGACGATCAACACCGCCAGCGAAGGAATGGTCATGGCGATGTCCGACATCGTGCGGATGACCGTGTCGACGGGTCCGCGTATGTAGCCGGAGACCAGGCCCAGTATCACACCGGCGCCTGTCGCAGCGCCCCCGGCGATAACGCCAATTGTCAACGTCGGCAACAGCGCGTGGAAGCTGAAAACGAAGATGTCGCGGCCGAACGTGTCTGTTCCCAGCCAGTGTTCACCGGAAGCGTTTGCGGCAAAGTCCCCGGCGCCGAGTTCGATCTTCTCATGTCCGAGTATCATCGGACCAACCCAGCCGCCTACCAGGAATGCCCCGATGATGGCGACCCCAGCGGTCATCGGCCAACTGCGGAACAGTATCCGTCGCACGAGCCCTAATGCGCCAATCAGACTCACGCCGCCCCGACGCGACGGCATCTGTGGTGTCTGAGCTTCAGTGGCCATATGTCATTTCGCGGAGTAACTGATGCGGGGATCGAGGCGCGGGTACATCAAGTCCATGATCAGGACTGCGCCCGCCGCCGACACGACGAGCAAGAACGTGATCCCCTGGATAACCGGATAGTCGTTGGTACGAATTGCCTCGAATAGCAGGTGCCCGACCCCGGGGTACGAAAACAGTACCTCCACAATCACGGACCCGGCCATTACCTGTCCGATGGCGATCGCAAGCCCGGTAACCTGGGGCAGCATTGCATTGCGCATCCCGTACCAGATGAAGATGCGCGGACCCCTCAACCCTTTTGCCTCAGCCAGGGTCAGAAAGTCTTCGCCCAGGGTACTCACCATGATGCCGCGCATGGTCACGGCCCAGAGTCCAATGCTCGATATGACTATCGAGAGCGCAGGAAGCGTCGAGAAATAGAGAATTTCTCCGAACCGGGCGAAACCCGTCAATTCGCTCCCGATCGCCTTGGCGCCAAAAATAGGGAAGATCGAGAACGTAAACGCAAGGGCCCAGAGCAACAGAAGGGCCATCAGGTAGTAGGGAATCGCGGCCATCACCATGGTGAACGGGGCTACCGCCTTTAACGCCCGCGCGCTCCTGGGCCAGACCATGAGCGCCCCCAGGATGCTTCCCACCGCGAAAGAAAAGAAGAGGCTGGTCAGCAGAAGACCAACCGTCCAGGGGAGGTGACGTGCGATCAAGCCTGTGACCGTTGTCGGAAAGAAGCTGATGGAGAATCCAAGGTCGAAGTTGGGCAAACTCCTCAGGTACAGGCCGTACTGAAGCAAAAGAGGTTTGTCGAGACCGAACTTTTCCCTGTAAGCCTGGATCAGCGCCTTCGAGTTTTCGACGCGGCCCCCCTGGGACTCGAGGCGCGCAACTATGGCAGCCGTTGGATCGCCAGGCGCAAGGCGTGGAACAAAGAAATTTATCGAAGCAGCAGCCCATACGACCACCAGGAAAAGCAGTACGCGCCGGCTAACGTATCCTGGGGTCAGTCCCACTCAACAAACGCCCCGGCCAGCGACATGTGTGCATGCGTTCGAATACAGGTCCGCATGCGGGGACATACGCGCAGAGGCGACCTCTACCGGCCGTACTCTGATCACCGTAATCTCTAAGTACACCGCAAGTACTACACAGGGTCCGGTCTATAACGACAGGACACTCGTAACCTCATCGCGAACCTGACCAAACCTGGTGGCCTGGAATAAGGCCGGGGGCCGGCTCGCAGCCCCCGGCCTTGTCCGTTACTGAGTGGGTTCCATGGCAGTGATGATGGTTATGCCGGACTGCCAGCCAAGGAACGGGATGTTGTACGGGTTCTCGTCAGTTGGGAATCCCTTCCAGTAGGTCCCGTTGTAGGGCCGAATCGACGGCAACTGGAACAGCGGCACCGCCACCATTTCCGACAACCACAGGTCCATCGCCTCACGTACCAGCGGGTCCAGGGCATCTATGTCGTCGGGGTGGATCTGGGCCATCTGGTCGACCACCTCTCCGTACTGCTCGGCGATCGGGCCGGTCCACCGGCTCGGCGAGAAGCTCCCGACGCGTTCCGTCGGGTCGTCCGGCACGTACTTCGGGTGGAAACCGTCGAGTGTTGCGTACGGGTCCTTGGTGCTGCCGCACACCCAGATCAGGGCCATGTCGAAGCCTCCGGTGGCGATGTCACCGAACGCTCCCCATTGGATCTGCTTCTGGGCGGCATCGAAGCCAACGTCCTTGAGGTCGTTGACTAGCGACTCCACAGGCGCCGGGAATTCAACGTAACCGGTTGGTACCCACGAGATGGTCACCGACAGCTTTTCGCCGTTCGGTCCAACCCTGAACCCATCCGAACCCTCGGTGTAGCCGGCCTGTTCCAGCGCTTCCCTGGCCTTGTCCGGGCTGTGAAGTTCGACTTCGTGTTTGTCGATGATGTCGCGGTTTCTGTCCCTGAATCCGGGCAGGTTGCCCAGGTTTGGCCAGATGAACGGCTCAAGCCAACTATCCTCACCGGAGGTAGGTGTAACACCCTCGTGGGCGAGGTTCACGAATTTGGCCTTGTCGATTGCCCAGTTGACGGCTCGCCTGACGGCAGGGTCGGAAAGGGCGCCGCTCTGGTGGTTGATGTGCATGGCGAACGGACATGCGTCGATGTACCCGTATGGCCGGTCCTCCGTGAAGGCGCGCCAGTTGGGGTTCTGGGCAAGGATGCTCTCGAACGGGCCGGCGCTGAAGGTCTCAGGCCAGTCCACGTCGTTGGCGACGGCCAGTGCAATCTGCCGGTCCGGCGTTCCCAGCGGAATCCAAATCACCCGCTCAACCTGCGGGCGGGCCATAAAGCCGGTCTCGATTCCCCACCAGTCGTCGCGGACGTCCCAGATCGCTTCCGTGTCACCTGAGCGCACGTACTTGTAGGGGCCGGTAGCCACCGGCAACCCGGCGTCGGGATCATTGTTCTTGAACGTCTCTTTGTCTTCTACGTCCTTCCAAATGTGCTCTGGCACGAATCGGATGGCGTTGAAGAAGTGGGCGCCGTAGTAGTCGAGCATGTATCGGGGGTTCGCCTTCTTGAGGTCGAACCGCACGGTGGTGTCGTCCACCGCGGTGACGGCTTCAGTGAACTCGTTCAGGCTCGGCGAGTAGAGCATCGTCGGGTGCTCCATCACCATGTTCACGGAGAAGACCACGTCGTCTGCGGTGAACGCTTCGCCGTCGCTCCACTTGATGCCGTCCTTGAGGTTCACCGTTACGGAGGTGAAGTCGTCGTTCCAGTCAGGCTGACCATCGGCGAGCCAGGGCTTGAGTTCCCCGTCGAATATGTTGAGGTAGTACAGAGACTCGTAGAGGAAGTGGAGGCCCGCGGCCATCAGACCAGAGTAGTAAGGGTTGAGGTTTTCAGGGTCCGGCGCCAATGACTCGCCAAGTTTTCCACCTATAAACGTCCGGTTGCGGGGCACGTCCTTCGGCTCTGAAGGTTCGGCCGGAGCCTGGGTCGGCGCAGCAGTGGTCGCCTGTGGCGCCGTCGTGGCCGTTGCTTCCGGGGCCGCAGTTGCTTCCGGTTGCGGCGCCGTTGTGGCCGTGGGCTGGGGCGCCGATGTGGCCGTTGGGTCGGCAGCTTCTTCGCCGGCGCAGGCAGCGAATAACGCTACTGCAGCGATGGCTACTAACGCCGCGAGGGCCCAAAACTTGAACACGTTTCGTTTACGCACTGAATCACCTCTCGTAATTCTTGCGGCCGGCGGCATTGCATGGCGCCGGATATGTGGAGACGACGGAGTGATCTTAAACTCGGTCATCCGTTCGTGCCGCCACGGGTGGGACACGGCAGCGATACTACGCGCAAGTTGAAAACTTAGTCAACTTGGCCGGCAGCGCGACCTCCAGACGGCTGAAGGCATCGCTCTCCGCAACCAGTAGATGTGAAATTCGCAATGATCGCGATGACCCTTGGGTGGGGTAGTGTGTGAGTGAGAAAACGTGTCGCCCCGTGGTCGGGAAGAGCAAGTTGCTAAGTCTGTCGGCCTGCCGCGGGTATGGTATGGCTGAAACGTCTGGGTAGGACCTGTTATGCGAATCGTCACGATTGCCAATGCCATCAAGCGCCTGGCCGAAGCTGCACTGCTGAGCTCGTGGCACCGTATCGCCCGGAAAAGAGCGGTTGAGCGATTTCGCCGCCGCCGCTCCGGGTGGAGGAGGGTTGAGGTTTCGACGGCCGACATACTGACTTGGCGCCATGAAGGGCACCGCTATTAAACGACCTAGGAAGACCCCTGAGGTGTGGGCCATCTCCGCGGGATCGGCGTTCTCGACAAGACCCTGTTGATGGTTAAATCTGCTGGCGGAGGCGGGGGTCGAACCGGTCGCGCATCCAGTCACCCAGGAAGTTGAAGGCGAGGACGGTGAACAGGATCGCAAGGCCGGGGAAGAACGAGATCCACCACGCCGTGTTCAGGTAGTCGCGTCCCTCCGCCACCATCAGGCCCCAGGCCGGAGTCGGCGGGGGTATGCCCACCCCCAGGTAGCTCAGGATCGACTCGGTGATTATCAGGTTGCCCACGCGCAGGGACATGATGACCAGCACTGTGTTGACCACGCCCGGCAGCAAGTGCCTGAAGAGGATCCGGTAGGTAGAGGCGCCGGAAATCTGGGCGGCTGCGATGTAGTCGCGGGTCTTGAGTTGGAGGGTCTCACCGCGAATCTGCCGGCCGAAGCTGTCCCAACTGAACACGATCAGGAGAATGATGATCAGTTCCACGCTGGGCCCGAAAACGATTACCAGGACCAATGCGACAAGGATGAAGGGCGTAGCCATCATGAAGTCCACGATGCGCATAAGGATTTCGTCGATCTGACCTCCGGACCACCCGGAGATCATGCCGAGCGCAGTACCTCCGACCGCGCCGCCCACAAGCACTATGCCCGCCACGGCGAGTGAAACGCGGGTCCCGTAGACGATCCTGCTGAACACGTCGCGGCCGAGCGCGTCGGAACCAAGCAGGAATCTTGTGGACCCTCCCTCCAGCCAGGGCGGAGGTGTGGCCCGCTCATTCAATTGACCGTGGGTGGGGTCGTGCGGGGACAACAGCGGCGCAAAAATCGCAAAAACGGCGAAGATCACCAGGATTGCGGCAGGTATTACCGGCCACTCCCGCACGAACCTGATGGCGCCCCAATTCAATATGCCGCGCCGCTCCGGGACTTCGAAGTCTATTGCCTGTTCGAGGGCCATTTCTTACTCGTAACGAATCCGGGGATCTACATAGGCGTACAGCAGGTCCACTACCAGGGACGTCCCAACGTAGATTGTGGTGAACAGGAGCATCGTGGCCGCCATGATCGGAAAATCGTTATCGAGGACGGCCTGCACGGCTAACCTGCCGATCCCCGGCCAGGCGAATACGCGCTCGGCGATTACGGTTCCTGTGAGGAACGAGCCGAGAAGCAGTCCGGCGTAGGTCAAAGGAGGAATCAGCGCGTTTCTGAATGCGTGCTTCCACACAAGCAACTGACTGGCCACTCCCTTGGCCCGCGCGTAGGTAACGAATTCGGAATCGAGGATTTCCAGCATGGCGGAACGCATGAGCCGCAGCAGGCCCGCTGCGGTGAACCACCCGACGGTGATTGACGGCAGAATGTAGTGATCGAGTCCTCCGCGGCGTCCTGACGGAAGCAGGTCTAACTGGACGCTGAAGATGATGATCAGCATGATCCCCAGCCAGAAGGCCGGCATCGCCTGGCCCAACAGGGCGAAAACTCTGCCCGAGTAGTCCCACAGAGAACTCCGCCTCACCGCAGAGAGAACTCCCAGCGGAACGCCCAGCAGGACAGTGAATGCCAAGGCGCCTACCGCCAATTGCAGCGTTGCTGGGAGGCGTTCCAGGACCACGTCCATGGCGTCCCGCTGTTCCCTGACCGAGGTGCCGAAGTCGCCGCGAAAGACTCCACCCATCCATATTCCGTACTGCACGGGCAAAGGGCGGTGGAGGCCCATCTCTCTACCCAGCGCCTCCCACGCTTCCCGACCGGCGATGTTTTCGCTCATGTACATGGCGCGCGGATCCCGGCCGCCGGCGCGCGACAGCACGAAGATGAACACCGTGGATACGAATAGGAGAACGACTCCGTACAGGAGGCGTCTGATTATGAATTTTCGCAAGTTTGGTCCCTGAACTCAGGGTGTTCCGGAGCCGCCCGGAATGGCAGCGGGGACCGGCGCATCGAACCGGCCCCCGCTTTCAATCACCTTTTCACGAAACCCGCTTTACTGTTGGACCGATACCGTCCACGGAGCGATGAAGAATGGCTGCGTGTTGACGTGCGGCTCCCATGTAAGGACTTTCGGGCCGATCATGTAGTTGGTCGACTTCGCGGAAAGCGGCAGGAACAGCCGCCAGTACGAGATGTAGTCCTGTACTTCGGAGTTGTTGGCAATGCGTTTGGCCCGGTTAGGCTCAGTCTTGTTCAGCGCGCAGATGTCCAGTTGCTCTCTGGGTATTTCAGACCCGTAGTACGCCTGGACGGCGCCGAGACCCTGACACTTCTCCTGGTCGATCTTTCCTGTGAAGATGTGGTGCATCCTGATGATGTTGTCCACACCGTCGAACCGTCGGTCCCTTCCAGAAGCGTACGTGCCGTTGTCGATTGTCGGTTCCAGTCCTACCTCTCGCCACATCTGCGCGGCGGCGAATGCCGCTTCGTCGCTGATGGTTGTGACGCCGGCCGGGAAGAACGCTTCGAATTCGAAACCGTCCGGATAACCTGCTTCAGCCAGCAAGGCCTTGGCGCCTTCGGGGTCGTAGGCCGGGAGCGCCCAGTCGTCGTTCCATCCCGGGTCACCCGGCTTGAATCCCATGTGTGTGGCGAATGGGATTCCAAAACCGTCAAACACCTCTCTGAGGATCGTATCGGGATCGACCGCCATGGACATGGCAGTGCGCACTTTCAGCGCCCTTTCCATGTGTTCAGGGTCATCGATGTTGCCAATCCAGGGGTGCTCGTTATCTGGCGTGTAGCCCTCACGCGGGAATGCTGCGTCGGGGTCGGTGCGATGCGGCAACGGCCCTTTCAACCAGTAATTGCCCGTGAAGTGGATCATCTGCGTGTCCACCTCACCGATTGGCTCTATGGTCGAGCCCGGCAACTTGGCGAACGTGTCCTTGATCAGGCTGTTGTCCATCTGCAGGATGTCTACTTCACCGGTCAGGAACGCGGCCTGCTTGGCCAGAGGTTCTGAGATTTCGACAACCTCGAACGTCTTGGACAGAGGTACCACGCGGTAATGCGATTCGGTCGCCTCCAGCAAGACGCGGTCGTTGGTGGCCCAGGCGCGCACCTCGTACGGGCCGGTGCCGATCGCGGTGTCGGCGCCACCTTCCTCACCGCGCTCGTCGAAGAGCTTCTTGCTTGCTATCCAAACGTTGTGCGTTGATGCATTCGACAGTTGACGGATCCAGAGGGGGTTGTCCAACAGGAAGTGCATCTCGCCGGACCTGTCATCCACCGCCTCCATCCGGTCGAACCAGTCCATGCTGGTGATGCCGTAGAACCGGGACCCTTCCCGCACCGCATTGTTGAAACTGAATGCGATGTCGTGTGCCGTTACCTCTCCCCAGCCCTGGTGGAATTGGACACCGGGTCGCACCGTCCATGACACCTTCAAGCCGTCCTGTGACACCGTCCACGAGTCCCAGATGCTGACGGCGGGATCAACCTCTTCTGCGGCGTTAATGGACAACGGGTAGTCGGTCACACCCCAGTTGTAGTAGGAGAATTCGAGACCGCCGCCCGCGAGGGCCGGAAGGAGAATTGGGGGCACCACAAGGTTTTCGGCCACGACGAAATGCCCGCTGGGCGAAATCCTGGCGGAACCGTCAGCGCTCATCGCGATGGGCATCGCAGTCGCGACCACCACCTCTTTGACCACGACCGTTTCGACGACCTTTTCGACCCGTGTAACCGCCTTTTCAACGACGACCGTCTCCACCACTCGGACGGTTTTGCCTTCGACCTGCCTCTCGACGACAACAGTCTCGACGACCTTCTCGACGCGGGTGACCGGTTTTTCAACGACGACCGTCTCTATGACGGTTTCGACGACCTTCTCGACCTGCGTGACAGGCCTTTCGACGACGACCGTCTCCACGACTCTCACGGTTTCGCCCTCGACAACTCTCTCGACGACAACCGTCTCCACAACCCTTTCGACCTGCGTGACGGGCTTTTCAACGATGACCGTTTCGACGACGCGCTCTTGGCCGCAGGCAATGGCAGCTGCCAGGCCCACGAGCAGGCCAAGAATTAACAGGCCATACAAACTTCTCTTCATGACGTTCCCCCTTGAGGGTTCTCAGGGCTGGCGCACGGTCGCCGACCATAGTCAGTCGTCCAGCCAAACAGTACGTGCCAGTGACCGGCAGGTTACATTCATGAGGTTCCTTAATCAAGTATTCGTAATGACTACAGGCGTTGATGAATCTAATCGTCGTGATAATTTTCACACAAGACGATTCGCGAAGTCATGGAACGTCCTCAACCGCCGGCACAAGGGTAGGGAAGGCAAGAACGCGGTCTACCCGCGGTTACGGGCGTAGATACGGCGTGCGCGTCAACTCGTGGCGGCTGGACCCGGAGTACCCGGAATCGGGCGTCAGTAGCCGAAATTCAGGTCTACTACGTTTTTCAGTGGTTTGCCGGTGATGTAGCGGCGGAGGTTGTCTACGAATATCTCAGCCCCGCGGGCAGGCTGCGCTGTGCCGGTGGCCGCGCAGTGAGGTGAGACGAATACGCCCGGCATCGACCAGAACGGCGAATCGGGCGGGAGCGGCTCAACTTCGTGTGCGTCGAGGCCCGCGCCGGCGATCCAGCCTTGCTGGAGGGCCTTTAACAGCGCGTCGTCATCGGCGACACCGCCTCGGGAGGTAACCATGAAGTACGCGTTCGGCTTCATGGCCCTGAATTCGGGCTCGCCTATCATCCCGCGGGTGTGGGCTGTGAGTGGAGTGGTGACGACCACGTAGTCACAGCGGGCGAGCATTTCACGAAGGTCTTCGAGCGCGTACATTTCGTCGACGTATTCGCACGGTTTCAAAGTACGCCTCGTGCCCAGCACCGTCATGTCGAACGCCTGGCACTTCCTGGCCAGGTCGGCGCCCGAGTGGCCGAGGCCGATTATCCCGACGACCTGATCGCTGAGTTCGCCGTGCGGGAGCGGCTCCCAACGCCGCTCTTCTTGCAAGTCGAGATAGTGCGTTACCTGCTTGGTCCACATGAGCATCAGCATCATCGCCCACTCGGCCATCGTCACGCCGCCGTTTCCCTTTCCGCACGTGTAGATGGCATCCGTCTTGTCCAGACCGGGCGGCACGATGTTGTCCACGCCGGCGCTCCACGTGTGCACCCACCTGAGGTCGCGGGCCCGTGCGACTGCATCGGCAGATAGTTCCAGGGTGGCAACGACCTCCGCCCCTTCGATTCGCGATTCGAGGTCCTCGGCGGAGTCGCACATCTCGATGCTGTAGCCGGGAGCGGCCGCGATGATGTCGTCCATGCGCTCCTCGATGCATGGCGCGCGGATGTCCCATATAAGGATCCGTCCGGTCTTTCGTGTGCCCATAGGTGTCAATCTCCCTGCCCCCTGTCGCCGCCACTCTGGGTCGCTTTCATGCGCGCATCGTCCAGCTTGCGGAAGCAGTACTCGGCCGCGGCCCACGAATCGAAGCCGGGGCGTTCGGAAATTTGACGGCTGACTTCGACATAGACCGGTACCGTTAGCCCGGCCTTATCTACCCGCACCATGTAGTCGAACAGGCTCATCCGCCCATCGCCCGGGAGTTGGTAGTGGACGTTGCCGTCTCTGGTGTACCCATCCTTTATATGCGTGTGCACGGCGTACGGAACGCACAGGTCGATGCTGCGCCCCATGTCGATTCCCTGCGCGACGAAGTGGCTGACATCGAAATTGAGTTTCAGGTAATCGTGGTTGGTGTTCTCCATGAGCCAGGCAGCTTTTTCTGGAGTGTTGAAGTTGCTGCCTGCGTGAGACTCCGCGGCGACGATGACGTTGTGTCGGCTCGCCAGGTCCGCCAATTCCAAGAAGCCGTCGCGTACCAGGGGCTTGCCGGTGTCCCACTCCGGGTTCGGGTCGCCGACCGTGGTTGTCACTACGGACGGCCCGTCCCCAAGGTTGAGATCGTTTGCCAGTTCGAATGATTCTGAGGCGCGCCGTAGCATGGCAGCCCGCGCGTCCCCGATGGCGCAGACGTCCAGGGCCTCCATGATCGGGGGAGTTGGAAATCCTACCTCCTGAAGTTTGGCGGACAGCACTTTCCTGTCCTGCGCTCCGAAGTTGTCGGCGGCCGTTTGCCAGCCGTCTCGGGCGCACAACTCGATAGCCTCGTAGCCGATGGAACGGATACGAGGCAGGGCCTCGAGGATGTCGACGTCCTTCATGCCGTAGTTGCTGTAACCGAGTTTCATGCTGGATCTACGCTCAGGAGCCTTGACGACGACCAAGAGTGTGCTGAAACGATTCACGGATGGTAGCAGCAGTAGGGTGAAACCCAATGCATTCAAAGAAAACGGGCAGTTCCGCGCCCGTTTAGCCCATCCGCTAGGAATCAACCTCGACTTTCCAGTCTGGGCGCCGCGTTGGGGCGGACCGTCCTGGCTCTCGCATTTGAGCGCAATGGCCTGACGTACGAAACGTCGCCGGAACGTTCGCTCGCGGGACCACCAGCCAGCCAAAGGGAGCAGGACTTATGGCGAATCGAGTCAAGGGTGTTATAGCTGGATCAACAGGCGCCGCGGTCACGCTCGAGGACATTCTCGTGCCGGACCCGGGTCCGGGCGAGGCGCTCGTGAGAGTGCAGGCGTGCGGCGTGTGCCACACCGACCTCCACTACCGGGAAGGCGCCATCAACGACGAGTTCCCGTTCCTGCTGGGACACGAGGCGGCCGGGGTGGTCGAGGCCGTTGGAGACGGCGTAACCAACGTTGAGAAGGGCGACTTTGTCATAATCGCCTGGCGCGCTCCGTGCAGCAACTGCCGTGCGTGCCTGCGCGGCCGACCGTGGTACTGCTTCGACAGCATGAACGCGTCGCAGCCGATGACTCTGGCCGACGGCAGTCCGCTTTCTCCCGCGCTCGGAATCGGCGCGTTCACGGAACTGAGCCTGGTCCACGCCGGGCAGGCGGTGAAGGTGGACCCGGCTGCGTCGGCCGCGGCGGCCGGACTCGTCGGGTGCGGCATCATGGCCGGCCTTGGCGCTGCCGTGAATACGGAGGCGTAACGCGTGGCGACTCGGTGGCGGTGTTCGGCTGCGGCGGTGTGGGTGATGCGGCGATTGCCGGCTCCAGGCTCGCCGGCGCGCACACGATCATCGCTGTCGACATAGACGACCGGAAGCTGGAGTGGGCGAAGGGCTTCGGGGCCACGCATACGGTCAACTCTTCGAACACCGATCCGGTTGCAGCGATTCAGGAACTCACCGGCGGAAACGGGGTCGACGTGGCGATCGAAGCGGTCGGGAACCCGGCTGTCTACCAGCAGGCGTTCTTCGCACGGGACCTTGCGGGAACGGTGGTGCTGGTCGGCGTCCCGAACCCAGAGATGAAGTTAGAGCTCCCGATGATCGAAGTCTTCGGAAGAGGAGGCTCGCTCAAGTCCTCGTGGTACGGAGACTGCCTGCCAACCAGGGACTTCCCGATGTTCATCGACCTGTACCTCCAGGGCCGTCTTGACCTGGACGGTTTCGTGTCCGAAACCATCGGACTGGGGGACGTGGAGGAAGCGTTCCACAAGATGGAACGGGGAGAGGTCTTGCGGTCGGTGGTGTTGATGTAGGGGGTTAGGGTTTCAGTATCCCCGTCACCCAACCCATCACACACCCGCACACCGGCCAACCACCCCTGTAGGGGCGGGTAATCCACGCCCGTGGTCGAAGGTGCGAACCAGCCGCCCGTCCACCATGGGTACCGGCCCCGCATAGGAATGCGGGGTGACGATGGAGGGCACGACTGGTCGCGAGAATGCCGATTGTGTGTGAGGAGCGGGAGGTCGTAGCCGCGCCCGGCCCGCGCCCCACCGTGGGTACCGGGTTGCCCCGGCACGACGGGTTGGGAGAACGCCGGTTGGGTGGGTGGAAAGTGCCCTCGTGTCAAGCACGGGGCAGGGTACCGGCCCTGCATCGGGGAGCCTGTCTCAATAGTCCCCTCTCCCGTTTCGCGGGAGAGGGTTAGGGTGAGGGCATGGGGTGAAATCGTAAGTCCCTCATTCGATACGACGATTTCGGTTGTCCGACGTTTCGCCCTCACCTCAATCCTCTCCCCCAAGGAGAGGAGGCAAGCTAGCCCGGGAGACTTCTGAGACAGGCTGCGGAGTGCGGGTTGACGATGGAGGGCACGACTGGTCGCGAGAATGCCGATTGTGTGTGAGGAGCGGGAGGTCGTAGCCGCGCCCGTCCCGCGCCCCACCGTGGGTACCGGGTTGCCCCGGCACGACGGGTTGGGAGAACACCGGTTGGGTGGGTGGCGAGTGTGGTTGTGGGATGGCCGGGAGGTCCTTCGCTTCGCTCGAGGATGACAGATGGGCGGCTCGGGGATGACAGGAATGGGGAGTAGGGGACGACCCCGTATCGAGTACGGGGTAGGGTACCGGCCCCGCATCGGAGTGCGGGGTGACGATGGAGGGCACGACGGGTTGGTTTTTGGCGCGTTGAAGCAACCCGGGGGTGGTTCCCCCGGAGTTGCCTCGTTTTGCAGTGTCTCTGCTGTCTTTCCCACGCCCGGCCGGAACCGTGAGGCGTTGTTGGGAAGTATGTTTCCTCGGTCTTCTCCGCACAGTCCAACAACCAACGGTAGTGGCGGCAATTTGCTCGCTCACGCGTCGGCGGTCGAACCGGGGCCGAAGACTTTTTCGGCTCAACAGCCGCGCCCGGCTTGTGGGGCGCTTATGGGCGTCTGAGGGAAAGACGCATTTGCTATCGGATCCTCGGCTTGATCTCTGGGGCGAACTTCCGATAGCTCCCCAGGCATCGCTCTCACGATTAGCCTGCGGGCCCCGAGTCACCATAGTCGGGGTCTAAAGCTGCCACGCCTACGTGAACAGCATTATGTGCGAGTCGTTCCGGTGACCCTTGTCGGCTTTGCAGCCGTGAGGGCCCTGGAATCCACGCATAGCCCATGTCTGCTTCCCAGGAGAGCATGTACTTTCTCGTTCCGCAACGGGCTTTAACACGGAGGGAGGAACTTTTACCCCCGATGCCTGCAGGAGTTGTTCCCGTTGCTGTTCGATCAGAATGGCTGTGATGAACGCGTCGTAATGCACGACTCGATATTGATAATAGAACAGGTGTTCGTGCGTGTCAAATGTTTTGTGGGGTGGATTTTTGGGGGGTGGGTTGTTGCCGCGCCGCCCGTCCGCCCCGGCGGGTGCCCACAAGAGGCACCCCTACAAGTGGGTTTGGCCAGCGTCGGGTTGTGGGTGTGTCACAGGTTGGCGGGGGTAGCCGCGCTCCCCTGGGTCCCCGATCTTCGTCGGGGAAGACGGTTTGGGGGAATGCCGGATGTGGGTAAGGGGCGGTAGGTTGGTGGGGTAGCCGGGTTGCCGGTGCCCCAGGCCGTTCGCGAACGGCCCCTACGGGGGTGGTTGGCCGGTGTGCGGGTGTGGTTGTGTAGCGGGTTGGTGGAGATAGCCGCGCCCCACTGGGTCCCCGATCTGCGTCGGGGAAGACGGTTTGGGAGAATGCCGGATGTGGGTAAGGGGTGGCAGGTTTGTGGGGATAGCCGCGCCGCCCGTCCACCTCGGCGGGTGCCCACAAGAGGCACCCCTACATGGGGATTCGGCCAACGTCGGGGTGTGGTTTTGTAGCGGGTTGTTGGGGTAGCCGCGCCCCCTGGGTCCCCGATCTGCGTCGGGGAAGACGATGGAGGGTGTTGGTGGTGGGGTTTGGCGTGGTTGTGGGATGGGTGGTTCGGATCCCTCGGCTTCGCTCGGGATGACATTAAGGAGGCCCGGGATGATATTAAGGAGGGCCCGGGGTGACACGAAGAGGGCAGGGGATGACATGAAGCGGCTCGGTGTGGCTTGCACCAGGGTTGAGGATGGCGTGCAGCGGCTCGGGATGGTGTGCATCGGGGTCCTGGATGACGGTTTCGGGAGCCGGGATGTCGTGTATAGGCTGCTAGTTGGACGCTGACAACCTGGCGAATTGGCGTTCGATGCGGCCCGTGATGAGCATGACGCTGATGGCCAGGAGCCAGACGAATACGGCGACGCCGCTGACCCTGTGCATGATGGTGGCGGCGTCGATCCAGATCAACTGCATCGATATGCCGATGACGGCCGACGGGATCGACATGTAGCGCAGGGCTCCGCCGGCTTTCCACTGGTAGCGGGCTGCGACTATCAGCGCCAGGCCCATGAGCGTGAAGCCCACTTTTCCGGTGATCCAGCGCAGATCGGCTGTGACCTCGGTCGAACGCGAGAGGAGGATCCCAATGTTGGGATCGGTCAATTCGGCCGCGGTCGCGGCAAGCACGATGGCCAGTGCGCCCGACACTCCAGTGATGATGCCAGACACCGCAAAAAGGACCGGAACGAGAGGGGTGCCCAGCCGCTCGCGGATGACCCAAGTCTGTAGAAGGTACATGGCGGCGGCCATCAGGGTGACGCCCGACAATAACCTGGCCGCCCCGCTGAGGCTGTACATGGCCCGGTTCTCGGCAATTGCGACCATTGTGTTGTGCAAGCTCGGATGATCGGCGTCGGCCGCGACACGCGTGACGACCATTAAGACTGTGGCTGCGGCAGTGATTATCAGGAAGATGCCCGCCATGCGGGCGGATGAGTCGCGTGGTCTGTCTGTGGTGTTAATGGGTTTCCTCGGTGATGGGTGACGCCGCGTCGCGCTGCCCCTGGCGGTGGTGGCTCCACGCCTCGCGCACGCGCGAGCGCCTTTAATGAACGAAAGAACGGTGGACTAGTGAACTGGTCGGTTTTCTGATGCCCTGTTTCGTTCGATTGTAGGTGAGGCTATCGCCCGGAGATGGAGGGGAAGTCCGATGACCCGGAGATTCTTCGCTGCGCTCAAGAATGACATTTTGGGGTCCACGAATGGCGGGTTGGGGCTCAGGAATGACGTATTTCGCAAGGTATGGCCGAGCAAACTACCCTTGTGGTTGTGACCAGGGCTGTTTCCGCCGATTTGGGCGCTCCTGCTTTGACAAGAATCTTGAACCGGGATAACGTTCCGGTCACGGCTGAGGCGTACATAGTCTTCGGAGGGATTCGGCATGTCAGTTCGTTATATCAAGTGGATTTTGTTGCTCATGGTGGCGTCCGTAGGTCTTGCGTCGCTCGCCTGTGGCACCGAGACGAAAGAGGTAAGGGTCGTCGAGACGGTGGTGGTCGAAAAAGAGGTCACCAGAACCGAGAAGGTCGTCGAGACGGTCGTCGTCGAAAAGCAGGTCACTCAAATCGAAACGGTGATCGAGACCGTCGTGGTCGAAAAAACGATTGAGGGCAAGACTGTCAAAGTAGTGGAAACGGTGGTTGTGGAGAAGCCGGTTACTCGCACTGAGAAGGTCGTCGAAACGGTCGTCGTCGAGAAGCCTGTCGAGCGCGTGGAGACGAAGGTTGCGACGGTCGTCGTCGAGAAAGTCGTCGAGAAATCGGCGCCGGTCATTTACCGCGGCGAGGTTGTGGCAAACAACACCGACACGCCGGCGGCCAAGTTCTCGAACCGGGTGCCTCTGCACTACCTGCTGCACTACTACGGCTTCACGGAGCCCCTCCTCAGGGCCAACTACTCACCCCCGCCGCACTATGACCCGGGACCTGGCACGGGCGGCATCGCCGAGTCCTGGACCATTGCGGATGACGGCAGCAAAATAACGTTCAAGATACGTTCGGGCGTCCAGTTCCACGATGGCTGGGGCGAATTGACCGCTCACGACGTGGCGTTCAACTTCGATGAATGTTACGTAGAGGGCATCACCTGTGGGACAAGGGCTGGATTTGAGCAGTGGGTGGACAGTTGGGAGGCCATAGACGACCGCACATTCGTGATCAACGTAAAGGAAAGCGGCCTGACGCCGCTGTCGCTAACCCGTGAGATGAGCAACGTCGGGTACCAGGCGCTCGAGATGTTCTCGAAGAGGCTCTTTGACGAGCTTGGCTACGACCAGGCGGTCGACATACCGGTCGGTACCGGACCGTTCAAAGTGGTCGAGTGGGTGGCGGACTCTCACATCACGCTGGAACCTGCATTCGACACGCCACACTGGCGTCGTACTCCCAGCATCGCGAGAGTCACGGTGCGTGAGATGCAGGAAGCCTCGGTGCTGATTGCTGCATTGAAGACCGGGGAGGTCGACATCGGCAAAGTCCCGCTGAAATTCATCAATTCGGTGACCAGGGACATCCCGGGGTCGAGGACGCAGCAGTTGGGCGTTCCGAACAACCAGACCTTCATCTTTGCAGGCAACTACTGGGCCGACACTGAGAAGGACACCGGGAACACCGAGGACAATCACGGTGCGATCAACATGCGTACGGGCTTCCTGCCGGACGATGACCACCCGTGGATCGGTGATCCCGACGACCCGGCCCGCATGGAGAGCGCCCGTAAGGTACGCGAAGCGATGAGCATCGCTATCGACCGGGACACCATCGTGGCCAAGATCCAGTCCGGTATCGGCAGGGCGTACTACTCCAACATGAACTCGCACCCCGGCGACGACGCCTGGAAGGACGAGTGGAGGATTCCTTACGACCCCGAACGGGCCAAAGCGCTCCTGGCGGAGGCCGGCTACGCGGACGGCTTCGGCTTCACGACGCACGTCGCTCCGGACCGCGAGTGGGAGCCGGAGGTCGGCGCCGCCGTGGCGCAGTACTGGCGGGAGATCGGGCTTGATGTGCAGATCGACAACACGACGTACATCACGGCAAGGCCAAAGTTGGTCGAGCGCAGCAAGGACAACCCGTGGATGATCCACACGGGGACTGGTCAGCCGATCGATGCCGCCGGGGTATTCGCCTGCTGCTTCAGGGCTACTTCCGGTTTCAACTTCGGCCTTGAAGTGGAAGACGAAATCTGGAAGCTGGCCCAGAAGAACCTGGACCTCGAGGGGACCACCCGCGAAGAGCGTATTGCGAACAACCAGATGATCCAGGACTACTTCTCGAAGTGGTGGTTGACCGCTCCGATCTCGCAGCTTCCGAACACATTCGTGATTCGTCCGGAAGTTGCGGAGTGGAACCCATACATGGCGGAGACGCCGGAGTTCAACTCGCCGGAGACCATCATCGTCAACCGGTAGACTGCTCGTTCGGCGAAGTCCAGAGTTCACGGGCGGCGGCCATTCTTGGATAGCCGCCGCCCGTCGCTTTCCCGGTCTGACCGGGCGCATCGTCCGATAGCCACTCGCCTGTAAGCGGCGAGATTGTCTTTAAGCGAGAAACGGACAGCCTAAGCATTGGCAAACTTCCTAATCAGGCGATTTCTTCTGAGCCTGTTCGTGATGTGGTTTGCGACGGTGGTGGTGTTCTCGTTATCTCGCGCCGCCGGCGATCCGCGCTACCTTTTTGTTAGCGAGTACTCGACGCAGGAGCAGTGGGACGAATGGGGGGTCCGTTTCGGCCTGGACCGCTCCTACCCAATGCAATACTTGATATGGCTTGGCAAGGCCGTGCGATTCAACTTTGGCGAATCGATCTACTTCAACGACGAGCCTAAGGAGATCATTGGCGAGCGTTGGTTCGCCACGGCCAAACTGTCGCTTGGGGCATACGTCTTTGCCATGATCATCGGTGTACCCCTGGGTGTGTGGTCGGCCATATCGCGCGGCTCGGCCCTTGACCTGGTAGCCAGGGGCGTGGCGCTAGTGGGACAGGCGATGCCCGGCTTCTGGTTGGGCATCATGCTCATTTTGCTGTTCAGCGTGCAATTAAACCTGCTGCCGACTTCGGGAATAGGGGGCTGGAAGCATTACGTGCTGCCCGCCGTAACCCTGGGCTGGTTTCCAGCCGCCGGCATCCTTCGGCTAATCAGGTCTTCGATGCTGGACACGCTTGACTCTGAGTACGTTAAATTTGCACGTGCAAAAGGCGTTTCGAGCCGCAAGATCATTTGGAAACACGCGTTGCGCAACTCAGCTATCGTGCCGATGACCTACGCGGGGGTCCTGTTGGCGTTCTTCATCACCGGCGCCGTGGTGACCGAAACGGTGTTCTTCTGGCCCGGACTGGGGCGTCTGTCGGTGCAGGCGGTTTTCAACACCGATTTCCCGATGCTGGGTGCGCTGGTCCTACTGTTCACGGCGACCTTCCTGGTCGTTAATTTGGCAATCGACATGCTGTACCGGGTGATCGACCCGAGGATCCGGATCAATTGAGCACGGACACCTCTATCCGGCAGACCGTAGTCTCCGGCCTCCGAGTCGGGCACATTTTCGGGAAGACGCTATACGTACTTCGCCGCTGGCCGCTGTTCCCTTTCTTCATCATCATCCTGGTCACGGTCTCGGCAACATTTGCTCCGATTCTCTCTCCGCACGATCCGTTGCTGGGCAAATTGATTGAAGAGCGCATTCCGCCGGCGTGGCACGAGGATGGCGGCAGCAAATTCCTATTGGGAACCGATCCACTGGGACGAGACATCCTGAGCCGCATCATCTACGGGGCCCAGGTCTCACTAAAGCTAGCCGGCGCGGTTCTGGCGGTGGGAACGGGAGTGGGAGTGCTGGTCGGGCTGATTGCGGGTTGGTATGGAGGGGTGATAGACGACGTCCTGATGCGGCTGGCCGAACTCAACTTTGCCGTCCCGTTCGTTTTGGTCGCCTTGGCGTCAGCAGTGGTTTTCGGCCCGAGTTTCGGCCTCATGGTGATCTTGTTGAGCATCTATAGTTGGGCCGCGTTCGCGCGGCAGATCAGGGCCGAGACGCTGCGTCTCAAGTCCACCGACTACGTCGCGTTGGCGCGAGTGGCCGGCGCTTCGGTCCCGCGTATGCTCTACCGGCACATCCTGCCAGGCGTCATCAACACCGTAGTTGTGCTTATGACGTTGAACGTCGGCCAGTTGATCCTCGCGGAGGCTGGGTTGAGCTTCCTGGGCGTCGGCATACCCGGGCCTACACCGGCGTGGGGCAGCATGGTAGCCGACGGCCGGGACTACATATCCGAGAACTACTGGATAGCGCTGTTGCCGGGTCTGGCCATATTCTTCGTGGTGTACGCCATGAACTTCATGGGGGACTGGCTGCGGGACCGCTGGGACCCCAGGCTCCGGCAACTTTGAGTTGGCCCGGCGGGGTCAACTGACCGGCGAACGAGAACGGACCGGGCGTCAATCGACAACGCTGAGGACCGCGTGAAGCCTGGATTCTTCGTACGTTTAAATGCTCATATTTGGTATCTATAAGCGCGCGCAAGTTATGGGGATAGGAGTAAACTGAGCCGCGCCGGTCCCAATGGTGTATTGGTTCTCCCTACAGTCCCGGCATCCCGGTGGGGTTTCGTCGCCACTATTTATAGCCGGGATGAGGAATGCCAGTCCAATTGGACGTGACAGGGAGTTGCCGAAACCGGGCGCCGACGGTAAAAGATCAACGGGTCTTATGGAGGAACGAAATCCAATGAAATGGAAAGTCGCATTCGCGCTGATGGCCGTAGCAGCCATGCTGTTCGTCTTTGCTGCGTGCCAGCAAGAAGACGAGCCTGAAGAGGTAACCGGACGCCTCGAGACGGTGAAAGAGCGCGGCAAAGTTATCTGCGCCAGCCGCAACGATGTGCCGGGCTACGGATTCCTGGACTCGGCTGGAAACAACGTCGGTTTTGACATCGATCTCTGCCGAGCGCTGGCAACCGCCGTTCTGGGTGACCCCGGCGCCATTGAAATTCGCCTGATTACAGCGGCCGAACGCGGACCGACGATTCAGTCCGGCGAGGTCGACATGCTGGTCCGCACTGTCACGTGGACCACGTCCCGCGATGCGCAGTGGGGCAACTACGCGCAGACGATGTTCTATGACGGACAGGGATTCCTGGTCAACAAGGCGACCGGCATCGAGAGCGCGCTGGAGCTTAAGGGCGCCACGGTGTGCGTGACCCAGGGCACAACGACAGAGTTGAACCTCCAGGACTTCTCGAGCCAGAACAACCTGGACATCACGCCTCTGACGTTTGAAGACACCGATGCGGTGGTGGCCGCGTACCAGGGCGGTCAGTGTGACGCGTTCACGAATGACCGGTCCCAGCTTGCCGCCATCAGCAGCGCATTCGACAACCGGGATGACCACGTCATCCTGCCGGAGACCATCTCGGAAGAGCCGCTTGGACCGGTGGTACCCCACGGGGACGACCAGTGGTTCGACATCGTCAAGACGGTGATGGGGATACTCATCTACGGTGAGGCGTACGGGGTAACTTCAGGCAACGTGTCTTCGTCGCCCACAGGTGAAACCAAGGTCGACCGCCTCCTGGGTGTCTCAGGATTCGAAGGGGGCTTTGGCCAGGACAGCCTGGGCCTTAGCGACACGGTCGCACAAGACGTGATCCGAGCCGTGGGCAACTACGGTGAAATTTACGACCGCAACCTCGGTCCGGGCGGAATTGGCCTGCCGCGTAATGACGGTGACCGCAACGCCCTGTGGGCCGTCGCGCCGTGCCAGGACTGCCCCAAGGGCGGACAGATTTACGCCGCCCCTCTGAGGTAAGGCGCACCGCATACCAATTGGCCGGGGGTGTGACACCGCACCCCCGGCCGACTTAAAGTGCCAGGTGACCCGACCCACGGGAGCACTGCTCCGCGATGGGATAGAATCGGGCAGCGTCGCCGATAGGACTCTCCGGGGACCGTATGCCCGCAATTGCTCAACGCCTTACCTACCAGGGTATCCCCCTGTGGCGGCATGCCCAGGTAATCCAGTGGACTGCCCAGATCCTGTCCGGGATCGTGGTGGTCGTTCTGGTTGTCTGGTTCTTCTTCAATATCGTCAACGCGATCCAGGACCGGGAGATCCCCCACGGTTTCAGCTTCCTGGGACGCGCCTACCAGACCCCTATCGGTCACCACTTTCTCGATTACGACCCGTCGGATACCTATGGCCGCGCGCTGGTAGTCGGCATCACCAACACCGTTGTGGTGGCGGTGGTTGGGGTCATACTCGCCACGGCGCTGGGCATTTTCATCGGAGTTGCGCGGCTTTCCGGCAACTGGCTGGTTTCCAGGTTGGCGGCCGTTTACGTGGAGTTCTTCCGCAACGTACCTCTTCTTCTACTCCTTTTCTTCTGGTTCTACATCTGGTTGGCGTTGCCCCAGGTGGGCGAAGGGTATGCGTACGAAGGGTTGCTCTATCTTGACAACCGGGGCATGTCGATACCGTTCCCGCTCGCGACCAGCTTCGCGGGGGTGTTGATCTGGGTTTTTGTGTCGGTGCTGGGCGTGGTCGCGGGAATTGCCACCCACAGGTTCCTGGTCCGGCGGGAGGAGGAGACGGGTAAAGCGTCTTACCCGTTGTTGGCCGGTTGGGGCGTCGTGTTTGCCGCGGGCGTTGTCGGATGGCTGGTCGTAGGGGCCATCACCGGTGAGGCGCCTCTTGCTATATCAACGCCTGCGCCGGAAGGCCGGTTCGAACGGATAGCCGGTGGGTTCACTGCTCCGGCGGGCCTTATCGTCCTGCTGATAGGGCTCGTGATGTACACGGCTTCCTACATCGCGGAGATCGTCAGAGCTGGCATAACGTCTGTCCGGCGCGGCCAGACTGAAGCGGCAAGCGCGCTCGGCCTGTCGCCGCTGGGGGTGTTGCGCCACGTTACGTTCCCTCAGGCGCTCCGGGTCATCATTCCACCGCTGATCAGCCAATTCCTGAATCTCACGAAGAACAGCAGCCTTGCCGCCGCGATCGGCTATCCGGACCTGACCAACATCGCAAAGACGATGACGCAGATTGCTCCGGCTGTGTCCATTTTCGTTCTCATCATGGCGGCCTACCTGGCAATGAGTCTGACGTGGTCGTTGATCGGCAACATGTACAACCGGCACATCCGCTTTTCCGGGGGTTAGCGAGTGACGAGTAGCCGCGCAAGTACGATGGTACGTCCGCCCGCCATGAGCGTAGGCGCTGCGGGATGGGTCCGCGCGAACCTTTTCGGCACCTGGTACAACGGCGTCCTCACCGTCATTTCGGTGCTGGCAATAGTGTTCGGCGTGTGGTTCGGCCTGCGCTGGGTATTCGCGATCGCAGATTGGACCGTGGTTGCCGAACTCGGCGGCCGTTTCATCATCGGACAGTTCAATACCGTGGCGGCTTGCCCCGGCCAGAACTGTTTCTGGAGGCCGCAGATTGGGCTGATTCTCGTTTCGGCGTTGCTGGGCATGACGTGGGGTCTCACCAGGGGATCCCTTGCCAAACAGGCCGCGCTAACGGTGGCCATAGTGGCCGCCCTGTTCGCCTTCCTGCCTTACGGGCTGGATGAGATGGGGTGGGACGTGCGGCTGATACTGCTTGCCAACCTCCCAGCGATGGGCGCCGGCTGGGCATTGGCGTACTACACGAACCTGTTGACGATTCGGCGCATCGTCATTCTGGCCATCGTGTCGTTCCTGGTGACGCTGGTCTTGCTCCGCGGACTGCCGGGAGTCCCCGGACTGCAGCCCGTGTCCGTCATCTACTGGGGCGGACTGATGCTGAACCTGCTGCTGGCGGTGATCGGCATCACGCTCAGCTTCCCCATTGGTGTTGGACTTGCACTGGGCCGCCGCAGCCATCTGCCGGTGGTAAAGCTGATCTGCGTGGTGTTCATCGAGGTGTTCCGGGGAGTGCCCCTGATCACACTGTTGTTCATGTCCCAGGTGCTTGTCCCGCTGGCCTTCCCCGAGGACTTCCCACTGAACTCGCTGGCCCGAGCGGCCATCGTCATAACCCTGTTCAGCGCCGCGTACATGGCGGAGAACATTCGCGGCGGCCTGCAGGCGCTGCATCCGGGGCAGGAGGAGGCGGCGCGGGCATTGGGCCTGCCCGGCTGGCAGACGACCACCCTGATCTCTCTGCCGCAGGCGATCCGGAACGTGATCCCCGCCATCGTTGGACAGTTCATCAGCCTGTTCAAGGACACCACGCTGGTATACATCATCGGCATGTTGGACGTAGTTGAGATAGGCCGCGCCTTCATCCAGGGGAACCAGGACTACCTGGACAACGCCCTGGAGTTGTTCATATTCCTGGCGGTGGTCTTCTGGATCTTCTGCTACAGCATGTCTTACGTGAGCAGGCGAATAGAGCGGCACCTGGGGGTGGGGGTCCGCTAATTGCTGTTGCCGGCGAGACTCGACGCCGGCGACCGGAAATTTCTGGAGGTTCAAATGGTTGTCGAAGAAGAGAAGGCGGTTGCAGAGGACATAATCATCTGCCGGGACGTGCACAAGTGGTTCGGTGACTTTCATGTCCTCAAAGGGATCACGACCACGGTGAAGCAGGGTGAAAAAGTAGTCATCTTAGGTCCCTCAGGGTCCGGTAAGTCAACCTTTATTCGCACTATCAACCGGCTTGAAGAACATCAGAGGGGCCAGATCATCGTCGACAACGTCGAGATGACGAACGACGTACGGAACATAGACATGATCCGGAGCGAGGTCGGCATGGTGTTCCAGTCCTTCAACCTGTTCCCGCACCTCAACGTTATGCAGAACATTACGTTGGCGCCGATCAAGGTGAGAAAGTGGCCCCGCGAACAGGCTGAACAGGTGGCCATGGAATTGCTGCATAGGGTGGGAATACCGGAGCAGGCTGAGAAGTACCCCGCCGGACTCTCCGGCGGACAGCAACAGCGCGTCGCGATTGCCAGGGCGCTGGCCATGCAACCGAGGATCATGCTCTTCGACGAACCCACGTCGGCCCTGGACCCCGAGATGATTAAAGAGGTGCTGGACGTGATGCGGGAGCTGGCCCACTCGGGGATGACGATGCTCATCGTCTCCCACGAAATGGGATTCGCCCGGGAGGTGGCCGACAGGATGCTGATGTTCGACGAGGGCGAAATCATCGAACAGGCCACCCCAGAGGAGTTTTACAACAACCCGCAGCACGAACGCACGAAAGAGTTCCTGTCCCAGATCCTGAACTGATTGCTATAGCCCAGGACATACTCGCCGTCTCCCGGCGAATGGCGTCGCGGGCAGCCGAGTCCGCAGACCGCATTGACGCGGAGCGGCGGCTGCCGCCGGAGTTGGCGGCGGACATGGCCGACGAGGGCCTGTTCAGGCTCCTCGTGCCGCGCTCGCTTGGCGGCGCGGAGATGGACTTCGTCGAGTACCTGCGAGTCGTCGAGACTTTCGCCCGGGCCGACGGCAGCGTCGCCTGGTGCGTAAACCAGAACAACGTCTTTGCGACCGACGCGGTACGCATGCCTGCGGAGACGGCGCGGGAAGTCTGGGACGATCCGCAGGCGGTGATAAGCAACGGCCCGCCGACGTCTTCCACGCGCGCCGTCGCCGTGGACGGCGGCTACCGGGTGACCGGGCGCTGGAACTTCAGCAGCGGCATACGCCATGCAAACTGGGTGGCGGCGCTGAGTCCTGTTGTACGACCGGGTGACGGTGGACCGCAGAGCGCGGAGCAGGGACAGGAGATCGTCCTGCTCATCCCGAAGGACGAGGTAGAGGTCCTGGACGTATGGCAGGTGAATGGACTCAGGGGGACGGGAAGCTTCAGTTTTCAGGCAACCGACCTGTTCGTCCCGGCATCGCGCGCATACGGCCCGGACGTCATGCCTCGAGTTGATGGACCCTTATACGTGGTGCCGAAGGTCCTGATGTTCGCCACGGGTTTCGGGACTGTGGCGCTGGGGGTGGCGCGGTCTGCGTTGGACGCAGCGATCGAAATTGCAGGAAAGAAGGTCCCGGTGAAGCGGACTTCGATTTTGAGAGATACCGCCACCACGCAGCGACAGATTGGGGAGGCGGAGGCGAGGTGGAGAGCCGCGCGAGCCTACCTGGGCGAAGCGGTTTCCAAGTTGTGGGACGCAGCGCGCAGCCGGGGGGTACTTACTGCAGAGGAACGAATCGGGCTGAGGCTGGCGGCCACTCACGCAATACGCGAGGGGGCCGGCGTTGCCGCCGTTGCCTACGACGTGGCCGGTTCGGGCGGTATATTCGCTAGCAACCCAGTCCAGCGCCGTATGCAGGACGCGCAGGTGATCACACAGCAGGTGCAGGGCCGCATGACCCACTACGATACGTCAGGCGCGTTCTACCTGGGCCTGGACCCCAAGTCGACTTACTATTGACCTATGCGGCCTCGATGCCGGTGAGTTCGAAGTCGCGGCCCTTGAAGAGCAGGGGTTCCCCGGAAGTTTCCGCAAGGGCGTAGGAGAAGCAGTCGCCGTAGTTCAGTCCGGCCGGGTGGTTTCCCTTTCCGAATCGCCGCCAGGCACGGCGGGCTGCGTGCGCCTGTTCAGTAGTGACCGGAACCAACTCTATCCGCCCCTTTTCCAGGAAGACGTCAAGTTCATGCCCTGCCGTGCCGCCGCTTCGGCTTTCGAGGACAATCGAAGTCTCCAGTAAGCTGGCGGCTGACATACGGCAACCTGAAACTCCGGCAATCGCGCTGATGTAGCGTTCGGCATCCGGTTCGCTAAACAGGACCGCCAAAGCCGCTGACGTATCTACGATCACTTGGGCAATCCGCGCTCGTCATACAAAAGATCACCGTGGTCGACGGCCGACGGGCCGGGTTCGCGCAGCAACCTGGCGCAGCGATCTGAAATAGCACGCATTTCTTGAATCCGAGCTTCGACGCTGCGTTCGTGTTTTTCGCGCTTCAGGCGTTCTTCGAGCGCGACGGTGATGGCGCCGGTCATGGACTCGCCAGTGAGGTCGGCCAACTCCCTGGCAAGCCGGCAGGTTTGTTCGTTCTTGATGTTGAGGCTCATGGTGCGGAATAGGGTAGACCGTCAATTGACGATTCTACCCTACGCCCAAGCCGAGGTTGGTCAACGGAGAAAGTAGAGCCTGATGATGTCCTGCGTTTCGTCCCTCGTGAGAGTTCCGGTGAAGTAGTCGCGGACGGCCGAAATCGCTTCCTCTCTGTCGATCCTTTCGTCCTTGTTGACGTCGTAGTCGTTGGCTTTACCAGGCAGGTCAACGTTGGTCACCGAGATGGTGACCGTAATGCTGGCAGCCACATCGAATATGTCGGTCGCGGTGACGACCACCGTGTAGCTTGTCTGCGACTCGTAATCCAGCTTCGCCGCAGCGCCCACTGTGATCTGGCCATTGTCGGCATTTATGTCGAAGTATGCCGCGTCGGCGCCACCAAGGGAGTAGGTCAGCGTATCGTCATCTGCGTCGGTGGCTGTTACGGGGCTTCCGACAAAGTTAAAGGCCGAAGTGTTTTTCCGGTACGGAGCGGCCGGTTTCAGCCCCCTCGGGGAATTCCGGTGTGGCGTTTCCAGGAGCTCCCATGCCCGTGCCCGACCACTCGCCCTTACCCCAGGCATTCGTGGCCCTCACCTGCACTTCATGCCGTTCTCGCAGGGCCAGTCCTTCCAGGGAATATTCAAGCGCCCCTCCGGTGGCGGCGGTCCATATGTCTTCCACAACGGTCCAGTTGGTGTCGACAGTCTCGTCGTCTTCCGTCCGGATGTGACGCAGGTCGTAGCCAGTGACCGGCAGACCCGCCTTCTGTTCCGGCTCGCTCCATGCGACGGCCAACGTGTCGTCATCGCCCTCGACAGAGTCGATCATCGGAGGCCCGGCCTTTTGTTCGTGCCCGTACACGGTGATGGTCCAGGATTCCAGAATCCCTTCGCCGATGGCGTAGTTGTCCGTAATTCGCAGCGTCCACTCCCCATTGGGGTCTTCACCGAGGTGTTTTGCCGACCCGAACCGGTACTCGCCGTAAAGCGGCACGTAGTCAAAGAAGAAAGCGAGGTCGGTGGAAGTGTCCAAGGGGACTGCCAGCCTGGATTCGGCGCCCGATGGCGATTCCAGCACGATCTCCAGGTCACGGAACGAGTCGTGCAGGAATGAAACTCTGACTTCTACAAACTCAGTGAAGCCAATGCTGGTATCGAGGGTGAGGGCGCTGGTGACCGTGGCGGTTTCGCCGCCTCCGGGAGCGTCAGGCACTTCGAGGTTCAGTTCGTCGGACTCGACCGTCGTCGACGTCATTGCAGGGATGTTGGTCCATTCCTTCGCCAGTTCGACGGCGGCTCCTGCGTCTACCACGCCAAACCCATACGAATGGTTGAAGTGATAGCGGTCCCCGGGGGCGTCGGCTCCGTATTTGGTTGCGCCGTCTTCCCAGCCGGAACTGCCCGGATCGTTCTTTCGCGCGGACGCGGCGAGGATCAGCTTGATGTCCCGCCAGGTCAGGTCCGGATTGGCGCTGCGAGTCAGAGCGGCTACGCCTGAAACGATCGGGGCTGCCGCAGACGTGCCTGCGAAGTCCGAGATGTATTGGTCGGAGTTATCAGTGGTCAGAATGCCGGCGGACTCACCCAAAGTGCCGGGCCGGTCGTTCGCGGGCGCGCAGACCCACAGGTTGGCCCCCATTTCCGAGTAACCAGCCCTCGCGTCCCGGCTGTCCACGGCACAGGCAGCGGTGGTGGCATAGTAGTTGGCGAGGCCGTCAAGGTTGGAGTCGTCTCCCAGTAGGTGTCCGTTACCGGCGGCGAAGACGTAGAAAGTCCCTTTTCCTTCATAACCTTTGGTAACACCTGCATCTATCGTCCGTTCCCAGAACGTTCCCGGCGAGAAGGCAGTTGGTCCGTCCGTAGGTCCCCAACTGTTGTTGGACACTGCGGTCACCGCCGCGTTACGCGACATGGCGTCTAACAGGGTTATGAACGACACGTCACCGGCGATAAGGTTGTACCCGTATATCGTGGCGCGCGGCGCCACACCTCGCACACCAATGTCGTTGTCGCGGGCCGCGATAATGCCGGCGACATTCGTGCCATGGTGTTCGAACGGGGCATAAATGTCCTCATTGCCGTTGTAGTCGTAGTTCTTTTCAACGTCGACGTTGTCCTTGAGGTCGGCATGGGTGTGGTACATGCCATCGTCGACAATGGCAATGTTTATTCCTTCACCCATTATTCCGTCTGCCCAGACGGGTTCAACGTTGATGTCCCTGGCGTCGGAACTGTTCAGATGCCACTGGCAAAGGAACAGTGGATCTTCGATCTGCGGGTTGTTCGAGGCGCGTGACCGTGATTCACACCCTTTTATGAATTCGGTGTGTTCGGCGTCCTCGATGGGGTAGACGAAGAAGGGTGCGGGCCTGGGAGCCTCAAGAAACTCAAAACCCTCGAAGGAGGGCGAAGATACCCGGATGTAATACGTACCCGGTTCGAATTCGTCATAGATCGAGAAACCGACAGGGATGACCAAACCTAGTCCTCTGAGGACCCTGCGATAAGTATTGGCTGATATCTCTTCACCCTCGGAGTCCAGGAGCGCTCCTTCCAGGGGCGAGAGGTGGAGGCTCTGGACATCGATGATCATGTACGTGCGTTCGGTGAAGTCGAGCCTGAAGTAGTTTTCGTCTTCTGGCCCGTCGATCATGCCCGCATTGGGCACGTCGAGATTCAGGGACACCGCGGTTTCGGGGTCACTCCCGGGATCCGCAACCGCTTCGGCATGCAGGGTGTAGTCCGTCGGCTCACCCTCGTAGGTGACGAGAACTATGTAATAGATGCCCGGCGGGACGGTCTTGCGGAGCCCAGAGGTGCGTTGTTGGTCCCTGATGAAGGCATCATCATTAAATGCGAGCAAGTTCTCCTGGCTGTCGTACAGCCCGGCGATGGTGTCGGCGTCTTCGTCTTCCGAGGTTACGTATGCCCAGATGTCGGTACTGCCCGACGCGCCGGACAGGTCGATGCTGAAGACGTCCCAGTCCTCTGAGTCGTGTAGATGTCCGGACACCGAGGACCCGAGGGCCAACGGCGTCGCGGTGGCGAATGTGTTTCCGTGACGGTCAATGGTCTGGGCATCTGCTTCACCTCCACCAACCAAAAACAAAAGGCCGAGGGCAAGCGCCAGGACCAACGCCCTTCCGGCAGGAATACCAAGGGTGGAAGCGAGTGGTGACGAGGTCAGGGGCATAGAATCATTCTCTGGGGTTGGATTGGGCATGGTGGGGTGCGCCGTCGTTTTCACTTCGCCTGCGCCTCTCTCCACCAGTTCGGGCTGGAAATCTCGACACCGTCGTGTGCCGCCAGTTCATTGGCTAACTCCAGCGACGGAAAGCCGGGCTCGGTCTCTATCAGGAACCCGTTTTCGATGAAGCCCAATTCAGATGTACTCGCCAGCGAGATGCCGTTCTGGATAAAGAAGTCCTGGACCTGTTGGTCAGTCCATTCAGGATCGAGCGCCACGAGGACCCCGCCTGGCAGCGTCATCAATTCCCCGCCGGACTCGGACCGGAAAACCGGACCGGAATCTACAACCTCGTCGGTTCCCCTCTGAACGATGCTATTTGAGGCGCCTCTTACCAGAACTTCGTCTTCCGAGGTGACGGAAACATTGTCCTGGAGGGCGAGGTCGTCTTGCAGCACGACTCGTTGTGTCGTGTCTCCATCCTCCCAGGTGTAGACCGTGCCCTGCTCCGTGGGGGCCCCTATCGCGGAGCGCGCCACCGATGCTGCGGGCGCCTGGGGCTCGGCCACCTCCTCAAGTGTCAACTTATCCCCCGGCCCGGGCATTGGAAAACCGGGTGGTCCAGGGTCGGGTTCGGATGCGAGAACCGCATTCACGATTAACCCTGCAGCGAAGGCTCCCAAAACCACGACGGCCGCGAGGGCTGCCATTGGGATAGATAGTCGTCCGAATTTCATTGTTGAACCTGCTGTCCGCTCGGCCGTGTGGCGCGAACCCGCTTTCTTTCTGCTGTCAATTGAGTCGCCTGAACGCGGCTGCATGGTGCGAATCCATGAACAGGAAACCTTACTTTCTGGGGGTATGCTCCCGATCATGGAGCGGGTTCACCCTACGCAAATCTATCGAAACGCGCGCCGTTGTCAATAACATTGGGAACTACCCGGGTTGGCGGTCCTTTTCGATATACCGCGATGGCAGAGGGTAAAGGGGGGATGAAATGCCACCCGGTTACCCCAACTGCGGGGAGGAAAGGACGAATCCCTTTTTTGTCGATGCAATAGGTCACTCAATTCTCTAAATACATATTTTCATTCAATAACGGGACTGTTTTGTGAATGAATACCATAATCGGTCCTTAGTTCCAAGAACATTTGCCGTGGGACCTGGTGGCGCAAACAGGGGGGACCAGCAGTCCGTAACCCGATCATGATGCACCGTATCGTTGTCGTTCATTTGCGCTCGACAGGTCGGCGCGATGGCCGCCCGAAGCCCTGTTCCGGAAAGTCCATGCGGAGCCAGCATCCCGTGGGGTAGGATGATCGCTGCCGGTCACTCCCATTACAGGGGTACGAGGCGGGATGGCCGTTGGGATGCCCTCCCGGCTCGTCTGACTCATGCACGCGGCGCGGGTTGCGTGTATTGAGCGGCACAAGCTCAAGGGACAGTGTCACCCTTGGGCGCAGCAACGTTGGGCGGCTCTAAGGACGGAATTGCCGGAGAGTTTCGAAAGGAATTACAAAGATGGATGGAAACAGCACTGGGCTGGCAGGCGCAGCCACAATCAGCATTACCCCGCCGCATCCGGTGCCGATCTACGGTGGTCCACACCTCGTTCGCGGCAAGGAAGACAGCGACATCCTGGCCCACGCCGTCGTGTTCAGCGACGGCGACCAGACCAGCGCCGTCGTATCGGCCGACGTCCTGGTGATCGACCGATGCACCATCCTGTGGATCAAGGAGTTGGCGTCCCTCAGGACCGGCATCCCCCAGGACAACATATTCGTCGGCGCCACCCACTCGCACGCTGCGCCGGCCGTTTCGCCAACTTTTCGCGCCGGCAATCAACCCGATCCCTTCTACGCAGACTTCATGGTCACCCAGATCGCGGCGGCGATCGAGCAGGCCCACTCGGAAATGCGGCCGGCCCGCATAGCCCCCGGTGACGCGGCTACGAGCGGCCTTACGTTCAACCGGAGACTAGTGCGTCCGAGCGGAATTATCATTCACACCGTGGTCTTCCAGGAAAGACCCGACGCCAACGACCTGGACCCCGACTACCCACCGGAGGGGCCGGTGGATGAGGACGTCGGCTACATTCTCTTCGAAGAACCGGACGGCTCGCCGATCGCTTGCCTGATGAGCTTTTCGTGCCACAACCACTCCTCGTGCGTGAACTACTTCCACAGGGACCTGTTCGGAAGGGCAGGGGACATGGTGAGGAGAAAGCTGGCCGTCGATATACCGACTCCGTTCCTGGCCGGCGCATGCGGGGATACGATGTGGGTCAATCCTAAGGCCGGTCTGCCGGAGGACTCACTCGCCTACACGTGGGAGCTTGGCGAAAAGATAGCCGACGCAGTCCTGACCGACGTGCAGGGCAGAGAACGGATCGACATAACCGGTATTCGAATTGAGTCCCAGGTAATGGAGATTCCGGACCGGTCGTTAGAAGACTCTGAGTTTTGCGAAGACAACTGCCGCGGCTGGGATGTGCCGTCCCGCCAGTTCGCGATGAGCAGATACGGGCCTGAGAAGTTCGTATTGGTCGAACGCGGTGACACGTCATGCCTCGTAGAGATCGGCGCCATTTCGATTGCCGACACGGTGGCCATCTCGACGAACCCTGCAGAACTTTTCGTTGCCTTTGGCCTGGAGATAAAAGAGCGATCGCCGTTTGACGTTACGATCATCTCCGAACTGACGAACGGCTATTGCGGCTATGTGCCGACTGAAATTGCGTTCGAAGGTAAGGGGTACGAAACGCACCGGACCACGTTCCAGAGCAGGCTCGTGAAATCCGGCGGACGCATCATTACAGACACGGCCGTGGAACTGCTGGAAAGTTGCAAGAACGGCGCTTGAGTCGAATACGGGTGTGACCAGGCTCGCCGGGCCAATAGCCCGACGGGCTGGCCGCAGCCCCCTAGGAGACCTTTGCATAACTCCAGGCAACGTCATTCTGGAGGCGTAGCCGAAGAATCTCCCGGCGTAACACGCACCGCGCCCTTGCCCCTCTTACCCAGGCCCTTCGCTTCGCTCGAGGGTGACGTGGGTGGAAGCACTAGGGTGACGTAGGTGGGTGTTCAGTGTGACGTGGAACGAAAGATCGCTGTGTGTGGAGACAGTTTTGCAAAGGTCCCCGATGGGCGTCCCGCCCGCTAGACATGCTGGTCTACGAGGATGGAGTTGCCATCCGGGTCCTGCGTTACAAAGCTGGCCGGGCCTGAGCCGCCTTCGTCCGCTTCCGTGATCAGGGACACGTCCTTCGCCTTCAACTGCCGCTGGAGTTCACGCACGTCCGTGTAGGTGTCGAGCGGTTGCGCCATGGCATCCCAGCCCGGGTTGAAAGTCAGGATGTTCCCCTCGAACATGCCCTGGAACAGACCTATCGTGCAGGCGCCGTTCCTGAGAATCTGCCAGTTCTGTGACGGATCGCCTCCGACAACCGCGAATCCGAACTTTTCGTAAAACTCTCTTGAGGCCTCAAGGTCCTTTACGGACAGGCTGATCGAGAAGGCGCCGAGTTCCATGTTTTGTTACTCCCTGGAAGTGCGGGCGAGATACGGCAGCGCCCTGCAAATGTTGAACGCGCGGTAATACAGTCCGTCACGCGATGACCTCTGCCGTCACCTGACATTCTCACATGAACGGGGCGCGCCGGTATGTGACGTGACACATCCGCGCTCCGCTCAACGCTCTCTTGCCGCCATTTGGACCTCTGAATCTGACGGGCAATGCCGAGCGTTTTGTGACAGCATCATTGAGTGGGGAATCCAGGAACGACTTGGGGTGAGGGATAGTCCGAGTTGAAACCCAGAAAGCTCACCAGACCGGCCATGGCAATAGGCGCGGTCGCCCTGCTTATCGTCGGTGTCGCGGGTCTCGTGGCGATTGCGGTCCTCACTGCCGGACCGGAAGCAGGAAACGTTCCTGCGGCCGAAGACCAGCGGGTGATGGTTCCCACCGTAGCTCAAGAAGCGATACCCGCTCCTGCCGCTACCCCCACGAAGGCAGCGTTACCCAGCCCTGCGCCAACTGCCAGTTCCACTGTCGAAGTGGACTCGAGGACGACTCCGACTGCTGTTCCCACCATCCCGGTTGCATCGACACCGACTTCGACTGTCGTCCCGACTGTCGTGATCAAGTCGACGCCCTTACCCACTGCCACACCCACCGCCGCCGTCGAGCCCACGCCGGCAGCGACGGTCATTCCTGCTCCAAAGATTAGTCCCGGCTCGACTCCCAAACCTGGGACCACGGCCCTGGAAATACCAGGCAAGTCGGAGAAGTTGGACCTTCAGACAGACGGCCGGCCGTCGGGACGGTTGTGACAGGAAGCAGCGCCGGCCAGGGAACGGTCTATACGTGGCAGGACGGCGATGCCACTCGCCGGGTCGTTTTGCAGAGCGACCTGGCTGCCCAGGAGACCGCGTCGAATGGGCCGGACGATGTAGTAATCGTTGAAGGCGCCAGGCACAGCATCGTTCGCAGGCAACCTGACCACGGGCAGGACTCCATGCCGGTTTTTCGTTCCGAGTCCGGTGGCGAACTGATGACCCTGCCGGGCGGCGTCCTGTTGGCGCTTGACCCTGAGTGGGACCTATCACGGATCGACAGCTTCTTCCTCGAGAACGACATTTCGAAAGACCGGACATCCGAGTTGACGTTCATCGAGAACGGGTTTTTCGTGGAGACCGAGCCGGGATTCCCGTCACTTGATCTTGCCAATGACCTGGCCGCGAAGGACGGGGTGGTTATTTCCAGTCCCAACTGGTGGAGAGAGGCCCAAACGAAGTGACGGCGCCAACCCCCTCGAGGCGTCGTCCGTCAACCGGTCCAGATATTCCCCTCACAGCGGGGCATCAGCAACTTGAGCCTCCGGGCAGGCTTTTGTCGCTCCGCTGGGCCAGGCAGGGTTTATTCCTTGCGATCGCATTGGCCTTGGTCTTCACAGCCAATGCCGGCGATGCCGGCGCGCAGTCCTCTGACGATCACGGGAATACGTTCAGCGCTGCGACCAGCATTTCGCTGGGATCCTCGATATCAGGGAGAATCGAACACGGGGAGGACCGGGACGTATTCAGGCTGGACCTTACTCAGGCACCAGGGTTTACGAACGTCTGGGTCTACACCACCGGGGAATTCGATAGCTGGGGACAGCTACACGACAGTAATGGTCGCCCAATAGCGGTGAATGACAACCTCGTCACAGGTACAGAAAACAATTTCCACCTGCGGGCGTTCCTTACGCGCGCCGTTTATTACATCCAGGTGTTCAGCGCCGACGATGTTGCGACGGGAGACTATGCCCTGCACGTACAGGTAGCGTCCGATCCTGGGAGCAATATTGGTGTGGCAACTCCTCTGGCCCTGGACTCTCCAGCGCCCGGGATGATCAGCACGTCATCAGACTCAGACTACTTCAGACTTGACGTCGCTCAAACTGCGAGTCTGGTCATAAGCGCCAAGAGCGGCAATTTGAGGCCCATAGACGTCGTGGTGTATGACGAGGCGAGGGCGGAAGTCCCCGTGAATGTGCACGCCCTGGGCACGCGCATGTCGTCGCAAGTGGTCTGGGACGGCTTCAGAATCTATGACGACTTTGAGGCGGGTACATATTACGTTCGGGTGTTGACTCCTCCCGGACAACGGGACTATCCAGTCCCTTACACAATGTTCAGTTTCGATGATGTTGCCTACTCCATGTTCATTGAGGACTGCGAAGCCAAAACGCGCTCACTGAACGGCCCGTCGATTAACGATCCGCTTTACGCCTGCCAATGGCACCTGGACAACCCCGCCGATTATGACATCAATATTGAGGATGTCTGGGCCGAAGGGATAACTGGAGACGGCATCAACATAGCCGTCGTCGACAATGGCATGGACTACACGCACGAAGACCTGGCTGAGAACGTGGACCTGGCCCGTAATCATGACTACACCGGGGGCGGAGACATACATTTCCGGTATGCGCATCACGGAACGCACCTTTCAGGAATCCTGGCGGCACGGGACAACGACGTCGGCGTGCGCGGCGTGGCGCCGAGGGCGACCATCTACGGGTACAACCTTTTGCGAGCCCCTACAGTTCTCAACGAGGGCGACGCACTGACCCGCAACAGGGCCGCGACCGCGGTGTCCAACAACAGTTGGGGGCCTATCGATGATCCCGGGTTGGGACGGGCTCCCTCCACGTGGAGAGCGGCGATCGAAACCGGTCTCAGGTCGGGATTCGACGGAAAGGGGACGTTCTACGCCTGGGCCGGTGGCAACGGTCACCTGGATGGTGACGACTCCAACCTGGATGAGTACGCAAACTTCTACGGGGTTACCGCGGTGTGCGCCGTAAACGACCACGACACCAGGAGCAGCTTTTCGGAGACGGGCGCCAATCTGTGGGTTTGCGCGCCGTCGAATGATCGCGGTCACCAGCACCTGGGTATCGTCACGACCGAAAACTCCAACCGCTACTACAACGAGTTCGGCGGCACATCGGCGGCTACACCGTTAGTAGCGGGTGTGGCCGCGCTGATGCGAAACGCCAACCCCAACCTGACATGGCGGGACCTGAAGCTGATTCTTGCCGAAACTGCCCGGCAGAACGACGCGGAAAACCCAGGCTGGCAGGTCGGCGCCGTCAAGTACGGTTCCGACTCGGACCGCTACAACTTCAACCGCGAGTACGGGTTCGGGGTGGTCGACGCCAAGGCGGCCGTAGACTTGGCAAAGGACTGGTACGGCCTGCCGGAACTACGGAATTCAAGAGCGGCGTCAGGCCGGTTGGACATGCGTATTCCGGACCCACCGGTTTCCGATGCCCCTCAGAGCGCGCCGCCAGCCATCTCAACGGTCACACTGAACAGCGAAATCAGCTTCACCGAATTTGTCGAAATCAATTTATCCGTCCGGCATGGCTCCTTCAGGGACCTGGAAATCGAACTCGAGTCCCCGTCCGGGGTGGTTTCGAGGCTGGTCTCGGATTTCGACGTCTCGATCGATGAGTCGTTCGACCGAGTCCGGTTGAACGGATCATTCCGATTCGGCTCGGCAAGGCACCTGGGCGAAAATCCAAACGGCGCATGGCAGTTGTGGGTTACCGACCGGATTCCGAGTCATGGGGGGATACTCGAATCCTGGAGCATTACCGTCTACGGCCACACCGGTGTGATTTCCTGCGAGACGGGAAGCGCCGTGGCCGATGCGGCCAACAATCCGGGCCTGGTTTCCGACTGCGAGACACTGCTGGGGGCGCGATATGAGCTTGCGGGGCCCTCTGGACCCAACTGGTCGGCACAGACGCCTATCTCCGGATGGGACGGTGTAACCGTAAGCGGATCTCCGCCTCGGGTCACGGAACTGGACCTATACGGAAGCCAGTTGACGGGCGCCATACCGGAAGAGTTAGGCGAACTCACGAATCTGCGGGCGCTGATACTGTCCGGGAACCAGTTGTCCGGGACTATTCCGAGCTCTTTGGGCAATCTTTCCAACCTCGAAGCCCTTGATGTTCGGAGCAACCAACTGACCGGGTCGATTCCGACGGAACTGGGCGGTATTTCCAGGTTGCGGTCTCTATCTGTTGGCGAGAACGACCTGACAGGCCCGATACCTGCCTGGCTTGGCAGCCTTTCAGACTTGCTGTCTCTGTCGCTTGAGGGGAACGGGTTTACGGGCCCGATACCTGCGGAACTGGGTGGGCTCGGCAACTTGCGAACGCTGTCGCTTGCAGGCAATGCACTGACCGGACCGATCCCTACGGAGTTGGGCGACCTGTCCAACCTGAAAGAGCTGTACCTGGGTGAGAACCAGCTGGCAGGAGCAGTGCCAACCTGGTTGGAAAACCTCGCCGACCTGTATGTGCTTTCCCTCGCGGGCAATCAGCTAGATGGTTCGATACCGCAGGAACTGGGCAGCCTGCCAAACTTGACGACACTGGACCTGTCGGGCAACCGGTTGAGCGGCCCGATTCCCGCGGCGATTGGGGACTTATCCAACCTGCGACGGATTCATCTGTCCGGGAACCAATTGGAGGGTTGTATCCCGCAACAGTTGAGAGATGTGGTCGAAACAGATTTCGACGACCTGGGTCTCCCGTTCTGCGACGTATTGCTCAGCAGTTTGACCGTTGACCCGGGATCCTTGACCGCTCCGTTCGACCCCTATGAGACCGAATACACCGCGGAAGGACCGTCCCGTGTCACCGTGACCCCGGTCAACGCGCACGGCGCCACAATCCGGTACTTGGACGAAAACGGTGTTGAACTGGCCGATGCCGACCGCTCGTTGGCCGGCCACCAGGTGGCCGTGGACGCCGCCGAAGTCACAATCAGGATCGTGGTCACTTCGCAGGATGGCAAGTCCTTCCTCACGTACACGCTTCTGATAATCCGGCAAGACTTGCCGGGGCCGCCGGTTATCAATACCGTCACGCCGGGTTCGGGCTCGCTGGTCGTTGACTGGACCGCGCCCGTGCATACCGGTGGCGCTGAAATTACTTCCTACGACATTCGCTATATCGAGAGTGATGCCCCGGACTTCTCCGACGCAAACTGGACCCTTCTTGAAGACGTGTGGTCAGATGGCCCTCTGACTTACACCATTGCCGGGCTGGAAGGGGGCGTGGAGTACAACGTCCAGGTACGCGCCGTAACCACTGTCGGCGAAGGCCGCTGGTCCGACGAGATGGGCGGCGCGACCATTGCTTCCGGGGACGCACCGGTATTCGTGGAAGGGGCGTCCACCACCCGTTCGATAGCCGACAATTCGACTGAAGGAACGGACGTTGGGATGCCCGTCGCGGCCGTTGTTGCCGGCGGCCACGGGTTGACCTACAGCCTGGGTGGTGCGGGCGCCGCCAGGTTCACCATCGACGAGAAGACGGGGCAGATCAAATTGGGCGCCGGCCCTGCCCTTGACTACGAAACGGCGCCGTACACGTACAGCGTCGTCGTTACGGCCACCGTGCCATCCGGGCCGCGCTCTACGATTATGGTGTCGATCGCCGTGATCGACGAGGACCTTGGTCCTCTCGGTAGTCGATACGATGCCAACAGGGACCGGAAAATCGATAGGGCTGAGGTTGTCGCGGCAATATCCGACTACTTCAAGGACGTTATCACCAGGGAAGACGTGATAAGGGTCATCACCCTCTACTTCTCCGGCTGACCATTTTCACTTGGGGCCGGTCAACAACGGCGCAATGGCAGGAACTTCGAAACTCGATCGGCGTTATTGTCGTAAGGATGTATGGGGAAAGAGCCAACGCTCGTCCCCGGCGGAGCGTGCGGCTTTGGTTGGCCGCGCAGGCTGCGAATTTAGGGAGTTGCCCAATTGAGTTTCTTGACCTCGGCTGCCCTGCGCCGCCCGACAGCGGCGATCCTGGCCATTTTCATCGTGCTGGGGTCGGGCATATTCGCCTATCGCACCCTCCAGGTCGAGTTGTTTCCGCAAATCGAGTTCCCGCTCGTCACTGTATTCACAGCCTACCCGTCTGCGGACCCCGGAGCTGTCGTCCAGGACGTGACCGATCCGATTGAAAGGGCCATTGCCGGGACTGAAGGGCTTGAGTCCATCCAATCGACTTCGTTCGAAGGCAACTCCGCCGTCTTCGCAACGTTTGAATACGGTACCGACATGGCGGAGGCGGAAAGCACTATCGCCGCAGCTGTCAACAGCATCAGGTTCGCGGCGGGAGTCGAGGAGCCAACCGTAGGACGATTCAACCCCGACGAGTTTCCAGTCGTTGAATTCAGCGTGGTGTCCGACCGGGGCGTGACTGAAGTCCAGGGCATCGTGGAGTCCCGCATCCTTCCCGAAATTTCCGGAATTGACGGGGTCATGGAAATCGCCCTGGCGGGAGAGGTCGATCGAAGCGTTCGGGTGGTGGTGGATGCCGACAAGGCCAGGTCGTCCGGAGTCTCCCTGTTTCAGATTTCGAGCGCGCTGCGGGAAAACAACGTCACGCTGCCTGCCGGTGTCGTTTTCGATGGAAACCAGGCCGTAATCGCCAAGACGACCCACGAGTTCGACTCAGCACAGGATTTGAGGGACACGATAGTAGGGGCGCAAGAGTCAGGCCCGGTCCGGCTCGCCGACGTGGCCGAAGTGACGTTTGGCGAGGGAAGGCCCGAGAGCATCTCACGCACCAACGGCAGGCCCGGCATAAGCGTTGGCGTCTCCAAGACCCCTGAGTCCAACACCCTGGACGTGACCACCGCGGTCAACGAAGCTCTCGACGGGATTGCCGGACTGCCGCCTGACATCGAGATCATCGTCGTTTCCGACCAGGGTCCGGCCATCAAGAACCAGGTGGACACGCTGGTAAGGGAAGCCATATTCGGGTTCCTGTTCGCGGTGACGGTCGTGTTCGCCTTCATGTTGACGATACGACCGACGATCATTCGCGGCTTGTTCAACACCATCCGCCCGACGGTAGTGATCGGGCTGTCGATTCCCTTGAGCGTGTTTACCGGCATCCTGTTGATGTCGTGGCAGGACATGACGCTCAACTTCATGACCCTCGGCGGGCTCGCCATCTCCGTGGGGCGGGTAGTAGACGACTCCATTGTCGTGCTCGAAAACGTCTATCGACACATCCAGGCCGGCCGCGACCGGTGGCGCGCGGCGCTCGAGGCCACCACGGAGGTGGGCCCGGCCATTTTTGCCTCCACTATGACCACCGTGGTCGTCTTTCTACCCCTGGCGTTCATACAGGGTCTCGTAGGGGCGTTCTTCCTCCCGTTTGCTCTTACCGTGACGTTCGCCTTGATTGCTTCACTCGTCGTCGCTCTTACGGCGGTGCCTGTCCTTGGCGCAATCCTTCTCCGGCCGGGCGACCTGCCCGAGGGCGCGGGTGACGAGGGAGAAGTCGAACTCCCGGAGACCTGGATGCAGCGGGCATACCGCCCGATACTCAAGTGGGTCTTGGGACACCGGATCGTAACGATGGCGGCCGCCATCCTGATAACGGTGCTGAGCCTGGGACTGACCGCCATCATTCCGGTGAACCTGTTCGGTGGTGGGGACGAACGCGCTCTTCGGATTGAGCTTGCGCTTCCGGCCGGTACCCCCGTGAATGAGACCCTGGCTGAAGTAATTGAGGTCGAAAAACGTCTGAGCGAGGTGTCGGACGCATACACGGTGAGCATTGGCGCCACTGGGCAGATATTCGGCCCTGCGCCTGGAGGCCGCGAACAAGCCAGTTTCTTCGCCAACTTGGCTCCCGATGCCCCGGAAGACATCGCCAACATACTCAGGGACGAACTCGACAAGACGGGTCGCTCGTTGAGCATCTCCGAGATCCAGGATGGTCCTCCGTCCGGTGGGGTGGATATCGTCATCACTGGATCGAACTACGCCGACATTTCCGCAACTTCCGAAGAGCTTTTCGCGGCCCTCTCGACGATCGACGGCATCGTCAATCTCGAGAACACTGTTGCCCAGGCGCGCGACGAAATCTCCATCCAGGTCGACCCCGAAAAAGCTGCTCGCATCGGGCTTACCACGCGCCAGGTTGGCCTGCAGCTCAGCCAGTACCTGATCGGTCAGACGGTCACGACAATGACGATAGAGGGAGAGACGGTCGGCGTGTACCTGGTCGGGGATCCTCGAAGTTTCGCCGGTGTTGAGGGGATCAAGTCCCTGGTCATCGTCGGGTCCGGCGGTTCGGCGCCGCTGGGAGAAATTGCCGACCCGGTTGTCAGGGAGGGACCCGTTTCCATCAGCCGCACGGACGGTGTGCGTTCGGCCAGCATCACGGGCGACATCATCGTGGACGACACGCAGGCCGTCGGGGCGCTCATCGACGAGAAGATTGCCGAGCTTCAGAAGCGCCCGGGCGTCAGCGTCGCCAGCGGCGGGATATTTGCAGATATCGCCGAAGGCTTCCAGGCCATCTTCGTCACGATGGTCATTGGGATTGTCCTCGTATACCTCGTCATGGTTGCCAGCCTCGGCTCCCTTAGAAACCCCTTCGTGATTGTGACCACGCTGCCATTTGCGCTCATCGGAGTGATGGTCGCGTTGGTCGTAACGGGCAGGTCCCTTGGACTCCCGGCCATGATGGGCATTCTGCTGCTGATCGGAATCGTGGTGACAAACGCCATTGTGTTGATCACGTTCGTCGAACAGCAGCGGGAAAGGGGCATGTCCGTTTACGAAGCCCTGGTTTCCGGCGCCCTGGTGCGTCTGCGGCCCATCCTGATGACCGCTCTGACCACCAGCTTCGCTCTCCTGCCGCTAGCATTGGTTTCCCAGGGAAGCGGTGGGCTGATCAGCGCTGAACTGGCGACCGTGGTCATCGGCGGACTGATGAGTTCGACGGCGCTTACGCTGATCGTCGTGCCCATCGTGTACCTGTTCTTCAACGAGACCATGCCGAATTTCATTGGCCGGCTCGTGCACCGCGAGCCTCGGCAGCCGGCGGCAGTGGCGACGGAAGAGCCGGCCTGAAGAGTTGCGCGGCTGACGGGTCACCGCCGCCGGGCTGCGACACTCGGTCCGCCGCTGCCTGCCACGCCCGCCACCTGTCAGCCCTCCACGCGCTAAACTGATTGAGGTTATCGACTGCTAGAACATGGCTTCAGGGACACTCCACTCGACGGGCATTGCGCGTCATACGATATGGGCCGCGCGGCTCGTTGTCCTGGTGGGTATTCCTGGACCTGTTCGTCCAGTTTCCGACCATCGCTCCGTACGCCGAAGGTTTCGGGGCGTCGGCGGCAGTCGTCGGTATCGTCGTCGCGGCCTACTCCTTCACGAACCTGTTCGGCAACCTGGGCGCCGGGTTCGTGCTCGACAGGTGGGGCCGCCGGGTCCCCATCGTCCTTGGCCTGGCAATTACGACAGTTGCCGTTTTCTGTTATTCGGTAGTCCAGACGCCGGAGCAGTTGATCGCCGTCAGGGCCATCCACGGAATCGGCGCGGCCGTGCTGGCGCCGGGCGCGTTCGCCATGATCGGCGATCGGTCCCCGGCCGACAGGTGGGGCCGCGCAATGGGCCTGACCGGGGCGCTGATCGCCGTGGCGGCGCTCGTGGGACCGCCTGTCGCGGGAATCCTGCGGGACACGTGGGGAGCAGACGCTGTCTTTTACGTCGACTCTGCGCTTTTGCTGGCGACTATGATCACGTTCCTGGTGGTTGCGCGCGATGATGACAAGGCAGTCGACACCGTGGATGCCGGCGCAGTGTCGACCCAGCAGGACCGCACTTCTACTAAACCCGCGCTGTGGTCGGCTTACGGCGCGGCCTTCGCCATCACAGTCGGGATCGGGGCGCTCGTCGCGTACTTGCCACTGATGTTGGAAAACCAGGGAGAGTCCGCGGCGCGGACCGGTTACAGCTTCGGGATTTATGCGTTCGTGGCCATGCTGGTGATGGCGAGTCCACTCAACCGCGCCAGCGACCGATTCGGGCGGTTCGGGCCCTTGATCGTCGGACTGGTCGGCGTGGCTGTCGGGCTGGCCATACTCGGCTTCTTTACCGAATACGCGGGAGTCGCTGCCGGAATGGCCGTCTTCGGTTTTGGTTACGGCATCGTGTTTCCGTCGGCCGCCGCGCTTGTCATCGGCGCCACGGGCGCGGAGCGGCGAGGCATGGCTTTCGGCATCTTCTACGCGGTGTACTCCTTGGGAGTCGTCGTCGGAGCGACGGGCAGCGGAGCGCTGGCCGACGCCGACGACAGTCTCATCGGCCTGCCCTTCCTTGTCGCCGCGGTAGTGGTAATTCTCGCCGTGCCGGTTGTAGAGGTGATGAGGCGGCGCGCGAGTCATACTCCTGAAAATCCCGGCCGGGCCTGAAGAGCCTGTATTAGAAGTCGCGCGGGTACACCACTTCCTCTCCTGGGGGAGAGGATTGAGGTGAGGGCGCCACGTCAGGCAACCGGAATCGTCGTATCAATTGAAGGACTTGCGATGTCGCGCTATGCCTCATCCCCGTATAAGACCTTTGCGTAACATCGTAAATCCGGCGATATCCGGGTTTCAGAGGGGTTTGGCCAGTATGAGGTCGCTTGCGGCTAAGTCCGTTTCACCCTCACCCCAACCCTCTCCCTCCAGGAGAGGGGGATTTGCAAAGGTCTCCGTTGGCGGGAGAGGGGATTATTGAAACACCCTCCTGAAACCCGCCTGTGGGGGGTGCGGCGCGTGTTTCCGTGACAGGCTCCCAGTGCTGAAGCTTGAATAAGCGAATGCCTTATTCAAGGTTAAGAGTTTTCCTTGAATAAGGTGACTCCAAACATTTAGTTGGATTCCGGATCGATTTCCGAACGAAGACGTGTAGTAGGTACGAGCTCACACTTTCATGTCACCCTGAGGAACGCCGAAGGGTCTTGAGTTGAAGGGAATGACGGAGGGTGTTCCAGGGACGCGCTTTAGATCCCTCGGCTTCGCTCGGGATGACCTGTTTGAGTGTCAGGATGGCGTGTTGGGAATAGCGGCGAGGTGTTGGCGGGTGGGGATGGCATGTTGGGGATCGTGGTGGCAGGTGGACGCAGGTGTGGTTGGGTGACGCGTGGGAGCTTCTTCGCTTCGCTTAGAACGACGGTGGTGTTGTTAGGGGCCGCACGATGTAATGAAAGTGTGGTGGCGCCTGTCGGATTCGCGTCCAACTTGCCGAGCGAACCCACCCCAGCGCCCCACCGTGGGTACCGGATCGGGGTCCGGCACGACGAGTGAGATGCCAGGTGCACCCACCTCCGCGCCCCACCATAGGTACCAGCTTTCGCTGGTAAGACGATGGTGAGAGCGCTAGCCGCCTGAACGGGCAGTTTCGTGGGTGACTAGGTCTGCTAGGATGCCGCCGTAAGGGAGGCCAATTGGATGTCGGAATCTAAGCAAATATGGTGGTTCACCGTAGGCGATGTAGCGGTGGGCCAGAGCACGATCGGCCTGGTGTCCGCGGGCCTTTGGAACGCGATTGGTCTTGTGGCGATCAGCGTCATTAACGCCATGGGCCTCGTGGCGATCGGTCCCGTTAACTGCATGGGATTCGTGGCCATCGGCGGAGTGAACGCCCTGGGTGTGGTCGCAATCGGCGGCGTCAACACGGTTGGCGTTGTGGCCATAGGCGGTTACAACGCCACTGGGGTCATCGCAATAGGCGGGGTAAACAGCAGGAGCGCACTGCCCATCTCGTAAGGCGGTTGTTCAGAGAGCGGGTTGACCCCGTGTACCTTACTTCCCCTGCCTGATGAAGTCGGCGACGCGTTCGCCGATCATTAGTACAGTGAAGTTGATGTTGGCGCGAACGCACTCCGGCATGATCGAGGCGTCGACGACCCGCAGGCCGTCTGCCCCGTAGACCTTTCCGTACTGGTCCACGACGGCCATCGGGTCCGAGTCCGGCCCCATCTTCGCAGTGCAGGAAATGTGGTGGCCGGTGCTGACGGACATCTTCATCCACCGGACCAGGGCCGCGTCCGACTCCAGGTCGGAGTCCTCGGGGTCGAGCCTTCTGTCGATCAGCGCGGCCAACTCCGGGTGGTTCTCGGTGCCGACGATCAACCGGATGCCGTCCCGGGCCCTCCGCAGGTCCTCTTCGTGGTCGAGGAGGTTGTAGTCGAGCAGGGGATAGTCCCGGTAGTCGTTGGACCGAAGCCGGATCTCGCCCTTCGACAGCGCCAGGTTCACCGCTATGGTGGCCGCAACGCCCAGCATCTCGTCGAATTTGCCGCCCTTTTCGTCCCTGCCTGCGGCCGCCCTCGGATAGATGATCATGTCGGTCTTCAACGGTGAGCCCTCGGCCGTGTACCTCACAATGATCTGTTGAGCGGGCTCAAACCGGAGAATTTCCACCTCCGGCTTCGTGGCCCACAACACGGTGAGGATGGGATGATCGGCCAGGTTCTGCCCGACTCCCGGCGAGTCGATGACCGTCGCAATCCCGTGTTCCCGCAGGTGATCTGAGGGACCCACCCCGGAGAGCATCAGCAACTGCGGCGACCCGATGGCGCCCGCGCTCAGGATGACTTCGTTGGCCTCGACGACGAATGTCTCATCATCCGACACCACCTCGACGCCGGTCGCTCTGGGACGTTCCCCGGTGGTATCGAAGATCACTCGCTTGGCCGTCACGTCGGCCCTGATGGTCAGGTTGAGGCGGTGGCGCGACAGGCCCAGGTATCCGATCGCCGTGGACCAGCGGATGCCGTTGGGATTGTTCAGCGGAGTGGGACCTACTCCGGTGGTGTCGGGAGCGTTATGGTCTTCGCAATACGGCTGTCCCTGGCCCCGCCAGGCCGCGAAGAAGGCCTTGTTCGCCATCCGCCACGTCTCCTGCGGGAAGCGGTGGCAGATGATCGGCCCGTCGGCGCCGTGGAAGTCCCCGGGGCTGTCCATGTAGGTGGTGTCCGTCTCCACCTTGTTGAAGTAGGGCGTCAACTTCTGGAAGCTCCACTCGTCGTTGCCCCACTCCGCCCAATCGTCGTAGTCCTCGGGGATGCCGCGAATGAATATCTGGCCGTTGATGGCGCTTGACCCGCCGGTCACCTTGCCCCTGGGAACGGCGATGTCGGTGAGATCCGTGCCCCGTGCCTTGTACCGCCAGTTATGGTCGCTGTCCCAGATGCTCTTTTTCGACGGATAACCGTACTTGACCTCTTCCGGCAGGCTGTCGATGTCGGGGTAGTCAGGCCCCGCCTCGAGCAGGAGCACCGACACGTTGGGGTCTTCGGTGAGCCTCGTGGCGAGGATCGCGCCCGCCGACCCTGCGCCGACGACGATGTAGTCGTACTTCACGTTTTACCCCCGGATGCCACTGTGACGACGCGCGTGTAATTGGTGGCGGGATAGTAGGGATTGCAGTGGGTCGCGTCAATTGCCGGCGAGCCGGTGTACACCGCCACCTCGTCTTACCGGCGAAAGAACAGCCTGCCCCGTGCCTGGAAAGGGGTCACCCCGTACGCCGGAGCCCGTCTCAGAAGTCGTCCGCCTAAACCACTTCCTCTCCTGGGGGAGAGGACTGAGGTGAGGGCGCAACGCCGGTCAACCGGAATCGTCGTATCTGTTGAGGGCCATACGATTTCACCTCATGCCCTCACCCCGTACGCCAGAGCCCGTCTCAGAAGTCGTCCGCCTAAACCACTTCCTCTCCTGGGGGAGAGGATTGAGGTGAGGGCAAAACGCCGGCCAACCGGAATCGTCGTATCGATACGTTACCGGTTGCTAATCGCTACGGAAGCAGCGTGGGCAGGAACTTCGCCTGGAACTGTTCGAGCTCTTCGTCGGTCAGGCAGTTGAAAACTTTCGACCCGCCCTCGGCTATCTCGAGGGAGTCCTCAGGAGTCGGGTCCGCTACGGGTTCTGCAAACTCGTGCACCAGACCAAGGAATTGGCCGTTAGCGTAGGCAAAATCGAGCACGCACGAGCGTGAGTCCTCACTTACGGCGCCCACGCCGAGCGCGAGGGTCTCCGCCGATATGCGACTGAGATTTTCGATCGAGTTGGACAGCATGGCCACCGCGAATCTCGCCTTTTCCGTAGTATCGAGGCACTCGTACGTATCCAGCAGCACTCCGCCGGCTTTGTCGGCTTGAGAAGGGTCCGCTCCGACGTCCGGCACTCCCAGGGCCTGGAATACCAGTTCCGGATGGTCCAAGGCGATGGCGGTGACACACTGCCGGGTTTCCTGGGTCCATCCGCCCAGGTGGGCGCCGATCAATCGCGTGCCGACTATCAGCAGACTGTCCCTCTGCAGGCATACGACGAGCCGGGTCCTGAACGACGGGTCCGCAACGGCTTCGATCACAACGGACCCCTCGAACGCCTTGAACTTCGAGTCACCCATCATCGACTTGAAGCAGGTGTCCTCACCTGGAGACAGGTGCATAAGCAGGCGCTCGCCCGTGGTCTCCGAGTCGATTCGCAAGAGCCCCAGGGGCAGCCGGTCTCGCGCCGGCGTAGGAGTGGGCGGCGGAACGCGTGTCGGAGTCGGTTCGGGCGTAGCGGTGGGCGCAGGCGTCGCCGTCGGTACAGGAGTAGGGGTAGGAGCCGGGTCACCGCCACAAGCGGCGATGGCGAGGGCGGCAAGGAGTACGGCCGCCAGCACTGGCAGCCGGGGCCAGGGGGTGTGCGTGGTTATGGTGGGTCTCCCTTATGCGAGGGGGAGGATAGGGGTTGGGAGAGGGGGATGGCAAATGGGGGGTGCGGACTGGGCAACGCGTTATGTGGGGAAAGACGACAATCTACGCAATAGCCCGCGCTGTTAACTGCTTCAGGCGTGACACCCTGAGAAATCAGAAACTGACCAGTATCTTGTTTGAATTTGTTCTGAGTCGACGCCCATTGTTTATGCGGCCGCCAAAGATTTGACGATAACGTGCCCACCTTTGGTGGCCGGGAGCGGTGGCACAGCCAGACTTCCAAAAAGCTTGAGGAAACACACGATATGACCGGGGGAATTCAGGTGGCCGTCAAGGACGAGAAGATTGTGACCTTGGCGGACGTTGAGCGCGGGGAAACGGGCCTTGCTTGCTACACGTGCGGCGACAAGCTAGCCGTCAAGGACGGTCAAGGGGAGCGCGTCACCGGAAAGGGCAGACGCAACCGGGCCAGGAGAAAGCACTTTTCTCATGTTCCCAATAGCAGGTGCCACGGCGAGGGTCCGGCGCATTTTCGCGTTAAGACTGCCCTCTGCCAAGCGATCAATCACGCACTGAAGATGCCAATGAAACGCCGCAACTTTCACGGCCGAATCGCTTACCGTTGCCCGGATCCAATTTATGGGCCGAAAGACATGATCAAGTTTGCCCCTGGGAGCGACGGACTGAACCAAGAGTTCGAACAACTTCAGCATGGATACCACGACTACGATCTTCTTCGCGGTTCCCTCGATCTTTGGTTCGAAGATGCCCCCTCTTTAAAACGCGCGGATTGTGAAGTATGGCTCGCCGGCCGCAAGACCCGTGCAGACATTGCTGGCAAAGATAGGAACGGGAATGTGTTGTGGGTCATTGAGATTAGGCGCAGCGGGGTCAGTCAAGCTGCCATCGACCACGCTAAGGAAACAGGGATTCCTTTGTTCGTAGTCGACTTGACCCGGTTACCAAAAGCCACCGACGGCGATCCTTGGGCGGAGATCAAGTGCATGGATTACTTCATCCTTGGCGAGAATTTGATTAGAGGGTTTTATCCGTCCGCGGGCGAGTCATATAACACCGAGTGCGAACGCAAGTCTTTCGGAATGGGACCGGACGACCATACCTGGTCAAAGTCGAGCACCTATGTACATCGTGGCACAGGTGAATGTGACAACAGTGGGTGCCCTGATTGCGTAGAAAAAGTGCTCCACGAGTGCGGCGAATTGGGGTGCCCGGACACCGCCTACATGTTCAGACACGGCATCGATCCTGTCGAGATGTACACGGATCCGGTGCATCGGGTTAACAGCCATATACCTCACCCTTAGTATATGGCCTGTGCCTTGATTCTTTCGGCTATCACCCTCGCGCTCGCAATGCGGTCCCATCCAATTGCATCAGATCCTGAAGGTCTACGCGCGGTCCAACTAGGTCTTAACCCCACCCATCAATGGCTATGACCATCCCCGTGGTCGTGACCATCGTCCTCCTCTTCTTCCTCCACGTCCCCGTCATCTTCCTCGTCCCCTTCCTCTTCGCCGTCCTCGTCCCCTTCGTCATCTCCGTCCCCATCCACTTCCTCACCCTTTACCTCCTCGGTAGGCACCGGAGTCTCCACCACTTCCGTTTCCTCCTCGACGACGACTTCCGGCTTGGGATGGTCGTGAGAATCATCCGCGGCTTCCATGTGGCCGCTATCCTCGACCTCATCCGCGTGTGCGTCTGTGCCGTTCCCGCCGTGGCTGTGCCCGCCGTCGCCGTGTCCTCCCACGGCGCTCAGGACGTCGGCCAGGCCGATTATTACGATGCCCAGTATCAGCAGGGCAGTGGTGCTGGTTGCTGCCCGTCGAACGCTGGACAAGAAATTGCCTGAGCCGCTTGCCGATGCTGCCGGCGCGGACCGCCTGCGCATCCAGACCAACAGGAACATGTAGAAGGCGAGGGCGATTTTCAGGGCGAGGATCCCGATGTACACCCTGCTGTTGCCGCCTGCGGTCAGGTGGACCACCGCCATGAATGCTCCGGTTACCACCAGGATGACGATGGCGACGCGAACGATCTTCCCGAATTCATGGCCGACGGCCCGCATCGAGCCGGGCGCGTTGTCGGCGCCGCGAAAGGCGGGCTGCAACACGAACTTGAAGAAGATGCTGCCGCCCACCCAGGTAACCGCTCCCATGAGATGGACCCACTGCGCTGTAAGCAACAACCATTCTGGGACTGATACCAACGCTTATTCTCCTTTTGTGTTGCTCCGACCGTGCCTGGCTTGCGGGGTATCTACGCGGATTCGGGCAGTCCAGTTACATCTATGTGGGCTTAGGGTCCGCCTGCCCGGGAGTTATACCGCGTAATACTGATATGCGCGCATTATTCGATCAGCGCGTGATACACGGTATCACTTGGGTCGTCAGTGGTGGAGGGGCCCCGTTCGAAACTTCGCGATAGAGTACGTGTCGGCGCGGCTGCTGGGGCCAGGGTGAGTTGCAAACCCATTCGTGCAAGGGCGGTCATCGGAACTTGGAGGCAACACGTTGAAAGTAACTCGGCTGTACACGGGAGACGACGGCCAGTCCCACTTCGAGGAGATTGAGTACGACTTGCATGACTCGCCGGTGGGGCGGGTGTCGGAGCGGATTGCCGCTACGGGGGTGATCTTCCGGGAGACGCCGTCGGACTACAACCTCGACTTTCATCCGGCGCCCCGACGGCAGTTCATCATCAACCTCGACGCTGCGGTGGAGATAACCGTCGGGGACGGTACGAGCAAGGTGATCGGGCCCGGCGAGATCCTGCTGGCCGAGGACACGACCGGACAGGGGCACATCAGCAGGGCGGTGGACGGCAAGGTGCGGCACAACGTGTTTGTTACGCTCGACTGATACTGCGAAGCCGGGGGTATCAACGTGACAGAACGACCAGGTCGGCTAGAGGGGAAGGTCGCCATCGTGACCGGCGCGGGCTCGAGAGGGCCCGGGGTCGGCAACGGCAAGGCGGCGTCGGTGCTGTTCGCACGTGAAGGCGCGAAGGTCCTGCTCGTGGACATCGACGCCGATCACGCGCAGGGGACCCTCGAGTTGATCACCGCGGAGGGCGGCGAGGCCAGCGTCTTCCAGGCGGACGTAACCCAACAGGAAGACTGCCGGTCGATGGTCGACGCAGCGGTCGAGCGGTACGGCAGTCTCGACATCCTCGACAACAACGTCGGTGTGCTGCTGCGGGACAAGCTGACCGACATCGACCCCGATGACTGGGACCGGGTGATGGCCTTAAACCTCAGGAGCATGATGCTCGCCTCCCAGGCCGCGGTCCCCCGCATGATCGAGTCCGGCGGCGGGTCCATCATCAACATTTCGTCGGTGGCCGGCATGCGTGCGTGGAGCGACGCCGCGTATACGACGTCGAAAGCGGGCATCTTCGGACTGACCCGTACTCTGGCCAACGAGTACGGTCGGGACGGGATACGGGCGAATGCGATCGCCCCGGGGGCGGTGTATACGCCGATGGTGGCCGGTGAACTGAGCGACGAGGCGCGGGAGATCCGGCGGGAGTCGACGCCGCTGGGCACCGAAGGGACGGCGTGGGACGTGGCGTGGGCGGCGGTCTACCTGGCCAGCGACGAAGCCCGCTGGGTGACCGGCGTGGTGCTGCCGGTTGACGGCGGTATTACCATCACGTCACGCTACGCCTTGCCGGCCCGGTAATTCGGGCCGTCCATCGACGCAATTCGAGCGGTGTCGCCGATTGTCCGGCCGCCGCATGTTGGGACCCGGAGGAGTCAATGGTTAGTTCAGCTACCCCTTCAACCGTCTACGAACCGGTCGCAGGTTGGCCGGCCATTCCGCATCCGATGAGCTTCAAGGAAGCCACGTCGGTGGCGGTCGATTCGCAGGACCGCGTCTACGTCTTCAACCGCGGGAACAACCCGATGATGATCTTCGATCGGGACGGCGCGTTCCTGGAGACGTGGGGCGCAGGCGAGTACCAGCGGGCCCACGGCGTGTACGTCGCGCCGGACGGCAACCTGTTCCTGGTGGACGACCTGGACCACTCGGTAAAGAAGACAACCACGTCCGGCGAGGTGCTGATGACGCTCGGCAGACCCGGGCACCCGGCCGAATGGCAGGGGGGCGGTACATTCAACCGTCCGACGGATGCCTGGATTTCGCCCATCAGCGGCGACCTCTTCGTGAGCGACGGGTACGGAAACTCGCGGGTGCATCGCTTCGAACCGGACGGTCGGCACGTCCTCTCGTGGGGCGAACCGGGCGGAGACCCCGGCCAGTTCAGCCTGCCCCATCACCTTGTGGTGCTGAGGGACGGGCGCGTGGTGGTGTGCGATAGGGAAAATTTCCGTCTGCAGGTGTTCGACGAGGAGGGCACGTTCATCCAACAGGTCCACATGCACCGGCCGATGGCGATCACGGCCGGGACGGGCGCGGATGAGAACATGTATGTCACAGAGGCAGGCCCGCCGCCGGTACAGGAAGGGGTGCCGGGGCTCGGCAATCGAGTGGTGGTGCTCGACCCCGAATTCAACGAGGTCGTGTCATTCGGCAGCCCGGTGCGAGGAGAGGGGCTAGACCAGTTCATCGCGCCCCACGGGATAGCGGTCGACTCGCTGGGTGACGTGTACGTGGCCGAGGTTTCTTACACGGGTTACAGCTCGAAGCTGGACCCGCCGCGGGAGGTAGTGAGCCTGCGCAAGTGGCGGCGGGCGTCTGGTTAAGGCGGTTCGGCCGGGGCCCAACCCTTGCCCGGACCACGCATAACCGACAGGGACCCACTCTTCCATCGTCATCCCCGACCTCCGCACCCCGTCTTGCCCGGCTCCGTAACCCGTCATCCCTGACCTCCCTACACCGTCATCCCCGACGCCGTACCTCGTCTTGCGCGACTCCATACCCCGTCTTCCCCGACTCCGATCGGGGACCCAGGGGAGGGGCGCGGCTACCACCCAAACCAGCGAACCCACCAAACACCCACGCAACCTAACACCCTTCGTAGGGGCGGGTTTCAAACCCGCCTTGGGTACTTGGGGCGCGGCTAAACTACTTCCTCTCCTGGGGGAGAGGATTGAGGTGAGGGCGCCACGCCGGCCAACCGGAATCGTCGTATCAATCGAGAGACCTTACGATTTCACTTACGCCCTCACCCTAGCCCTCTCCCGCGAAACGGGAGAGGGGACTAATGAGACAGGCTCCAGGAGACCTCCTACAACCCGGTTCTGGGATAGTGGGGATCGCAGGTGTCCGCCAGCCTGATATAGACGAATAGGGGAAAGCCATGAAGGTCACGAAAGTTGAAGTGCTCCGGGCCTCGATCCACCAGTGGGTCAAGGTGACTACCGACGAGGGGCTGGTCGGCATCGGCGACCTGCACGGCGCGAGTGGCGGCGGCGGTAATCCGGTGAATGTGCGTACCGCGGTCGAGTACTGCTCGGAATACCTGATCGGCAAGGACCCGGCCCACATCGAACGGCACTGGCAGCACATGTTCCGGCGGTGCCTGTTCAGGGGCGGCTCCGACGCGATGTCCGCAATCGGCGCAATCGACGTGGCGCTGTGGGACATCGCCGGCAAGGCGGCCGGGCTTCCTGTGTACCGGTTGCTGGGAGGCCCGACGCGGGAGCGCGTGCGCGTTTACGTTCACGTGGTTGGCGATTCGCCGGAGGAGATGGCCGACAATGCGGTGCGGCTGGCCGAAGAGGGGTACACGGCGTTGCGGTTCTATCCGCTCGACCCGTTTGAGCGGGGGCTGCCGAATTCGTTCCAGGGAGTCATCCGGAAGATGGTGGCGTACACCGAGGCCGTTCGAAACGCGGTCGGGCCGGAACTGGACCTGATGATCGACGTCGTGAACCGGTTGACGCCGGCCGAGGCGATAGGGGCGGGCAGGGCGCTGGAGCCGTACGGGCTGTTCTTCTTCGAGGACCCGATTGAGCCGGACAACATCGACGCCATGGCCCACGTCGCCAACAACATCCCGATACCGGTGGCCTCCGGCGAGCGGCTGTACACGATCTACCAGTTCCGAGACCTGCTGAACAAAAACGGGTCGGCGTACGTGCGGCCGGACATCAGCGTTGCGGGCGGCTTCACGAACCTGAAGAAGATCGCCGCGCTTGCGGAGGCGAGCTACGTGGGCATGGTCCCGCACAACCCGTGTTCACCGGTGATGACGGCTTCGTGCGTGCAACTGGACGCCGCGATCCACAACGTGGCGATACAGGAGTACACGGGTACCGAGTACGAGGCGCCCAAACGCGACCTGGTCAAAGAACCACTGAAGCTCGAGGACGGGCACCTGGTAGTGCCGGACACCCCGGGCATCGGCATCGAGTTAAACGAAGAGGCGCTGAAGCACCACCCGCCGCAAATAAATTACCGGCACCCGATCATCACCAGCGACGGGGCGTTGCGGGACTACTAGGGTTTCGAACAGCAGTGACAAACCCTCCTCAATTGGAACCTCAATGGGTGAGAATGTTGACAAACCCGACACAGTGAGGGATCTTGGGAAATTGGAGTCAAAAGAAAATTCAGTATTAAGAGAAGATTGGCTCGCTAGCAGTGCTGTGGTCGCACTTGGAGGTGTTTTCTTGCTGGCACGGGCTCTGCAACTGCCAGAGGACGAAAGGCAAAATTCCAATTTTCTTATTGTGCCGATTCCAGCCATCCCAGATATCGTAGTCATGGTGATTGCCGGTGCACTATTTGTACTAGCGTTTATGCTCGTTCTCAGTTCCATTGTTCCGATGCTTAGTACGTGGCCTCTACAAACTTTCCCAATTCTTTCGCCACTCCTGTGGTTTTTCGTATGGTTCGGATTCACCGTAAGTTGGGCATCTTCAATTGGTGAACTTCCCGACGGCCGATGGTGGTGGGAGCCTCTGGCGTGGAGCGGCCTGGTGATGTCCCTATTCATCTTGTACAAGGCTTTCCGTTCGACGTACCAATTGGTTGCCGGATACAGGCCCACAATTGCTGCAGTGCCAGGCAAGTCTCATGAATTCACTTCGGTTGAGCCGCAGGAGCGGGCCGATTCTCAGATCACCGCTCACTCGTCCGACATCCGTAGCATTTGCATTGCCGCGACGACCGTCGTCGCACTTGTCGTTATTGCAAGAGCCGCGAGGCGCCCTTACGACGGCACGCAGTAATGCAGGTGTAGGGTGCCCGTCAGATGCGGTAAATCTCCTCGGCCGTTTTGGAGAATAGGGCGGTCTGTTCGTCCTGGCTGAAGCCCGAGATTAGTTCCGTGTAGGCGTCTATGAGTTCGTCGTAGGTGCTGAAAATCTTGTCGACCGGCCAGTTGGTGGCGAAGAAGCAACGGTCTATGCCCATCGTTTCGATGGACGTGAGCACGTAGGGCCTGATGCTGTCGATCGTCCAGGTGTGGTCGGCCATGCCGAGGCCGGAAATCTTCCAGCGGATGTTGTCGCATGTGGCCGCGATGGCGATGCCCTTCTTCCAGTTCTCGAAGTACTCGTCCGTGCGCTCCGTCGGAAAGGCGGTGTGATCGACGACGATGAGGATGTTCGGGAACTTGTTCGCCAGGTTCCGCAGGTCCTCCATGTGTTGCCACTCGGCGGGCATGCTGGACACCAGGTTGAACTTTTCGAGTAGGGCGAAGCCGCGGTGGTAGTCCGGCTCGACCAGGTAGTCGCCGTATGAGAAGTCGCGGATGCCGCGCATGTTGGGATCCTCGCAGTGGCGTTCGAGTACGGCTTCAACGCCGGGGTCGCGCAGGTCGGCGTGCGCCACGATTCCGTGCGGGAACCCTGTACGGTCGGCCGCTTCCTGCAACCACTCGGTCTCCGTCACCGGGTCGGGGTTGCCGAAGGCGGCCTGCACGTGGACCGCCTTGGTGACGTTGGCGTCGCGGGTCTCGGCGATGTAGTCCTCGGCGACGTAGTTGTTCTCGGCGAGTTTCCGAATCTGCCACCCCATGACCGGATGCGGCTCGGTCGGGTGCCAGTGGCCGTACTGCAACTCCGGGTGCTGCATGTCGTACAGGTGGATGTGTGTGTCGACGAACTCCAGCTTGGTCATGAGTATGCCTCCCGCGCCGAACGATAGCATGATGGCGGTCTGTTGACGGCAGATCGGCTCGGCTACAGCGCCAGCACTTCCCGCGCCAGGACGAGAATGCTCGTCCCTGCGATGACGGTGACTACGACCCGTCGAAAGACGGTGGCGTTCATTCTTCCCGTGAGGCGAACCGAAAGCCAGTAACCGGCGGCGACCGCGGGAATGGCTGCGGCCGTGAGGAGCAGGCGGTCGGTGGTTACCAGGCCCTGGATTGCGTAGCCCGCAAGGGCGGTGCTGTACATGATGACGAAGAGGAACGACATCGACGCCCGCACGCCCTGCCGCCCCATCCCGCGCCCAAGCAGGTAGAGGACGAGTAGAGGGCCACCGATCGCAAGGCCGGCGACGAGGGCTGAGGCGCAGAAACCGGTCACGGGGCCGGTGACCCGTGGCTTCGGGACCCGCCAGTTTCTATTGACGATTACGAGGACCGTGAGCGCCAGTACGAGCGCCGCGATGCCGATACGAAGCGCGTGCGGGTCCAGCTCGCTGAGGGCGTAAACCCCGACCGGCACGCCCAGAACGCCGGCGACCGCCACGGGCGTTAGTTCCCGATAGCGCACCTCCCGTCGGGTCTCGAACAGCATGAGGCCGAATGCCAGGATCGCGACTGCGTTGACCACGATCACGACAGTCTGGGGGTCGAGGTAGAGAAGCAGAAACGGCGTGGTCGTCAGGCCGAAGCCGAACCCGATGGCGCCGATGATGAACGCAGCAACGCCTAGCACAAGGGCCGTAAACAGGAAGTCGAAAGGGTCTAGCATGGGAGCATGATGAGAACCGAATTCGAATTCCTGGTTGCGTTTGCCTTGCCGGACGCGAACATAGTTGGTGAACGAACCTAGACGATACACGGCTGCGAGTAAGCCGGATGGACCTTAGTAACTACGACCCCACTCCGCGAGCCCGTCAGATGGAAGGAGTCGACTTCGGCAAGACGGCTGCCGACTACGCGCAGTATCGGGCGGGCTTCCCAGACAGTTTCTTCACCAAACTGGAGCGACACGGTGTTGCCATCCAAGGCGCACGGGCAGTTGATTTTGGCACGGGTACCGGGACTGTGGCCCGGGAACTCGCGATCCGAGGCGCAAGCAAGGTAATCGGAATCGACCCCTCTGAAGCAATTACGCGGGAGGCCCAGAATTTAGACAAAGCAGCTGGTGTTTACGTGGACTACGTAAACACAACGGCCGAATCCACCGGGTTGCCTTCGCAGTCCGTTGACCTGGTGATCGCCGGGCAGTGCTGGTGGTGGTTCGACTCGACGTCGGCCATCAAAGAGGCCTTGCGAGTCCTGACGCCGGGAGGACACCTCGTAATTGCGTCGCTGGACTGGCTTCCATTGCCGGGCAGCGTTCCAGAGGCAACCGAGGAACTCATACGAAGCGCCAATCCACGTTGGACACTCTACGGAGGCGCCGGACGACACCCAGTGTGGATCGACGAGGTCAATCAGGGAGGATTCGTGGAGGTCAATAGCTTCGAGTACGACCTCCAGATCCCCTATACGACAGTCGCCTGGAGGGGCCGCATCCGGGCAAGCGCCGGCATAGGGGCGTCTCTCACTCCTGATGAGGTGGAGAAGTTCGACCGCGCCCACGCGACCATGCTGGCTGACCGATTCCCCGGCGACATACTGCAGGTACCTCACCGAATCTACGCGGTAATCGGCCAGGCGCCGATGTAAGGCCCGTCCTGGTTGGAATCCACCTCACATATCCCGTCTCATCAGGCTGAAGGTCTGGCCGGTAGGGCCCTTCTCGGGCTGAGTGGCCATATACAGAGCGAGGGGTACGAAGTCTTCAGGGGTCTTGACCCACTCGCTGTCGTCCTGAAAGACGGACCTGGGGTCCTGGGCGTACGACTGAGCGAGTGGTTTAAAGCGGACCGAAGCAGACAGGTACGGGGGCTCACGAAGATTCGATAGTCACTGTGCCTGCCGTCTTATGAATCGACCCAGCAGCGGCACTGCGAATGAGTATTTGCCATGTCGATTCTTGTACACCAGTCCCTGTGACGCGAGCGCCGCGAGCATTTGACTGACATGGCTGCTGCCGAACGGTTTGTCCAGCACTCGCCTGGATTCCTGGACCACTTCCTGGACCGTGAACTCACTGTCGCTACTGTCGAGGCGGGAAATCACTATCATCAACTCCCTTTGGCGGTCGGTTGCGCGCGCCCATCGCCCGGAAAAGAAATCGGTGTCTAGTTTCTGTTCGATCTCCGCGGCGGGAACTGACGCACGTTCACCCTTGTCGATTCTTTGAATGAAAACGTCATAAACCTCCCTGCATATGAACTGTATGAAGTATGGATAGCCTCCCGACATTGCGATGATCGTTTCGACTGAACTGTCGCTTAGGCGTACCGGACACGCAGTGTCTTGAACAGGCTTGCGAATTGCCTCTTCACTTTCCTGTCGGTCAAGGCTTTGTAGAAAAACAACCCTGAACATTCGCTCCGAGTAGGTCCTCGCCTCAACGAGCTTGGGGAACAACGTCGGAAGACCGGTCAAGACGAGCATCAAGGGGAGACCCTGTCTTTGCAGAGACTGGAAACAGTCGAGCAGCATGGACAGCGGATAATGCTCTTTGGCCGCCTGATCTGTGAGATTTTGCGCCTCGTCGTACGCGAATATGACGCCGCGTATGTGCCCCGACTTCGACAGACCGCTCCATGCGGATTCCAGTACCCCTTTGACCTTGTCCAGCGATAGGCCCGGTATGCGGTCGTAGGCATCTATGAGGGCCTCGTAGCTGAGCCTGTGTTGGACGCGCTCTGAGCCGGAAGCGAATCCGATGTGGCGTACCTCCTCGGTAGCCACGACCACGTCCGATGTGACAGGCGACAGATCCGTGAAGAGTCGAATTGCCAAACTGTCCTCGCTGATGCTTGTAGATTCCGAAAGGTCGGTCCCGACCCACAGCCACCCGTGTTGTGTGGCCAAGGGCTTGAATGAGTCGAGGAGCACCGTCTTACCTACTCCTCGAAGCCCGGTTAGCACCATGTTTTCCAGAATCGTACTTTGCTGGAGCAGCCGGACGAATTCTTCGCGTTCCGCCCCCCGCCCAGCCAGATAGGGCGGCCTGTGGCCGGCGCCTGGACGAAAGGGGTTTGAAAAGTCGGCCATGTCGATATTTACCTCTGCTTATTCAATAATGTAAATTTACTCCCAGAGCTAAATTTAGTCAACTGCATTAAGGGCACTAAATACGCGAGTCCATCAGGGCCTGACTGGGGGGCGATGCCGCTTGAAGCGCTTCCTACAGGCAACCCGTGCCGGTATGCAGACACTTGCCCCAGGCCGGGGTATCACGGGCAGGACGACGTGGGCTGGCCGTCTTGGGACGATGCAGCCGAATTGTCGTGTTCCTATCAGCGATCCCCCCTCACATATCCCGCCGCATCAGGCTGAAGGTCTGGCCGGTGGGGCCTTTTACCGGCTGGGTGGCCATGTACAGGGCGAGGGGTACGACGTCTTCGGGGGTCTTGACCCACTCGCTGTCGTCCTGGAAGACGGACCTGGGGTCCTGGGCATACGATTGGGCGACGAGATCAGTGAGGACAGGGCCCGGAATCAGCTCGTTGACGCTGATCTTGTGCTGCCACAGTTCCAGCGCGAGTACACGTGTGAGCATGGAGAGTCCGGCCTTCGACGACGCGTATGCCGACATGCCCGGCCTGCCGCGACGGCCAAGGCCTGATCCGACCGTGATGATCTTCCCGGCTCCTCGCTGTTTCAGATGGGGTATCGCCGCCTTCGCCGTATAGTAGGCGCCTGACAGGTTCAACTCGATGGTGCCTATCCACTGGTCCGGACTGCCGCTTTCAATGTCATCGCTATCGTCAGAATTGCCCCCGGCGTTGATGACGACGATGTCGACTCCGCCTAACTCGCGGGCGGCAACTTCGAACGCGCGGACGACTGAATCGTAGTCCATGACGTCGGCTGGGACGGCTACCGCAGAGCCGCCGGTTCGTTGAATTTCGGCCGCCGTGCGAGCCAGAACGGACTCAGTCCTGGCAACGCAGCAAACGCTCGCGCCTGCGGCAGCGTAGCCGACGGCAATGGCCTTGCCGATTCCCCTGCTCGCGCCGGTGATTAGGGCAACTTTGCCGGACAATTCGCCGTCGATTGGCATCAAAGTCTCCTCATTTCAGACACTTGGAGGTTATTCGGGTTTGCGAAGGATGAAGATGATGAACTCCGGTACCCGGAGGTTATCGCTGACGATCGGGTACCGCGCGGCTTGCTCGGCAGTCGGCGTGGGCTCCCGTATGTCTTCGACCGTGAAGCCAGCGCCAAGAAACGTGTGAAACTGCGTTGACAACGTCCGGTGGAAGTTGGTCCAAGGCATGTCTTCCCGTCGCGAGATATCACGCTCTCCCTCGTCGAAGTAGCGATCGACCGGATAGTGCATCTGCCGGTTTCCCTGCCTGATCCAGCCGGGACTCGCCGATACCATCGGGTGAAGATTGCAGACGACGAATCGCCCGCCGCGGCGCAGGACCCGAAAGGCCTCTCGCACAGCGCTGTCCATGTCAGGTACGTCGACGAGGGTCACGTATGAGACAGCGAGATCGAACTCGCCGCTGGACACCCCGTGGAGGTCCTCCATGTCTCCGATCAGGTAGGACTCGTCGGAGACGCGATGCTCCCTGGCGAACTCGATGAATGGCCGGCATAGGTCCACACCGGTCACCACCGCGCCTCTCTCGGCGAGCATCCGGCTGAACCGACCCTCGCCGCATCCGAGGTCGATCACCTTTCGGCCAGACACGTTCCCCACGGCATCGAGCATCCATCCATCAAGCATGGCTTCGCGGTGCGACGACTCGGAATCCTGGGCCTGTTTTATCCAGTCCTCCGCCATCGCCTCCCACTGGGCCTTAAGTTCGTCTTTCAGGCTGGTTTGATCAGTCACTTCGGTTCCTTGGACATGGCGCTGACTGTGGATAGTGGAGACGCCAATGAACTCTATCGCGAGAGATCGTGCAAGGCCCGTGAACGCGCCCTCCCTACTTCAGCCATCGCCTGCAAATCTTGGCATTACCTTAGTTGCAAAGGTCTCAAGGTTCGTCAGCGACTGGCTCAACGACAGGCCCATGTGCGAGAAATCGACTAACAGGTAGTTGAGGTTGCAGACCTCCTGCAACTCCTGGACCTTCTCAACCACGTTCTCCGGGGAACCCACCAACAGCGTGCGCGGCTCCAGGAAATCCCAGTCCAGCTTGACGTCGGGGGCCAATGCCTCGTCAGGGTTGGTGAAGACCTGTCTGCCGCGGAATGGGTCGTTGAAGATGAAGGCAGACATGATGGCCTCTTCCGCCTCGCGCCGCGCCTGTTCCATCGAAGACGAGACGTACGTCGAGCGCATGACCGCCTGTTCTTCCCCCACGGCGAACGGCCTTCCCTCCAATTCGGTCCTGACCCGTGCGTAGAGTTCCATGCGGCGCCTGATCCTGAGGGCCGGGGGCTGCCAGTAGCACGCCTTCAGTCCCATTTCAGCCGCGGTCGTCACGGAACGGTCTGTGGAGACGGTCATCCACATCGGAGGGTGTGGCTTCTGGAACGGCCTGGGAGTAACGCGCAGCTTCGTCACCCGGTCCCCGTCCTGCCATGCGGGATTCGACGGGTACAGGGGATGCGAAAAAACGGTGTCGTCCGCCGGGAAGGTGTAGTTGGTCCCGCGGTACGAAAAGTACTCGTTGGTCCATATCTCCCGCACGATCTCCACCGTCTCCCGGAACAGTTCCCGGTTCTCCTTGTCCTTTCGCGGGTCCGCATTCGCATGGAACTGCGGCCCCTCATAAGGCCAGACCCCTCTGCCGAAGCCGACGTCCACGCGACCCCCGGTCATGTTGTCCAGGATCGCCAGATCCTCGGCAAGCCGTATCGGATGCCACCACGGAGCGATGTTCGCCATCTGCCCGATGCGAATCCGGGATGTCCGGGCCGCCAGGTCCGCCCCGAGCAGGATCGGGTTCGGAATGTCACCGGCTCCGTAGGGCCCGAAGTGGTGCTCCCCAAGCCACATGGCCTCGAAGCCCAGTTCCTCGGCAAGGACCGTTTGACGCCTGAGGTTGTCCAGCAGACCGACGGCGTCGGTGGCTTCTCCGGCCGAGGCTGCGACCGTGGTAAATGCAGCGAATTTCAACGTTTGGATCTCTTGCTTATCGGGTCGGTTCGCATTCCGCGACGCCTAAGCGGCGGATACAGATTCGGGCCTTCCGGACAGCGTCTAAACATGAACGGCGAACGGTCGAGGCCATGACTGTCGCCTGAATTCTTCGTGCTACGCTTGCGGCCCACCCTACTACGAGGAACGGCTCGATGCCAGCAACACAAAATCGGGGTCTCATACAGACCGTCCTGGGACCGATCCCGCCGTCGGAGCTCGGCCCAACAACGACCCACGAGCACCTCTACATCGACTTCTCGTTCATGTTTCGGCCTGCCAGGGACGTGCCGTCTGCAGAACTCGAAGATGCCCCGATATCGCTGGAGAACCTGGGATGGATAAGGCGCAACTACTACAGCAACCGCCCTAATTTGACCCTGATGGACCCCGAAACCACCGTCAGCGAACTCAAGTTCTACCGGGATGCCGGCGGCGGCGGAATCGTGGAGACGACCACGTCCTGTTTCGGGCGGAATCCCGACGCCCTGGCCCGAATTTCCCGTGAATCAGGGGTGCATATCGTGATGGGCGCGGGCTTCTACGTGGACGTGGTCCATCCCGACGGTATGGATGAGCGGAGCGTGGAGAACCTGGCCCACGAGATTGTCGCCGACTTCACGGACGGCGCCGGCGACACCGGCGTCAAGGCCGGAATCATCGGCGAGGTGGGATGCACGTGGCCGCTGACGGCCAACGAACGAAAGTCCCTGCTCGCGTCAGCCATCGCGCAGAAGGAGACCGGCGCGGCCATACTGATCCACCCGGGGCGCCATCCTGACGCGCCCGCTCAAATACTGGAAATCCTGTCGGACGGCGGCGCGGACATATCCCGCGTGATCATGGGGCACCTGGACAGGACTGTGTTTGACTTCGACCTGCTACGAAGCATCGCAGCATCAGGCTGCTACCTCGAGTGGGACCTGTTCGGAAATGAAGGGTCGTACTACCCACTCGCCGATTTCGACATGCCCAGCGACGCACAAAGACTGGAATTCATCAGGCACATCGCCGACGCCGGCTATGTGGACAGGGTCGTAATCGGGCAGGACATCGCCGTGAAGCACCGGCTCGTGCAATACGGCGGACACGGCTACGGCCACATCCTGGAGAACATAGTCCCCGTGATGCGGCGAAAAGGGTTTTCCGAGGACGAGATCCGGGCAATCACGGTGGACAATCCCGCCAACGTGCTCACCCTGGTCTGACCACCGGCGTTCGACGCGCCCGACCAGTACCAGCCGGGGATACCCAGGAAGAGCCTGCTTCAAAAGTCACTCGGCTAAACCACTTCCTCTCCTGGGGGAGAGGATTAAGGTGAGGGCGAAACGCCGGGCAACCGGAATCGTTGTATCAAATGAAGGACCTACGATTTCACGCTATGGCCTCACTCCCGCATCAAGTACGGGGCAGGCTCTAACCCTCTCCCGGTCACCGGCGAAGGGATTATTGAAACACCCTCTGGCCAGTCTTACCTGTTGCCCTCTTCAGGCGTCCGTTAGCCGGACTCGAAGAAGTCCAGGTCGATCGCGAAAGCCGCCGCCAGCATCATTGGAGCCAGGTCCCTGTCCAGTCCTGGGCTGTTTAACTCGAGCTTGAAGGTGTCAGCGTCCGTGAACGCCTCCTTCATCAGGCCGCTCCACTGCTTCGTGACCCGGCCGATCTCCCGTTCCTGACGGTAGACCATGAAGGTCTTGGGTTTCAGTAGCGGTCCGCGTATCTCCGCAATCGGTTGTCCGCTGGGCCCTTCGACTGTGACCTTGCGCGTCGGGAAAGAGAACCGTCGCCTGAGGGAACCCAGGTGTCGCCCTTCCGCATCCTTGACGTGCAGGTGTGAGAAGAACCAGAAGAAACTCCTGTTGGAGACCAGCACGTCGTTTCCGCTGCGGTCGGTGATGCGGAGTGTCAGGGGCCGGTGGCTCTTCAGGAATAGGCGGCCAATCGTGCCCGACTCTTCCTGGGCGTAGAACAACTCCTCGCCCTCGGGCGTCATGACCGTGTATCGATTTGCCGTCTCGAAACCGGTGAACGCCTCCAGTCGCTCGACCCTCTGCCTGATCATCAACTCTGAGTGATTGGCCAAATCGATCTGCATGTTCTTCTCCAATGCCTGGTCGGGGGCCGTCTTGGATTCCCCGCCCTGTGGGCTCATCGTGGCGTCGGATGTGGCCTTCCATGGTAGAACACCCTGTCCATATCAATGGTGATGAAACAGGGAAACAGCACAGGAAGGTCGGACCCGGTCGGCCGGGTATTCCCAGGAATGCCCTCTCCCGGGTGAGACCCTTGCAAAACCCCCTCTCCCCCAGAGACCTTTGCGGAACTGTCTCCGCGTACAGTGATCCTTCACTTCACGTCACCCTGAGCACTCTCACACGTCACGCTAAGCACCCACTCACGTCACCCTCGAGCGAAGCGAAGGGTCTGGGTAAGAGGGGCGGGGTGTTGTAGTGAGACACACTGAAGTTACGCAAAATTCTCCGGGCGCGGATCAGGCCGGAGGAATGACCGGCAAAATGACGTGGGACGGGTGTCGCTGATCGACGAAGACCGAGTTTTGAGCGATCTGGAGACGAGTGTGGCGGCCCATGGCCTCGCCGGTGTTGGGGTTCACGTCGAAGCGGGGGAAATTGCTGCTGGAGATGTCCAGGCGAATGCGGTGGCCGGCCTTGAACAGGTTGCATGTCGGGGGCAGGGCAAGGGTTATCGGGTAGACCTCGCCTGGTTCCATCATGACCGGTCCGGTCCACGACTCCCTGTAGCGACAGCGCAGGATGGAGTCCACCAGGTTCAGGTGATACCCGTCTGGGTAGTCGGCGTTGGGCGGGTATATGTCAAGCAGCTTGGCCGTGAAATCGGTATCGGGGGCCGACGACGAGACCCACAGGCGGACCGTGATCGGCCCGGTCACCTCTACGTCCTCCTCGAGGGGCGGCGTCTCGAACGCCAGGACTTCCGGCCTGTCGGCGAGCAACGGCCACGGCGGGCGACAGCCGACCAGGTCCGGCCGTTCCCGCTGGTGCATCGGCCCCGTCGGCACGGTTGAAATCACGTGCGGCAACACGGCCGCGGCGCGTTCGCCGAACGGCGGGATCTCGTCGAATACAGGGCCGCCGTCCTCCGGCTTCGGCAGCGCGCTGAAGGACGCCATGTTGCCGCCCAACGACGGGACCGGGTTTTCGGGGTCATAGGTGTAGGTGAGTGGCGGTTCGTTCGTATCCGGAGACACTTTCGTGAGCGCGCCGTCCCGGCTCAAGTAAAGCTGTAACTGCCGGGTCCTCGCGATCGGCCAGTCCGGCTCGGCCCGCCATACGCCGCCGTGGTTCAGGCGGCCATCGGCATTCTTCGTCCCGTCGCCGCCTCCCATCACGAAGATCAGCACCGGCGGTTCGTCTTCGACACCGTTGTCCTCCCCCTTCAGCCAGCGGTCGTACCAGCGACCCCGAACGCGGTTGAACTCCGCCATCCCCCAAGGTGCGTCGGCGCCATAGTCGGCGTCTCCTTCGTGCGAGGCGTCGCTGCGCATCCCGCCGTGCGCCCACGGCCCCATCACCAGGCGGACCGGATTCTCGTTTCGCCGTTTCAACTCGGCGAAGAGCCTGGTCGAAGCATCGGAGAACGGGTCCCACCAACCGCCTGATATGGCCACGGGCAGGTCGGCGTGGCGGTCAAGGTAGGGTTCCTGGTCGTTGTTTTCGTTGGCCCACCACTCGTCGTATTCGCCGCGCTGGTAGTAATTGAAGAGAGTCTCTTCCAGGCAGGGGGCTTCGGCCAGTCCGGTCTCGCCGCGCTTCCACGGCGTGCTGGCGAGCCACTCGCCCATGTTGCGAAACGTCTCGATCACCCGCCGCACGCCCTCGGGGTTGTCCCGCAACTCCTGTGCGTCGAGCGCGTGGTTGTGGATCGCGGCCGCCATGTGGAGGGCCATCGCGCCGCCCTCGCGCGCCTCGTGCGCGTAGATGTTGGTGGGCGCCTGCTCGACCCACTGCGCGCCGAGGTGGGGAGGCCGGTGTAACGCCATCACGGTCTGGACGATGCCGCGGTGCGAACTGCCGAGCGTGCCGACCGGACCGCTGCACCACGGTTGCGCGGCGGTCCACTCGACCGTGTCGTAGCCGTCTTCGCCTTCCCACGGGTTCGCCGTGTGGTAGTAGCGCCCGTCGCCCTCTGACTTGAACCGTGAGCGCAGGTCCTGGATGACGAGCGCATACCCCCGGCGCGGGTAATAGTCCCGCACCTCGTCCCATTCCTCGTTCGACTTGTCCCAGGACGTGCGTATCAGGAGGGCGGGGAAGGGGCCACCGGCCGGGCCGCCGTCGTCCGCCGCGGGCAGGTGGACATCTGCTGCGAGGCGCACGCCGTCACGCATCGGGATCATCACGTCCCGCATCACGGCGATGCAGGGAGGTTTGGGTTTTTCCACCTTTGTTCGCCCCTTTATAAGTCAGGCGGGATGCGTGAGATCAGGTCAGCACCGCCACTTTGTTGTATTCGATCAGGCCGAAGTCAATCTGCGCGCCCAGGCCGGGTCCGTTGATCGCATGGACCATGCCGTTTTCATCAGGCTCGATGTCCTCCACCAGGCCGTATTTTTGTGCGCCCGCGGGCAGAATGACTTCGAAGAACTCGGTGTTCTTGATGGCCATGGTGGCGTGGAGGTTCGCCACGTTGTTCAGGGAGTTGCCGCCGTGGTGAATCTCGTAGTTCATGTGGAAGGCTTCCGCCAAATGCGCGGTCTTCATCACCGGAGTGATGCCGCCCTTCACCGCCACGTCGCCGCGCAAGTAGTCGGTCGCCTGCGACATCAGCCACGGACCATACGCCGTGAACCCGCCCGGCGAGTGCTCGGTGGCCATTATGGGAATATCGAGGCTGGACTTTAGTTTTATGTAGTTGTAGATGTCGTCCCCGGCCAGGGGGTCTTCGTACCAGTAGTAGTCGAGGTCCTGTATCGCCTTGCCGACCCTCAGCGCCTGCGGGTAGGCGTAAGCCCAGATCGAGTCCAACATTAGGCGGTATTCATCTCCGACGGCTTCCCGCACGGCCCGGCATATCTCTATGTCCTCTTCGATGTCTACGGCCGGTGGATGGATCTTGTACGCCGCCCACCCGGCTGCCTGAATCCCCGTCGCTTCTTCCACGTACTCTTCCACCGAGCCGAGGCGCGGCGAACTGGCGTATGCCGGAATGGAGTCACGGTAGGAGCCAAGCAACTGGTAAATGGGAAGGCCGGCGGCCTTGCCGGCGATGTCCCAAAGGGCGACGTCGACAGCGCCGATGGCCCGCATAGACGTATTGCGGTACAGGTCGGACATCACCTCGTGCAGCCGTTCCCGGTCGAGCGGGTTTTGTTCCATGACAACCGGCTTCAGGTAGCGGATGAGGGTACCGGCGTCCATCTCGGCGCTGTGCCCGGAAGTACCGAGGAACCCGTGGCCCTGGATCCCTTGGTCGGTGGTGATGGTGACGAGCGCGATCTGGCTGGCAGTGCCCGTCTGACCCGTGTGCCGCTTGGGGAGTTGCCTGGGGATGTCCTCCCACTTGAACATGGTGAGGGTCAGGTCTTTGATCTTCATGCGCATATACCTTTGATGGCCGGTGCAACCCGGGAGTCGGTCGATTGATCGGCCGTCAGATCATCCTCTGGCCGCCGTCTATGTGGATCGATTGGCCCGTGATGGAACTGGCGTCGTCCGATACGAGAAACGCTACGAGGTTGCCTATCTCCTCAGGGGTCTGTTCCCTCCCAAGAGGAACGAGGTCCAGGGCATTCTCTGCGAATAGTTCGTGGGAGTCCTTTTCGGAGAGCGACTTGTCCTGACTTTTCATCGCCGTGATGGACGGTTCGTGGAAGGCGGTCCAGACCTGACCGGGGCAAATGGCGTTCACGTTGATGTTGTGCTCAGCGACGCTGGCCGCCACGTACTGGGTGTAGTTGATGACCGCTGCTTTCGACGGCCCGTATGGATTACCCATCCCTGCCAGGCCCTTTGGCGGCCCCCACCATATCGGCCCTCGACCCGCCCCGGACGCCGTGTTGATGATCTTCCCGTATTTCCTCTCCATGAAGTGACCCAGGACGGCCTTCGTGCAGCGCATGATGCCCTGCACGTTTATGTCCATCACAGCGTTCCAGTTCGCTTCCCAATCGTCATCGAGGCCTGACCCCGAATTGCCCGGCAACCGGCCTACGCCGGCGTTATTAACGAGGATGTCGAGATGCCCGAACCCGGCGATCACGTCCTCGACGCACTGGTCCACTGAGGCGCTGTCGGTCACGTCCATGTGGACGGCCATGCCCTGGCGGTCGAACGCCTTGACCTCATCCGCGACCGCGACTGCGCCCTCATCGTTGATGTCCGCGATGGCGATGTCCGCACCCTGTTCGGCCAGCTTGAGGACGATGCCTCGACCAATTCCCTGGCCTCCGCCAGTAACGAGCGCCGTCCTGCCTGAAAGATCTGCAAGCATCTCATTTCCTCCCCAGATAGGCAGCCATTATCGCCGAACACTTCGTCAGGTCCTGGTCAGGGTGCACAGGCTAATTCAAATGGGGCGTATACGGGTGGCGGTGGAATGGAATTTCGGTATTTTCGGCTCCAATCAGAATAAGGAACGTTCAAGAGGCGCCTGAATTCATCCCCCCATCCAGTCCATCACACATCCCTCTCGGGTCGTGCCGGACCCCCACACCTCGTCTTCCCCGACTCCGATCGGGGACCCCGGGGGGCGCGGCTATCCCCTCCAACCTGTCACACATTCACACCCCAACGCTGGCCTAATCTTCCCCTGTAGGTGTGCCTCTTGTGGGCACCCGCCGGGGCAGATTGGCGACGCGGCTACCCCCACCAACTTGCCACAGCCATACACCCACGCCGGCCAACAACTCCCCCGTAGGGACCGTTCGCGAACGGCCCTGGGGCTGTGCGTGGCTATCTCACCATCACCCTCCATCGTCTTCCCTGACCCCCGTACCCCGTCTTCCCCGACTCCGATCGGGGACCCAGGTGGGCGCGGCTACCCCACCAACCTGCCGAACCTTACCCACATCCGGCATTCTCCCAACCCGTCTTCCCCGACTCCGATCGGGGACCACGGTGGGGCGCAGGACGGGCGCGGCTACCCCCTTCAGCCCCATCCACACAATCACACACCGCCCGTTCACCAAACACCCCCGTAGGGGCCGTTCGCGAACGGCCCTGGTGCGCTGCGCGGCTACAACCTCCCGCCTCTCTAAATCCTTCCCCCACACCACATGACAGCGTTCGCCAGCATGCGGAGGAAATTGGTGTCCAGGAACTCCGCCTGGTGGCCCAACGACGTGTAGAAGACACGGCCGCCTGCGTGTGTACGGGTCCAGGTAACGGGCTCATCGTGATCGTCCGTGCTGGCGCTCATGAGCAGCGTGGCATCGGCCGAGATACCCGTGTTGCGGTAGAGACCACCCGCGGAACTGAACTCGGAAACGCCTTCCACGATTGGGTGGCCTTCCGCGGCTGGCTCGAACCTGACGTGGGCGATTGGACCGTGGTCCCAGTGCATGTTGTAGTTACCGCCCAGCACTTCACGGTCGAAATCGAGCCAGTTCTGGAACGCGTGGCTTGCGGTCCTCACTCCCACGATGGGCCTTCCCGCGCGGCAGTAGGCCATGAACCGTTCCAACTCCTCGCCGTCGACATTCAACCGACGGGTGAACACCAGCAGGACATCGGTATCTTCGATGACGGACAGGGATTGACGGTCGTCTTCGGAACGGTAGACGACGAGTTCCGCGCTCACCAGGCACTCCCTCTCGATGTAGTCGCGGAATAAGGCCAGCGAGCTCTCGGAGTCGTACTCGAATGAGCCGGACAACATGCACAGTTTCAGTGGTCCTTGGTTCATGCGTTCGTTTCCATAGGTTCGTGATTGCAGGGTCGTTGGGTGGCCCAGAAGTCAACGGTTCATCTGGAAGACCAGGCCCAGTATTTCGTCGGGGTCGTCGATGACGGCGGCAATCTCTTCTTCGGCACTTTCCAGCGGGACCCGGTGTGTGGTGAGGCAGTCGACATCCAACTTACCTTCGCCGATGAGCCTCATGCACAGTTCCAGGTTGGTCTGCGTGGTCCAGCGCGTGAATACCGGGGGGTAATCTTTGCCGCGCTCCCAAGCCTCGTCATGGTAGCCGGGGCCGGTCCTCGACGCCCGCCGAATATCCACGTTCCAAAGAGTAGCGGGCAGGTCTATCTTCGCGCCGCCGACCACCGTGATCTGGCCCATCTGGTGGCCGTCCGGCGCGACCTTCATGCACCGGGTCAACTGGGCCACCGCACCGGTCGCGTCACCCCCGAATGCCACGACGGCCGAGTCCAGGCCGCCGCCTCTTGTGAAGGCCAGGGTCGCATCCGCTTCGTCCTCACGGCCGGGGTCAACCACGGCGTCGATTCCCCATTCGGCAGCTATGCGTCTACGCTGCGGGATCGTATCCCAGCCGATGACGAAATTTCCGGCGAGTTGGTACATCCTGGCCGTCAGTTGGCCCAGCAGACCAAGCCCGACGACGCAGGAGAACTCGCCGAAGCCGGGATCGCCGCGCCGCAGGGCGTGTACAGCCGTCGTTGCGAGCATCGCGTAGGCGCCCTGGTCGAAGGTAACGCCGTCCGGCAAGGCCACGCACAGGTTCTGCGGCACGAGGGCGTGGGTGGCGTGCCTGGCGTAACCACCTCCGATGGCCGCAACCCGGTCGCCCGACCTCAACCCCTTCACCCCCGCGCCGGTCTCCACCACGACTCCCGCGTTCGAGTAGCCGAAAGGCGTCGGGCGGCCACCGGACCCGCCGGTGGAGTAATTCCTTGCGAGGCCGCGCCATCCCGACACTTCCGTGCCCGGGCTTACGAGAGAGCTCTTGACCTCGAGCAGTACGCAACCGTCAGTCGTCTCGGGAATGTCCTCCTCAACCAACCCGATCCTGCCGTCCGGCATTATCGCGGCGACCGTCAACTTGCCTCGCATATGCGTCTCCCTCAATCCGGTGGGTTGCGAACCGGCATGGATATTCCAAGGCGACTTCAGTGTAGTCCGACTGAACTCACGCGGATATCGATGATTGGCCAGCCCCTGTTAAAGTTGGCGGGACTCCGGGGCGAACCAGGGCTTCGGGCCCAGGTCCAAACCCGGCCGCACATTCGAATAACCGGTGGCCAAGTCCCGTCGCCAATTTGATGCTGGCGCCTGGACCAATCGGGAGGGCAAGAAGATGTCAACGATAGTCGAGCGGTATGCGGAAAAATTCCGAACGTCTGGACAGCTGAGCGAAAGGGGTTACTCGGTAATCCCCAACGGAGCGCACCTGTCGCGCCCGCTGCGCCCGCATCCCGTCTATGTCGAACACGCTGAGGGCGGCCGCAAGTGGGACGTGGACGGAAACGAGATCGTGGACTTCATGATGGGTTACGGCGCTCTCATCCTGGGGCATTCACATCCCAGGATCAACGAGGCCCTTGGCGAACGCCTGGCGAAGGGTACCCACATGGGAGCGGCAACCCCGCAGGAACTACAGTGGGCTGAACTCGTCAGCGGCCTGATCCCTTCTGCCGAAAAAGTCCGGTTTACGTCTTCGGGTACGGAATCCACTCTCCTGGCGATCCGCCTTTCCCGCGCCTTTACCGGGAAGAACAAGATAGTGAAATTCCGTGAGCACTTCCATGGCTGGCACGACTACGTTTCGTCGGACTCGGGCATAAACACGCAGGTGGGAATCCCTAGAGAAGCCCTTTCAACCGTTGTTGTCGTCGAGCCGGACATTGACGAACTGGCGCGGGCGCTGGACGAAGACCCGGACATTGCCGCCGTGATCATGGAACCTACGGGCGCACACTGGGGCCAGTTCCCGGTCGACAACCCCACATTCCTCGAAAGCGTCCGGGAAATCACCGCCAGCCGCGGCGTAGTGATGATCATGGACGAGGTAATCACGGCTTTCCGGCTGTCAAGGGGAGGGGCCCAGGGCAGATTTGGCATCATGCCTGACCTGACCACTATGGCGAAGATCGTGGCGGGCGGTTTGCCCGGCGGAGCGGTGGCGGGCAAGTCCGAGATCATGGACCTGTTGGCGCCCGGCAATCATTCCAACTACATGTCGCATCCTGGGACATTCATTGCGAATCCGTTGTCCGCTACCGCCGGGATTGCCTGCCTGGAGATGGTGGCGAACGAACCGGTCAACGAACGCGCCGACGCAATGGCCGAACGGCTGAAGGCAGGCATGCGTGACGCGCTGGGGCGGACCGAGGTGACCGGGCACGTCCACGGCATCGCTTCAATAATTCACGTCGTCCTCGGAGCGGAAAGCGAGGGCCCGGGCGAAAACAGCACTGTGCCCCACTCGGTATTGGCCGAGCGGACCGCGGCACAGTCAGGGCCTCTGAAACTCGCCATGCTCAACGAGGGGATAGACATGATGGGCGGCATAGGCTTCATTGTGTCCGCAGCCCACGAAGAACAGGACATCGACGACACTATCGACGGCTTCGAGAGGGCATTGCACGCCCTGCGCGCAGAGGGCGTCGTTTAGCCCGTCGTTCAAATGGCTCGGGGCACCACAGCGTTGCTCACGTCAGAGTCGCGCGCCTGCCTGCACCCCAGCAGGTCACGCCCAAAATGAGTTTGTCGTGAAAGTGTGCTGCAGCGCGTGATCACATGAAACGACTCCGCCTGCTCGTGTGGGCGGAGTCGGACGGGCGCTGCTGAGCGGAGGGGATCAGGCAGCCTGGGAATCGAGGTGTTCGAGCAGGGCCTTGAGGGTCTTCAAGTTCACGCAGTCTTCGGGAGCGAACGTCACGTCGAACTCTTTAGAGACGACTTTCGCGAATGAGACGACATCCATGGATGAAACGCCAAGGTCAGTCAGTGGGACATCCATGTCCGGGGGCAGTTTAACCGGCTGGCCATCCACTTCAAGGTTGTCAGCTACGAGCTGTCGGATTCGGTCTGCGTTCGATGCCATGTGGGCAAGTCCTTCAATAAAGATTTGCAGTATCAAAACGAAAGCATACCAAAGTAAACAGTCGGGTCAATTCATTGTGATCGGCATTCTGGTACCAGACATCAGGAAATGGAAAGAGAATTCACCGACGCGACTACTTTTATGGGCAGTGTCGTAAGGGTATTGGTAGACCGGCCCCGGGTTCGAGACATCCTCGAGTGGGGTCCGGTTGCTTGAACCCGCCTTGACGTTGAGCCGGGTTAACGCGAGCCCTTGACCTGCACGGTGACGATGTCCAGGCCGTAATACTTCTGGTGTTGGACGGACGATGCGTGGTGCCGCAGCAGGCGGAGGGAAATTTCGCCCTCCTCCACCCCCTCCGTCTCTTCGCTCAAGTACGCCAGCCGGTCCTCTAGGTTTTCTTCGTCAAAGACGGCCAGGAACTCCATCTCGACCTGTCCCGCGTCGGGCCGTGTGACGACTATCAGGCTTGGCGCATCATCGCCGGGGCGGTCCTCTCCCGCCTGGACCAGCGTCAAGAGCGTCTCCTCCGCGGCCGAACTGAGCCGCTCGGTGGCTGCCGGGTTCCAGCCGAGCCTGGCCGCATGATCACGGACGAATTTGTCGATCTGGGGTAGCGCGGTCGCGTCCAGCTTGACCTGCAGGCGACCTCCTTTGCGGGGGTTCGTCAGGTCCAGGAAGACGGTCATCAGTATGGCGGCCAGGGCGCCAACCAGCATGCCGTTGTCGAGCAGTCCGCCCCACGTACCTCCCACAAGGTCGGCAAAAATGGTCTGATTCTCGATGCCTGCGCCCAACGAGAACGCAATAGCGACCACCATTACCTTCTGGGCGTCCAGTCCGGCCTGGACGACCGTCCGTATGCCTTCAACGAAGATCAGGCCGATCGCCATCAGTATGTACGCTCCCATGACGGGGGCGGGTATGGTCAACAATACCGCCGGCAGTTTCGGGAACAACGCCAGCAGGATGAATACGCCGCCGATGACGTACCCGACGTTACGCGCTGCGACTCCGGTCAGGTTGGCGAGGGACACGCTGGACGAGGAATAGACGGTTGTAGGTGGAGTCCCTGCAATGCCGGACGTCAGTATGCCCAGCCAATTCGTCTTGAGCGAACTCTGTACCAGGCGAAAGTCGGTGACCCTCGGTGCGCGCCTCGAGGCCTGCTGGATCGCGACGCTGTCCCCGATGTTCTTGATGCCTCCCACAAGCATCACAACTACGAACACCGGCAGGAGCGCCCAGAAACTTGCGTCGGGCGTAAGGTCGAATCCGGCAAACCCGGCTCCGGACGTCCCGAACCAGGGCGCATCGATCACCCGTTGAATCTCATACGCTCCGAACAACGCCGCCACTACGCAGCCGACTCCAATCCCGATGATCGGCGACCAGAGCCGCCAGGCCCCGGAGACACGCATCGCAAGACCAACGATCATCGCCAGCGTTACTGCAGCGACAACCGGGCCGGCGGCGGCGGGCGCGCCTTCGGCAGTCTCCTGGACTCTGTCCAGCGCAACCGGCAGGACTGAAACGGCGATCAGCATCAACACCGTGCCGGAAACAACTGGGGTGATGATTCGGCGCAGAAGCGGGAGCCATAATGCGAGCGCGAGATACGCCAACGAGGACACGACTATGAGGCTCGACAGCAAAGCAGGGCCCCCAGCCGTCAACGCCAGAACGGAGATCGCGACGAAATTGGGCGTGGCCCCCATGATGAGGATGTGCCCGGCTCCAAGTCGCCAGATCCGGCTGGCCTGGAGCGCTGTCAGGCACCCGGCGATGATGAGCGCCGCGAACACCGCCCACGACAGGTAACTTTCGTCTTGACCTCCGGCCCGGGCGGTAATCGCCACGATGAGCACGAGTGGCGCGAGCCCGAATATTGCGCCCTGGAGTCCGACTCCCAGGGCCACCATGGGCGGGCACGCCTCTTCGGCCTCGTAACGAATTGACTCGTTCATGTTCGATGACCCTGGGACGATCTCAGAATTCGTCCGGGGTCACGGCATTCTACGTCAGTCACATCACGTTCCATGGCTGGCCGCAGGACAACCAAAAGGGGCGGTGCCGCTAAAGAACGTCGAAAGCTAGACACTGGGTTTCGTGGAATATGGGGTCAACTGGATTTCGTGCGTCCAGCAGGACTTGTCCTGCGTGTGGAGATAGTAGAAGGCTTCGGCTATTTGGGCGGGATTAATGAGCAACTCGGGGCGCTCCTGGAATCGCGGGAGGGCTCGTGTCCCCGGTGAATCGATGGTGCCGTCTATAACCACATTTGCAACGTGCACGCCGTGCTCGGAGTACTCCTCCGTCAACACTTGTGCCAACGTCCGCATCATCACCCGCGGGTAATAGAACGACTCGCCGGTGTACCGCTTCTTGCCACGCAAAGACCACGCGTTGTTCGAAATCAGGAAGGAGCCTTCTCCCCGCTCCCGCATCGCGGGCAAGACTTCCTTGGCTACCAGGAACGGTCCGCTGCTGGAGATGTGGTGCGCGGTTTCAAACATTTCGTACGGGATGTGCTCCAGCAGTTCCTTCTCCGGCGGGAGGTCCCGCCCCTCCAGATAGCCGGCGTTGTAGACCAGCGCGTGCGGATCGCCGACCTGTTCCCGTATCCCGGCGAACGCATTTGATATGGAGTCCCGTGACGCCAGGTCCATCTCGACGATCATGCTTTCGCCGCCCTGTTGCCGTATGCCCTCGGCCAGCGCGGAGGCGTTTGACGCCTTGCGGGTGGTTAGAACCGTGAAGAAGCCCTGTGACGCAAACTTCAGGGCGACGGCGCCTCCAACGCCCCAACGCACCCCGACGGGCAGTTCGCTATCGTCGAGCGTCTTGCCGTGGATCATGTGCGTGTTACGCCCGTCTGACTGCCACTTCGACGTTGCTCCCACCACAACGGCGACGGGTCTTCGCGACGAATTCATGCCGGATTCCTTTCTATGAGAGTTTGCGGGCCGATCATGACAACCTGGTCAGCCCGCCGGAGAGGTTGTGGGCGTCATGCCCCGGGACGAACACCGGTGGACCGGCACAGATTGACCCCGGCCAACCGGGCAATGCAGAAGTTGGTCAGGCCGGAGGCATACTGTACTACGGAAGAATCGCGATTCGACCGAGAAGTGGTCGACCCTTTCGAGGGTCGCCGGGCGCAGCCGTAGTTAAAATGTTAGCCAGTGGCTGTGTTGCAGGCGCTGACGCCGCGAAATCGTAGTCGTTGGGGAGGCACGTGATTTGCGGGCGTTGCCTGGCACGGTCGCTGCCTGCAGACCCAAGTAAGGAATCTTGATCAATGTCCACGGGACGTAGGACATTTACGTACGCAAAGACGTTATCCCCGTTTCCAGAGGGCTGGTTCTTCGTCGAAAGCCGAAAGGCTTTGTTGAAGGCCAAGCTCATGCAGAAGACCTGGATGGGCGAAAACACCGTCATCTGGATCGACGATGGCGGAAAAGTCTGCGTGGCCGGGGCCTATTGCCCGCACCTGGGCGCCGACATGGGGCCGGACGCGGGCGGCAAGGTATGCCAGGGCCGGCTCGTCTGTCCCTTCCACGGCTACGAGTTCGACACGGTTGGCCAGTGCGTCGCCACGCCTTACTCCGAACCGCCCAGGACAGCGAGGTTGAGGGTTTTCCCGACGCGGGAAATTGGCGGTCTCATCTTTGCCTGGTGGGGGATGGACGGCAGGGAGCCGCAGTGGGACCTGCCGGAAGACCCTCCCGACCAGGAGGGGTGGTGCGACATCGAGATCAAAACTCTCCGCTTTCCGGGACATCCCCAGGAGACGACAGAAAACTCGGTGGACGTGGGCCATTTGCGCTACGTCCACGGCTACGACAGCGTGGACCGGGATAGTGAAGTGTCGGTGGACGGCGCCTACCTCCTGAGCAGCTTCAATTTCAGAAGAACGCAGAAGATCGCTAAAATTGCGTCGCTCACTTTTGACGTCGCAGCCACCGCCCATATCCATGGCCTTGGCTACTCGTTCGTAGAGATCAGGGAGCGGTCCATCGGGATGGACATGCGCCTATGGGTCCTGGCGACGCCCGTCGATGGCACACTCATCGACATGAACCTGGTCTCGCAGGTCAAGGAGATACGGGGACCCAGACGGTGGGTAGCAGGGTTGGGGTTTCTGCCAGTCGGGCTACGCGCGCCCGTGATGAACAAGTTCATCTCAATCATGCAAAAGGCAGATGTCCTGCAGGATGAGATTATCTGGCGCAGCAAGCGCTACGAGTCCCGTCCGCGTCTGTGCCGTTCCGATGGCGAGATCATGCCCTTCCGCGCCTATTGCACGCAGTTTTATCCTGACCCCCGGATTGGGGATGGTCCAGGCCGTAGCGACGCCAACGGGACGGCGTGATGAACCGGTACTTGGGTGCGCTATCGCCGGTGATGCCGACAGTAATATTCTCAACTCCGTCGATCGGCTACAGCAAGAGTCGCTGCAAGTCGGCGATCCTGGCGCGAAACGTGAGACCGGGCATAAGAGGAGCAAACTATGTCTTTGCCCGCGATGACGGATTTCCGCATTCTGTCCGGTTTCATCTATGCATTGCTCGGGCGAACAAACCACTTGCCTCTGTCTAATTGAAGGGCGCTCATGCAAATTCGTGAACTGTACAACGGCCTGAAGGCCGCATACCGCGGGTCGGACGTTTCCGGTCGAGTCCAACGATACGACGGTTGGATAGAGAGAGCGTCCGCGGAAGATGGTGGTGCGAGAGGCTATGACCACACCGAAACCGTCAAGGAGTATTACGACCTCTGCAGCGATTTCATGGTGTTCGGTTGGGGCGAGTCCCTGCACTTTGCGCCGTTATCGCCCGGGGAGACCCTGGCAGAATCCAAGATTCGGCATCAGCGGCTGATGATCGGCAAGCTGGAGTTGCGGAAGGGCATGACAGTAGTGGACGTCGGATGCGGGATCGGTGGCCCGATGCGTCGTGTGGCCCGAGAGTCCGGTGTCAGGGTCGTCGGGGTAAACAACAGTGAAGTCCAGCTGGAAAAGGCGAAATCGTTGAATGCCGAAGCGGGGCTCGACCACATGATCGATTACCTCGCGTGCAGCTTCACGGACATGGACGCCGTCACGGACGACACGTTCGACAGGGGTTACGCGATCGAATCGACTTGCCATGCACCGGACAAGATGGCAGCGTTTGCCGAAATCTACCGCGTGCTGAAACCGGGAGCCCTCTTCTGGGGTCAGGAAATGTGCATGACGGACAAGTTCGATCCCGACGATAACCGGCACCGCGTCATCAAGCGTGATCTGATGCAAGGCATCGCCCTCAAGGACATTGCGACAACGGGCGAGGTGAACCGGGCGCTCGAATCGGTGGGATTTGAGGTGATCGAGGGGATTGACCGGGCGATAGGGGAGAACGGCCCGACCACGCCGTGGTACCAGCCCATGGAGACCAGGCACGGAACGCTGGGCAACGCACTTCGCAGGATTCCGCTGGGCCGCAAGGCGATCATTGGCGCGACCAGGCTGGCCGAAAAACTGGGGGTGTTCCCTAATGGCTCCGCAGACGTTGTCAGATTGCTGGACCGTACCGCCAACGCCTATGTTGCGGGCGGCAGGGCCGGGGTCTTCACGCCGTTATATTGTTTCCTGGCCCGCAAGCCCCATTAGGCAGTCTGCTTATTGCCCGGCCTGACGGGCTGCCCTCAGCACACTAATTCCGTCTCCGCTCCGCGATGCGGAACCTCAGCTTCTTGCTCGGTTTCATGGACGGTATTGGATTGATCTTGAGCTTGTAGTTTGAAGGGCTGACTTCGACATTGAAATAGTGGGCGAGCATGAGTACGTTGATGGCCATTTGCAGTTGCATCCACCGGGAGCCGAGGCACATGTGGGTGCCAAGCCCGTACGGCGCATATCCCGGGCTGAGGTGCTCATTGCGCGGCGGCAGATAGCGGTCGATATCAAACGTGTGGGGGTCAGGGAAGATATCGTCCATGTAATGTGAAGCGGATTGGGCGATGAAGATCCGCGATCCGACGGGTATTTCGTAGCCCTCAACCACGCAAGAATTCATCACGTTCCGGACGGACATCGGGACGATCGGGTACATCCGCAAGGTCTCTATGAGAAAGCGGTGCGTGACGTCAATATTGGCAGGTTTGAAGTCATTGCCGGCCGGATCTCCGTTGTCGAACAGGGCGTCAGCTTCATCCTGGATCTTGCGGTAGATCTCAGGCTGCGCCGCCATCGCGTACACCGCGAAGCTGAGGGCGTCGCCGAGGTACACGCTGGCGATCAGCGCGGCCGAAAGCGCGAATCGCAAATTCGACTCGGGAACGAATTGCGGATCGCTCGCGTGCAGGCTCAGCAAGTCGTCCGCCAGGTCACGACTTGTTTCGGAACGTTGGGCGGACGTGTGGACGTTCTGGACGCGTTCAAGCAATGTATCGATCGACTTCGCGCGGCGTCTCATGCCCGGGGTCTTGAGCATGAATTTGGGCAGGATCTTCAATACGTGCGTGCTGAGCGCCCGTTCCTTGTACTTCGTCAGGTCTTCGAAGATGTCCTGAGAATCCACGCTGATGAAGAGCGGCGAAAGCTGAGCATTGACAATCTGCCTGCACATGCTGGTCGCATTTAAGTTGTCGCCAACCTTCCAGTCGGCGACATGTCCGCGGAATTGGGCGTAGAGTTGGTCCAATTGCCCTTCGAGCCGCCCCCGCGAGTAGGCCGGTCCCAGAGACTTACGGAGGCGGAAGTGATCGGCGCCGTCCAGGGATGGCAAAACCCCCGACGCACCGTAGACAGCTTCGAAGTCAGCAAAATAGTCCCTGGTTCTCAGGTACATGCGCCCTCGCCGGTGCACCCAGCGATTGGTCTCCAACCCGGCCAGGATGATCATGGGCTTGGCAAAAGGTGGACGGACCTGGAACACCGGTCCGTACTCATGCGCGAGGTCCGCGAACAGCGCGGGAACGTTGCCGCTGCGTATATGTGGATGGAGCGCCAACTTGCGCAGGGAGACAGCCGGAATTTCTTTAGACAATGCCGAATGTCGAAGCAACGGACCGGCGAGGTTTTCGGCGACAGCGGCGGCGATCGACCGGCCGATCAGGTCCATCTTGCAAATGAACTCGATGCGTTCCTCAGATTCTTCGTCCAGTTGGAACATAAACCGAAACACATCGCATGTGTTGATCAGGCAGATGATGATTACGTCGCGAGGGTGAGGGATCTCGTTCTCGAAAATGGCCCTGCTGATCCGCGTCTTGACAAACTCTGCGCCGGCGCCCGGTTGGGAGCCGTCTGGCGGTCCCAACTGCCCGGCGCCGCGTGCCAGCGTGTAGAAATCGCCGTCGTGATATTCCAGAACGTTAAGGTCTACTAACCGCTGCAAAGTCAAATCAATGATCGACTCAGCATGGGGGGCAAGCTTTTCGATCCAGAATTGGGCGTTACGCCGAGCAGGACCGCTCGTGATTTCGGCGAGGATAGGATCCAGTGCTGGATCACCCGTTTCCGTCCGGTTCAGGAGGAAAAGGGCCTCCATGTCCGTGTCTATGTGCGACCTAAGCGAGAGTTCCGCAAGGACGGCGCCGATGACGGCGCAGTTCAAATTCCAGCCAGGCACCTGGTGGAAGTAGCCGCTCTCCTCGTTGAGGAGCGAAAGGATGAGTTCTTCTGGCAGGCTCAGCTGATGGGTTGACTCATCTGGCGCATCGGTTGTTGGAAGTGTTGAAAGTGCCATCTCTCCGCGCCTGGCCAATCGGTCTCAATGCGTGGAACGAGCCCGCGTGCCGTAACTGAATTAATTGTAACTTATGGAGTTTTGACTGACGGGTGGATGAATTTCGGGAAACGCGCAGGGTATGCCTGTTCGCCGTCGTCGCGCGTCAACGTCGCGTCCGCTTCACCGCGTATACGGGAGTGTGAGTGTTCGTTCATTCGCGATGCAAGGCGGCACGACTGCACGTATTCCGCGATACAAAGATGCGGTCTGAGGTTCACCACGGGCCGCAGGGTGGGCCGCTGTATTCAGCCCTTGGCCTTTTTGAAGCGCCACCCAAACATGATGCCCCCGTAGTAGTTGAAGGACCGCCTCGCCTCGGGGTCTTCGAACGGATAATCAGCGCCGATCTGCTTCGCTGCTGCGAGCCCGCTTACGAAACATGTCTCCTGGCTGTTGACCAGCGTGTGAGCGCCGCAGTGCCAGGTCCGGCGCTTGCCCTGGATGAACCGGAACATAGGAATCAGCAGTGCGACATGGCGAACGTCATGCACGATGTGTTGGAACCACCACCTCCCGACGACTTTTCCGCGATCTATCTCACTTATGGGGTTGTAAGTTACCAGGCACGGCTTGTCTGACCGGCTGACCCATGGCTGCTGGTTGTGCATGATGTAGGTGATTTCATAGTTGTCTGGTCTCACGCCGTATTGTTCTATGTGATTGCTACGCGTTTCCAACGGCCTCACTTCGTTATCCGGCAGTACTGACGAGTCCCAGTGAACAAGCGTGTGGTTGTGTAGTTCACTTTCATAACGGACCGAGGAGAGTGTGTATCGCTCCAATAACGTGGGCTTGTCCAGGATCATCAAGGTCTGATTTGCGTTACACGCAAATATCACGTCGTCATAGGTTTCCTTAACGCCATTTTCGTCTTCGATCTCAACCCCGAAAGGCCGTCGATACACTTTTCGTACAGGACGGTTGAGGTATATCTTGTCCCTGAAGTCGGCGGACAAGTGTTCGTAGATGTTCCGTGTTCCCCTGTCCCAGGTGTGCATCGTCGTGGCGGTCTCAATGTCGAAGAATTCGAGATACCTGGCGAAAAGGGCGGCCGGCATGTCGAACACATTGGTCGCCATCAGGAAATTGACGAACATGGGCTTCAGCACCTTGTAGCGAAAATCCCCGGATAGTCCTGCGAGGTTCAGGACGGTGCCCATGCTCACGTAGTTGAGCGGGTTGAGGGCGTTCACGCACTTTGACCGGGACCGGCTCAGAGCGCCGAACCAGTGCAGGCGTTTCAAGATCCGCTGGAACTTTGCGATCTCTGGTTGTAGCTGTTCCCTGATCTCAGAGTCGAAGTCGTGGGCGTATACCTGGCCGCGGTACTTCACGCTGTAGCTGAACCTGGTGTCGACCAGATCGATGCCGTACCGCTGCATCAGGAGGAGGATGTGGTGATATACGGATGGGATGCAGGCGGTGACGGAAATGTCGAACGGGATTGAAGAGCCGTCATCTTGCGGCATATCCGCCGTTACTGCGTTCCCGCCGATTCGAGACTGGGCCTCATACAGGCGGAAGTCAAAACGGTCCGGGTGCCGGTTCATAGCCCATGCCGCCCCCAACCCGGAAATGCCGCCTCCAACTATGGCTATGCGGCGCAACTTCGTCTTTTTCCGGCCGGTTGCCATTGACCACGAATCCCCAAAAAATTCGCTGGCGTTATTCACCCCAGCCGAAGCGGCCCGGAGACGCTGTCGGTCCCGGGCGTCAGTCCGGGTAGTGGTCGCTCAACCGAACTCGATCCGGTTGAGGAACTCCCGCATAACCTCCGCGCACGCTTCCGGCCTCTCGAGTTGGAGAAAGTGAGTCGCTTCGGGCAGAAAATCGTAGTTCACGCTCAGGATGTCAGTCATATCCAGCGTAGGTAGATACGAATAGGGCAGGGTGGGATCGGCTCCGATTACCTTCACCGGGCACGTCAGCGTGTCGAAGTTCACCGCCACTCCGAAGACGCTGGCGTAGTCGATCATCTGAGCTTCGTACGCGGCGGGGCAACGCAGTTCGTAGCCTTGTTCGCCGTTGCGCTCACGAAGCGTCGTACCGGCCATGAGTTCAAAGACGCCGGGCGCAAAGCGTTGGAAGGGAGGCAGGAACGGAAGAAAGTCAGAAAACTGCTCCCTGCTTCGGAATTTCTCGGTCCTGTTGCGAGCGAACCCCGCGGCGCGAACGGCCGCGGCCTCGAACTCCTTGTGGCTTCTTCCGGGCTTGCAAAGAGGGGGGTCGAACAGTACGAGGGCAGAGTAGTGAACTCCCCGAACAGGCGACAGGAGCGACACCAGGGCGGATACAGAGTGGAAAACCCCAACTTGAGGCTTCAGGCCGTATTTGTCGTCTATTGCTTCGAGAACGGCGTCATGATCGGCGACCAGGGTGGGGACGTTGTGGTTTTCGAGCATGCTCAGTTCGTTCCAGCCATGGTTTCGTTGGTCGTAGACAATCAGGTCGAATTCGCCGGTCAACCTGGACCAGAAGGGGTAATAGAGGTCGATCGCAAGGCCGTTTCCGTGGCTCATGACGAGTCGCGGGCCGTCCGGATTGCCGTGGCGCCTCAGGACGATGACGGTGTCGTCGTCCACCTGAACGTCATGCGTGGAAAGAGGCTTGGGCAGTTCCCAAGCGGGGTCTAGAGACATGGAGAATTTGCTGATCTTCCTTGCGACGCGGGAAGGAGACTGCCGACTCATCTAATGCAGAAGACGATCATACAGGTTTTACTTCAACGGCAAGTGCAGCGGCGAAGTCTTCATTGCCGAGATTCTCTACTCGCCAGGGAACGTCTGGTAAGTGCGAGAACCGGAAAATGCCGATCGGGTCCCGATCCCGCATTTTTGCAGGTACCTGGAACTTGGACACGTCCACTCTGTGGCCGGTACCCAGCGCCTTGATCAGAGCCTCTTTGATTGTCCAGTAATCCAAAAACAGGCGGAGTTTACTTTCTCCGCTTAACGCATCCAGTTCCGCACGTTCATCGGGCCCAAACAGAGTTGCAATCAGCCCGTCCAAATCGCGACGGGCGACGGGCTCTTCGACATCCACGCCGAGTCGCCCTCCCGGCGCAATAGCGATCAGCCCGTGCTTGCCGCTGTGACTCACACTGAAACTGACCGGCGCCTTGCTCCCCCGGACCACGGCGAAAGGCTTGCCGTGGCCGGTTAGGCCGAACGAGAGCCGGTCGTTTTTGCAGCCGAGTTTGCCGCAGAGTATGGCGCGCAGCGCGGCGCGGCACAACACGAACTGGCGCCGCGCGCCAGCATGCCTGAAAAGCCGCGACCGGGAGACTTCTTCGTCGTCCAACCACGCCACGCCCTGTGATTCACGGGCGGCGTGACGGTTCAGATCAACATGTATGACGGTGGCGTTGCCAACCGTCCTGAACGGGCTCCACCAGCACCCGGCGGTGTCTGCGGACACTGTATGTCGGGCGCCCGGTGGAGGGCTGAGTCAGGCAGCCTGACCGTCGATGTGCTCTACCAAACCCTGAACGGTATTCACGTTGGCACAGTCCTCGGCAGTGAATGAGATGTCGAAATCTTTAGCTACGACTCTCCCGAATGAGACGATGTCCATGGATGACACACCGAGGTCACCAAGGGAGACGTTCAGATCCGACGGCAAGTCTACTTCCAGGTTGTCACTAACGAGCTTTCGGACTCTTTCTTCGGTCGAGGCCATGTGCGCAAATCCTCCGATTATGATTGGCTTTGGTAAACGAAGACTAGCATAGCAAACGATTGTGCAGGTAAGTAACCGGCCGACGCCTTCACGTTGGGGCTCGTACCTAGATCCAGAACCGCTTTCGCTGGAACGGATATGCAGGCAACGAAACTCGCCGCCGCGTCTCACCGGCGAATAACCCCTTGAAAGAAATCGACAGTCCGGCTTCATATGCTGCCCCCACGGCTTTCACGAAACCTCCGTAGCCGTTGCCAAACGTGGATTCAATCAAGACCGGTTTTCGCCCGTTTTCGCGAGACTCCGGTCGAGGGGGCGTTACGTCTGAACGGAGACCCTGGGTTCCGACCTCCACGATCGCGTCCACGTGCAACTCAGACAACGTCTGGATGCACTGGCTGAAGTGCTGTGTCGGCTGAGCTAGGTTTCTCCAGTGGTCCTGGTCCAGCTTTTCGTCCGGTTGCAATACGCGCCCGGTTGCGCTGCTGACCCACGTGAGGGCCGGCGGCAACGCGTCTATCGTCGGTAGTGACGATTCGGGCCTGCCCACTTGCAACGCGACCCGCAGCCCATCTTCCAGAGTTAGGACTCCGGCCGCCTGTGCCGCCGCGATCTCACCGGTACCGCGGCCCAAAACCACTGTGGGCCGTACCCCCACTCCTGCCCAAAGTTCAGTGAGCGCGCATTCGAACGCATAGACGGCCGGCGCCTGCCAGGCCAGGTCGGCAGGAATCCCGGAGTCGTCGGGTTGGCCGAACATTGCCTCCAGCAGGGAAAAGTCCATCTCGTCGCGTGACAGTCGATCGCAACGATCCAATACTTCGCGCACCACAGGTTCCGCCAAGTACAGGGTCTCTGCAGTTTCCTTCCACCGGCCGCCCTGGCCTCCGTAGAGAAAAGCCACTTTCGCGGCCGTTTGAATCGTCGTCTGCGAGGGTTTGACGGCTTCAGCGAGGGCTTCCAGTTTTGCTTGCAAATGGGCAGCATCACGGAACACGAGGCCCGACCGGAATTCGAAATGACTCCGTCCCTCTCCGGCTGTCCAGGCCATGTCTGCAAGGGCCGAGTCGGCAGCAGCGCCTTCAAGACGCAATTCCTCTGAATTTCCTCCTAGCCATGACAAGTACCTACCCGCGAGATCACGAAGCGCGCCTTCTGACTTGCCCGATAGCGGCAACAGACGGGTGGCACGAGCCGCCATTCCTTCCGCGGACCTGGAATCATCGTTAACCGATTCCGCGAGTGAAGCCGGAATTGCCAGTGGACTACCAATTGGTAAACGGGCGCCGTTACTCATTTCGGCCTCAGCCTCAGGTGGTCCATAGCCTTCGACCAGTACGTGCGCGTTTGCTCCGGAAAGACCAAACGCGTTTACACCAGCCAGTGGCGCTCGACCTGAGACGGTCGGCCAGACTGTTCGACCGGACGTCACTTTCACCGGTACTTGTTCCCAGTTGACGTTTGGGTTCGGGGTTTTGAAGTGCAGACTCTCGGGAATCACTCCCTTTTTCATGGAGAGGACGGTCTTGATGAAACCGGCTATTCCTGCCGCCCATTCAACGTGTCCGATGTTCGACTTGACCGTTCCAATCAAAAGTGGACGTTGACTGTCGCGCTCTCTGCCGTAAACCGATGCGACAGCATTAAGCTCAATAGGGTCTCCCAACTGCGAGCCCACCGCGTGCGCCTCCAGGTAGTCGACATCGGACGGGTTGACGCCCGCCTGCGTGCGGGCCGCCTCCATCACCCGTTCCTGGGCCGGGCCGTTGGGCACCGTCAACGCGGCGCTGGCGCCGTTCTGGTTGACCGCTGAGCCTCTAATCAGTCCCCAGATGCGGTCGCCGTCGGCTTCCGCATCGCCAAGCCGTTTCAGGACCACTACCCCACAGCCTTCGCCCCGGATGTAACCGTCGGCAGCGGCGTCGAAGGCGTTGCAATGTCCGGAGGCGGACAACATGCCTATGTCCTTGTGGAACCTCGTGAACCCCTGCGACAAAGTCGCGTTGACGCCGCCGGCAATGGCCAGGTCCACTTCACTCCGGCGAAGCGCCTCGGCCGCCTGGTGCACTGCGGCCAGGGATGACGCGCATGCCAGATCCACCGGCATAGCCGGTCCCTCGAGGCCAAGGGCGAAGGCAACTCGACCCACTGCCACGCTTGCAGCCGTTCCCAGGTAACTGTCTTCCTGTCCCCCTGCTGCAATGAGGTCCCTGTATTCGGCGCTGCCTACCCCGGCATAGACCCCGGTGCGACTGCCTCTAAGCCTGTCCGGGTTGATCGCGGCATCTTCCAGGGCTTGCCAACTAGTCTCCAGCAACATCCGCTGCTGGGGGTCCATCATTCGAGCTTCAATCGGCGCAATACGGAAGAACCTGGCGTCAAATTGGTCAAGCCCTTCGACAAAACCGCCCCTGCGGTAAGCCGCGTCCTTGGCGGCCGGGTCTCCGGTCAGGCCATCCCAGGTCCCCCGGTCCTGTCTACCGTCCGTTATTGCGGATCTCCCGGCTTCCAACAGGTCCCAATAAGCCGAAAGGTCCGGCGCGCCGGGGAAGCGGCAGGCCATTCCCACAATGGCTATGGCGTCCTCCTGGGGATCGCGGCTTACCGGCGGGACGGTCGCCCGGGCAGGACTGTCCTGGATTGCTTCAGGCGATTCGTCCCCTGCCACCTGGTTGAGTTCCTCCGACAGATGGCGTGCGAGGTCGTCGACTGTCGGGTAATCGAATACAGCGGTATTGGATACTACGTAGTCACCCGCCAGGGACCTGTTCAACCGGTTGCGGAACTCGACCGCCACCAATGAGTCCATTCCCAACTCGAAGAAACCAACCGTCGGGGCAGGTACTGACGGCATCCTCATCACCGCCTGCAATTCCTGCTGTACGAAGGCAACGACCACGCCTTGCCGGTCCGCGGGTGCGCTTTGCCTGAACTCCGACATCAGATCGACCGGACCGGACGACTCGGCGTCGTCCTCCTCAGACTCCGACCCGCTGGTGATCAAGTCTTCCAGGAATTTTGGGGCGTCTTCAAATTTCTCGGTGAAGACCGGCCAATCCACCGCCGCCACCATGCAGGAGGTCAGATCGCGTCGGACCACCTGGTCGAATGCGTCGAGGCCCTGGTTTGGACTAATCCAGCCAGTCCCCGATGATTCGAGTTGCCGTTCGATCCTTTCTCTCTGTTCTTCGGCCTCACCCAATCCTGACCAGGCTCCCCACGCTATCGCCTGGCCGGGAAGTCCCAGAGATCTGCGGTACTCGGCAAGTTGGTCCAGGAAGGTATTGGCCGCGGCGTGGTTGCCCTGACCGGAGTTACCCAAAACCCCGGTAATGCTGCTGAAGAGGACGAACAGGTCAAGATCGCGGTCCAGGGTGGCCCGGTGCAGATGCCACGCTCCCAGGATTTTGGGCCACAACACCTGTTCGAATCGTTCCCAGGTCTGGTTGCCCAGCGCGGCGTCTGACAACACTCCCACGCTGTGGATGACACCGGCAATGTCGGGCATTTCGGCATCAATGCGGGCCAACATGGCATCAACCGCTTCAGGGTCGGTCATGTCGGCCAACTCCACCCGAACGTCGGCGCCGCGCTGCCTGAGGGCTTCTATGGCCTGTTCGGCCTCATCGTCCGGGGGTCTGCGCCCATTCAGGACTATCACGCCGGCCCCGAGGTCTGCGAGCCACTTGGCCACTTCGATGCCGATGCCCCCCATGCCTCCGGTGACCAGGTAAGTACGATCAGGCCGCAACTGACCGCCGGTGACGGGCGGCATTACGAGCACGTTCTTTCCGATGTGCCTCGCCGATTGCATAAACCCCATGGCGGCTCCGGCTTCGGCTATTGGCCATCGCGTGTGTGCCAGCGGCTTCAATGCGCTTGACGTCATCATCTGCATCACGTCACGCAGCACGGATCCCGGTCTGGCGGGGTCATTTTTCTTTAGCCAATCCAACTCCAGCACGTAATAGAAAACATCGGGGCGCGCTGCTGCCATCTCCTCGGCGTTCCAGATGTCCCGCCTGCCCATCTCTACGAAACTGCCTCCGTCAGCCAGGCAGGACAGACTGTCCTCGATGAACCCGGGACCGGTGAGGCTGTTCAACACCATGTTCACGCCAACGCCGCCGGTGGCCTCCAGGATTTCCCGCCCGAACCCGGTTGTTCGACTATCGAAGACGTGCTCGATGCCCAATGACCGGAGATATGGCCGCTTGGGGGCGCTTGCGGTTGCGAATACCTCGAGGCCTGCCGCCTGCGCCAACTGGACCGCAGCCAGTCCCACGCCGCCTGAGGCGGTGTGGATGAGTACGCGGTCACCGGGTTTCAAGTCAGCCTCTTCGAAACTCAGCCCGGCGCTTACGAAGGCCGAAGGTATGGTCGCCAGCGCTGCCGACGACATCCCCTCCGGGGCAGGCGCGACCAGGTCGGCCTGCGTTACGACCTCTGGACCAAATGTGCCGAAGGCCAGTCCGATCACCCGGTCGCCTGCGGCGAACTCGGTTACGTCCGGGGCCGCCTCCACTACCCGCCCGCAGAATTCTTCGCCCAGACGAGGGTCTGCCGATTCAACGACACCGAGGCTGAGCAGCACGTCCAGGAAGTTCACGCCTGCTGCTTCCACTTCCACTCGCACCTGCCCGGGCTGCAGGTCCGGTTGCTGCGTTGGTTCGGCGTGCAGTCCTTCCAACGCTCCCTCTGCATCGGGCATGAGGCGCCAGGTTTGCTCTTCCGGCAAATCCAGTCTTGTTCTCGCCGACCCACTCCGGACCAGGCGCGCTGCCAGGCGGTGACCGTCCCGGTAAGCTACCTGAGTTTCCGGGTCGGGGAACATCAGCTCATTGACCAGGTGATCTGTCTGGGTTTTATCCGCGGGGTCCAGGTCCAGCATCCGCGGACAAAGATGTGCTGCTTCCCGCGCCACAACCCTCCCCAGTCCCCACAGGGAGGCTCCGGCCAAATTGCCGGCACTCTCGCGCAAGTAGTCCCGCTCCAGTGCCTGCGCTCCTTCCGTGACCAACCAAAACCCACTGTCCAGCGAAACGTCTGCATCCTGCAAAGCCTGGGCAAGGGTCAAGGCGGACTGCCCGGCCGTTCGGACATCTTCCGCCATTTCCTGCGTAGTAGCCTGTACTCCGTGCCCTCCCGTGGCGAAGCAATGCACCACGCCCCGCAGTGGGAGGTCCTCCGGCAGCCCATTCAACAAGTCGAGCCAGGAATTTCTGTCGTCCGGGTCCACTGTCACGCACTGAATTCCCGCCGGGGCAGCAGTTCTACCGGTTTCTGCTGCGGCGACGGCCAGCACTACGGCCTGGTTTTTGTCCGCCAAGGCTGACGCCAGTTCTCCAGGAACGTTGTCCCCGCCGCCGGCCACCACCCATGCCCCTGCCGGCCACGTGACTTCAGGCGGCCCTTCGGCCAGGACGACTCCGGACCCCATCGGCCTCTCGTCTGTCCCTGCCTCCCCTCCCAGGACGGCCGACTCCACGAATCCGGTATCGGCCAGGGCTCGCCGCCATACCTGCGGCGACGCGAGTGCGTGATCTGGGCGATATTCGTCCGAGAACCTCCACCAGCCGTCCAGTTGCCCGAACACCATGTCCTGCCAGCCCCGGCCCCGCAAGTTTTCCACCGCGATCAGCTTTCCCGAAGGCGCCATCAACTCACGGCAGTTGGCCAGCGTCTCTCCAAGGTTTCGGGTGGCATGCAGCACATTGACGGCGATAACCAGGTCATAGGCATGCAGATCAAAGCCCTGGTCACAGGGGTTTCGCTCGATGTCCAGGGCACGGTATTCCAGCGGGGCTTCCGAATCGCCAAACCTGTTCTCGGCTTCAGCGAAAAACCCTGCCGAAATATCGGTGAACATGTAAGTGAAGTTACCGGGCTGCAGTTCAGGCAAAACTACGGAAGTACCAGACCCGGTGCCGGCGCCCACCTCCAGAATTCGCAACGGCCGGTCTTCCGGCCAGTTGGCCACGGCCGAAGCCACGGCATCACCCAGCAACTGGTTTGTAGCCCGAGACGCTGGGGCGGTGAAGTAGTAGTCCGCAATGCCGGGCCCCTCCCTTGGGAACAGGATGGACAGGGGGTCTGTATCTCCCTGGAGCACCGGGGCCAGCGCGCCTCCGCTTCTGCGCAACAGCCCTAGCTCTACGGAGCCGTGGGGGTGCTGCACGGTCAACTGGTCGTTGAATGCATCGGGGTCGGCCAGCGTGTTGTCGGGCAGGGGGTCTCCAGAGCCTATCTTGACCAGGTAATTTCCGCCGACCCTGTCCAGGATTCCCGCGTCGGCCATCAGGCGCAGAATTCTCTCCAGCAATATTGAATGTTCGGGGAGGACCTTCAACTGTTCTCGCAGTGACTCAGGGTCTACAGTCGCTCCCGGTCGGCGCTCCCAGCCAAGCCGGTCCATGGCTGCGAGCGCGTAGGCGCGAGACAACCGCTCGAGGTCGTCCAGTAGAGCAGATCTCTCTTCCGGGGATACTCCCTCGCGGGCAAGGTAATCGCCAAACGTGCCGGTGGCTGTGGCGACAGTGGACGGTGCGGCAAGAGCGTCGGCGGGTTGCAACCGGTCTAGCAGTGGGCTTTCCCGCCAGACTGTCTCGTAGAGCATGTCCTGCAACCCCGCTGATGCGGATAGGAGTGCAGCACGCGTCGCCCGTTTTACGATGAACCCCGACAATTCGCCAAGCGCAGTTCCCTCTGAATCGTAGAACCACAGGTCACCGGTCAGGGTTTCCGGCTGTTCAGAAGATGCGGGTTCAGAGCCTGCTGCCCCACCGACTTCCCTCATTCGGGCATGGCACACCAACCGCTCAGGTAGCGGGCCGTTCACTGACAGGCGCTCCCAGGCGAAAGGCAAGTAGGTTGCGCCTGACCCCATGCCGGCCAGGTCTCGTGCCGCCGAAAGTACCTGGAAACAGCCGTCCAATAGCAACGGGTGTACCCACGACCCGATTCCTTCCCCGGTGTCCTGCAGGACGACATCGCCGACCGCCTCGCCGGAGCGTCCCCACAGGGCTTCCAGGGAAAGCAAACGCGGGCCAAAGTCGATACCGGTCGACGCCTTGGCCTGGTAGTAGGCGCGCAGGTCTTGCCGTTGCAATCCTGCCTTCAAGGCTTCCAGGTCAGTCTCTTGTTGACTGCCCGATCTAGCCGCGTTCGATGCCAAACTTCCCTCCGCATGGAGGGTCCAGGCCTCTTCAGTCTCCCCTTTGCTGAAAACTTCGAAATGGCGTGGTCGGTTGTTTTCGGAGGGATCCAGCACTAACTGCATCCGTCGTGTTGGGGGGTCAGACTCGCTCTCTTCGTCCTGCTCAGGGAAGACCAGCGGGTTGTGCAACTGCAAGTCTTCGACGACCGCCGGACCAGTCCCGTCGGCCAGGGACACCGAGGCTGCCATGGCGCCGTAGACTGCGCCGGGCATGACAACCCGGCCGTAAACCCGATGATCGTCAAGCCAGTCCGGGTCGAAAGGAGACATCTCCGTTTCGAACATCATCTCACCGCGCGGTGACTCGTGCCGGACACCCAGCAGGGGATGGGCGTCGGCGCGATGGCGTCGCCCGGACAGCTTTACCCAGTGCCGCCGTCTCTGGAACGGGTAGCCCGGCAAACCAACCCGTCGCCGGGTCTCCCCGGCGAACAGGCCGGCAAAGGAGACGGGCAGGCCCGCTTCGTAGGCGCCCGCCACTGCCTGTACGAAGGCGTCGGCCCGTTCGGGTTCTGACCCATCGAAGGAGGGGCGCAAAAGGCTTTGCAGTACGACGGGGGGCTGGGCGTTTCCTGCGTCCTCCGGCCAGTTCATGGACACAAGCGGGCCGAGTACGCGATGGGGGCCAAGCTCGACTACCGCGTCCACTCCCAATTCGGCCAGGGTCGCCACGCAATCGCGGAATGCCACGGGTTCACGCGCGTGGCGTCGCCAGTAGGGGCCATCCTGGGCTTCGTCGGGTCCCATGACGCCGCCGGTCATGTTGCTGATCAGGGATAGGGCAGGGGGGTTGATCGTGATGTGAGAGAAAAACGATTCCAAATCGTCCAGAGCCGGTTCTACCAGCGGGCTGTGGTAGGCGGGGCTGGGCCGCAAGCGGGTCACGTTTACGGCGGACGCCTCCAGATGCTCCGAAAAGGCGTGGACTTCCTCTTTGGGACCACTGACCACCTGGTGCATACCGTTGTCGACGGCTACACAAATGTCTGCGCCGGCGTGGGCTTCATTCCATTCGTCGACTGCCTCAGATACGCGGCTCGCCGGGGCGAAAACCGCAGCCATGGCGCCGGCCCTCGGCAGAGATCCCAACAATTCGCCACGGGTGCAGGCAAACCGTAGACCGTCTTCGAGGGAGAACACGCCTGCCGTGTGCGCCGCAGCGATTTCACCAAGGCTGTGGCCTACCACCACGTCCGGCCGGATTCCGACGCTGGCCCATAGGGCGGTAAGGGCACATTCCAAGGCATATACGGCCGGTTGTGTCCAAGCCGGTTCGTCCAGATCGCCAGCCGCTTCGGGCCGGCCGAACATCACGTCCAGCAGGGATGCTCCCCGCTCCTCACGCATCAACTGGTCGCAACGGTCCAACACGGCGCGGGCCACCGGTTCGGACTGGTACAAGGCTTCTCCCATACCCAGCCACTGGACGCCCTGGCCGGTGTACGCAAAGGCCACCTTCGATGCCTTGCGAATCTCCGGCGGATCATCCGACGCCGCCAGTTCAGCAAGGTTGGCGCGCAGGGAACCGATGTCCCGGAACACCACGCCGGCCCGGAAATCGAAGTGGCTGCGTCCTTCGCCTGCGGTCCAGGCCATGTCTGCCAGGTCCGGGCCCGCAACAGACCCGTTTTGGGAGAACTCTCCGGTTCCCCCATCCAACCAGGAAAGGTAGTGGCCCGACAACTCTTGCAGCGCTTCGTTCGACTTGGCCGAGAGAGGTAGAAGCCTCGCAGGCCTTCCTATGCAGACTCCATTCGACTCTCCCCGGCTGGGCGAATCCTGCAGGGGGGCTGAAACGGCTCGGGCGATGCCCACGGGACGCGACGGAACCCGACCGGCGTTGGAGCCGTTGGCAGGCTCTCCGTAACCTTCGACGATGACGTGGGCGTTCGTACCCGACCACCCGTAGGCGCTTATGCCCGCCCGCGGAGGACGATCCGGTCTGGCTGGCCACTCGGTCAGTTCCGAGGCTATTTTTACCGGCAGCCGGTCCCAGTCCAGGCGCGGGTTCGGGTCCCGGAAGTGCAGGTGCTTGGGAATCTGCCGGTTCTGAATCGACAGTACAGTCTTCATCAGACCGGCGACTCCGGCCGTTGGCTCGAGGTGTCCGATATTCGTTTTTACGGAGCCGACCAACAGGGGGCGGTCAGGATTCCTGCCTTCGCCGTACACTGCCGCGGCGGCATTCAGTTCGATAGGGTCGCCTACCTCCGTGCCCGTGCCGTGGGCTTCCAGGTAGTCCACTTCAGACGGAGCGACACCGGCGCGATCCAATGCGTCGGCGATCACGCCGGCCTGGGCCCGTTCATTGGGTACCGTGAGTCCGGTGCTGGTCCCGTCCTGGTTGAGCGCGGAGCCAAGGATCACGCTCCAGATTCGGTCGCCGTCAGCCTCCGCGTCGCTGAGCCTCTTCAATACCACTAAGCCGCAGCCCTCGCCTCGAACAAAACCGTTGGCTGAAGCGTCGAACGCCTTGCATTGGCCATCCGGCGATAACATTCGGGCGTTGGCGCGGAACTCCGTCAGCCGGCCGGAGAGAATTACCTGTACCCCACCGGCCAGGATCAGATTCGCCTCGCCCCGCTGCAGGGCCGAAACGGACTGGTGGATCGCAACCAGCGAGGACGAACAGGCGGTGTCCACCGCCATTGCAGGACCCTCAAGTCCGAGGGCGAAGGCGACCCGACCGGCGGCGGTGTTAAGGGAGGTCCCGCTCACCGTGTAGAGGTTGGCGGCGGGCTCGGAGGTCTGGCTGGATTCCATGTTTATGAAGCGGTAATCCATGTTGCTGATGCCGATGTAGACCCCGGAGCGGCTACCCTTCAGCCGCTCCGGGTCAATACCGGCGTCCTCAAGGGCCTGCCAGCTCGTTTCCAACATCAGCCGCTGCTGAGGATCCAGCAATTGAGCCTCGACAGGCGAAATGCGGAAGAACTCCGCATCAAATTGGTCGATCCCATCGATGAACGCCCCGAACCGCGAGGCGTCGTTTTGAATATCCGACTCCGAGTAAAACTCACCTATTCGTCCGACGCCTGAGCCGGGAACGCCTTCGGTAATCGCGTTTTCACCCCGTTCAAGCAGGCGCCAGAAGGCGTCTACATCGGGCGCACCCGGGAACCTGCACGCCATGCCCACGATTGCGATGGGCTCGCCGGACTGCGAACCGAGCCGTTCATCCATCTTCATAACGTCCTTCTCTTCGGATGCGACATCTTCTCAGCAACACCTTCTCAATTGTATTCCGTCATTACGATGTTCTCATTCGGGTTTTTCGTTGGTTCGCCCAATTGGGATGTGTACGCCATCGCCTATGGCGTATTAGGCGAGGGGCTCACCGGTCCCGGCTCCGCATCCAGGCAGCCGAGGCGACTATTCGTTTGGCTGGGGCCAACGCAGCGGGCAAGTACATGTCGTTGACATCGGCCGAGTTGTATTACTAGGATTTCGAACGTGGTCTATGCTGACCCGACATCACGGATTTTTGACTGAGGACGTAGTTGCATGACACGGCTCAATGATGAACAACTGAACCATTTTCAGCGGGAAGGTTACGTGGTGGTCGAAGACGTGATCGACCCTGACGAGGTTCTCGATCCGCTTGAGGCGGAATACGGAAAAGTACTGGATAACCTTGCCTGTGAGTTACTCGAAGAAGGTGCGATCGCATCGACGTACGATGGGATGGAGTTCGGAGAGCGCCTGACCAGGATCTACCAGGAAAGCGGCAAGGTGCACGCCCAGTACTTCGACTTTTCTTTGCCTCAAAGGAACGTCATGTACAACACCCCGATGTGGCATGGGCCGGCGGTGTTCGACGTCCTGACCGCCTCGCCATTGTTGGACGCGGTGGAGTCGATCATCGGGCCTGAGATCTACTCGAACCCGACGCAACACGTACGTCTCAAGCCGCCCGAGGCGCTCACCCCAGTGAATCCTGAGACAGGCGGAGTCCAGTTGGGCGCGACGCCGTGGCACCAGGACGGGGGAGTCGTGACTGAGGAGGCGGACGATACCGACATACTGACGGTCTGGATTCCCGTCTGGGATGCTGACGAGGAAGCCGGTTGCCTCCACCTGGTGCCGCGAAGCCACGCCGAAGGGCTGTTCCAGCATTGCCCGGGAGGGACGGCGACCTCCCCGTCCGGACTGCAAATACCGGATGAACTCTTCCGAATCCGAGACGCAATTCCAGTGCCGATGCGACGAGGGAGCGCGCTATTTATGCACCGGCTGACCTGTCACGGTTCGCTGCCGAACAACAGCAACCGGATCAGGTGGAGCCTGGACCTGCGATACAACCCCGTTGGCCAACACACAGGCAGAGCGGCATTCCCCGGGTTCGTTGCGCGTAGCAGGGAACACCCGGAGTCGGAGCTTCACAACGCCGAAGCGTGGGCAGAGGATTGGAGGCAGGCCCGTGAGCGATTAGCCCGCGAAAACGATCCCGCTTACAACCGCTGGTCTGCCGACGACCCGGCTTGCGCGTAGTAGTTCCAGGCAGAGGCTCAAATTTTCGTCTGGACGCCTGACCTTAGACATAGCAGTGCGAGGAGTGATCGTGGACCGACGTGGACAGTAGACAGGACCGAGGTTTCAAGGGTTAACATCTTGCTGGCCCGGCCGGCCAAAAGACTGTCGTCCGGCAAAGGCGCCGTGTTGCGAATAGAAGCGGCGCCGGGGATGACCATGATCTTCTTCACGAAGTAGCGCACGAACGCCCGCGTCTCGGTGGTCGCGCTCGTTTGCCGGAACTCGCTCATCTCCTTGGCGAAGGCAGCGACAGTCTACGCGCGGTCCAGCAACACCCGACGCTCGGCGAGCATCGCTCGCGCCTCGTCGTCGGCGACCTCCAGCCCCTGCTGACGTGCGCGGAAACGGACTAGCCCCGAACGCAGGCGCAGGCTCCGCCAGCATCAATAGATGCCGGGGATGATGCGGTACGGCACCTTCTCCTGGTACTCGGCCCACTTCTCCTGGCCGTACTTCTCGGCGCAGGCCACGTCGTCCTGCCGCTGGCGCGAGGTGAACAACCAGACGGCGAAGGCCAGGTAGGCCCACGACCAGGCGACGCCAAAATATCCGAAGGAGAGGCCCACCGCCACGGCGAAGAGGAACTCGCCCATGTAGTTGAAGTGGCGGGCGACGCCCCAGAAACCGCTGGTCAGGATCTTGCGGTCGCCGGCCTGGATGTAGCGGGGCTCGATGATCCCGAGGAACTTGCGTTCAGGCCAGCGCTTGAAGGTGTACTTCTGGATGTTGGCGCCCCGGGCTATGCCCCATCCGACAAGGAACAGGGCGGAGGCGCCGATGATCCAGACGTAGGTCCAGGCGGTCGAGAAGCCGGGGTCGGGGTAGGCGGCCATGCCGTACAGGGGGAGGATGTAGAGCCAGCCGTAGGCGATGTTGTCGCCCCAGAACATCTTGAAGCCCATCCGCTCGTGGATGAGGTCATAGGTGTAGAGCCGGACGCGCTCGAAGATGTGGTCGTCGAACACGTAGAAGGTGAAAATGGCGGCGTAGACGAAGACGCCGGGGTTGACTTCGTTGGTGGGGCTGAACTGCTCGTAGTGCCAGGCCGCGCCCGACATGGCATTGATGCCGAGCATCGTGCTGCCCACAACGTAAAAGGTCATCTTGAGGTCGAGGCGGTCGTTGAAGAAGCGGATCTCCTGGACGCGGCCCACGTAGAAGTCGACAAAGGGGTTGCGGTCCCTGGTCTTCGGCTGGGTGTAGACGGCGATGGCCGTGAAGAGCACTGCGAAGCCGGTGCCGCCGGCGACTGCGTAGAGCGAAGTGCGGTAGAACCAATCGCGCCCCAGACCTGGGATGACCTCGAAGCCCCAGATGAGATTGGCGATGACGAAGACGAGGAGGCCGTTGAGCCGGTACCTGCGGGGCTCGCCGGTTCTTTCGTCGGTGGCGTATCCGGGGACCCACTTGCCGGGCAGGAGCACCGTCGCGATCGAGAGGGCGATGAAGATTATGAGGGGGGTGAATAGGGCGGCGACCTTATCTCCCGTGGAAAGCTCGAACAGGTGCTCAATCCCAAGCCACTCGACCATGGCTGGACCTCCTCCTGGTGGCGCCGGGCCCTCACGCTAGAGAGCTTACCAACGTACAGAACCGGCGTGGGCCGCGGGAGCTGCGGTGCCGGGTATTACAGACCCCCGAGCCAGAGTTCGAAGACTGTTCTGTCAACCGTACACTTTGGTGGGCCCGGCAGGATTCGAACCTGCGACCAATCGGTTATGAGCCGACCGCTCTTACCCCTGAGCTACGGGCCCGCGCAAGGCAACTGATTACAGTATGCAATGAATCGGGTCCGAATTCACGTACCGTGAGACTCCTGATCCGAAAGTCAGTCGGATCTCGGCGCTGTTTGCTCGCCGGGGGTTATTGCCTGGGAGCGTTCCTTCGCCGCGAAGGCCGACGTCCAGCAAACCGCCACGCGACGTTGGGCGCCGGACGATTTCATTGCCGCCAGTACGCCGGTAGTATTCTCTCATCTTAACCACCGCGGGCCTGTGAACCTGCCCGCGACGCAAGGATGGAGCAAGCGTCTTGAAGATTACCGATGTCCGGTCCGAGGTTTTCCGATGGCCGAGGGCAGTGCCGATTACCAACGGCCTGTACACATACACCCACAGTGGGCTGAACGTTATTCACATTGAGACCGACGAAGGCGTGTCCGGCCTTGGCATTGGCGCCTCCATCCAGGACGCGCCGGACGTCGGTGTGGCCATGCTCGACCACCTGAAACAGGTGCTCATCGGCCGCGACCCGCTGGACAACGAACGCCATTGGTACGAAATGTGGCGTCCAAAGCTGGTGGGCAGACGCGGGATCTCGACCCGAGTCATATCGGGCATCGACATCGCTTTGTGGGACCTCAAGGGCAAGATCGCCGGGCTACCGGTGTACAAGCTGCTCGGCGGGTTTTCGAACAAGATCGACACCTACATCGCGGGCGGTTACTACGAGGAAGGGAAAGGGCTGAAGGAACTCGCCGAGGAGATGGAAATAAACATGGAACTCGGCGCCCGCGCAGTGAAGATGAAAATCGGCGCGGTCCCGATAAACGACGATGTCGAACGGGTGCGCGTCGTGCGCGAGACCGTCGGGCCCGACGTCAAGGTGATGGTCGACGCCAACAACGCCTATCGCCACTACCAGGCGATCGAGTTTGCCCGCAAGGCAGAAAAGTACGACCTCTTCTGGTTCGAGGAGCCGGTGGAGCCGGATGACTACATCGGCCAACGAGAGATAACGCAGTCGACTTCCGTACCCGTAGCGGCTGGCGAAAACGAGTACACGCGGTACGGCTTCCGGGACATGATCAACCACCGCGCCGTGGACATCCTGCAGCCCGACGCGCTTATCATGGGCGGTGTAACGGAATTCATGAAGGTTGCCGCCTTGGCGCAGGCCAACGATCTCGACATCGCGCCCCACGGCGCCCAGGAGGTACACATCCACTTGGTGACGGCGATCTCGAACGGGTTGATCCTCGAGTACTACCGCGACTCCGTCGACCCGATGCACGGGAACATGTACACGGAAACGCTCACCATCGAGGACGGGTACGTGTACGCGCCCGACCGGCCGGGCCTGGGCATCGAGTTGAACTACGAGGCGTTGGAGCCGCACCGCTTGATATAAGGCTCCCGGACCCGCCGGTCCATTCATCGGCCTGACGGTTTGCTATTTGCTGCCTCAACTGAGGTTTGGCGTCGCTGTGCTATTCTCATTTCAGTACGGAATGGATCGGGATTGACGCCGCGTCAGCGTTGCCCGATGCCGTGACGCTCCGGCCTTTCGGCCCACGAATTGACCAGGAAGGGGCAACCGCTCCATGGAACCAGTATTCCGGGCAGCAGTCGAAGAACTCAAGCAGGAGCGCACCGTCGCCGTTGCAACGGTCGTCCGCACTTCGGGGTCCACGCCGCAGAAACCGGGCGCCAAGCTGCTGGTGAGGTCTGACGGGTCCGGTGTCGGTACCCTTGGTGGCGGTTGCGTCGAGGGCGACATCTGGTTTGCCGCGCAAGAACTCATGAAGCGGGGCGGCGCCGCCGAGATGCGGGACTACCAACTAAACGAGGACCTGGCGGCACAGGACGGTCTTGTCTGCGGCGGGACCATGTACTTCCTGATTGATCCGATTCGAAGGTCCGCGGACTATCTTGACTTTGCCGAAGAGGTTGTCGCGGCATACGAAGGCGGGAAACCGGTTGCCATCGCCAACATGATGGCCGCGCCCGAAGGATCGTCGTTCCGTGTGGGCGACAAGATGCTTGTGCGGGAGGATGGTGAGACCGTCGGAACGTTGGGAGACGATCAGTTCGACCGGCAGGCCGCCAGGCGCGCCCGGGAACTGATGGCCATGGGCAAGAACGACTACGTCGTGGCAGACGACGGTGTCGAGTACTTCATCGAGGCGTTCACCACGCCCCCGACCCTTGTCCTGGTGGGTGGCGGCCACGTCAGCAAGGCCATTTCGACGGTTGCAAAGAGCGTGGGCTTTCGCCTGTACGTCGTAGATGACCGAGAAGAGTTCGCCAACGTCGAACGGTTTCCGGAGGCGGAGATCGTCAGGTCGGGCGAGTACGCTGAGACCATTCGCGGCCTGCCGATCAACGCCAACACCTTCATCGTGGTTGCAACCCGCGGGCACCGTTACGACGACGCGGCGCTGGCCGCGGCCATGGAAACTCCGGCAAGCTACGTAGGTCTGCTGGGCAGCCGTCGCAAGACCATCCTGATTTACGAAGAGTTACTCCAGCGCGGGTGGCCCGTCGAAAGGGTCAAGGCGGTCCACGCTCCAATCGGCCTCGACATCGGCGGCCGCACGCCGGAAGAGATTGCGATCAGCATCATGGCCGAAATACTGGCATTTCGTCTTGGCGGCGACGGCGGCTCGATGAAGCTCGAGGACAGGTACTTGGAGCGGATTCAGCAAAACCTTGAACGCCGTTCCGGTAAAGAGCAGCGGGTCCCTGCAGCGGTAGGCGACTAGGAGCGGGCGGTTGCCCACGCCGGGTTCTGTGCCCGAAACCGGTCCGTCCTTCGCATCCGGCGATTCGGATGCGCGACCCTGCGTCGCGGCCGTCCTGTTGGCCGCCGGTGAGTCGACCCGCATGGGACGGCCCAAACCACTTTTGGCCTGGGAGGGGACGACCCTGGTCCAGTACCAGGTGACGTCGTTGCTAAGCGGCGGCATAGACGAGGTGTGCGTGGTAAGCGGAGCTGGAGGTGACGCCGTGGCGCGGCTCTTCCTGGAGGCGTCCGGTGTCCGCGTCGTTCCAAATCCGGAATTCAGATCGGGCAAGACTACATCGGTCCGTGCCGGGGTCAGGGCGGTCAGCGTGACAGCCGCAGCGATCGTCATACTGGCCGTGGATCAGCCGCGCCCGGCTTGGGTGATAAAGCGGGTAGTCGAGAGCCACCTCGATGCGGGCGCCAGGGTCACGTCGCCGCGGTTCCAGGGCAGAGGAGGGCACCCACTGGTTTTCGACGCCGGACTTAGGCAGGAACTGCTGGACATAACGGAAGCCAACCAGGGAATTCGGGAGGTCGTGAGGCGCCACGCAGACCGGATGAACCAAGTCGAGTTCGACAGCCGGGTCGTGCGTCTCGACATCAATACACCGGACTCCTACGAGACCGCGGTCCGCGAATACCCCGGGCTGTCTGCCGAACGCGCCGAATAGCCGCGTATCGTCATCCGAAGCAACCTGGGCACGATGCCTGCCAAGGGATATAGAGGCGATGTGCGCCGCCCGCGTATTGGTTGGCCCGTATAAACTTTCGCGGTCGTCAGACTGCGAATTACATAACCAGTCGTGCGTCCGGTGAATCAACCTGCACCACCGGGCGGAGGAACATCGCCAAATGGCCGTCGAAACCTTTACCGGTAACCCGTCGCAGATCATCGTCGAGCAGCTTGCCCGCTCAGGAATCAAGCACCTCTTCTACAACTCCGGTTCCCGCGAAGCACTGTTTTTCGACGCCCTTTACGCGAATGACAGGGTCCACGGCATCCTGGCGTTGCACGAAGGTTCCGTCACGGCCATGGCTGGCGGATATTCCCAGGCATGGGGAGAGCCGTCAGTAATTTCCGTCCACCTTGGCTCCGGCCTCGCCCAGTGCCTGGGGCAGTTGATCAACGTATGGAACGGCGGCCTGCCCATGGTGGTGCTGACGTTTCATGGAGATACCGGCAGCTTTGCAGACCGCGTCGCGCTGGACATAAGCCACAACGCCGGACCCACGTTAATATCGGCGCCGTTCACGAAGGCCAACTGGACGGTCATCGAGCCGGAGGGGCTGCCGTCGGCGATAGAACGCGCAATTCTGGTCGCTACCACGCCGCCGATGGGGCCGGTGCACCTTGCCGTCTACGATCGGATGCTTGGCACCGAAGAGGTGACAACCCGGCTTGTCGACGGCGCAGACAGAGACGTAAGGGCGGGGTACCCGTCGGACGACGACCTGGAGGCGCTGGCGCGCGGCCTACATGAAGCAGAGCGGCCGCTCATTTACGTCAGCGACGGTGTATGGAAGAGTGGCGGTGAAAAGGCAGTGACCGCCCTGGCGGAACACTTTGGTGCGTCGGTGGCAACCATGTGGGGTGACCTGAGAGGTGTCTCGCCCGCACATCCGCTCCACTGCGGATATTTCCGCGGACCCGTGGCTGATCTCAACCCCGATCACATTGTCTGCATAGGCGTGAGACACGGTGGCAGCGGCAGTGCAGGTGACTTCGATGTTTTCGACAGCGCCAAGAGCGTTGTTGCAATAGGGTCGGACGTAGACGTCTTCAAAAACATCCCTCAACTGGACCTGGCGGTATACGCGGATGAGAAGCGAACGGTTGAACGGCTCAACGAATTGGTACGCAGCGAGTTCGAACCGGACCGCTACGACGATAGGCGCGAATGGGCGCGTGAACAGGCAGCGTCGCTAAAGGCGGCCCACAGGAGTCGGTTGCAGCCCAAGGCCCTCGATTCCGGGCAGGTCGGCCCCATTGCACTTCTTGACGCGATCGATTCCGCGCTTGAGCAAGCGGGTGGCGGCCTGATAACGACTGAGCAGTTCGCAGTACCGTTGGAGTGCGTCAACGCCAAAGAGGACGGCGGTTCGGTCACCTACATACGTCCCGCAGGAGGATCGGAGGGCTACGGTATGGGAGCCCCACTCGGCGCGAAGCTGGCGGCTCCCGACTTGCCCGTGATAGGGCTCGTTGGGGACGGTTCCGTGTACTACGCAGATTCGGCGTTTTGGTCGGCGGCCCATCACCGGATTCCGGTCTTGTACGTAGTCCCCAACAACGGGTCTTACGGCATCGTGGCGGGCGCGTTCGACGGGGCCGGAGGGGAGATGAACAAGCGCGGCCGTTATGAAGGCGTCGTGCTGGACGGAATCGACGTTGTAGGGCTGGCGGAGTCCTTCGGCGTGGAGGGAATTCGAGTGGATGACGAAGCGAAGATTGGCGCCGCAGTGGCCGACGGCCTTGAAACCGTCGAAAAAGAGGGCAGGCCGCTATTGCTGGACGTCAAGATGCCTCTCGGACTGCCCGCCGGCGGGAAGGCGGCCGATCAGTACCAGTTAGTCGCAGAGTAACGCGGCCCGCGCGACGTTTTAACCGTTAGAGGCGGACACCCATGGAATCCCGGCTGATCACGTATGTCTCACTGTCGGGCGACGACAAAATAGCAACGCTCGCGCTTGATTGCAGCAGCGGCGAGTTTGAAGTAGTTCGCGAAACCCAAGCGCCCGGCGGCCCCGGCCCCCTCGCCCTTTCGCCGGATGGTCGCCGGCTGTATGCGGCCAGGCGAACCGTAAACGAGATGTCGACTTTTGCCGTCGATCCCACCGACGGCCAACTCGAACACCTGGGGTCGATCGATCTGGTCTCGGACCCCTGTTTCATTTCCACGGACAGGGCAGGGCGGTTCCTTCTGGCCGCCTACTACACGGCAGGCGCTGTTTCAGTGCACGCTATCGACGAAGCCGGGAAACTACTGCCCGACCCCGTCTTGTGGAGGAATACCCTCCCCAAGGCCCACTGCATAAACCTGGACGCGACGAACAGGTACACATTTCTGCCTCACGTGGGTGAGTCAAATACCATATTCCAGTACCTGTTTGATCCCGAATCCGGACTCCTGTCCGACAACGAACCGCCCCGTGTCGATCAGCCGGACGGTCTCGGTCCCCGCCATTACGCGTATCATCCCAATGGGAGATTCGTTTACTTCGACAATGAGCAGGGCTCGAGCGTCACGGCCTACCACTTCGATCTCGCTGCGGGGACTTTGACGCCCTTCCAGACCGTTTCCACCCTTCCAGGTGGCTTTGACGGCCAAAATTCGTGCGCTCAGATCTGGATGACCCCGTCGGGCCGCAACTTGTACGCGTCCAACCGCGGACATGACAGCATCGCGATGTACGCGGTGGATGGCGATGGTGGTTCGTTGACCTACCTGGGCGCAGAGCCCACACTTCAGACACCGCGCGCATTTGGCATTGATCCTTCAGGCTCGTGCATGCTCGTTGGCGGGCAAGTATCCGGCGAACTGGCTTCGTACCGAATCGACCCGTCGTCCGGGCGCCTCACACACTTGACGACGGCGTACGTCGGCCAACAGCCGATGTGGGTGCTCTTCCCCGGCATTTCTGTCTAGTTGACCCGGCAGCCCCGCACCGGAAAGGCGTAGCGAAAGCAGGGGCGTTGCGTCTTCGACTGTCAGAGGGGGTTGCGCCAACGCAGGCCGGGGAACCGGCCGAAGTCGCGGTCGTTGGAGTGGACTTCTGCCTGGTACTCAATGGCGAGCGCCGCGATGTGGGCGTCGGTCGTCAAATTACCGCCGACGCCTGCGGCGACCAGGAATTGCCGGACGCGGGACAGGTGGTCGACGCCTGGGTTGATGGGTGTCACGTGGGGGAACTGGAACCACTCTTCAACAAAGTCGATCGCCTGAGAGGGCGTTGCGGGACGGTCGAGCACCCTCGGGTGGGTGAGCAGCCTTATGAAGCCGGTCGTCACGACCCACGGTAGCCCGATGCTGATTGGGCCGTTGACCTGGTCCTCCCACCACCGCCTTGCGGAGTCGTGTTGTTCGGCGCCGGCGTTATGGGCGAAAAGCAGCAGGTTGATGTCGGGGACTATCACCCGGCGTCGGTCCGGAGAAAGTCCTCGACCTCCAACTCGTCGTTAAGCTGGTTCAGCTTTTCCGGATCGACGCCCGGGGCGAATCCGCCGTTAAGTGGTTTAACTCGGTACGTGGCGCGCGTTTCCCCCACTGCTGGCGAAATTCCGCGGCGCAGCGTGTCGTTCACCACCTGCTTGAACGGCTTGTTGAGAAGCCTGGCCTGCTCTTTGAGGGAGCGCGCTATGTCGTCGTCGAGCGTTAGTGTAGTTCTCATGTAGACATCATGATGCCTAATTGCATTGATGTCAAGATGCCGCACCGGATTTTACAACCCCGCTCAGGTACGGTGGACCGGTTAAGCGCTGTCGGTCGGATCCCCGCCGGTTCGTTGGGCCAACCTCACGCGTACCCCGTATTCGGGTGATTCGGTCAGGTACGGGCCAGGTGTCCGCCATCTACGACGAGAGTGGCGCCTGTAATCCACTCTGCGTCGTCGGATGCCAGGAAGACCGCCGCGCGGGCTATGTCTTTCGGTAACCCTAGTCGCGGGAGCGGGACCGAAGCTTCGTACGCGGCGATGTCTTCCGGGGTGAGATAGTCCTGGATTGCCGTTTCGATATAGCCGGGCCAAATCGTGTTGGCGGTGATGCCATGCGCCCCGAGTTCGACGGCCGCGTCGCGGACCATGTTGGTCACGCCTGCCTTAGTGGCCGGGTACGCAGGGCCGAGTCCGCCGCCGTATCCATGGATCGAGCCGATCTGGATTATCCGGCCGTGTGTGGACCGTTTGAGATGGGGAATGGCGGACCTGATTCCAATGTACGCCGCACGCAGGTTGACAGCGATGATCCTGTCCCACTCTTCGATCGGAAGTTCCTCGAAGCCTGCGGGTACGTGAATTCCGGCGTTGTTGACGATGATGTCTAACGAACCAAACGCATCCGCGGTGGCTTCTATGGCGCGACCAAGTTGCCCGGCGTCTGCCACATCTACTTCGTGGAATTGCGCTTCGCCGCCGAGTTGTTCGACCTCGTGCGCGGTCGTAGTCGTCACGTCTTGTTCGTGGTAAATGCCGCGCTTGGGCGCTTCCCGAATATCTACGACCGCAACGTTCGCACCCTCGCGGGCGAACTCGATCGCAATAGCCCGGCCGATTCCCGAACTGGCGCCGGTGACCAGCGCTGTACGTCCTGCGAGTTGCATGTTCACCTCCGGATTATCCTGGCCTCGAATTGGAGTCCCGCACTGGCGCGAGGCGGAACAGACATCAATTGGATAGAGTCTAAGGCGTGGAACTCGCGCGGGTCAGGTCGTCGACAACGCGGCATATACGAAACGGGTGTCTGGCCGCGGACCGTTTGCGTTGACCTGGGTTTCGCCCGCAACTATGCTGGAACTCAGGCCCGGTTCATCCGGGCTCAATTCTTGCGCAGGCGACGCATGTGCGAGAGACCTTTCTACGGCGCGGTGGTAGCTCAGCTGGCAGAGCGCCTGCCTTCCAAGCAGGGGGTCGCGGGTTCGAATCCCGTCCGCCGCTCCAGACCAAAGTCCCCGGTCTCTATGCGTCCATGTCCGAAGTGGGCTAACCGGATTTTGCTCCGGCTAACGCCTGTCCGACGATGTCAACACCAACCGACTCGCCCCATGCCGCAAGCAGCTGGCTGGTAATCGGGCCTGGGCGGCCGTCGCCGACTTGCCTGTGGTCCACTTTCGTGACCGGCATCACGCAAGGCGAGGTGCCCGTGAAGAACGCCTCGTCCGCGTTGTAGAGATCGTAAGGCTGGAGGTCCTCCTCGACTGCTTCGAGTTCGAGTTGGTCCGCAAGATCGAGCACCATGCCTCGGGACACCCCCTGGAGTATGGCCTTGTCCTGTGGAGTTTTGACCACGCCGTTCGAGACGAGGAACATGTTGTACCCCGTGCCCTCGGTCAGGTACCCGTCCATATCCATGAGAATCGGCCAGCCGTCTGGGTCCACGTCAGCCGCTTCCATTTCCGCCAGGTTGAAATTCAGCCGGCTGTAGTGCTTCATCTTGGGGTCGATAGTCTCGGCGGGGTGGCTCCTGGTTCGGGCTATGACCCCGTGCGCTCCGGTCTCGTACAGGTGCGCGAACCCGCCGAACTGGACGTGCTGGATGATCACGCCGACGGTCGGCGTTGATGTCTGGTGGCGCCGGCGGCCGGCGCCCAACCCGCGTGTAACGAACTGCCTGACAGTCAGGTCTTCAGCCTCACCCCGGAGGTGTTCATTGCGCTGGAGGGCTTCCTCGCTCAGATCGATCATGTCATCCAACGACATGCCGGGATCAATGCGGACGAACTTGAGCGAACGGTAGAGCCTTTCAACGTGTTCCCTCAGGCGGAAGCTCTTGCCACTGAAGGTCCGACCCAGGTCGAAGACCACGTCACCAACCGTGAATCCTGAGTCCAACGGATGGATTTTGACCTCGCTCAGCGGCATCCATTCGCCGTTGAAGTATGCCGTGTATTCGCTGTCTGCCTTGTTCATCAGTTGCCTCCAATTGCCTGAGCCGGTTCCCTCCCGAGGGGCCAAAACTGTTAATTCGATGTTGGATCAATTCGTCCGATTGGTAAGCCTTGAGGGCGAGTCCTGCGGGTAAGTCAATGAGCCAGCCAGCGGGCAGGGTTAGCTACCCGGATCTTGTGAATCTGTTCATCCGTGACTCCCAGGTGTCGAAGCCGGGGTTCAATGTGATTCGAAATGTGTGCGAATCCCCATCCGCCGTACTCCACCAGCAGCATCTTCCAGCAGATGTCCTGAGATACGAGAATGTGGTCGATGTACCCCCCCTCGATGGTGTCGATGATCAACTCGATACGCTCGAGGTCGCGCGGCATTTGGCTGAAACCTCCGTCGCTGTATTGTTCCATGCCGAACGTGTCGAATTCCACGAACGCGCCGCGGTCAGCCACCGAAGCGACGTAGTCGGCGTCGGGCCGGGTGTCCAGGTGGCAAATTGTTACGCGTTCTAGATTGGCGCCGTCCGACTCCAGTATGTCCAGGGCGTGATGGGCCATCCTGTTTGGACGGTAGTTGTAAATGTGGACGGAAATGGGTGCGCCGGTCTCATTGCTGGCACGTGCGGACGCGCGCAGCACCTTAACCTCGTTGGGCACCATATCTTCGTGATCTCGAAGGTCCCACACATCCATCGGGACGTGGTACAAGGGCGCGCCGGTTGCGATTTCGCCAATCACTCCCGCGCGTACTCCCGTGTCGTCGATACCCACCTCCAACTCCCGCACGAATTCCGCTGCGATATCGTCGACGGTCCGCTCTGCCATGTCGGGCGGGTGGCCCGCCACTTTGTAATAACCGCAGCAAGTTACGATGTTCACATTGGTCATCTCGGCGACTTTTTTGAGCCCGGCGGCGTCGCGCCCAAGTCCCCGTGACGATACGTCTACAACCGTGCCGCCACCGGAAGCCTTGAACCGTTCAACCTCTCTCGCGGCCAGGTATGGGTCGTAATTGCGGCCGTTGTCGGCGATCATGGACGCCCGTCTATGGAGCGCGCCCAACTGGTCAATGCGGACGACTTCACCGGCGTCCTTTCCCGCTTCGACATCCTCCGGCCCGCGCACGTACCTTATGTGGTCGTACAGGAGATGTTCGTGCGTGAGGGTCACGCCGAGGGCATCGGCATCCACCGCTCCCAACACGGTGGTGACCTGTTTTGTGCTCACCGACATTCCTTTATCAATATTGGCTGCGCCCGACCGTGGCATTATGCGTGAAAATGCCCTTGCATAGTTACTCCAATGTCGACCGCGGAGCGGAAGCTTGAGCGAATCAGAAATGTTTGACCTACTTATCGTCGGCGGCCGGGTGTTCGACCCCGGCCGAAACCTGGACACTGCGGCCGACGTCGCCGTTAACGACGGCGTAATAGCAGAAGTCAGCCGCGGCATCGACCGCCGGCGCGCTGCAAACGTGGTTGATGCGTCCGGGGCGTTGGTGGTGCCGGGGTTGATCGATCTTCACACGCACGTCGCCGGGCCGCTTCGCAAGATCGGCGATGACGATCTCTATTTGGAACCGGACATTGCGGGAGTGCTGGGAGGCGTGACCACCGTTGTGGATGCGGGTTCGGTTGGCGCTTACAACCTGGGAGGGTTTGCCCGTTTCGTCGTTCCGGCCTGCGAGACCCGAGTCATCTCATTTCTCCATGCGGCCACGATGGGCATCTTTCACGCTCCGGAAATCGTCAGCCGGGAAGACATCGATGTCGAAGCAGGAATCCAGGCGGTTCTCGGCAGCAATGGACTCGTACGCGGCGTCAAGGTGCGCATGGTTGGCCCGGCCGTGTCGACCCTTGGCGCGGAATTGCCTCGACTGGCCAAGAAGATCGCTGATGGCGGCGGCGTGCCGCTAATGGTCCACGTCGGCGACTACATTACGTACGACGAGTCGGCTAGGGAGTTGGCGTCATTCCTGATCGACCAAGTGCTTGAGTCCGGCGACATCGTTACACACGCCACCAGCCACCAGGTCGGCGCCTTGCTGGACGAAGACGGAATTGTCCTGGAGTCGGCCAGGCGAGCCCGCGATCGCGGCGTAGTCTTCGATGCCGGCGTGGGCATTCGGAACTTCACGTTCGACAGCGCAAGGAAAGTCTTGGACCAGGGCTTTGCGCCGGACACCATCAGTTCTGATCTCACCGTACCGGGCCGCCAGTCGCCGATTCACAGCCTCACGGAGTGCATGAATAAATTCATGGCGCTTGGTATGTCATTGGAAGACGTAGTCCTGCGCACCACCGCACGGCCGGCCGAAGTTCTGGGTTTGCCCGACCGTATAGGATCGATATCACTGGGCCGGCAAGCTGACATATCGGTACTGGATTACGTCGAGGGGGACTGGATTTACCGCGACAATTTCGAAGGGGTCCTGCGCATCCGCCACGCGGCCCTTGCGCCGCGCCTGACGGTGCGAGAGGGGCGCGTAATCGCGCCTGACGCCGGACCACGCCCGTGGGGCTGGTTGCCTGAAAGGGCGGCGTAGGCGGTAACCCCGGCAACTTCCAATCAATCTGGGATCATCTGGAGCGCACGACATGATCGACATACCAAATCCGCAGGACATCAAGCCACACCCGGTCGTGGCCAACATCGTCTTTCCGGAAGGTCCCGGCTTCGACGATCGCGGGAATCTCTATTTCGTCAACTATCTAGTGGACGGCTCGATAGGACGCCTTACCCCAGACGGCACTGTGAGCCTGTGGGTCCACACGGGCGGCAGCGCCGGCGGTATCAAGTACGATGGGCGCGGGCACATTGTGGTCACCGACAATGGCGGACGCCGCATTCTCCGATTCGACACGAGGACGCGTGCGAAGGAGGTACTGGCGGACAACTTTCTGGGCCGCCCATTCAAGGGCCCCAACGATCTGTGTCTTGACCGTGACGGGAACGTCTATTTCACCGATCCGGGCCCGATGGCGATGGGAATTCGCGGCGAGATCTACAGGGTAGAGATAGGTTCGAACGGTGTCACCGGCCAGGTCACCTTGCTGGACGAGGGTCTCGACTTTCCGAACGGGATAGCCGTCCACCCGGACGGCGACCGGCTGTACATTGCCGTATCCCGCGACAACAACGTACTTGCCTACGACCTCCAGGACGGCGCCGTGTCGAACCGGCGGGTTGCGTTCGATTTCGACAGTCCGACGGTCGACGGCATTGCGTTCGACGAACACGCCCGGCTCTGGGTCGCACGATTCTCGAACGGCACCGTGGACGTGTTGGACGTAGACCGCGGCGAACTGCTCGCCAGCTACGCTATGGGAGGCACGGACGTCACCAACCTGTGCTGGTGGGACACCAGCCTGTACGTGACCGTGCGCTCCCGCCACAGCATCGAGCGTCTCGACCTGGGTATCAGGGGAGCCCGGTTCATTCCCGAATAGTTCGGTCGGCAGGACAGAGGTACGTCAACTCGCCCTTGGCTTCACACGCGGCGCCAATGCCGATGGCCACCTTGCCGACTTTCCTACGGATGGGGGCTTGCAGCTTCGGAAGTAGGCTTGAGAAGTCTGTTCAAACTACCTTCTTCGAGCGTGGGCTGTTCCGAGTACAGAAAGCACGCCGCCGCTCTGCGCTCGTCCAATTGGAACTTGGGTGGTGACAGGTCCCGGCAAACGTCCATGGCGTGGAGACAACGGTCCACGAACAGGCATTGCCCTCGACCCCCGTCGGAATGCCCGGTCGTCGCGGACACTTCCTCCTCGTCCCACGTCCTGCTCGGGTCCGGGTGCGGAATCGAACTTACGAGAAGCTGCGTGTAGGGGTGCTTGGGGTCCTTTATGACTAGCTCCACGTCGCCCGCCTCGACCATTGCCCCTTGGTAGAGGACGACGATGTTTTGTCCCACCTGGTAAGCGGTGGTGAGGTCATGCGTGATGTAGATGATAGAAATCCCGAACTCCGTATTGAGCGTGAGCAGATTTTCCAGGATCGTGGCCCGCAACGACGCGTCCACCATCGAGACCGCTTCATCTGCCACTATGATCCGCGGCCTCAAAAGCAGGGCGCGCGCCACCATTACCCGCTGTCGTTGGCCTCCGCTCAGTTGGTGCGGGTATCGCCCCAAGGTTTCGTCGGGCCGTAGCCCAACCATTTCCAACGCCTCTTCCACAAGTTTGCGTCGACCCGCGCTTGTCCTGGCCAGATTAAATTTTGCAGCCGGCGCCGTCATCACGTGGTCGACCTTGTAGAAGGGGTTATAAGACTCGAACGGGTCCTGGAAGACCGCCTGAATTTCCCGCCGGAAGTTCTTTCGCTCCGCGCGTCGCAACTTTCCGATGTCCTGCCCGTTGTAGAGCACTTCGCCAGAGGTGGGTCGAATGATGCCCAGCAGCAGGCGGGCTAGCGTGGTCTTGCCGCTCCCGCTTTCACCAGCCACAACGGTGACCGACGGCTCGTCTCCGGACAATTCAAGCGAGATGTTGTCAACCGCCACGGTCTGGTTGCGCCGGAACATCCCGCCGCCGAAGACCTTCGTCACGTTTCGAGCTTCCAGTAACGCGGTCATTGGTCGCTTCCGAAGAGGTGACACGAAACCCAGTGTTCGGGCTCATCCTGGCGCAGTTCTGGCGTCACATTGGGACAGTGGTCCAACACCTTTGGGCACCGGGGATGGAATGCGCATCCTCCGGGAGGTCGCAGCAGCGATGGGGGCATGCCGGGGATTCCCCTGAGGCTGCCCTTGGAGTCCAGGTTGGGGAGGCTTCCTATGAGCAATTGCGTGTAGGGGTGCTTTGGACGAGTGAATAACTCCTCTACCGGGCCGATTTCCACGAGTTTGCCTGCGTACATCACGCCGATGCGGTCCACGAATTGGGCCATCAGTCCCATGTCATGGCCCACGAAGATGATCGATGCGCCCAAGTCTTCCTGAACGCGTCTGAGAGTCTGCAAAACCTGGCGTTGGACGACTACGTCCAGGGCGCTGGTCGGTTCGTCAGCGAGAATTACGCTAGGGCGAAGTGAGATGGCCATCGCGATGCAGGCCCTCTGCTTCATTCCCCCGCTCAACTCGTGCGGGTACATTCGGCCGACGTCCACCGATAGTCCAACCGACTCCAGAAGCCCACCGATGCGTTCTTCGAGCCCCCGTTCACGCGAGCCGGATTCATGCGCCTTGATCGTGTCTGCCACCTGCTGCCCTATGCGCATGACCGGGTTGAGCGAGTTCATCGCCCCCTGCGGAATTAGTGCGATCTGAGCGAAGCGCGCTTGGCGCATCTTTTCGTCGGACAGTTTCAGCAAATCTACGCCCCCCAGGATGGCCCGTCCTCCAGTGATTTCGCCTGGGGGCTCGATCAGCCGCATGAGCGCGAATGCCGTCGTGGTCTTGCCCGATCCCGATTCCCCTACGAGTCCGAATCGCTCCCCTGGCCTTAGGGCAAAGGTGACACCGTCGACGGCCTTGACCGGCCCGCTGGGCGTTCCGTACTGCACGCGCAAGCCCTCGACTTGGAGGACGGCGCAGTCACCAGCCGCACCCGCAATCCCGTCTTCCGGCGAAGCGGTGGAACCGGCGGTGGGTGACCTGTTGTCCTGCGTTTGGGTGGTCATGGAATCAGTTGCGCCTCAGCCTTGGATTGGCGAATCGGTCCAGGCCTATCGACAACATGTAGAGGGTTATGAAGATCACTGCGATCGAGGCTATGGGAGGTCCCCACCACCACCACATGTTGCGCAAGACAGCGGAGGACGCCCTGGCCCAATAGACGGTCATACCAAGCGTGACGTCGTTCTTGGGGCCGAGCCCAAGCGCTTCGAGCCCAACCGTGGCGAGGACCGCGACTGAGAATGCCCAAACGAACTGAGTCGCGAGGAATGGAAGCAAATTCGGCATGATCTCCCGAAAGACCAACTCAAGCCCTTCCATCCCGTTCAGCCTGGCGACGTGAACGTACGCCCGCTCTTTGAGCGTGAGCACCTGCGAGCGTATGGTCCTGGTCGGCTGTGTCCAGGTGAGAAACGCCACGATGAGGGCCATCAACTCGACTGTCATCTCCCGGACCGCGGCGCCCACGAGCACAAGGATCGCGATGGCCGGGATGGTGATCGCGACATCGCTGATTGTCCGGATGAATGAGTCCAGCAGTCCGCTGAAATAACCGGCCGCGAGGCCAAGCATCAGCCCCGCGCCCGTGCCCAGGAATCCGGCGATGAACGCCACTTTGAGGGTCTGGCCCATTCCCAGGACCCACCACGTCCACAGGTCCCTGCCCTGCACGTCCGTCCCGAAGAAGTGTGCTGCGCTGGGTGGCTGCCGCGGAGTTGCAGCTCCTAGGCGTGCATTGTCGTGATCGACCAGAAACGGGCCCACGTAACCGATGAACAAGAGGACCGCCGCCATGAGGAGCCCAGCGGCGAGCACGCGGTTCGAGTTGACCCAGCCTGCGGTGGCCCGGATCGTCGACCCAGTCTGAATTTGGGATGAAAGATATGAGACCTGTTCGAGCATTGCGTGATTTACGTTTGGCCCGCCCGGATTCGCGGATCTATCAGTGGGTAGAGCAAGTCCATCAGTAGCAGGGAGACCGCAGTAGCGAGAATCAGAATTACGGCGATGCCCTGGATCATGAAGAAGTCGTTAGTGCGGATGGACTCGAACAACAGATTCCCGACGCCGGGGTAGGCGAACACGGTTTCGACAAGGATCGAGCCGGTGACGACGTGGCCGATCGACAACGCCAGGGCCGTTGCCTGGGGTAGCAGGGCGGTCCGCAGCGCGTACCAAAGGAATATGCGGGCGCCTTTCAACCCCTTGGCCTTGGCAAGGGTGATGTAGTCCTCGCCCATTACTGTCACCATCATCCCCCGCATGGTCAGGGCATAGAGTCCGGCCGTTGCCAGCACCATCGACATGGCCGGCAAAAAGGCGTGATCGATCATGCTGGCAATGGAGGTCCAGTTGAATCCCACCTCGACTCCGACCGCGATGCCTCTGCCCGGTGGGAAGAAGTTCCAGATGATCACGAAGAAGAAAACGAGGACTATACCGATGAGGAATGATGGGATGGCCGCGGCGACCATCATCAGCGGCACCGTGCTCGTCAGACTCCCGCGAAACGCCCTGGGCAGGGCGGGCCACGCCAGCAACGCCCCCAACAATGTGCCGATCGCGAAGGATATGGCGGTCGCAGTGACGAGGAGCCCCACAGACCAGGGCAGGGTGATCCTGAGCATGGTCGTCACTTCAGCCGGGAAGTGCGATGCCGACTTGCCGAGGTCTCCGCGCAGCACGTCGCCCCAGTACCGCAGATACTGTTTCCAAAGCGGCTGGTCGAACCCGAACTTCTTTTCGTAGATGGCTATCAGCTCGTCAACATCCGCCTTGTACTGGCCGCCATGACCCTGGAGAGTGGTAAACCGCTCCCGGATGGGGTCCCCGGGCAACATGTGGGGGATCATGAAGTTGAGGCTGAATGCTGCAACGGCAATGATGCAGAACAGCCCCAGGCGTCTTCCTATGTAGCCGAAAGTCATTGCAGATTTTGCGTTATTCGGACTTCGGCGCTGTGAAGGCGCCGGTAACCGGGCTCATTGTATTGCCCCCGTGCCCGGTGACGCGCGCCGACCGGATTCTAGTGCGCCCTATTCGAACGGGCGTCCGGCCAGGTACTTGCCTCGCCGGCGATTCCAATCGACGTTTACTAGCCCGCCGCGCCGGCCGGCCGGGTCGTTCGGCAATGTGCGGTCAAGGGGGGACGGCGCGGGGGCGAACCCCGCGCCGCCCAGTTTGCCCAGAGCCGTTGACTACGCGTCCTCAGACGCTCCGTCAGGGCTGGGCTGCCTCCAACTCCAGGATGATCAGGTATGGAGACGACCAACAGCAGAAGAACGGGCCTGCGATCGGGTTCTCCTCAGTCGCCCAACCGGTCCAGTACGTCTCATTGAACGTCACGGCGTGTCGCTCTTCACCCCAGACGATTTCCGGCACGTCCCTGAGGAAGATCTCCACCGCGGCCCGCACCAGTTCTATGTACGCAGGGTCGTCCGGAGACGGCGCCATCGCTTCCATCTCGTCGATGATGGCATCGTACTCAGGATTCGAGTATCGGCTTGTCGCGTGCCTGTACGGCTGCGGTTCGCCTTCCGGCCGGGACCATTTCGAGTGGAAGTCGTTCAGGGTCTCGAACGGGTCGGTCAGGCTGCCGCAGTGGACCTCGTTGTAGATGTCCCATTCGCCCGACAGCAGCGACTCCATCGCGCTATCCCCGTCCCAGGACTTCGACGCTACGTCGAAACCAGCGTCTCTCCACTGCTGCACGGCAGGCGGCAGGTGGTGATCGCGCCAGGCTGCCGAGTTGACCGTAAACGTCAGGCGTTCGCCGTCCTTGGACCAGAACCCATCGGAGTCTTTCTCATACCCCTTGGACTCCATGATTTCCGCAGTCTTCTCAGGGTTGTACTCACCAGGGTTGTACTCGTCGACCAGGTCCTGCACGTGCTCGATGTATTGCTGAACGCCACCGTACTCGGCGAAGGGCAGGACAGCCGTGTTAACCGAACCTTCCATGGCCAGTTCCACTATCTGGTCGCGGTTGGTGGCGTACTGCAATGCCCGCCGAATGTCCGGATCGTTCCACGGCTCTTTCTGGTTGTTCGGCGTGTAGCGGAAGACGCATCCGTCCGGCGGACCCCAGATCGGGCCTTCCTGGAACCATGACCTGAGATTCGGGTTTCGGGCCTTTGCCGCCAGGAAGTCACCCACGTTGAGGATGCTCGTTTCAGCCTCGTTGTTGATGATCATCTGCGCGGTCGCCTGACCATCGCCGCTGGGAACGAAGATCATCCGTTCCACCTCGCGTGCTGCGGTCCAGAAGCCGGATTCCTCGCCCCACCAGTCATCGTTCCGGTCGAAGATTATCTGCTGGGGACTCGTGCTGAACAGCTTGAATGCGCCTGTGTTGACCGGCCAGCCCTGGTCCGGGTCGTAGAACGTGAACTCTTCCAGGTTCTTTCCTTCCCAGATGTGCTTCGGCATCATCGGCACGTGGTTTTCGTGCGCTATGCCGAAGTTCTTCCAGAACCACCTTGGGTTGGGTTTCACCTGGACCAGTTCTACCGTCGACGCATCAATCGCCGTGATCGACTCGACGGCCCCTGTCTCGAACGGCACGTTTACGAGGTTCCCCTGGCTGGAGCCGCCGCCGTTGATCTCGGTGATCGTGAAGACGACGTCATCCGCCGAAAACGGCGTCCCGTCGCTCCACTCCACGCCGTCGCGAATCTTGATCGTTACGGTCTTGCTGTCCGACGCCAGCGACCACGATTCAGCCTGCCACGGGATCTGGTCTCCCGTATTGAGGTTCCCGTAGAACATCATCTCGTTGAAGCCCTTTGACAGCACAAACCGTTGTAACTGGTTGCCGAGGGCGTACGGATTGAAGTTTTCGTTGTTGGCGATCACCGAACCGCCCATGGGCAGGACCAGCGTGCGGTTCCTTGCGACCGGTTCGTCCGTTTTATCGGGCATCGCGGTCGGCGCGGCCGTGGTCGCGGTGGGCGCCGGCTTTTCCGTTGGCGCAGGCGCCGTAGTGGGAGCGGGCGCTGTAGTAGGCGCAGGCGCAGAGGTAGGTTGCGCGGGTTCGTCTTCACCGTCGCACGCCGCTATCACCAACGCCATCGCACCAATTAGTGTGAGGACGATTAACTGCCATTTGCGATTCATAAGGATCCCCTTTCAGGATCACCGGCCGATGGCCAGAGCCGTTGGGGAAGGGCAACTACAGAATTCGTCTCGTGAACAAATTCACGGATATGAATCCCGCAAAATAGAGCCGGGAATGTTACGACCCCAAGCAATAAAACGCGCGCCAGCGTAACAGTTCGTCGATTGAGGACGCAACATGCTGACGCCGTTCTACGCTCTCCATATGCGATGATGGGTCGGCCATGAGCGAAGTTGACTTCCATTACTTTTGCGGGCACGAGCAATTCCAGCCCGAAGTCCTTGTAGAACATGCCCGGCTCGCCGAGGAGGCAGGGTTCGACGGCGTGTTCGTTTCCGAACACTTCCATCCCTGGGTGGACGACGTCGGGGCGGCCGGTTACGCGTTTTCAACCATGGCGGCGATGGCCCAGGCGACGGAGCGCGTCCGGCTCATCACCGGCGTCATCGCGCCGTTATTCAGGCATCACCCGGCGGTGGTCGCGCAGGCCGCTGCGACGATAGACCGCCTGTCCGGCGGGCGATTCGAGCTTGGAATAGGCACCGGAGAGAACATCAACGAAGGGCCATTGGGGTACTCGTTTGGCAACTTTTCTGAACGCATTGGGCGCATACGGGAGGCGATTCACATCATCAGGGCGTTATTCGCGGGCGAGAAGGTCACGTTCGCGGGCCGCTACTACAGCACCGACTCCGCCCGCCTCTACAGCCCGCCGGTTCATCCGATCCCGATATGGATGGCCGCCGGGCGTCCCCGGTCTTCCCGCAACGCCGCCCGCCATGCCGACGGCATCATCACGAGCGTAAGGAATCCCGAAGACACGCGTCGACTGGTCGTCGCACCCGCAGGTGAGGCAGCGACCGAGGCAGGCCGGCCGAGGCCCGTCCTGATAGCCACGCGCTGGTGCGTCTATGCCGGTGATGAAGACGAGGCGTGGGAGGCCTTGCTACCGTGGCGAGGTCTGCGTGTGGAAGGGCGGTTGGCTGAAGTTGATCCCGCTGTACTCAGGAGCCGCGCGGATTCGATGCAGCGCAATGACATCATCAAAATGTTCCAGGTTGCTGCGAATCCCGACGAACTGGTGGACCGGTATGCGCCATTGATAACGGACCTGGACTCAAGGGCCGTCGTAATACAGACCACGTCGACCAATCAGCCCCAGACCATACGTATGATCGGCGAGGAAGTGCTGCCGCGGCTTCGAGAAGTCGCGGCCGACAAGGCGTGATTGGCCGGGCGATTCGGCTGCCGGCCGGTCGTTAGAACCAGTTTTCCTTGTCGACGACGTTGCGTAGCGGCTCCCCGTTGACCATGTGCCGGACGTTTTCGGCGATGATCTCGTATCGCCGCTCTTCGAGGTGCGGACCGAAGGCAGCAGTGTGCGGCGTCAGAATCGTGTTCGGCGCGTCCCACAACGGGTGGTCGGCAGGTAACGGTTCTATTTCGTAGACGTCCAGCCCGGCCCCGCCGATCTCACAGTTGCGAAGTGCGTCGTTCAGGTCGTCGAGCTTAGTGGTCATGCCCCTACCGATGTTGATGAAGTACGCGCTGCTCTTCATCAGGCCGAACTTTGCGGCATCGAACAGGCCTTCGGTCTGGGGCGTGTGGGGAATAGTCAGTATCACGAAGTCCGCTTCCGGCAGGAGCCTGTCGAGTTGGTCGGGCCTGTGAAGTTCGGCCACCCCATCTGGCACGTCCTCGCGCCTGGCATCGATCCCGATCACCCTCATGCCGAAAGCCGCGCAAAGCCTTGCCGTCTCGCCTCCGATTCCGCCCACTCCGACGATCAGGGCCGTGGCCTCCGGGAGGAACAGGGCGTGGTCGCGATCTTCGTCCAACGTATGCCAGTTGCGGTCAAGCTGTTGCCGGTAGTAGTCGGGCAGCCGCTTCGTGAATGCCAGGAGAACGGCCATTATGTGGATCGAGATGTGGTCGTTGTAGATTTCCCGGAAGTTGGTGACGGTCACCGGGTGGTTGATCAGTTCCGGGTAGTAGTAACCGGCAGGTGGTGCGGCCGCCGGCGCCTGCAGCCAGGTCAGTTTTTGGGCTTTCGCCAGCACGTCGGCGGGGATGGTGCCGAAGGCGGCGTCGGCATCGACGATTTCCAGTGCCGCCTCTTCCATGGAATCCGGAGCGACGAATGACACGTCCGGTATCGAGTCCATGAGCCGCGGCAGCCAAGACCGTACGACATCCGATTGCGGGGGGACAAAGACCATCTTCAATGTCATTGCGTTTTCACCGGTGAACTGTTCATGGCACACAACCACGGCGTTTGATGGCCGGGCGTCGAAATGTTACACGCGGACCGTAAGCGGCGCGTGACGGTTGATTTTTCAGGGCAGGCGACCATGCGGTTACAATTCTGACCAGACCGGGAGTAAGTGACCTGTTAATCGGCGACTTCGAAATAGACCGCCTCGACCCCCCTCTGCGTGATCCACATTGCATCGCCATGTTGCGCCCGTGGGTGAACGTGGGCAATGTCGGCGCCATCGTGCTCGGCCGCCTGGCTCGACTCACGCTGGCGCGCGAGATCGGCCGCCTGGCCCGGCCCAGCCGGTTCTACGACTACACGCGCTACCGGCCTGAGATCAAATTCGTCAAGAACGAACGAGTGGTCAGGGTGCCCAACACCACGATCATGGCGGGGCGAAGACCGGAAGAACCGGACCTGCTGCTACTCCAGATGATGGAACCCCACATGAACGCGGAGGACTTCAACGACAGCGTTTTGGCGATAGTCAAAGAACTGGGCGTATCGAGATATGTGTTGGTGGGAGGAATGTACGACTCGGTCCCCCACACTCGGCCGCTCAAAGTGACCGGTTCCGCGAGGGGCTGGGACCCGCCGCCCGACTTCAGCGGAGTGCGCGTCGGCGGCAGCAGTTACCAGGGCCCCACCAGTCTCACGAGCCAGTTGACCGACCGGGCGCGGCGGGAAATAGGTGTCGAAACGCTCAGCCTGATCGTCCACCTGCCGCTGTATTTGAAACTCGACGATGATTATGCGGGTGCGGCGCAACTGTTGAAGGTGCTGAGTTCGCAGTACGGATTCGGCAAGGGACTACCGGAGATCGCCATGGGAGACCGGCAGTACGGCCAGGTCGGCGGCGCGATGTCGAGCAATTCTCAACTCCAGGAACTAGTCAAACGATTCGAAGGCGAGTACGACCAGGAGTCGAATGCGCCGGAACGACAAGGCCGGGACGACAAGGTGGAGTTGCCGCCTGAAATCGAAAAGTTCCTGGAGGATGTGTCGCGAAATCCGGACACTGGTGAGTCCCCGGGACCACAACAGGGCGGGGTCTGAAGAATTCCCCGGTCCGGGTCGCTGCCTGAATCTACTCCGCTGGCTCGCGACAAAACACCAATTCCGTCTCATTCGCCGCGCGGCCGGAATCTACATCGCTATATGATGCAGCCGCCGCTCTCAGGCCACGACCCTCTTCCTGACGCGTGAATCATCTGGGCGATCCGGTTTGCCCTCGTCAGGAGACTTACGATGCCGACTGCTTCGCCGCCTGAATACTCCCCATTTCGAAGTCGGACCTGTTCGACGCCGGAACCGGTGATCGACCCATTTGCCCGGACCACCACACATTCGTGGGGTTTCGGCGCACATGGCAGACCAAATCCGAATGTCTGCCGATAACGAAAGTGTCCGTTCCGAGGCCGGCGGCGCGCGGACTGTGCGCTCCGCGGGAGCAGAGACCCGGTACGTGGGGCGATGGCGGGTCTTTTGGGTCCTTGCTGGAGCCAATTTCATCGCCGCAATGGACACGACGTTCTCCAATATTGCCTTGCCCACGATCGCCGACGAGTTTGGGTTGTCCCTGGCAGCGGCCGCGTGGATCCCACTTGCCGGTGCCCTCACTATCAGCGGAATGCTGCTGCCCATGGGACGGTTGGCCGACCTGACGGGCCGGAAGCGAATGCAACTTGCGGGAATTGTGATGATCGGCGGCGGTTCGGTCCTGGCGTTTATTGCTCCTAATGTTCCCGTCCTCATTGCGGCGAGAATGATCTCCTCGATGGGCGTGGCCATCGTGTTTACCCAGATGTTGTCGATCTGTGCTGCGGTGTTTCCCGAAAACGAGCGGAGCAAGTCACTGGGTGGAGCGATGGCTGCGTCAACGGTCGGCATGATCGTCGGCCCGCTTGTGGGAGGGGTAGTAATCGACGCAGCCGGGTGGCGCGCTGCCTACGTTGTAATGGCGATACTCTCGGTTCCCTGTTACATCAGTTCGCACATCGTCCTGTTTGAAGCGCAGATCGGCCTCGCGCAACGCCCCGCGGGGATCAGGTTCGACTGGATTGGGTCCCTGCTGGCCGCGGGCGGGATATGCCTGGGAATTTTTGCGCTGAACGAAGGCAGCCGCGCCGGTTGGGACTCACCTGCCATCCTTGGGACAGCCGTTATGAGCGTGTTCAGCCTGGCGGCCTTTGTTTGGTGGGAGATGCGTTGCGACGACCCCCTCTTCGATCTGAGCCACTTCAGGAGCCGGGTGTTTGCGCTTGCGATAGTGGCCCGCGGCCTTGGATTTGTCGGTATGTCATCGATATTTTTCCTCGTACCGTTCCTCGTGCAGGATGTTCAGGGTCGTTCAACCGGCGAGATCGGTCTGGTCTTCTTCTCCGGCGCCGTCGCGGCGGCGCTCGCCGCGACACTGCTCGGCGGCTTGTTCGACCGGAGCCGCGTCCGCTTCGCAGTATTGGGTCTCGGATTGGGAGCGGTTTCCAGCGTCATGTTTGCGTTTTTCTCGAGCGACACCCCGCTGGCGCTGATCGCCCTGGCAAGCATGGTGTCGGGGCTTGGAATGGGGATCTGGGTAACTCCCATATCGGCCATCACGTTGTCAGCGGTGGACCGCGATTCATACAGTTCGGCTGCCGCATTCCTGAACGTGATCAGGAATTCAGTCCAGGTGGCGGCCATCGCTGCAACAACGGCTATCGTCACGGGCGTGATGTTGGCCCAGGGCGTAACCGGCGACCTTGCCGGGATATCGGACGACGCCAGCGGTGAGACCGCCGAGGCATTCGTATCCGGAGCGCGTTTCGTATTCATCCTGGGCGCCGCGATGTCAGGTGTGTCCGCGCTCGCAGTAGCGTCCCTGTGGAGACGGGAAGCGTCCGAATCGCCGTCGTCCGCTGAGTAAGGCCCCAAACGCGAAAGGCCCGGCGAACGGATCGCCGGGCCTTCGACGTGGGTTACTTCGGATGATCCGCTACGGCCGTTTCACCTCTACTGCCGCCGCTGCCTCGACGTACTTCAGGATGCCGGCGTGGTCATCGCCCCCGTTCCCGTTTATCACCAGCGAACCTAGCACCTGCTGAAGGTTGGCGGTGACCGGCAGAGGAATGTTCAGTTCCCGTGCGGTCTGCATGGCGTTGTTGATGTCCTTGTAGTGGAGCTCGATGCGGAAGCCGGGCTGGAAGTTCCGCTCGATCATCATCGGGGCCTTGGCGTTCATCACATTGCTGCCCGCCAGTCCGCCCTGGATCGCCTCGAACACCGTCTGCGGATCGACGCCTGCCTTGGTGGCGAGAGCCAACGCTTCCGCCAGGCCGTGGATGTTCGCGCCGACGCATATCTGGTTTGCCAGCTTGGTCACGTTGCCGGCGCCGAATCCGCCGCAAAGCACAGACGACTTCCCCATCACGTCGAAAAGCGGCTTGGCCGTCTCGAAGTCCTCCGCTCTACCGCCGACCATGATGGCGAGGTCACCCGAAATGGCAAATGGCTCACCACCCGAAACGGGTGCGTCGAGGAAGTTGATGCCGGCTTCATTCAACGCGGGTCCGATCTTTTGCGAAACGCCCGGCGCTATCGAACTCATGTCGACGACTAGGTGCCCTGGAGACGCGCCCTGCACGATCCCGTTTTCGCCCAGGCAGGCGACCTCTGATTGTGGTCCGTCCTGGACCATGACCACGGTAACGTCCGTGCCGCTTGCCGCGTCGGCCGGTGAGGACGCCGCGGTCGCTCCTTCGCCGACCAATTCTTCAACCGGTCCAGGGAACAGGTCATAGACGTGTAACTCGTACCCGGCCTTCATCAAGTTGCGAGCCATCGGCTTGCCCATGATGCCGAGTCCAACGAATCCGATTTTTCCAGCCATCGATGTATCTCCCTTTTGTGCGCCGAATATGCGCCCGGTCCACTTTTTTGGTGCTGATTGTGCAGGTGTTACCTGGTTGATTGTCCGTACTGAAACGGACCGCGTCGAATGTTACCGGCTTTCGCGGTCGCTGACACGACGCCCGTCAGTAGTCGTCCGGGTGGTCCAACGTTAATCGAAGAAGGCAGTGTCGCCGAGCGCCGCGGCGCCGGAAACATGCGTCGGGCAAGGACTGCCCGGGTGGACGCCTACTCGTCCTCTTTCCAGAAACGCTCTTCCTCCATGTGGAATCCCGCTTCCTGGGCTCGCACCTTGACGTCCTCGATCATCTGGGGGTGTCCGCACGCGTACACGCAGGTGTCGGACGGGTCGAGGCCGAACTCCTCGACGTACTTTTCGAACAGCGTGTTTATGCGGCCGCGCTCTCCTCGCCACCCGTCGTTACGCGCTTCGTCGGGCCGGGAACAAGACGCCACGAACTCTACGTTTTGGTACTTGGCAGCGAAGCCGGCTAACTCTTCGTCATAGCCGAACTCATCCTGGTAGCTCGCGCCCTCGAGCACGTAGTAGTTGTAATCGCCGATGATCTTCTCTTCTTCGTGGTTCCGGAGCATGCTGACGTAAGGAACGGTCCCGGTGACGGTACCGATCATGAGGTGGTTTTTGAACTCGGGCTTGAATACGAAAATGCCCTTGGCCCGTGGGCGCAACGTGAGCGTGGCGCCCACGCCCAACTTGTACAGGACCGGTGTCAGATTGCCGTCGGGCGGCGGGACCAGCTCAATGAACAACTCGATCTCGTCCTCGTTGGGGGACGAAACGATCGAATAGGGCCGTTCGATCTCCTCGGCGCCAATGGTGCAGTACTGGCCGGGCTTGAACTTGAACGGCTGGGATGGCTCGAGCCAGATTTTCCACAGGTCTTCGGTCAGGTCTTCCCGTCGAGTTATCTCGCAGGTGATGATCCTGCCCCTTATTTTTCGTGGACTTGTCTGACTGGCCTGCTGGACCATGTGGCTCCCCCTGGAATTCACTGCCTGGTTTTATTGCACCTAACGAGTCTACCTGTTCTTCAGGCTCCCATTATTTCGAATCAGTAACCTGTTCTTTTCCGACGGCTGAAAAACGCCAGAACCCGGGGGACGGTACCTGCCGGATTGAGAATCCGCGAGTTCTATTGCAAATCGCGGGTGCCGTAGTCACATTAGAACGCCGGCTGGTCATGCGAATCATTGCCAGTGGTAATATCGCGCTGCTGCCAACCGCGCGATTAGATGTTCACGGCGCCGATCCGCCAGTGCGAAGGGGGTTTTGATGGCCGGTCCAGGTCCAGGCGTTGCCTATAGCCTCACAGTTCGGTGCGAGTATCCGAACAACCCGGGCATGCTTGGAAAAATCACTTCCGCCATTGGGGAGGCCGGCGGAGATGTTTCCGCGGTTGACGTCGTTTCAACCTCCGGCGGCAACATGGTCCGTGATTTCACCATCAACACGACGGGCCTGGATCACGGGCAAACGGTTATCGATCGAATTCAGACCGTCCCTGACGTGACGATTGGGGCAGTTTCCGACCCCACGTTCCTCCTACACATAGGCGGCAAGATCGAGATGCGGTCCAAGGCCGCGGTGGGGACCCGCGACGATATGTCGAAGGCATACACCCCGGGTGTCGGCAGGGTGTGCATGCGTATTCACGAGGACCCGGAGGCCGTGTGGTCGCTCACGGCCAAGGCGCACACAGTAGCTGTTGTGACGGACGGCAGCGCGGTGCTCGGGTTAGGGAAGATCGGCCCGGAGGCCTCCCTTCCGGTGATGGAAGGCAAGGCCCTTCTTTTCAAGGAGTTCGGTGGGGTCGATGCATGGCCGCTGGCCCTGGACACCACCGACCCCGACCAGATCGTCGAAATCGTCAAGGCTATCGCGCCAGGATTTGGCGGGATAAACCTCGAAGACATCTCTGCTCCCAGGTGTTTCGAGATCGAAGAACGCCTGATAAACGAACTGGACATTCCGGTTTTTCACGATGACCAGCACGGGACCGCCGTTGTGGTGCTTGCCGGGCTGATAAACGCGCTGAAGATCGTGGAAAAGAAACCGGAGGACCTTAAGGTCGCGCTGTTCGGCGTGGGCGCCAGCGGGACGGCCTGCGCCAAGATAATGATGAACTACGGGGTCGAAAACATCATCGGGTTCGACAGGCAGGGCTCTCTTTCGCGGAACAGGGATTACGGTTCGAATGCGATGAAGCAGTGGTTCGCCGACAACACCAATCCGGAGAACCTGGACTGCGAAATGGCGGATGCGCTGGAAGGGGCCGACTTCATGCTGGGCCTGGCTGGTCCGAACCTCGTTTCGGCTGAGCAGGTGTCCAGGATGACAGACGATGCGATCGTGTTCGCCCTCTCCAACCCCGACCCTGAAATCTGGCCCGAAGAGATCCCCGGCAACGTGCGGATAATGGCGACAGGCAGGACGGACTACCCGAACCAGATTAACAACTCTCTCTGCTTCCCCGGCCTTTTCAGGGGAGTGCTGGACGTAAGGGCGCGGGAAATCAACGATGAAATGAAGGTCGCCGCGGCCAGGGCCATTGCGGCGGTCATTCCCGAACAGCATCTCTCTGAGGACTTCATCATCCCGAGTGTCTTTGACCGGTCGGTAGCCCGAAACGTCGCCCGTGACGTCGCGAAGGCCGCGCAAGAGTCCGGTGCGGCCCGACGCAGACTGCGACGGGGAGACCAGGTTTACGCGGCGTTCCGGACCAGGTGAGACTTGACCGCGAGCTTCGACGTAATCGTAGTTGGCGGTGGCGTGCTGGGATGTTCCGCCGCGTACTACCTGTCTCGCGAAGGCGCATCGGTCGCCCTCTTTGAACGCGACTCCGTCGCCGGCCACGCGTCGGGTTTTGCGTTCGGCGGGGTGATAAAGGCCCTGGGAACACGCGCCGATGACCCGTTTGATCGACTTTTCGAGTACTCGGAGAGCCTGCACATAAAGCTGGGAGCGTCGCTCAACGACGAGTCGGGGATGGACACCGGCTATCGCCGCACGCCTCACGTCGCGCTAGCCCGAACTGAACACGAGGCCGACTTCTACAAGGACGTGTATCGTCGCTATGCGTATGACCACTCCAGGGACGTGAGATGGCTCGCCTACGGAGAGCTAGCCCACATCGAAGCTCGCGTTTCGACCGATCTGCTGGGTGGCCTTTACGTCGGCGAATCGTATGACGTGGAGCCATATCGTTTCACGAACGCCTTATGGCAGGCGGCCGAACGACGCGGCGGGAAACTCCTCAACCGCGACGTAACATCGCTTGTCCTTACCAATGGCCGGGTAATGGGAGTACGCGCCGGTGGGGAAGAATTCGCGGCAGGGTCGACGATCATCGCGGCAGGGCCGTGGTCAGGCAGTGAATCGGGTGGCGCGCTTACCGGGATGCCGATCGCTCCCCTTAAGGGCCAGATCCTAAGGCTGAAGGCGCCGGGGCCGCCCATACTGGTGTCGCTGTCGTGGGGCGGAGATTATGCCACTACCAAACAGGATGGACTGGTCTGGACCGGTTCGACCGAGGAACGCGTGGGGTTCAACGACAGCCCGACGTCGGAAGGTCGGGACGTCGTCCTCCGGTCGGCGCTTCAAGTGTTGCCGTACCTGGAGGACGCGGAACTCGTCCAGCACACGGCCTGCCTTCGCCCCATCGCCCCGGACGGTCTGCCCATCCTGGGCGCGTTACCCGGCGCGGAAGGCGCAATTGTCGCGACGGGAGCGGGGCGCAACGGGATCCAGCTTGGACCGGCGATGGGCAAGTCCGCCGCGGACCTGGCGCTCGGCAGAGAGCCTGCCGTGGACCTGGGCTTTGCAGACCCCCGGCGTTTCTACAGCGCGTCGGCATGACGACCGGATGACGTGAACCCGCGGGCGCGTCAGGGTGTGCTGTTCGGTCCGGACGTTCCGCCTGAACCGGACCTCGATTCCCTTGCAGACGCGGTTGAGCAGGTCCTGGCAACTTACGCGCCGGGGTTAACGCTCACGCGGATACGCATTTCTAAGCGTATGAAGCGGACTCTGGGAAGCTACTACCCGACCAAACGAGAAATCGCGCTCAGCAATCTGCTTATGCGTGGCGGCGACAAGGAATCGATCTGGCGGGTGTTGTTGCATGAAGTGGCTCACGCAATCACCCATCAGCGTCATGGTCATGTCCGCCCCCATGGCAAGCAATTTCGCGAAGTCTGCGAGGAGCTTGGCGCCAATCCGAGTCCTTTATTGGACGTCGTGCTCGATTCCCGGCCAGAGCCCGTCAGGTATAGGGTTCAATGCCCTGCATGCGGAGCGCTGAACAAGCGGAAACGCCTGACGCGTTTCGTGCGTTGCATGTGCGGGGCACGTCTTCGCATCCCTCTTGAGGAGCTGGTCAATTGACCAGCGGCCCGTTCTCTTTGGGCAGGCGCTTTGCCCCAATCGTGGGGTAGTGCTACGCTTGATTTGAAGGAATCTACAAGATCCCGTCGAACCTTTAATCCAGTCCCGTGAGGCTGGCAAGGACGCGTACAAACTGCTGCAAGTATCGCCGCGCGGCCCGGCCGGGCGCACCATAACTTCCGATGTCAACGACCTTGCCATTGTCGGCGAGGTCTTTTTTTATCCCCGGAATTCAATTCCCTCGCCCAATCCAGCCGCTGAAGCTCAGTTCTTCCTCTCGGTACCTGAGAAACCCCGCCTAACAGGGATGTCGTCGTGACTGAGCGAGTGGTCATGACATCGGAAGAGATGCGCCGGGCCCTTGCGCGCATTTCCCACGAGGTCCTGGAGCGGAACAAGGGCGCCGAAGACCTGGTGCTCGTGGGCATCGAAACGCGGGGAGCGTGCATGGCCAGGCTACTGGCGGCCAACATCGAGCGCTTCGAAAACCTGCCCGTCGCGGTAGGAAGCCTCGATCCAACGGGTTACCGTGACGACGTTCGGAACAACGGAGAGAGGCAGGCTTGCACGGCCGACATTCCGGTGGACATAGAGCACAGGCCCGTGATCCTGGTGGATGACGTCCTCTACACCGGCAGGACGGTCAGGGCGGCGATGGACGCGCTCATGGACATCGGCAGGGCGGCGCGGATTCAACTCGCGGCGTTGGTCGACCGCGGCCACCGGGAACTGCCCATAAGGCCGGACTACGTGGGAAAGAACATCCCGACCGCTTCTGAAGAGAGGGTCAGCGTCAGGTTCAAGGAAGTCGACGGGGAGGACTCGACGATCATCGTGCGCGCAGACAATTCCGATCGGTCTCATGCGCGGCTGGGACAGGGCGAGAGGCGGGCGAGTTGACGCGAGCCATCCTTAAAACCGCACGCTGCGTTCACATTCCCGATCGCTTCACGGCGGGTATCGCCGATGCGTGAGTCGAGTTTCACATCGATTCATGACCTGGCCGACAGTCAGATCATGGACGTGCTGCATCTCGCAGAGGAGTTCGAGAAGGACCGTTCCGGTTTTTCGGGCTTGGGCGGAGGCCTGATCATGGGCTCACTGTTCATGGAACCGAGTACCCGTACCAGGGGTTCTTTCGAGTCGGCAATGCTGCGGCTCGGCGGTGACGTCATCACGGTGGCGGATGCGGCCACTTCCTCCATCAAAAAGGGCGAGACCCTTGCCGACACGGCGCGAATCTGGAGCAGCTACTGCGACCTGATCGTTCTTCGACACCCATGGGAAGGCTCGGCCAGGGCGGTGGCGGATTTTGCCGGTGTTCCCGTCATAAACGCGGGCGACGGCGGGAATGAGCACCCGACGCAGACGCTCGTAGACCTGTACACGTTGATGAAAGAGTACGGCCGGATAGACGGCCTGAGCATGGCCATCTGCGGAGATCTGCGCAAGAACCGGAGCGTTCACTCGCTCATATACGCGCTACTGAGATTCGGCGTTAACTCGTACCTTATTTCGCCAAGAGGTTTTGGACTCCCGAACCACGTGCGCAGCAAGATTCGCCGTAACCACGGGGTCGATATTCAGAGCGAGTCCATCGGCCCATTTGCCAGTCTGTTCGAGTCTGACGCCTTGGCCGGCGCCGGAGGGACAACGGCAGACCCTGAAGAGATCGGACTCGATGCGCTTTACGTGACCAACACGGAGCCGCACCAACTCACGATGGTCGGCAGGAAAGGTGGCCGCAGGCGCGGTGTTTTGACTGGTAGCAGCCGTCTGTCCCTGTACCTGACCCGAAGGCAAAGGGAGCGCGAACGGGCTGACGAAACCGGTTCCGCTCCGTATCCGCGGGTGACGCGCAGTGTGCTGAACAGGGCTGCGTTCCAACAGGCGATCGTGATGCATCCGCTGCCGAGGGTGGACGAAATCGCCAGCGACGTCGACGAGGACCACAGGAGCCGCTACTTCCAACAGGCCTCGTACGGGGTACCGGTCCGCCAGGCGCTGATCGCGCTCGTGACCGGCAGAAAGCCGTGGTCGAAGCCGCGTGAAAAAGCTCACGCCAGGCGCGTCGCCACCGGCTCGGCCGGTATGACGTGCACGAACGACATTTGTGTTTCTGTCAGAGAACCCGCAAGCGCGCCGCCGAAGTTTGCGGTTGACGTCGTGGCGCGTGAGCCGGCGGGCGCTTGCTACTACTGCGGAACGGGGTCCAGGCCATGCTGCTTCAGGCGCGGGGCACGCGGCGTCGTCTATCACGATTTCTCTCGGCTTAGCGAGGCTGACATCGCTGGCGAACGTGAGTTGTTCGTCTACCCGACGGCTCAGGCCGCAGCCGATGACGGATTGGCCCCTAGCGCGTTGTTCGGATCAAACAGCGAAATGCCGGGAATTTCAAACTAGGTGTGGTGGGGTTGAGTGTGAGTCCGAAGCCGATAGTGATCACCGGCGGCAAGGTGATCGATCCTGCGCAAGATATCGACCGGCCGGCTGATGTGTTGATATCCGAAGGCCGCATCGTGGGCGTAACCGAACGCCCATCGTCCGAGCCTCCGGACGGATACAACGTGATCGATGCACGAGGGCTGGTCGTGGCCCCCGGGTTTGTGGACCTCCACACGCACCTGCGCGAACCCGGCCCGGTACACAAGGAAACCATCGAGACCGGCACGCGTGCGGCGGCCATTGGCGGATTTACAACGGTGTGCGCCATGCCCAACACGGAACCCGCGCTGGACAACCCCGGCATCGTCGCAGCAATGATGAAACAGGCCGAAAGCGTTGCCGCAGTCAGGGTGTTGCCCATCGGCGCCATAACGATCGGAAGGGCAGGGGAGACCCTTGCGCCGCTGGAGGGACTCGCAGAGGCCGGCTGCATCGGCTTCAGCGATGACGGTGACCCGGTGTCTGACGATTCCCTGATGCGCGCGGCGCAGGAGCGGGCCGGAGTCCTTGGTCTGCCAGTCATCAACCACGCGGAGGTCCACTCATTGGTGGGTGACGGCGTAATGAACGAGGGGGAGGTCGCGGAACGGCTTGGGCTCCAGGGGGTCCCATCAGAAGCGGAGTCAGTGATGATCGCCAGAGACGTGGAGATGGCGGAAACCTCCGGTGGCCCGGTCCACGTTCCTCACCTGTCCGTAAATCAATCGATCGAACACGTTTTCCGGGCCAAGGACGCGGGTCTGCGGGTAACCGCCGAGGTGACACCGCACCACCTGACGCTAACTGACAATTGGGTTTACGGCCTGCACGGCGAATCTCCCGAACCCGGTGCGGAAGGCCGATACGACACCAACACGCGAGTGAATCCGCCGCTTCGAAGCGAAGCGGACCGGCAGGCCGTCGTAGAGGCCCTGCGTGACGGCGTGATCGACGTGATCGCAACGGACCATGCGCCGCACGCGCCTTCGGAAAAAGGACCCTGCTACGAAGACGCCGCAAACGGCATCAATGTCCTCGAAACGGCGTTCGGCTCCTTGTATTCACTCGTTGATGAAGGCGCGCTGGCCCTTCCGTTGTTGATCGAAAGGCTGACGGCCGGTCCGGCCAGGATTCTCGGACGCAAACTTGGTTCCCTGCGTCGGGGCTGGCCCGCAGATGTGGTGTTGATCGATCCCGCGGCTGAATGGACGGTCGATCCGAACGATTTCGAGTCTTTGTCGCGCAACACGCCCCTCGCCGGTGTGACGCTGAAGGGTCGCGTGGTCACCACCATATTCTCCGGCCGGATAGTGCACGACCTTAAGGACGGTAAATCGTGATGTTCGCAACTGCTGAAAGGATCCCGGAGTGACCGAAATTCGCGGTCCCATGCGTTTGGTGCTGGAAGACGGTTCGTCTTATCTGGGCGTTCGCCTCGGCGCGGAGGTTGAAGCGGTCGGAGAGGCCGTGTTCAACACCTCGATGACCGGATACCAGGAAATGCTCACGGACCCTTCATACGGTGGTCAGATCCTCGTGCCGACCTACCCAATGATCGGCAACTACGGGGTAAACGCCGGAGACATCGAATCGAGTCGCATCCAGGTCGAAGGTTTCGTGGTGCGGCAGGACTGCGACGAGCCGAGTCACTCGCTGTCGACCGGGACCATCCACGACTACCTTTTGAACAACGGTGTGCCCGGAGTGGCAGGCGTCGATACCAGGGCGATAACCCGAAAATTGAGGTCCCACGGCGTCATGATGGGAATCGTCACGCCACGGGAAGATGTTTCAGCCGCGCTCGACGTGTTGCGTTCGGCGCCGCGTTACGGCGAGGTGGACGTTGTCGCCAAGGTCAGTACCGACGTTGTGTACGAATGGAATGGCGGCTCGGGCTCGAGCGGCGTGTTGCAAGCGCAGTCAAACGATTCCGGCCGGCGGTTCCGTATCGTGGTCTCCGACTACGGCGTGAAATTAAACATCCTGAGATGCCTGTCCAAGCGAGGCTGCGAGATCGTCGTTACCCCTGATACGGCCACGGCCGACCAGATCCTTTCGTACGAGCCGGACGGCGTCGTCCTTTCCCCCGGACCCGGCGACCCCGAGTTGCTGGACGCCGCAACCGAGACCGCAGCGGGCCTGCTGAGATCGGCGACTCCCGTGATGGGCATTTGCCTGGGACACCAGGTGATCGCCAGGGCCCTGGGCGCGTCCACATTCAAGCTGAAGTTCGGGCATAGGGGCGGTAACCAGCCGGTCAAAGACGTCGAGACGGGCAACATCTACGTTACCGCCCAGAACCACGGCTATGCGGTAGACCCTTCCGGCCTGCCCGAAGATGTGCTGGTGTCCCACGTCAACCTCAACGACGGGACCGTCGAGGGACTGTCACACACCCGGCTGCCGGTCCTGACCATCCAGTACCACTCGGAGGCATCACCGGGCCCACACGACTCCGAGTATCTGTTCGACCGCTTCCTGCAGAAAGTCAGGGAACGCGCCGGCCTCCAACAAGTGGTCCAGGCGAGCGCCTTATGACCGGCGGCTCGACATCAAAAGTACTTGTCATCGGGTCAGGTCCGATCGTCATTGGTCAGGCTGCCGAATTCGACTATGCGGGGACGCAGGCTTGCAAGGCGTTGCGGGAAGAGGGTGTCGAGGTCGTCCTGGTCAACTCCAACCCGGCGACGATCATGACCGACGAGGACGTTGCCGACCACATTTACATAGAGCCGCTGCACGTGTCGGTGCTCGAGCGGATCATCGAACGCGAGCGGCCGGACGGCATCCTGGCGACGCTGGGCGGGCAAACCGGACTGAACCTTGCCGTGGAACTGGCGGATACGGGCATATTGGAGCGCTACGGCGTGCGCGTTCTTGGGACCGCAATTGAGTCCATCCGCAAGGCCGAGGATAGGGACCAGTTCCGGGATTTCTTGACGAGTATCTCTGAGCCGGCCCCGCAGAGCGAAGCGGTTGAGTCGGTTGATGCGGCCGTCGCGACCGCCGCCGAGATCGGTTACCCCGTGGTGGTTCGACCCGCCTACACGCTGGGTGGCACCGGCGGCGGAATCGCCAACGACGAGGCAGAGCTACGGACCATTGCCGCCAGCGGCCTGGCGGCATCACTCGCCAATCAGGTGCTGATCGAAAAGTCTCTACTCGGCTGGAAGGAAATCGAGTACGAGGTAATGCGGGACGGCGCGGGCAACGTCATCACCATTTGCAACATGGAGAACCTGGACCCGATGGGTGTTCACACCGGCGATTCCATCGTCGTGGCCCCCAGCCAGACCCTGTCCGACAAGGACTATCAACGGCTGCGTTCATCGGCGCTCAACATCATCAGCGGTCTGGGTATCGAAGGCGGCTGCAACGTTCAGTTCGCCTACAGGCCGGGCCCGGTCGTCGAACAGGTACTACCTGAGATCGACGACGATCAGCCGATGTACTACGTGATCGAGGTAAACCCGCGGGTGAGCCGCAGTTCGGCGCTCGCCAGCAAGGCGACCGGCTATCCTATAGCCAGGGTCGCTGCGAAGATCGCCCTTGGCCGGACTCTCGACCAGATACCGAACGCAGTAACGAGAAAGACCACAGCCGCATTCGAACCCGCCCTCGACTATTGCGTGGCCAAAATCCCCCGGTGGCCGTTCGACAAGTTCGCCACGGGCGACCGGGTCCTGGGCACACAGATGAAAGCCACCGGCGAAGTCATGGCGATAGACCGCACCTTCGAGGCGGCTCTCCAAAAGGCGGTGCGCTCGCTGGAAAACAACCGTGGGTCCTTGCTTTGGGAAGAGCCATCGTGGGCAGGCAGGGGCGACATCGAACTTACCGCGGACGACGATCGCCTATGGCGGCTTGCCGCAGCGTACAGGCGGAAGACTTCGGCGGAAGAACTGTCGAGGCGGACGGGGATCGATCCCTGGTTTACGCGTGCAATTGGGCGAATCGTCGAGATGGAACGGCGACTGCTGTCACGGACGCTGTCGGCGGCGCTTCTCCGACAGGCAAAGCGCATGGGCTTTGCCGATGCCCAGATCGCGACTCTATCGGACATGCTGCCGGAGCAGGTGCGGAGTATGCGCGACGAGTTGGGCATCAAGCCCGTGTACAAGATGGTGGACACCTGCGCTGGTGAGTTCGAAGCCGTAACTCCCTATTACTACAGCACTTACGAAGAGGAGAACGAGGCCCCACCTGCCGACGGCGAGACCGCGGTCGTACTGGGTTCGGGCCCGATTCGCATCGGACAGGGAATCGAATTCGACTACTGCTCCGTCCATGCTGCGTGGGCGCTACAGTCCGCAGGCGTTCGAAGCGTGATGGTCAATTCGAACCCCGAGACGGTCTCGACCGACTACGACACGTCGGACCGTCTTTACTTCGAACCGCTGGACGAAGAGAGCGTGCGGGACGTCATCGAAAACGAAGGCGGTGGAAATGGTCTGAACGGCAACTCCAACGGCGCTGCGTTGCCCCCGGCGATGGTGCAGTTCGGCGGGCAGACGGCCATTAATTTGTCCCAATCGCTCGATATAGTCGGGCTTCCGATCCTGGGGTCGTCCGCGTCATCAATTGATATGGCAACCGACCGGGGCCGCTTCGAAGAGTTAGCGGCTCGCAATGGAATCCCGCAGCCGCCGGGCGGAACAGCCCGAACTGCTGAGCAGGCCCTCCAGGTCGCGGGAAACATCGGATACCCGGTACTGGTCAGGCCGAGCTACGTCCTGGGTGGTCGGGCCATGGAGATCATCCAGACACCGGCGGAACTCGTCCGGTACTTCGAGGGCCCTGTCAGCGCATTTCGGCAGCAGGCCATACTGGTGGACCGCTATCTCCAGGGGGTGGAAGTCGAGGTCGACGCCGTCTGTGACGGCGAGGACGTGATCATTCCCGGAATCATGCAGCACGTGGAGAGGGCCGGAGTGCACAGCGGCGACTCCCTCGCCGTCTATCCGGCCCTATCTCTTAATGAAAAAGAGATCGAAACCCTCGTGGATTACACGGGCCGCATCGGCCGGGCGCTGGGCCTGCGCGGCCTGATGAATATCCAGTTCGTCATCACGGGAGGCGACGGCGCATACAGGAACGTGGTTTCAGGCGCTGGCGCCGATACGCCCGCGCAGAACGGCCAACCGTCACAGGTGTATGTACTCGAGGTGAACCCCCGGTCCAGTCGAACGATTCCCTTCATTTCCAAGGTCACGCGCGTGCCGATGGTGAAACTGGCCGTTGAGGTGATGCGAGGCCGGTCAATCAGAGAGCAGGGGTACGAGCCGGGCCTCGCGCCGAGACGAGACCTGGTAGCGGTCAAGGCGCCGGTGTTTTCCATGTCCAAGCTGGCCGGCGTCGACACGTTCCTCGGACCGGAAATGAAATCGACCGGCGAGGTCATGGGCATAGACCGGAACTATGAGGGCGCCGTCGTGAAAGCTCTGATGGCGTCAGGACTATCGATGAGTCCCGGCGGGAGCATCCTGCTGAGCGTGGCGGACGGCGACAAGGCCGATGCCATCCCGCTGGTGCACGAGATTGCCCGAGGTGGGTCGAGGATGTACGCAACGGCCGGCACTGCCGCAATGATCCGGTCCCTGAGCTACGAAGTTACCGAGGTCGACCGCAGGCTTTCCGGCAGACATCCTACGGTGGTGGACGTGATACAGGACGGGTCGGTCTCAGCAGTGGTCAACACGATAACCGGCGACCGCCAGACCTTGCAGGATGGATTCCATATAAGACGAGCCGCGGCGGAGCGTCGCATCCCCTGCTTCACTTCTCTCGATACCGCCCGGTGCGCAGCTGAATCGGCGCGCAGCAACGGCGACGGGTTCAACGTTTTGAGCATGGCCGAGTACCTCGACGGCGCCGTGCGCAAATAGTCCGCAATTTCGAGTCCCGCGATGACCCATCCACTGTTCGACCTCGACGGGAGCGTAGCGTTGGTATCCGGCGCCGCCAGCGGCCTGGGTAAGCAGATGGCCATCGGGTTCGCCGAATCGGGCGCCGACCTGGTATTGGCCGACCTCAACTTGCCGGGCGCCGAGGAGACGGCTGCCGAAATCCGCTCATTGGGCCGAAGAGCCTTGCCGTTGAGGTGCGATGTGTCGAAGCCTGAGCAGGTCGTGGCCATGTTCGAGACGCTGGACGCCGAGTTCGGCCGGATCGATATCCTGGGAAACGTCGCAGGCGAAGGAATCATGGGACCGCCGGAAGACCTCGACGTGTCTGTCGTAATGCAGGTCGCTCATAACCTGGTGTTCGGCAGGTTCGTCGCGTGCCGGGAAGCGGGCACGCGGATGCTTGCCCAGGGCAAGGGCAGCATCATTAACGTCGGGTCGATAGGTGGCTGGAACTCACTGGGACGCGGTCACACCGCGTACGGCATGGCGATGGCTTCCGTGATCCAAATGACGCGCGAGTTGAGCACCGAATGGGCCGGCCGGGGCGTGCGGGTGAACGCCATACTTCCCGCCCAGGTTCTTAACGCCGACCTCGCTGCTCGAATGGCGGAAATCCCGGAGCTGAGAGATGTGTTCACTGGCGGGATTCCCATGGGGCGAATGGGCCGCCCCGAAGAGATCAAGGGTGTGGCCATTTTCCTGGCATCGGACGCGGCCTCGTTCGTTTCGGGCGCGATCCTGCCCATGGATGGCGGCAACCTGGCCATGAACGCCGGAGGTTCATACCCGGGCGGGCCGCGCGTGCAGGGTTAACTGTTCGACTTAGAGAGTCGCCGTCCTGCGGTGAAAACGCGAGTCGGCATCGCCCGAGGGAGGCGATGCCGACGGTTCCTGACCAAGTCCCTTTAGAGGGTGTCTAACAAGGCATTGGGATGCGCTGGACCGCGCATCATCCCCCAGACACGCTCCGAGACGACTATTTGTAGGGGCGTCTCTTGTGGGCGCCCGAGGGGGCGGGGCGCGGCAACTGACGCGAATCCATTTCGTGTTTGGTTAGGGACTTTTCAGACACCCTCTTAGACTTCTCTGAACTTACCCTCTACCGTGTCACCGCCGTCGTCGTCCGAAGGAGGCTCGTCTCCGGAGTCTGTGCCGGGACCGCCCTGCGCAGCGTCTTGCTGATCGGCGGCGTAAACCGCCTGCCCGACGTTTTGCAATGACGTCTGCAGCGCGGTGACCGCGGCGGCGATGGCGCTGGTTTCGGCGTTTTCGTCGCTCAGAAGGTTGCGGACCTCTGCGATTTTGGACTCGATGTCGGTCTTGAGTTCAGCCGGTATCTTGTCCTCATTGTCCTTGACCAGTTTCTCGGCCTGGTACGCGGCGCTTTCGGCGCCGTTCCGCGTCTCGATGTTTTCTCGCCGCGCCCGATCCTCCTGGGAGTGCTCCTCAGCCTCCCGTACGAGCCGTTCAACTTCAGACTGGTCCATGCCTGAACGGCCGGTGATGGTTATGTGCTGTTCCTTGCTGGTCGCCTTGTCAAGGGCCGAAACGGTGAGGATGCCGTCGGCGTCGATGTCGAACGTCACCTCGATCTGCGGCACGCCGCGGGGCGCGGGGAGTATGCCGTCGAGCATGAACCGTCCGATGGACACGTTGTCGGAGGCCATCTCCCTTTCGCCCTGGGCGACGTGGATTTCGACGCTGTTCTGGTTATCGGCCGCAGTCGTGAAGGTCTCGGTCTTTGAGGTCGGGATGGTCGTGTTGCGCGGGATGAGCACGGTGCGGACCCCGCCGAGGGTTTCGATGCCCAGGGTGAGTGGGGTTACGTCGAGGAGCAATACGTCTTTGACTTCACCCTGCAAAACTCCGGCCTGGATTGCCGCTCCTACCGCGACGACTTCATCCGGGTTGATCGTGGTGTTGGGTTCCTTGCCGAAGATGGCTGTTACTTTTTCGACCACGGATGGCATGCGCGTCATACCGCCCACCAGGACAATTTCATCTATTTCGTTCGGCTGGAGCCCGGAATCCCTGATGGCCTGTTGGCAAGGCCCCACCGTCTTGCTAACGAGATCTGCCGTCAGTTCTTCCAGTTTCGCCCTGGTCAGGGTCATCTGCAGGTGCTTTGGACCGCTCGCGTCAGCCGTGATGAACGGCAGGTTGATCTCCGTCTGGGCCACGGACGAGAGCTCGATCTTTGCGCGCTCCGCCTCGACGCGCAGGCGCTGGTGCGCGGACGCGTCCGTGCGCAGGTCAATCAGGTTTTCGCTTTTGAACACGTCGGCCAGGTAATCGACGATCCGAAGGTCGAAGTCATCTCCGCCAAGGTGGGTGTCCCCGTTGGTGGACTTGACCTCGAACACGCCTTCACCCAGTTGCAGGATGGTGATGTCGAAGGTGCCGCCGCCGAGGTCGTATACGGCAATCGCGCTGTCGCCCTTTTTGTCCAGGCCGTATGCGAGGGCTGCCGCCGTCGGTTCGTTGATGATCCTGAGAACGTCCAGCCCGGCTATCTGGCCGGCAATCTTCGTCGCCTCGCGCTGGCCGTCGTTGAAGTAAGCCGGGACGGTAATTACAGCCTGGGATACGGTTTCGCCTAGTTTGGCTTCGGCGTCGTCCTTGAGCTTCCGGAGCACCATCGAAGATATCTCGGCGGGCTTGTGCTTCTTGCCGGACAGTTCGATTCCGACACCGCCGTCGCCCTGAGCGGCAATCTTGAACGAGACCCGCTGCACGTCCTGCTGGACCGACGCTTCGTCAAACCTTCGGCCGATGAACCGCTTGCTCGAATACACGGTGTTATCCGGGTTGGTTATTGCCTGGCGCCGGGCCAGCTCCCCTACAAACCGTTCGTTCGTCTTGGAGTTGACCGCGACCACGCTTGGCGTCGTGCGGCGGCCCTCCTGGTTTTCGATGATGCGAGGCTCACCGGCCTCCATGACGGCCATGGCCGAGTTCGTAGTGCCAAGGTCGATCCCAATTACTTTCGCCATCTCTGTTCAGATTCTCCGCGCCGGCTCTTCGCGCCGGCTGACTATCAAATGCCTGTTGATTACTTGCCTTCCGCGGGGTCTGGCAGGGCCGCGGCAATTTCCACTTGCGCAGGTCTAACGATCTCGCCGTTTTGGGTGTACCCGACCCTTAAGACCTTGATTATCCGGCCGCTTTCCATGTCGGCAGTGGGCGTGCTGAACAGCGCTTCGTGCCGCCGCGGGTCAAACTGCTCACCGTGGCTTTCGAACGGCTCGAAGCCTTGCGAAGCAAGCGCAGAGACCAGGTTGCGGCGGATCCCGTCGACTCCTTCGAGCCATTTCGATTCGACACCCGCGGTGGCGTTGTCTGAAAGTGCGGCTTCGAATTGGTCCGTTACGTCCATGATCCGAAAAGCAAGTTGCCTCACGGCGCGTTGTTCCGCCTCGCTCCGCTCGACCGCGGCGCGTTGCCTGTAGTTGATCAAGTCAGCCTGGGCGCGCTGGGCCAATCTCTTGAACTGCTCCTTTTCGCGCAAGGCCTCGTCGAGCACTTCTTGACTGGATTCGTCTTCCGTTTCACCGGTCGTCTCGGCGGGGTTTGCGGGTTCCGCCTGGACGCCTGGTTCGTCGTCACGCTGGGACTCATCGAATCGTTCGTCTTCTGTGATCACGCTGGGTTAACTATTCCTTTCGAGCTGACTGATCATCGTCAGTGCCAAGGTAGTTGAAAATTGTTCTCAATTCGGCAGCAGCAAGTCGGGCCGCGCGCGAGTCGGACAGGTCCGGGCTTTGTTCGAGGACTTCCATCACGTCCTGCAGACGCCGCACAATCTCGAGGACAACGCCTACCCCCGCCACGTTGAGGCCCAATTCCCCTACGAGCCGCCGGATTATACGAAGGCGCCTCACGTCGTTGTCGGAGTACAGGCGCAGCGCTCCTCCGGTCCTCGAGGGGCTTATGAGGCCGGCCCTTTCGTATTTCCGCAACGTCTGTGGGTGCATGTTCGCCAGCCGCGCGGCAACGCTGATTATGTAAACGCCGGTGATGCGCGTGGTGCGAGGGGTTGCAGGGGGGCGACCGGCGGGCGCGTATTGCGTCGAACGAATGGCCACTTCGTTACGATTATCTGCATCGCCGCCGCTTTGGAAGAGCACGTCTCGTAACAATTGGTCAAACGCGTCGGATCTCGTCCAGCGTTTTTCGTCGACGGGCCGCCTGGAGGAAGTGCGGGATTGGAAAGTCTGTTCGTCCTGATTCAAATCCAAGTTGACTCCGCGTGCGTACCAAATTCAAAGGTGAGACAAATGCTTATACGAAGAGTATACTCACATTGATACAGGTCGTGTCAACTCGGTTTACGGATTCGTACCGTTGGGCAACGTGCACCTGGAGTCACGAACCCAGTTTTTACGAATTCGTGGTAAAACCCGTGACAAGCGTCTGAAATCGTTGTAGTATAGCCTCACCAACAGACAGCCGGGCACCCAGCGCACGGATTCAGCAATCACCAAGACTTGGGTGCGTGGCAATCGGAAAGGAAGAAACAGCCCAAAAGGGCAATCGGGAGGAGGTAATGAAGATGATATACCTGAAGGCCTGCATCAAGTGCAGGGGAGACGTGGCCCTGGTCAATGGGATCGGCGGCGTCTATCTACAGTGCCTGCAGTGCGCCAACACGATTGAGACACCCGAGGAAGCAAAGCGGGTGTTGGCTCTGAAAGAACAGCTCTCTACAGCGGCCTAACGGCCAGCCAACGTGGAACTGCCACCCCGGAGCCAGCAGCTCCGGGGTTTTTTGTTTCCTGAAACTAATCTCGGGGTAGGCGCATGGCAACCTTGCTGGCCTGTTCGAGCCACGGGACGGAACGGATCTAAGCGTCCGGAATGTATGTGGATCGAGCAGGTCGGTGAGGATCCCGACAAGGTCAGTAGTCGAAGAGGTCATCCTCACGACTCGTAATCTCGGCATCGAACAACGTGGACTCGGCGTACTCGACGGCCCGGTCCATCAATTCAACCGCAGTCGTCGCGCTGCCGCTTACGGCGGACATCCCAATCTCGGCGACCTGCCACGTATCCTGGCCCCCGACGTCCGCCACCGTGACGCCGAATTTTCGTCGCAGTTTGTCGCAAAGCGAGTGGACAATGCGCCGTCGTTCCTTGAGGGACTGCGAGTGATGGATGCGCAGGGTGAGCCTGCAAACGGCAACGTGCATGACGGATCACGTCTCGGTTTCGAACCACATACCGTCGTAGGCAAGCTCGATCACCAGATCGTCCGAGTCCCGCAGGGAGCGAAGTTCACGGTTGACCGGGTGGTGATCGACGTCGTGGGCCATGTCAGTGAATAAAGCTCGGCGCGGCCTGAGTCGCCTGACCTCTTCGATGGCCTGCTCGATGGTCAAGTGCGATCCGTGCGTCGACTCCGGCCGCAGCGCATCGATTATCAGTAGGTCGCAGCCGTCCATGAGTTCGGCCGTCTCGTCGGGAATGCCCGACGTGTCCGGCACGTAGCACACGTCTCCAAACCGGAAACCTGAAGTCGTGAACCCCTTGCCGTGCTCGACGGTCAGCGGGGTGAGCGTCATGCCCTGGACCTCGAACGGCGACTTCTCGAACACTTTGAACTCCAGTCTGGCGACCGATCCCGCGCTGTCGGTGCTTTGCCCGGGCACCAGGTAGTAGTGAGTCTTCGACAAGACGCTCATGTCTACTTTTCTGGCGTATACCTGGACCGCGTGCCTGCGGTAGTTAGTCCAGTCCCGGAGATCGTCCAGCCCGCCCGCGGCGTCGGCGTGTGCGTGGGTCAGCACAACCGCGTCGAGGTCTCGCGCTTCAAATTTCGGAAACCAGTGGATGGCTGACTCATAGAAGAACTTCCCAACGTCGATGACGATGTTCCGAGTGACCCCGCCGGCGTCGGGTCGCTGAATAAGCAGCGACGTATTGCGACGACGGTTCTTCGATCCGGGTCTCACCGAATCCATGCACACGACACACGACTTGCTTGGGTCCGTAAGACACGTCACGCGGGGAACACCTTCAGACGTTCCTGAGCCGAGGAATACCACCCTGGTTGCAACCATTTGCGGAAAGAATAGCTGAACCAACCCGCCGCCAGCCTCTCGACAGGCCGACGAACCGATCCACTAAACTTGCCGTCGCGACGTCAGGACGGAAATTGACGCCGCACCGGACATCACGCTGAAAGCGCACCCGCGCAAGTGAGGGACATATGCCTGACAGAGGCAGATTGAAGTCGAGGCTCAGGGCGGGCGAGACGGTCGTCGGGCCGTTCGTCATCGTTCCTTCGATGACCCTCGTCGACACACTCGGTTATGCCGGCATGGATTTCTGCATCATCGACACGGAGCACGGTCCGGTCGACATGCAAACGTCCATCGACCTGGTCATCGCGGCCGACGGGGCCGGGGTATCGCCCATCATCCGGGTCGGCGACAACGACGAAAGGCTGATCCTGCGGGCGTTGGATATCGGATCGGCCGGAGTGCAAGTGCCGCAGATCAATTCTGTGAACGACGCCCGGAGCGTCATCCACTCGGCAAAGTACGCCCCGATCGGCGAGCGCGGTCTTTCCATATTCACGCGGGCGGGGGATTATTTCAAGCACGAAGGTGAACGACACACCGATAGCCAGAACGAGGAGACCACGGTGGTGGTGCACATCGAGGGCCGGCGGGGCCTGGATAACCTCGACGAGATCATGACCGTGGACGGCATCGACGTGTTGTTCCTCGGCCCTTACGACATCTCACAATCCCTGGGAGTGCCTGGCGACGTACGAAACCCGATCGTCGAAACAGCGCTGAAGGACGCGGCGGCGAAAGCCCGCGCCCAGGGCAGGGCGGTGGGCTCGTATGCCAAGGACGTCGAGATGGGCAAGTGGCTGATCGACATGGGCGTCCAGTACCTGGCGATCAACGTGGACGCCACCATCTACATGCAGGCGTGTGAGCGCATAGTCAGGGACCTGGGCGTAGGGGACTAGCGCGTGCTCGGCACCTCTCGCAATAGTCGACCGCGATGGCCTGCCATTCCTGGCGCCGGACGAATGGGACCTGAACCCTTATGAAACACAGCACTGGATCGGCCGTATTCGACCGGCTGGGAATCGAACGGGTCATAAACGGCCGCGGGTTCATTACCGTCGTGGGCGGCAGCATCATGCCGACTGAAATTGCCGACGCAATGGCGGAGGCCGTCAACTCGTACGTTGACCTGGACGAGTTGAACCTTGCTGCGGGGCGGGAAATCGCCCGATATACGGGGGCTGAGGCCGGACTTGTCGTGGCTGGAGCCGCGGCCGGGTTGTTGCTACAGGCCGCGGCGTGCATCGCAGGCGACGATCCCGTGCTGATAGACCGGCTGCCGGATTCGACAGGCCTCCGCAACGAAGTGCTGCTCTACAAGAAACACCGGACCAACTACGACAGGTGTTATCGCGCCGCTGGCGCGAAGCTCGTCATCTGGGGTGAAGACGAAGGACCGGCCGAAGAGCAGTTGATGGACGCGATTGGCGAACACACCGCGGCGCTGGCCTACGTTTTTCACCCGTGGAACTCGTGTCCCGTCTCGCTCGAAAAAGCGGTGGAGATAGCCCACGACAAGGACATTCCGGTGGTCGTTGACGCAGCCGTGACCCTTCCTCCGGCCGCCAACCTGACGGCGTTCATCGACCAGGGCGCCGACATGGTTACGTATTCGGGAGGCAAAGGCCTCAGAGGCCCCCAGTCAACGGGCATTCTCTGTGGCAGGGCCGACCTCATCGAAGCGGCCAGGCTGAACAACTCGCCGTTCAAAGGTGTTGGCAGGCCGACCAAGGTGTGCAAGGAGGAAATTGCCGGGCTGCTAGCCGCGCTCGATCTGTTCGTGCGCACCGACCATGAAGCAGTTTGGGCTGAATGGCGCGAAAGGTCTGCCATCATCACGGCGGCGATCGATGACATTACCGGCCTGGAAGTAAGAATCGAAGACAACGATCCCAACCGGCAGGGTCCACAGGCGGTCGTCTACTTTCGGGACGGATGGGCGGGCCCCGACTCGGACACGGTAGTTGCCCGGCTCGCTGCCCGGGAGCCGTCGATACGGATCGGCAGCGGCGGTTACGAAGACGAGTTGTACGTCAATCCTTCCACCCTGCAAGATGGCGAAGAGGAGATCGTCGCGCGGGCGCTGCGAGAAGAACTTCTCTCGCCGCCATAATCCCGGATACCCCAGAAGCGTGACGTAGGTGAATGCACTAGGGGGACGCCCCTCTGTCATTCTTGACCGCCCCTCTGTCATTCTTGAGCGCAGCGAAGAATCTCCCGGTGTTACACGCACCGCGCCCTTGCCCCTCTTACCCAGACCCTTCGCTTCGCTCAGAGCCTGCCCCGCACTTGATGCGGGGGTGACGTGGTTGGGTGCTCAGTGTGACTTGAAGTGAGAGATCGCTGTACGCAGAGACAGTTGTGCAACGGTCTCCAAGGAGTGTCACGAGAAGCTCGGAATAACCTCGTCCACGAACAGCTTCATCTCGGTCAGGTCCTGGAAATTGTCGAAGTAGGTCATGACCATGTCGAATCCCAGTTCCCGAAGTTCGGCGTACTGCTCGCACACGGAAACCGGGTCGCCGGCGACGACCGTCGAATCCGACCACCTGCTTGCTTCAAGCCGGTCCAGCGCCCGTTGATGCTTGCGGTCGATAAACGTTCCGATCGAAACCGACTTGCGGATGGAGTGAAAATCACGCCCGGTCGCGTCGCAGTGGGTTTTCAGGACGTCCAGCTTGTGCCGTAGCTCCGGCACCGGCCGGGCGACGTCGTTCCACCAATCGGCGTACTTCGCCACCACGCGCAGCGTCTTCTTTTCACCAGCGCCGCCAATCATTATTGGTGGGGTCGGATCGGGCCGCGGCTCGGCGTAGGCATTGTTGAGCGAGTAGTAACGGCCCGAAAAGTTGGCTGGGGCGTCCGACCACAACGCCTTGATCACCCGGATCGCCTCTTCCATACGGTCTATCCGTTCCCCCGGTCTGTACAGATCGAGTCCGAAGGCGTCGTGTTCTCCCTCGTGCCACCCGGCGCCGTACCCGAGCGCGAACCTTCCCCCGCTCAGTTCCTGTAGCGCCGCGCCCATCTTGGCCATGACCGACGGGTGCCTGAACGTGTTGCTCATCACCAGCGTGCTGAGGCCAACGTCCGGATAACGGGCAGCGATCCACGTCAACAATGTCCAACACTCGAGCCGCCATTCCGTCGAATAGTTGAGATGGTCGGCAACCCAGACCGATTTGAAGCCCTTTGTAGCCACGTCCAGGGCCGACTTGAGGTCTGACTGATACTCGCGCGGCCGAATGATCTCCTTGCCGCGATCTCCCGAGGGAGGGTTGTATCCAAAATCGATTTGATGGGCCGTTGACATGCGATCGACTCCCGCGGCTGATTTGGCGGGCATGTTAACCCGTAGATTCAACTACCATGCAGGTAAATTGAAGGACGATCTCGCTGAAAACTACTTGCGGGAGTGATCCCAGGTACCGAAGATGATTACGCTTTGATCGGCTGGGTTTGGCCAAAGGAGATGTCGGCTTGATTTTCGATGCACATGCCTACTGCTTTCCGCCGCTGGACGGAGACGGGGGTTTCAGCGACCCCGAAGAACTGAGACGTCACCTTCAGTTCGCGACTGCCCATCACCCACAACCCTCCTGGCGGACAACTGACAGAAAGCCAGGCGATTCGAGCGCACTGTTCAACGAAGAAAACTGGCCGTCCCTGGACTCGCTCAAGGACGCCGGCTTCCACGCCGCGGGCAACGGAAGGTTCGAATGGAAAGTCGGCGAAGACACCTACTTCAAGCAGTGGCTGCCGCCGTCGGTGACCGACATGTCGTATCCGGCCGATCGGCTGGTCGCCGAGATGGATTATGCGAACGTAGACATGGCGTTACTCCACCGCACTCCGTACCTCGGTATGGGCAACGAGTTCCTGGCGGACTGCGTGAGGCAATACCCAGACCGGCTCCGCGCGCTGGCACATACGCCGGAGTGGTTGGTGCCGGCCGATCCCCAATCTGCGGCCTCCTCGATTATCTCTGCGGTCAACGAAGGCGGCATGTCAGGCTTACAGTTCCTGCCGCCGCAGATGGACCTGTACAACGACCACGGCGCGTGGGACAGGGACGAATTCCTCCCGTTTTGGGACGCATTGGTCGACGCCGGCGTACCGATTTTCTTCTCGTTGAAGGCGAGGCAGTCGCCGCTGGTCGAAAACTTCATGGCTGAACACGACACGTTGCGACGATGGCTGAAGCGATATTCCTCCGATGCCACCGTCGTGCTGACCCACGGGCTGTTCTGGGGGGCGTTCGCGCAACCGGACTCGATTCAAGTCCCGGATGACCTGTGGAGGACGTTCGAGGGCAACGACATGGGATTCCAGATAATGTTCCCCATCGGGCTCGGCGGGACCTACGACTACCCGATACCGCAATCGCACCCGGTACTCAAGGCAAGCGTCGAAAGAGTCGGCATCGAACGCCTGATGTGGGGCACCGACATGCCGATGGTCATGCGGCACTTGTCCTACAAGCAGAACATCTCCCACATAAGGGACTACTGCGATTTCCTGAGCCCCAGCGACAAGGACATGCTGTTCGGAGGCACGGTCCAGAGGTACCTGGGGCGCAAATGACGCTGGTGGGGTGACGGCATCAGGGCAGCTTTAGCCGTCCGAAACTTGTTGAATCCATGCAAGCAGGAATCAAGCTTCCTCAGTTCGGAGCAAACGCAAACCCGGACGAGATGAGCCGTTGGGCGCGCTTTGCCGAAACGGTCGGCTATCACTTTGTCCTGACCGGCGACCACATTGCCCTGACGCCGGAAGTCCGGCAGGACTACCCGGCGCCGTACTACGAACCATTTACCACCATGGCATGGCTGGCCGGACAGACGACGACCATTCGCCTCGGCTTCACGGTCATCGTGGTGCCGTATCGCCATCCTGCCCAACTCGCCCACATGGGAGCGACGATCGACGACCTCAGCCGCGGCCGGTTGATCTTCGGCATCGGCTCGGGGTGGGCAGGTTCGGAATTCGATGCGCTCGGCATTCCATTCGCGGCGCGGGGCCGTATGACCGACGAGTACGTGGCGGCCATGATCGAACTCTGGACCAACGAGAAGACGTCATTTCACGGCGAGTTCGTCTCGTTCGAGGATGTGACCACCTCCCCCGGACCTGTTCAGCGGCCATATCCTCCCATCTGGGTGGGCGGCAGCAGCAGGGCCGCCATGAGAAGGACCGTCAGATTCGGGGATGCGTGGCACCCAATAGGGGCCCGCGTCGACTGGCTGCGCGACACGGGTCTGCCGCGGCTGAAACGGATCGCGGACGAGACCGGGTCGGAAGTCCCGGCCCTCGCCCCGCGCATCTACTGCCGGTTGACGGACAGCCCCATTCCCGAAGAACAGCGGGTTGCCGGCGAAGGGTCGTTCGAACAGGTGCGGCGAGACATATTCGAACTGCGGGAACTCGGCGCCACCCACGTCCATCTGGACACCAAGCGCAACAGTCTGACTGCCGACTCCGTGCGCCACCGTGATGAAGCATTCACGGCGCTGTCTATCCTTGCGGAAAAAGTGTTCGACCTGGAAGCGGAAGATCTACGGTGAACCAGGTGTCCCCTGACTCTCCTGCCCCATCGACCAACGACACCGCGTAGGCGGTTTTCGCTCCGTGTAGACTGCCAATCGATTCAGACAGGCATTTCTGGAGGGCCAGATGCGATTCGCATTCATCGATGACTTTAGTCCGGCCGTGGTGTCTAACCGCGGCGTTGTAGACGTGTCACACGTGCTCGATTCGATCCCGAAGTTGGATGCGCAGGACCTGCTCGAAGGACTGGTGCAACGGTTCGACGAATTCCGACCACCCCTCGAGGAAGCGGCCGCCAACGGTGATGCAAGGCCCGTTGACCAGGTGCGATTCCGGCCACCCGTACCGCGCCCCGGCAAGATGGTGTGCATGGCCGGAAACTACCTGGAAGGCGGCACCATCCCGCGGCCTTACGACGTAGACGCCTTTCTCAAGGCACCCAGTTCGGTAATTGGGGATGGTGACACGGTGGTCCTGCCGGACGCGCCGGCTGCGGTCTTTCACCATGAGGCGGAACTGGGGGTGGTGATTGGGAAGGAAATGAAGGCCGTCCCCGCGTCCCAGGCTTTGGACCACGTTTTCGGCTATCTGAACTTCATGGACGTTTCGGCCAGGGGCATCACGCCCAACGGGAACAACAGTTTCTGGTGGCAAAAGTCGTGGGACACTTTCGGCCCAATCGGGCCCTGGATCGTCACCGCGGACGAGATAGAGGACACTCAAAAGCTGCAGATTCGCCTTTGGAACAACGGTGACCTCCGGCACGACTTCAATACCGATGACATGGCCAGATCTGTCGCCGAAGTCCTCGAATGGGTCTCGACCGAGTCGACGCTGTATCCCGGCGACATAGTCGCCACGGGCACAAACCACCTGGGTCTCGGGCCGATGCAGGACGGTGAACGGGTGGTCCTGGAAGTGGAAGGACTCGGCCGCCTGAGCGTCAACGTCCGGGACGACTACGGCAGGACGTGGGTACGCGAGACAGTAGCCGAACAAGAGGCCCGTGAGGGCGGACACTGACTGGGGCTGCCTGACATGCCAATGAAACTGTCGCTGTCGACCCGCGTCGCGGAATCGCCCGGTCAAAAGGAGGTCGCGCTGGTAGGTCTGCAGGACCTGGTCCTCATGGCCGTCGACTCCGGGTATCACGCCCTGTGCATGCGGGCGTCGCAGGTGGGAATCCAGTACAGTCAAGCCGACCAGGAGGCCGCCAGCCAGGAAACGGCGGGACTGGCAGTGTCCATGGTTACGGGCGATTTCGATATCCCCGTAAACAACGACCGCGCCCAGATGGCCCTTCGCAACATCACCCCACACCTGGACCTGGCAGAAAACCTGGGGTCCGACCTGATCCGCATCGGCATGAAGGCGGCGACGGACATCCAGTGGGCCCGGGCTGCGTCCGATGAAGCGGCTGAAAGAGGAATCAGGCTGGCGCACCAGTGCCACACTTGCACCCTCTTCGAAACGGTCGAAATGTCGGTGGAGGTACTGCGGCAGGTCAACCGGCCAAACTTCGGAGTGATATACGAACCCGCCAATCTCCTGGTGTGCGGCCAGGACTTTGGCGAGGCGACCCTTGTAGCGCTAAAGCCGTGGCTTATGAACGTGTATTTGCAGAACATGCACGTTCATGAGGAAGGGCGGCAGGTGATCGAGACGTGGATCAACGGGCCGGTGAATTTTGACCTTCTGCCGTTCGGCCATCCAATGGGCATCGACTACAGGCCCATCCTGGAGTCACTTTCGTTACTTGGGTACGAGGGATACGTGACCGTCCATCACAACGTCGCAGACGGCATCGACATCGAAGAGGGCGCACGTACGTTTGCGAAGTACCTGAGGGAAAACGGGGATTTCCTGCCGGGAACTGCAGCCTGAACGGCCGACGCCTCAGTCGGACTGTTACGACTCTTCACCTCCAGGGTCATCTTTGGGAACCGTGGGGTGACAGGGAACTTGTAAAAGTGCCCTGCGGGTGATTAGATTTCACTCGCGCGACGCGTTGGCCGTGCCTAAAACAATGTTCTTTTGGGTTCGGGACTCTTGGGGAGGATGGGCGCGGCATTAATAGACTGATTAAGGAAGGAAAGGTTCAATGAAAAGATGGAATTCCAGGTTGCAGGTGACCTTGGTGGGTCTTATCGTCCTCGCCTTGGGAGCGCTGGTGTTTTCTGCCTGCGGAGAGGCGGAGGAGCCCCCTGCGCCGAGACAACCCGCGGAGCCTGAACAACCGGCTCCCGCCGCGACAGCTATGCCGGCCGCTACGGCCATACCGGCTGCGACCGCGGCCCCTGCGTTGATTCCGACGCAGGTACCAACGCCGACGGTGTCCTCTGCCCCGACCGCGGTCCCCCCAACGGCGGTGATGAGACCTGCCGAAGGGCCTTCCGGGACTTTGACCGTTGCGTTGCCCTCGGTTGGAGCGCCCATTTTCGTCAACTCCCTGGCGCCTTACCCGCGCGGCATCTTCCGGGCGGATTGGGGCATGTGCGAAAGTCTGGCCTCGGTTGCAATTGACGACGCCCAACAAGTGGTTTCCCAGCTTGCGGAGTCCTGGGACATTGCCTCAGACGGGAGTTCGATGACGTTCCACCTGAGGGAAGGCGTCGAGTTCCACAAGGGCTGGGGCGAGATGACCGCCGACGACGTTGTCTACAGCTACAACAATGCCGGCGCTGACAATCCGGAGAGCACGGCCGGAGGTGGAGCCGGCCTGTTCACTACCTGGGACCCATGGGTGGTCGCAGGCCCGTACGAGGTATATGCGCCATTCGACACGCCTGAACCGTTGCCGACGCGTTGGGGCTGGATCCACGGCGGCGAGAGCTCGGGCCAGTGCATCCTCAGCAAGGACGTGTATGACTTCAATGGCGAGGAAGCGGCTGTGACGACACTGGTCGCAACCGGCCCGTGGGACCCGCAGGTGTGGACGGCAGGCGTCGAGCTTCGGGCCGACGCCGTTATCGACCACTGGCGGATCACCCCCGGTTTCGCTGAACTGCACATGCTGGAAGTTCCGGAGGAGCAGACCCGCGTCGCAATGATGGAGACGGGACAAGCCGACATCGTCGAGGCATCGCTCAAGAACGTGAAGGTGCTGCAGGAAGCAGGTTTCGAGGTCAACGACACGCTCCAGAACTTCTTCCACGCGGCCGTATTCATGGGCGGCAACTTCTGGTACGACCCCGAAGTTCACACGTTCCAGGATGAGCCCGTGAACTTGCGCCCCGGATTCAAGCCGGATGACGATCACCCGTGGATCGGCAACCCGAGAGACCCGGAGCGTCACGAACGGGCCCGGAAGGTCCGCGTGGCGATGTCCATGGCCATAGACCGGGACGCCATCGCTGAGACCATCCTCGGCGGACTGGCGCCGGTCTCGTACATCCCGGGCATTCCGATCACAGCGCCGGAGTGGGACGACCGATGGGTGGTGCCGTTCGATCCCGAAGGCGCAAAGGCCCTCCTGGCGGAAGCAGGTTATGCAGACGGGTTCGAATTCGACTTCTGGATTCCGAATGACTTCCCGAACGTGGATGTCGAGGTGGCCCTGGCCATCGTTGCGATGTGGGAGAACATCGGAATCCGCGCCAATCCCAACACGATTGCGTATACCGCGGGCCGCCCGAACCTGATGACCAAGGAACAGGACGCGCCCTGGATGTGGTTCATGGTGGGAGACGGCATCAACTACGCCAGCGCTCACATCCGGACCGCAACTTACCTTGCGCACGGTGTGGGCTGGAATGGTGCGGTAGAGATACCGGAACTCGCCAACTTCCAGAACCAGTGGGCATCCGCAACCGGCGACCGCGCCGCCCAGATCGCGGTGTGGTCCGAACGAGCAGATTGGCTGAAGGAATGGATGCCGTTCATAACGGTTGCCGACATTCCCAAGCTGTGGGTTACGAACCCCGAAACCGTTACCGGTTGGCGGATGTTCGCCCACATCGAGCCGGGCACCGTGAACAACCTGGAGTTCGCGCAGCCGGTGAAGTAACTCGCCATCCGGCGGGCAGTCCGGCCGGAAATTCTCTGCCCGTCAAGAATCGAACGGGGGCCGGAGGAGTAACCGTAAACTCCTCCGGCCCTTGCTCGCGCTCATGCTGTAGCCTAACGAACCAATCTCGGGCTGGGGACGACGGACGTCGCCTTAGTTCGCGAGCAAGTCTTACAGTTCCTGCTGATGGCCAGATTCCTTGTAGTCAGAACGCTGGCGGCGCTATTCGCCCTTTTCGCGGCGACGATCCTCGTCTTTGGAATGTCGCGGCTGACAGGGGACCCGCGCGAGCAGTTCCTGACGGTTGAGACGACGCAGGAGAACTGGGATGCCTGGGGTGAGAAGTTCGGGCTCAACCGGCCGCTGATCGCCCAGTACTTCATCTGGCTAGGCAATTCCTTCACCCTGGACATGGGCACGTCTTTGAACCAGGCGCGCCCAGTCTGGGACATGGTCAAAGAGCGCTTGTGGGCCACCGGCGAGCTTGCGTTGACGGGATGGGGTCTGTCCGTTGCGATCGGGGTGCCGCTGGGCGCGTTGTCTGCCGTTAAGCGCGGCTCCGTATTCGACTACGTCTCGCGTGCATTTGCCTTATTTGGCCAGGCGTTACCGCCGTTCTGGTTAGGAGTGGTGCTGATCCTGGTCTTTGCCGTTTACCTCGAGTGGCTGCCGGCTGGAACTCGCGACACACCGCTTAACCTGATCATGCCGGCTCTCACGTTGGCCCTGATCAACGCGTCCAGCAATCTGAGGATCACCCGGTCCGCCATGTTGGAGGTGCTGGACTCCGAGTACGTGAAGATGGCTCGCGCCAAGGGCGCAGCAGGCACCACGGTAGTCTGGAAACACGCGTTTAGAAACGCCCTGATTGCGCCTCTGACCAATGCCGGCTTGCTGCTGGCAGGTTTCCTGGCGGGCACGGTCGTCACGGAGACCGTTTTCGCCTGGCCCGGTCTGGGAAGACTGGCGGTCGACGCGGTCCGGACCAACGACTTTCCGGTGATCTCCGGCCTCACGCTGGTCTTCACGGTGTTTTACGTAGGGGCCAATCTGACCATAGACATGATTTACGGTTTCGTTGACCCGCGAATAAGGATTTCCTGAGCACAGTTCATGACCGAGTTGGCAGATACAGCAATGCGTGACTTTGACCGCAAGACGCAATCGCGGTCGAGGGTCCTGTACGCGCTTCGCCACTGGCCCATATTTCCGGTGACGGTGCTTGTCTTGCTTGTGGTTACCGGGGTCTTTGCGCCGTGGATTGCGCCCCATGACCCGAACTTCACCGCGTTGCGGGACCGCAACGCGCCCCCGTTCTGGCTGGAAGGCGGTAGTCTCAATCACATCCTGGGCGCTGACCCGCTGGGCAGAGACCTGCTAAGCCGGGTGATATACGGCGCGCGGATTTCCCTGCTTGTGGCGGCCGTTTCCATCGGCGCCGGGTTGCTGGTCGGCGTGTCGTCGGGGCTCGTGTCCGGTTACTACGGCGGTTTGTTGGACGAGTTCATCATGCGAATGGCCGACGTGTCCCGCGCCGTGCCGTACATATTGATTGCGCTCGTAGTGGCTATTGTCTTCGGCAGGCGAATCGAGGTGATCCTCGGAATCCTGGCATTCGCAACGTGGCCCGTCTTCGCCAGGCAGGTCCGCGCGGAGGTGCTGGTCCTGAAGGAGATGGACTACGTTGCGATGGCCAAGGTCGCCGGCGGTTCGGCGCGCCGTATCGTAATCCGGCACATCTTTCCCGGCGTCATAAATACCGTCACCGTGGTGGCCACGCTGCAGGTTGGCGCCTTGATACTCACGGAGGCCATTCTCAGTTTCCTGGGCGCCGGAATCGCGCCTCCCACTCCGGCCTGGGGCGTGATGATCGCCGACGGCCAGGACTATCTCAGGGAAGCGTGGTGGGTGTCGTTCTTCCCCGGAATGGCCATCGTGCTTACGGTATTGGGCCTGAACTTCATGGGAGACTGGCTGCGTGACTACCTGGACCCGAGGCTTAGGCAACTCGACTGACCGGTCTTACTGTCCGTCACATCGCCCAAGAGTCTCCACGAATCGCGCGGGAACGACCAGATGATCAAAAAACGCCGGTTGGGTCAAACGGGCCTCGAGGTTTCGGAAATCGGCTTCGGCGCCGGAATGGTCGCGGGTCTGTTCGTACGGGGCGACCGCGCTTCCCAGCGCCTGGTATTCAATCGGGCCGTGGAACTGGGCATTAACCACTTCGACACGGCGCCCCTCTACGGTGACGGCAAGTCCGAACTGAATCTTGGCAAGGTCCTGGAAGACGCACCAGCCGACTGCGTTATTGGGACGAAGGTCGAGTATTTTGACGAACACTTCGCGGACTTCAGGTCCTGGACGTTGCAGTCGATTGAAGAATCGCTCGAGCGACTTGGCCGTGAGTCCGTCGAAATCCTGTATCTCCACAACAACGTCCGCTACCACGGGGAAGGTCCACACGACGGTTATGCGGCTGTTTCGCCGGAGGACGTGCTGCGCTCGGGCGGGATTGCGGACGCGTTGGACGAGGTGCGAGACAAGGGACTGGCCAAGCACATCGGATTCACCGGCACGGGGGACGCCGGGGCCGTGATCGAACTGATCGAAAGCGGGCGGTTCGAGGTGATGCAGGCGTTTTACAGCCTCCTCAATCCCAGCGGGTCGGTCCCCTTGCCCGGATCATCCACACTGCACGACTTCAAGCTGCATATAAGAAAGGCCAGTCAACGAGGCATGGGAGTCGTCGCGATCCGTGTGATGGGGGGCGGCGTTTTGGCCGGCGCTGCTGCCGGGCAGGGATTTGCCGGCACGACCAGCTCGGAGTCCGTGCTCGGTTTCAGTAGAGACGAGGAATTGCGACAGGCGAAGGCGTTGTCGTTCTTGGGTAGCGCAACTGACGCCGAAGGCGGCGTCAGGACTGCCGCAGTTCGGTTCGCACTGGCCAACGGTGAAATTGCCAGCGCACTGCTGGGGATTTCCGCCCTGGAACAGCTGGAGACTGCGGCAGAAGCTGCGCGACAGGGCCCGCTGGACGCAGGGGCACTGGGCCGCTTGGAAGAACTATGGGCCAGCGGATTCCGGGAGAGTTGAGGCCGACCGCCACGGACCGGTTATTTGCGGCCTGGTCGTGAACTAATCGGCTCCTGCTAACAGGAACTACCTGAGGCACTCCGCTCAGTAGGGTGAGACCAACCCGAGGCCGCCGTCGATAATGAGGACCTGGGCGGTCACCATCGATGACGCTTTGGATGCCAGGTAGACTGCGGCCCCTGCCAGGTCGTCGTATTCGAGCCTGCGGTCGTACAAGAACCTTCCCGGTCGCGGTTGGACCCGCGGTGCGTCCGAGACCGGGTCCTCGTCCCGTGGGATGGCCCCCGGGCCCAGCGCGTTGACGCGTATCCCGTGCGGCTTCAGTTCCAGGGCCATTATTTTGGTCATGTGGACGATTGCCGCCTTGGCAGTCCCGTAGCCGAGGTTGTTTGGCTGTACCTGTACGCCTACCCTCGAAGCGATATTGATTATCGAACCGCGCGTCCCCAAATCCACCATGTGGCGGGCAACGGCCTGGGACATGAGAAATGTGCCCCGGACCATGACCTCGTAATGGTCATCGAGGACGTCTGATCTGTAGTCGAGGGCGGGCGTGGGAACGTCGTCGGTCTTGCCGGCGTTGTTCACCAGCGTTGCGACAGGCCCCATTTTGACCGCGATCTCTGCGACGCACTCGGGGATGTCCCCGGGCAGCGTCAGGTCCAGGGGAAAGAATGACGCTTGCCGGCCGCGACCTGTCACCTCGCGGACCACGTCGGCCGCCTCGTCGGCCTGCTGCGGCAGGTCGACAATGGCAACGTCCGCGCCGGCGTCCGCAAGGGCCAGCGAAAACGTACGGCCCATGTTCCTGGACCCGCCCGTGACTATTGCGGTCGTGCCGTCGAGCCTGAAGCGATCGAGCATCACGCGGCGGGCGCCGGGATATCGACGGGCTTGCCGCTTGCAGCCGACTCGTAGCCGGCCATGATCACCTCGATGTGGTGTACGGCGTCGCGGACCGTTACTTCGGGCCTTGCGCCGCTTTCGAGGCAGTCTACAAATGCGGAGATGTCGTTGCCCTGACCTCCGCCGTCGAGCGGGAGGACGCGGTCCTTTTCGCGCGGCTGGGTTTCGCGCTGCGTTGACGACCACATCGACATCGGGTCGAAGGGGTGCACCAGGGGCATCTCGAACGGCGGCTGGTCGTTATATATCTCGACGTGCGGCTCGGCCTCGCTGAAGGTCGCGATTCCCGCGTCGCCGATCATTGTTATCCGTTGCTGGCCACCGCGCGGATGACTGGTCACGCCGATCCTGCCGCTCGTGATGCTGGCGACGCGCCCGTCCGCCAGGGTCAGCGCCAGGGCGCCGTAATCTTCGATGTCCAGTGCGGCGTGTTCTTTGAAGAAGTAGTTGCCGGTGATGCCGTACACGGTCTTCACTCGCTGCCCGCTGAGCCAGTGGACCAGGGCCACCGGATAAACGCCCATATCCGTGAGTTCCCGTTTGGCTTCCACGTGGGTGAAGATTCCGGTGCTGGGCTGTTCGCGCCGGATCGTTCCAGGTGGGACGGTTCCAGGCTTTCCCTTGGCCATCAGCATGTCGCAATGAACAGCCAACAAATTACCTAACCGCCCGGTGTCGATTGCCGCCTTGGCCGCCCCGGCCCAACTGGTGTTCACCTGGGTGAACATCTGCGAACACACTCCGGCCCGGTCAACGGCGTCCGCCATCATGTAGGCGTCTTCGACCGATGCGGCGAGGGGCTTGTCCATGTACAGGTGCTTGCCGGCTTCGACCGACTTGACGCCTACTCTCGCCCTTCGCTCCACGTCTGCGCAGTTGTCGACGATGTCCACATCGTCCCGCGCCAGGGCGTCATCGAGCGACAGGTACGGCACGCCCAATTCGCTTGCGAGCAACCGGTTCAGGCCCTCGCGGTACTCCGGCAATCCAGGCTCGTCCGCCACCGCGATCAACTCGCAACGCGAGTCCGCCGCGAACTCGCGTGCGTAGCCTTCCTGGTGAGTCCTGTTGCCGCCGATGGCGACGACGCCGTACTTGCCCACTTACGTTTTCTCCCCGTCGTCGAACCCGATGTCGTGGTACAGGGTGCCGTTGGAGCCCATGAGCATGAGGTTGCCGCCTGTGCGGCCCGCCCCTGCGCTAACGGCGATCAATGCCGACTGCCCACCATTCCATTTCAGCGCGCTTACAGCGGGCGACCCGTCACCGCCGATTTCGTACTCAGACTCGCTCTCCCCGCCGAACCAGGACTCTGCGAGGCGGCGCAATTCGGCAGCGAGTTGGGCGTGTTCGGCCGTGCCGCCTGCGGCGTGCGCGGTCATTCGCAGGGCGGCGGGTCGACCGATCTGGCCGCGATCGATCGCTCCCTGGACGGTACATCTGAGGGGTTCCCAATCGTGAGAGGCCAAGTGATTACTCCGGGAGGCTGGAATACCAAGTGTCTGAAGGTGATACAGAGGCGAGTTGACACCAAGAATTTACTAGATGCGCCCGTTACCGTCCAAGACCCCGGTGCATATCTCCCGCGCAGGGGAGTGGACCCGGCAGAGTTGAACGCAGATTGGCGGGTGTTTGGCGGGAAACATTGTTAGTGTATGAGTGTCGATAGACGGTAGGTGTGAGAACTGGCAGTCTCGCCGCGAAGGAGGTAGGCAGCCATGCTGGAACTTAACGGCAAAGCTGCTCTGCTGGCCGGTACGAAGCGCATCGGGGAGCGCGTCGCGCAGCGCCTTTCGATGGAGGGCGTGAATCTGGCGATCGCCTACCGGTCTTCGCGGGCCGAGGCGGAACGCCTCGAGTCGTTGGTATCCGGTCGGGTTGGGAAGACCTGCGTTGTCCAGGGCGATCTTACGAACGAACAGGATGTCGACCGGTTGGTCAATGAGACGGCGAATTCGCTCGGGGGACTTCACTTCGTCATCAACCTGGCGTCGGACTATCCCAGCGCAACGCTGGATGACATGGACGGGGCAGCCTGGGACCGGGCGATGGGACTCGCCAAGGGCAGTTACCTGCTTTGCGCCAGCGCGGCCCGGATCATGCGGCACAACGGGTTGACGACCAACGGGCACCTCATCATGTTCGGTGACTGGGCTGCAGGCGCGACCCCGTACACCGGCTACCTGCCGTATCTCACCGCCAAGGCGGCCGTGGGGTTCATGACCAGGGCGTTTGCGGCGGAGTTGGCCCCGCACCGCATTCTCGTCAATTCCATCGCGCCCGGACCAACGATGCGGCCGCCCGAAATCAGCCAGGAGAGTTGGGACAAGGACGTCCTCGCACAGGCCCCGCTGAAAAGGGAGTCGTCTGCGGACGAGATAGCAGAAATCGTGGTGACGCTCCTGAAGAGCGAAACGATAACCGGAGAGACGATACGGGTGGATTCCGGCCGACATATAGCGGGACCGGGGGTTGTCGACGATGGCGAGTAGCCGTCCGGTGCATCGCCACAGACATTCCGTGACCAAGATCATAGATTTTGCGTATGGCCACCGGCTGATCAATTACGATGGCAAGTGCCGGTTTCTCCACGGACACAACGGCATCCTGGAAGTCGACATAGCCGCCGACAAGCTCGATGACTGCGGCATGGTGGTCGACTTCGGGGACGTGAAGGACCTGGTCAAGGGCTGGGTGGACGAAAACCTCGACCACCGGATGATCCTGTGCCGGGATGACCCGATGGCCGAAGCGCTGTCGGAGTTGGGCGAACCTGTTTACCTGATGAACGCTAACCCTACCGCCGAGAACATCGCACAACACATATTCGCCGTTGCAAAGCAGATGGGTCTCAACATCGTCGAAGCGCGTCTGTGGGAGACGCCGTCGAGCTACGCCACGTACAGGGAAGGCGGCTGACGTGACCGCAACCGCGGTGCTCACAAGCGGCGGGCTGGACAGCGCGGCCCTTCTCGCCGAAACGGCGTCAACCGGGGCGGCCTATCCGATCTACGTCGAGGCCGGGATGGTCTGGGAATCCGCGGAAAAGGCTTCCCTGGAACGGTTCATCGAGGCCATTGGAAGTCCGAACATTCGACCGATCACGTACCTGTCCGTCAAGGTAGCCCCGCTGTTGGGCGGACACTGGAGCGTCACAGGCCAGGGCATTCCCGACTACGACGCCCCGGATGAGCAGATGTACATCCCCGGCCGGAACATCCTGCTGATCGGGTTGGCGGCCGTGTGGTGCAGCACCCACGACGTACACCGGGTGGTCATAGGTTCGCTTGGGTCCAATCCGTTTCCCGATGCGACCCCGGGCTTCTTCAGTTCCTTTGCGGAGGCGCTCAGCGCCGGACTGGACCACAAGATAGTCGTGGAGGCGCCATTCAGCGGCATGCACAAGGAAGACCTGATTCGCAGATACCGGCACCTGCCGATCGGCGCGACGCTGACCTGCGCAGACCCGGACGGTGATGTTCACTGCGGGGCGTGCAACAAGTGTTTCGAGCGCCAATCTGCATTTGCCGATGCCGGTGTGGCCGACAGGTCCAGGTACGCCGTTGCGGCGACTAGTTAGGCATGGAAATTCCGAATCGTGAATAATGCTGAACGCCCCTGGTACGAGGAATTCTTCGGCGACGACTACCGCATCGCCTACCGTTCAACGCTGACCGACGACCGAAGCGACGAGGAGACGGCTTTCGTCGCCTGGACCCTTGGCCTGTCCACCGGGCAGGAGGTGCTTGACCTCTGCTGCGGGCACGGCCGGCACGCGGTCCGGTTGGCGCAGGCGGGGATGAAAGTCACCGGACTCGACCTGAGCGAGCAGTACCTGGCGGAGGCCCGCGACGCGGCCGACAGGGAGGGCGTAGCCCTGGAATTGGTCCAAGGGGACATGCGCCACATCCCCTATGTCCTGCGATTCGATGCGGTCATCAACATGTTCTCAGCCTTCGGATACCTGGAGTCGGAGGCCGACGATCAACTCGTGCTCCATGCCATCCACAACGCGCTGAAGCCGGGCGGTTCGGCATTGATCGACCTGTTGAACCGGGAGTGGGTAATAGCGAACAACGTCGAAAACGAGTGGCGGGTTGAAGAGGATGGCACGACCATCCTGGAGCACAGGGAATTGGACCTCCTGGCCAGCAGGAACCACGTCAGTTTTTCCATCATCGGCCCGGACGGCGTTCGACGTGAGTCCGTGGGCCACAAGATCAGGCTCTACACGCTCACGGAGATGGCGGGCATGTTGGGCCGCGCCGGACTGGTCCTGGACAGGGTGTTTGGGGGCTACGACGCTGCCCCGTACTCAGGCCAATCACGCCGGATGATCGTTGTTGCAAAGAAGCCTGGGTAGGGCGTTAACCGGGCCGCAAGCCCGGGCCTACTGAAGTGGCAATGGCGGCTGAAGCCATTTCGGCGTGTCGTTGACCGTCACCGAGTCGATCCACTTCACCCATTCGTAGCCCCTGCGGCCGGGAGCGACCAGGCGTAGCGGCGCGCCATGACCGTGCGTCAGCCTTTCGTCGCCTACGTGCGTTGCCAGGATGTAGTTTTCGGCCTCCTCGAGTGAGGCGCGACGGTAGTACCCGGTTACGGACCCGAAAGTCACGCTGCGGGCGCCGTCGCCGATGCCCGCCATGTCGAGCAGGTCCGACACTCGGACGCCATGCCAAGTGCGGTTGGCGTACCACCCTCCCGTGCAATCGAGCGTTGCGTTGACCGATGAGGTCGGGAACTTCTCTATGTCGTCGAAACCGAGTGCGAATGCCTTTGACACATTGCCGTCGATATGCAATCTCCAGGAATCGAGGCTCACGCGGCCAGGGCGGTCGTTCAGCCAGGATGTGTTTGGAAAGGCGTTTGCGCCGGGTCCGCTGTATTCGTGGGACCCGGTGAACCTGCGAGAGGCGCCTGCCAGGTCGAACTGCTTCAGGAAGCCCTCGTATACCAGCCATAAACCCGTCCCTGCCGCCAATGCTCCGCCCAGCTTGATGGCCGCCCGCCGGTCTGCGTTGAAGCCTACTCGCAATCTCCTGGTGTATTTCAGGGCGTGCCAGACGGCCATGGGGAGTGCGGCGATGCCGGCAAACATGTGCCAGTTGAGTCCGGTGATACCGGCAAAGCGGAAGAAGCCGTTGAGCGACCACGCCAGGCCGAGCCCGAAAGCGAGCAGGACCAGGGTTGCCAACACCAGGGAGCCGATTCGCGCCGCCCCGCCGCTGCGCCGCCGGAGCGAACCCGCCACTATCAGCACCTTCCACCCGGCGATGGCGATGATGGCGAACGCCCCGATGTTGTGGAGGATGAGTATGAATTCCCGGTCCGGAGCGCCTGCGACCAGGCCGAAAAGGCCGGTGGCCAGCTCGAATGCGAGTAGGACCGCCAACAAGACATTGGTCCAGTTGTTCATCACGGCGTGCTCCGGGTCCGTTTCACATAGTTACGACGATTCTCCCCGGGCGGGTTACTGGATTTTGCTCGTCAACCTCGGTGACGCGCGATTTTGCGCGAAAAGACAGCTACATGTACTTGGCGGCCCAGCCGAGCCCGGCCTCGGTCCTGCCTGCCGGCTTGTACTCGCAGCCGACCCAGCCGTCGTAACCCAGGCCGTCAATGTGGGGCAGCAGGTAGTCGTAGTTGATTTCTCCGGTGCCGGGCTCGTTGCGTCCCGGGTTGTCGGCCAATTGGAAGTGGTGGATTACGTCCATGTTGGCGTCGATCGTGGGCGCCAGGTCGCCTTCCATGATCTGCATGTGGTAGATGTCGTACTGCAACCTGACGACTGGAGAATCGGCCGCTTCTACCAGGGACCGGCCGTGTCCTGATGTGTAGACGTACGTGCCGGCGACGTCCCTGGTATTGAGGGGTTCAACGAGTACCGTCACGCCGGTACCGGCGGCCGCGTTGGCGGCGAACTTGAGGTTGTCTACCATCGTCTCCTCGACCTTTGCGGGGTCCACCCCGTCGGGGGCGATTCCGGCGAGGCAGGTGAGCCGCGTGCAGTTGAGGGTCTTGGCGTACTCGAGGGCCTGCCAGACTGAGTCCTGGAATTCACCGACGCGGTCGGGGATGCATGCCAGACCGCGGTCGCCGCCGTCCCAATCGCCGGCTGGGAAGTCGAACAGGACCTGTTCGAGCCCGTGTTTTTCGAGTTTTTCGGCTATGTCATCGGCCGGATAGTCGTACGGGAAGAGGTACTCGACGCCTTTGAATCCGGCGGCGGCGGCGGCGCCAAACCGGTCCATGAAATCGACTTCGTTGAACATCAGGGTCAAATTTGCGGCAAGTCTTACCATTTGTAGTACCTTCTTTTCCCGTGGGACATGAGATTTCCGGGCTGTTGGACCCGGTCAATGTATCGTACGGGTGGAAGGTATGCGGCTCAAGTCGAGTTCGGGACTTGAGCGACTGCCGGCCGCAGAGTCTGACGGGAGAATGAAGACATGAGACTGATGCTGGTAACAAACCCGCCTGGGTCCGGGGGGGGCCACAAGTGGGAGCAGACAACGCCTTCACTGGCCGGAATCCTGCGAGAGGCCGGCCACTCCGTGGACGTCACGGATTCAGGCAACGAGTTGGCCGAGCCGGACCTGGTGGAATACGACGCTATCGTCCTGAACATGTGGCGCAACCCGAGGTTCGGCGTCGATCTCGCGGAGACTGAACGGAACGGCCTGTACATGTTCGTCGCAAACGGCGGCGGCCTGGTCTCGGTCCACGTCTCGCCGGACTCGTGCCCTTACTGGCCCGTCATGCAGGCGATGACGGCAGGGGGATGGGTCACCGGCAAGAGCACGCACCCGCCGCTTATGACGTTCACCGTGAAAGTCACGGACCCGGATAACCCGGGCGCGGCGGGAGTGGAGGACTTCGAGACGTGGGACGAACTGTATATCCAGCTAAACGTTTCGGAACGGGCGAACGTGTTCCTGCAGGCTGAGTACGAGGGTACGGAATGGCCGCTGGGCTGGACGGCAACATACGGCAAGGGCAGGGTATTCAACACGGCTCTGGGTCACGCCGTCGAGAGCCACAACGCTGGATTCAGGCGGCTGCTGTTGAACGGGGTGGAGTGGGTGACGCAGTAGGGGGGATGAGCCCGGCTCCAGGGCCGTTCGCGAACGGCCCCTACGGAGGTGGTTGTTGAACGGGGTGTGATTGTGTGGATGGGGTTGAAGGGGGTAGCCGCGCCCGTCCCGCGCCCCACCGTGGGTACCGGGTTGCCCCGGCACGACGGGTCGTGAGAACGCCGGTTGGGTGAGTGGAGAGTGTGGTTGTGGGATGGCCGGGAGGTCATTCGCTTCGCTCTAGGATGACGTGAATGGAAAGTCCGGCACGACGGTTTGGTTTTTGGCGCGTTGAAGCAACCCCGGGGGTTGCCCGGGGTTGCCCCGTTTTGCAGTGTCTCTGCTGTCTTTCCCACGCCCGGCCGGAACCGAGAGGCGTTGTTGGGAAGTATGTTTCCTCGGTCTTCTCCGCACAGTCCTACAACCAACGGTAGTGGCGGCAATTTGCTCGCTCACGCGTCGGCGGTCGAACCGGGGCCGAAGACGTTTTCGGCTCTACAGCCGCGCCCGGCTTTTGGGGCGCTTATGGGCGTCTTTGGGAAAGACGCATTTGCTATCGGATCCTCGGCTTGATCTCTGGGGCGAACTTCCGATAGCTCCCCAGGCATCTCTCAGCCTGCGGGCCCCGAATCGCCATAGTCGGGGTCTAAGCTGCCACGCCTACGTGAACAGCATTATGTGCGAGTCGTTCCGGTGTCCCTTATCGGCCTTGCAGCCGGTGGGGCCCTGGAATCCACGCATAGCCCATGTCTGCTTCCCAGGAGAGCATGTACTTTCTCGTTCGCAAGGGGCTTTAACACGGGGGGAGGAACTTTTACCCCCGATGCCTGCAGGAGTTGTTCCCGTTGCTGTTCGATCAGAGTGGCTGTGATGAATGCGTCGTCATGCACGACTCGATATTGATGTTAGAACAGGTGTTCGTGGGTTGTCAAATGTTTTGTGGGGTGGATTTTGGGGGATGTGGGTGTGTGATGGGGTTGGTGGGGTTAGCCGCGCCCGTCCCGCGCCCCACCGTGGGTACCGGATCGGGGTCCGGCACGACGGGAGAGAGGTGTGTGATGGGGTGGATGGTGTTGGGGGTAGCCAGGCCGCCCTAGGGCCGTTCGCGAACGGCCCCTACGGAGGGTGTTTGGCCGGTGTGGGGGTGTGGTTGTGTAGAGAGTTTGTGGGGGTAGCCGCGCACCCCTGGGTCCCCGATCTTCGTCGGGGAAGACGGTTTGGGGGAATGCCAGATGTGGGTAAGGGGTGGGAGGTTGGTGGGGATAGCCGCGTTGCCCGTCCGCACCAGGGCCTTTCGCGAACGGCCCCTACGGGGGGTGGTTGGCCGGTGTGCGGGGGTGAGGTTTTGTAGAGGGTTGGTGGGGATAGCCGCGCCCGTCCCGCGCCCCACCGTGGGTACCGGCCCCGCATCAAGTGCGGGGCGACGATGGAAGGCACGACCCCGTATCAAGTACAGGGGTGAGAATATAGCGTGAAATCGTAAGTCCCTTAACAGATGCGACGATTTCCGCTGACAGACGTTTCGCCCTCACCTCAATCCTCTCCCCCAGGAGAGGAAGTGGTTTAACAGCGCGAATTCTGAAACGGGCTGTGAAACCCGCCCCTACAAAGGGATCAGCCGGTGCGCGGGGGTGTGATGGGGTAGGCGAGGGGTAGCCGCCCGGCCCAGGGCCGTTCACGAACGGCCCCTACGGGGTGGTAGGCAAGCGTGGGTGTGGTTGTGGTGAGGTGGCTCAGACGCCCAGTTCTTCAGACAGTTCGGCGAAGGTCTCGTCAAGGGCATTGACTATTTCGTCTATGTCTTCGCGGGTGGCGCAGAGGGGCGGTCCGATGGACATGGCGCTGGTGTAGCCGCGGAAAATCATCCCGCGGGCGGCCATCTTTTCACCGATGCGCCCTCCGACGTCCTCTTGCTGCCCGAACTGTTCCTTCGTTTCACGGTCTTTGACCAGGTCCACCGCAACATAGAGCCCCAGTCCGCGGACGTCTCCGATTATCCGGTGTTTCTCCTTGAGTTCCTCCGTGGACTCCAGGAGGTACCTGCCGGTCTCTGCCGAATTGGCGACCAGATCTTCGGTCTCAATCACCTCGATGTTCTTGAGCGCCGCGGCGGCCGCTACGGGATGCCCGGAGAACGTGAGCGTGTGGTTCAGTTGCCGGTTCTGGCTGTTCGGCCCTCCGGCGAAGGCATCGGCGATTTCTTCCGTTGCGATGGCCGCGCCGATCGGCAGATAACTGCTCACGATTCCCTTTGCGACGGTCATGATGTCCGGCGTGACTCCCCAGTGCTCCACGGCGAACATCTTTCCGGTCCTGCCAAACCCGGTGACCACCTCGTCGGCAATGAGCACAACACCGTACCTGGTGCAGATTTCACGCAGCATCGGCCAGTACTCGTCGCCCGGCACGGCCACGCCCATCGGGGACGCGACGGGTTCGGCGATGACCGCACAGACGCTTTCCGGACCATGGAACTCGATCAGGTTCTCGATTGCCTGGGCGGACAGGATGGCGCACTCCGACGGGGTCTGGCTGCCGAACTCGCAGCGGTAGGGCAGGGGTTGTGGCCCGTAGACCATGCCGGGGTAGGCCGGGCCGTAGTCCTCGCGGTGATTTCCCGGCATCCCTCCGAGCCACAGGGTCTGTCCCAGAGCCCCGTGGTACGAGCCGCGCCGGCTGATGATGATGTGCCGGCCAGGCGCGCCGACCCGCTGTTGGTAGGCGCGGGCGATCTTGAGAGCGCTTTCGTTGGCCTCGGACCCGCCGGAGACAAAGTAACTGCGTGTCAGGCTGCCGGGTGTGATCTCGGCGAGTTTTGCGGCGAGGCGCGCGGTCGGCTCGGCCGTGGTGGTGTTGGCCATGTACGGGATGCGCAGCATCTGCTCGTAGGCGGCATCGGCAATCTCAGTCCTGCCGTATCCGGCGTGGACCGACATGTAGCCGCCGTTGACGTCGAGCCACCACTTCCCATTGACGTCACGGACCCTCACGCCGTCCCCTTCGACGAGGAAATTCGGTTCCCCCAGTTCGGCCATCTCGGTCCAACTGCGGCTGTTCATCCACAGGTGGTCCAGGGCCATCTGCCTCAACTCTTCGTGTCCTGGCGGCGATTCTGTGACGGTGACCATTTGGGGTCCTCCCGAGCGACTGACGTTCGTTAGTTGCCATGCTGACGTTCAAGTGCTCAGGTGTCAACGCAATGCGGGCAAAAAGGGCTTAGAATTCGGCGGTCTACGGATGATCTGAGCGAGGGAGCGCGCAAATCATGAAAGTTGCAACCTGGCGCGGCGGGAACGAATTCACGGTCGATGACGCGCCGGACCCGGTGCCCGGGCCCGGCGACGTCCTGCTGAAGGTAGATACGTGCGGCATCTGCGGGACCGACGTCCACATCACGCAGGGCCTGTTTCCCGGCGAGCCTCCAACCGTGTTGGGCCATGAGTGGAGCGGGACGATCGTCGACGTTGGCGCGGCGGTCGACAAGTCTCGGATCGGGCAGGACGTGGCGCCGGAACCTACCCCTTACTGCCGACAATGTTGGAACTGCCGCATTGGGCGTCATTCACGGTGCGAACGCATAGGTCATTTCCAGCGCACGGGGGGGTACGCAGAGTACGCTGTCTTGCCCAACGCGTTCGTACACGACCTCCCAGAAGGGCTTTCGCTGGCGGACGCCGCGATGGGCGAGCCGGCGGCGGTGTGCCTGGTGGGCCTGGAACGGTGTGTAACGCCGGGCGGGTCGAGCATGGTAGTGATTGGAGGGGGCCTGATCGGTCAACTCACGCTGGCGTTCGCCAAGGCCCGTGGAATGGGCGTCTCGATACTTTCCGATCCCGTGCTGGCCAGGCGTGAACAGGCCCTGCGCATGGGGGCCGACCTGGTGCATGATCCCGCGGCCGGGTCCCTGCAGGAATTCGTCGCCGAGGTGACCGACGGCCGGGGGATCGACCTTGCGGTCGAGGCTGTGGGCAAGCCGGAGTTGGTGGACCTTGCCATCCAGGTGGCGAGGCCGCGCGGGGAGGTGCTCATCCTGGGCGTCAGCCCGAAGGGTACGACCATACCCAGCGACCTGTTCGAGACGCACTACAAGGAATTGATCATCGTCAACTCGTTCGGTCGGGGAGACGGATACATCAGGGCCATTAATTTGCTGGCGGAGATCGACCTCACAGGCGTGATGGGCGACCGTTACCCGTTGCATCGGGCGGCGGAGGCCATGGCGGCCGCGGCCAGCGGTTCATCGAAGTCTGTGAAGACCGCCATTGCGCCGCATATGGGTTAGTCTTTTTGCCGGCGTTGGCGCGGTCGTTGACGGGCGGGAGATTCTTCGCTGCGCTCTAGAATGACGGGGAGGCCGCCCTGTAATGACGAAGTGGGCCACTCAAGGATGATGCTGACAACAGCCAGGAATGAAGGTGAGGCGGGATAGGATTACCGCCTGACCATTTTGCCTTTAGAGGAAAACAAAGGAGCCATACATTGACTGTTCACAGCGCGCTGGTTGGATGCGGAGGCATGGGTCTCAGGCACGCCTACGGTTATCTGGAACTTCGAAAACACTCTGACGAAGTGAAGATGGTCGCGGTGTGCGACCTGTACGAGGAGCCCGCCAACACTGTCGCTTCGGCCGTGGAAGAGGCCACCGGGGAGCGTCCGGCCGTTTACACCGACTTCGACCGCATGCTGGAGGAACAGGATCCGCTGGACGCCATCGACATCGTGACGGACACGCGGATGCACCACGTATTCGCCGTGAAGGCGTTGGACGCCGGTGTACACGTGCTCACCGAGAAGCCGATGGGGATCACGATCCGCGCTTGCCAGTTAATGCGGGCCGCGGCCGAGAGGTCGGGCAAGGTGTTGTCGGTGGCGGAGAATTTCCGGCGGGACCCCATGAACCGTCTTGCGAAGGCAATTATCGAGAGCGGCGCGATCGGAGAGCCGTACTACATCCTCAATGTTGGAGTCGGCGGTGGCTCGGCGTTGATGCACGACACGGCGTGGCGCGGCATGAAGGAACGGGGCGGTTATCTCATCGACAGCGGTGTCCACGACAGCGACCTGCTGATCTTCTTCATGGGAGACGTAGAGACGATCTACGCGGTGACCGGTCTGTACACGCCTATGAGGACACGAATACCCCTGGCCGGCGATATAGGGACGTTTTACACGCACCGGACTGAGGACCTGTACGCAGGGGCGGAAACAGTTGAGATCGACCAGGAGGACACGGCTTTCGCCACTATCCGGTTCGCTTCGGGGGCCATAGGCAACTACGCGAGCAGCAACGCGTCGCACGGCTTCGCGGTGGGGGTAAACACCGTCCACGGGAGCAAAGGTGTCATCCAGTTGCCGGGCAGCCGCAGCGGAAATGGGCCGGTGGTGCACATCGAGGGTAAGGCCGATCCGATCGAAGGCGACGATCTCCTCGACCTCGTACCTGACTGGGAATTGGACGAACTTACGGCGACATTCTGGGATGGGGCCCGCCGCTTTACGTCCTACGAGCGGGACTTCAAGAAGACCGACCGGAAGCTCCTGGGACTGGAGTACCTGGAGTTGGCCCGAGCCATTGCGACGGGATCGACCGTAGAGGTTGGCCCCCAACTGGGTATGGAGGCGCTGGCGGTGAGTTACGGAACGCTTGAGTCGGGGTTATCCGGGCAGCCTGTGAGGATGTCGCAGTTGCTCGAGGGAGAGGTGGAGGAGTACCAGGCCGAGATCAATGAGGCGGCTGGCCTTTAGGCAGAGAAGTGTTCGGCGGTGATGCCCGGTTGAGGGGTGTGTGTGGCCGCGGGCGGGTTTGAAACCCGCCCCTACAAGGGGGTGGCTGAGGCAGGTGGCTGTATGACTATGGCGTTGTGAAGGCCGCGCTGGATCCAAGAACGATGCCGTAACTCGGTGTTAGCCGTGCCCCGCCCAATCGGGCGCCCACGAGAGACGCCCCTACAACCGGTCGCAGTGGGATTCAGGCGAGGTAGTCGAGGGCGCTTCGGACCATGACTTCCGTTCCGACCGGCAAGCAGGACTCGTCGAAGTCGAACTTGGGGTTGTGGTGCGGTTCGGCGCCTCGTTTCCCTGCGCCCAGCAAGAAGTAGCAGCCGGGGGCGCGTACCAGGAACTCCGACACGTCATCGCCAAGTGATACGGGCGGCGCTTCTCCCACGGCGTCTTCACCGACGACCTGCATGGCGCAACGTGCGACCTGGTCGGCGACTTCCGGGTTGTTGATTACCGGCGGCGCTCCGAACATCACCTCGAAATCGGCGGTTGCCCGCATCGTTTCGGCAATGCCCGACGAGACGCGGGCCAGCGCGGAGTTGATGGTGTCGCGCGTCTCGGGCCTGTAGGCGCGGCTGGTCCCCTCGATGGTCACGCTGTTTGCGATCACGTTAGGCCTGGCGCCGCCGTCAATGCGGCCGAACGTGACGACGCCCATCTCGTTGGGTTGAATCTCGCGGCTGACGATGGTCTGTGCGGTGCTGATGATCTGGGCCGCGGCCATGACGGGATCGACGGCGAGGTGGGGCAGTGCGCCGTGACCTCCTCTGCCGTTCACCATTATCTTGAACATATCCGCGCTGGCGAATACGGTGCCCCGGTTGACGACGACGCTACCGGCCGGGGCCTGGTTCCAGATGTGAAGGCCAATGACGCGGTCGGGAGGATAGTCGTCGAACAGGCCGTCCTCAAGCATGGCGAGCGCGCCGCTGGCGATCTCCTCGGCGGGCTGGAATGCGAATACGACGCGCCCTCGCAGGCGGTCTTTCATGGCGGACAGGATTCGTGCCGTGCCCAATGCGACGGCGATGTGGCCGTCGTGGCCGCAGGCGTGCATTGCGCCGTTGGTAGAGGCGAAGTCGAGCCCGGTGGCTTCGTCGATTGGCAGGCCGTCTATGTCCGCCCTGACCATCAGCGTCGGACCGTCTGCGGCTCCTTCAATCGTGGCGGTGAGCCCGGTCTTGCCGATGCCCGTCTTTACTTCCAGGCCCAGCGCCTGCAATTCAGAGGCGATGGCGGCGGCCGTGGCGTTCTCCAGGAACGACAGTTCCGGCATGGCGTGGTATCTGCGCCGTGTCGAAACGAGGTAGGGGACCAGTTCGGTGATGTAGTCGGAGATGTTTTCGTTCACTTGGGCCTGCCCGGCTTTAGCCGACAAATCAGGTTTGGTTGGGCGGTTCAGGATAGTATCGCGTGTTGTTGCGCGTCTGGGCGTCAGTGCTGGTGCGGGTGGTGATGGTGGCTCCCGCCGGGAGCGTCAGGTCCTGGCACTCAACATCCTGGTTGGCCGTGGTTTCCGCAGCAGAGGCTCCTGCGCCAGCCCTTGATCAGCATGTTCCGGACAAACAAATATATGCGCACGCGCCATGGCGCAGGGTAGGACCGCATGATCCTGAAGGTTTTTAGCGGTCCGGGGAACATGCAGCGCAGGTTATCAGGGGCCGGGACCCCGCGATCCCTTATAGGCGAATTCCCAGCCGATGCGCGCGCTCTTGGACTGCTGCGTGCGCATCGTGGAAGGGCTTTTCGAGGTAGGCGATGTGGTCGTCCTGGCCGTGGTGGTGTGTGACGCCGCCGTGGGTGTGCTGCGCCGAGGTCTCACGGATATAGGAGATACTGCCCTCGATCAGCGTGAGCATGTACTGGGCCGTCTCCTCGCTAAACATCCACCAGTCGCCTCCTACGGCGACGTAGAATGGCGAAGTGTGGGCGAACATGCCGCGCGTCATTTCGTCTAAGTGGTAGAAGCTGCCCATGTACCCCGGACCTCCGCATCTCGCCGCGAGCCAGGTGTGCTTGTCGACGGCGATCTTCTCCCGGAGTTCCAGGCGTCGGGTTCCTTCGGCCGACTCGGCCTGGGCCACTACCTTGCCGTCGCGGACGACCTGGAGGACGTTTATGGGGAAGATGCTCTCTGCCCAAGCCTCGACCTCGACCGTGCCCGGTCCGGAGATGGCGATGGTGTCGCCGATGGCCTTGCCGTCCACCGAGAAATGGATGATGGGACCGCCGCTGAGGAACGTCCTGCCGCTTGTCACGCTGCGGCACCAGGAGTCGTAGTTGAACTCCTCGTCATCGGGGAGCCGGGCATACGTGCGGTACAGGCCGACCGGAGTGTCGCTGGACATCTTGTCGGTGCCGCCGACGAGCGGGAGCCGGTAGCCGCCGTTCAGGTAGCGGTAGTACTCGATGTGGTTGAACTCCGTCTGGCGGAGCATCTCGATGCCGTCGACCCGGCCGGTGGCTATCAGCGCCGCGGGTTCCCCGTTCGTAACCGGGAAGTGGGGGCTAATGACGTAAGCGCCCTGCGCGTGGGCCTCGTCGGCCCAGTGGCTCAGGGTCGTCTCCAGGGTGCCGCCTATTTCGGCCTCGCCGAGCCCATCGCTGCACCATGGCATCACCGGCTTCTTCAGGCCCCACAGGATCATGTGCCCCAGGAAGTGCTGGCGGTTCTCCTGGCTCACGTAAACGATGCTGCCGCCGCGCTCGGAGACTGTCGGGCCGCCGGTGAAGTCCTCCTTGTTTGTGAATAGGCTGCCCCACTGTGATTGGAGCAGATTTACCACGTCGAGGTCCTCGCCATCGGCCTCTAGGTGCGCGCCGGTTGGTGAGAGGAAGTGGACGTGGGAGTCGCCGCTGTACCAGCCCTGGGCGTTCATGTTCGTCCATCGCTTGAGCCTGAGTTCCAGGCGTTGCTGGCCGGGCTCGATGTGGACCTTCGTCCGTAGGTGTTCGTACTCGAATCCGCGCGACACGTCGACGATGACGTCTCCGCGCGGCAGCCATCCCTGGCAGTTGCCATCAATGTAGGCGAAGGCTGACTGCCCGAGTCGGACGTCGCCCCCGAGGTCGTTGTGCCACGTACCGAGGTTGGAGTTGACCTGATTGTGGTGTCCGTGGGGCTGGAATGGCACGCCTTCGGGTGAACGGAAGTGGACCCGACAAGGCACGGGACGCCCCGTCTCGTCGTCGACGACCGTTACGTGGACCCAGTTCTTGCCGGGGTCGATGAGTTCTACCCTGACCCGTTTGGTCTCCACGGCCCCGCGTTCGACCACCTGGCCCCAGGAGGCCTTGCCTATCTCGGCCTCGCTCTGCTTTACGGTCAAGGTCGCCGACGGTGTGGCGGATATTTCCACGTAAGAGGGGCTCGAAAGTTCATTGGCGTCCTGTCCCCACGAATACGGGGCGGCGAGAAATTCGTCTGACGACACGGCGGGCAGAGGGAAGGCGTAAGTGGCGTCGCCCCGGTCGACTTCGACGTCGATGTCGAACGGCTTCGAGGCGTCGGCTTCGTCGAGAACGTGATCTTGGCTGGGCGGCGTCCCTCGCGTGCGAAAGGGTGTTCGTCGAGGTGTCCCAGGGTGATCGCCGCTATGAAGAAGCGCCGTCCGGCGGGGATGATTTCGACGGACTCTATCGACGAGTCGGGTTCGGGGTTCTCCCACGACCAGAGCCAGCACATTTCCACACTCGCCTGTTCCGCCTCGATCTTGCGTCTTCCGGCTTCCCCGAACTCTCCTACGAAGCGGGGCATTAGTACCGCCTCGCGGTCGGTAACGGCGCGGAACGGTAGGCCGGGCGTTCCCGGTGGAAACCCGGGACGGGCCGCGATCTCGAAGCGTTCGCGTATATTCACACGCTCCTGGCTGCCGCTCGACAAATGGAACACGTACTCCGCGACCTGTTCGCCAAGCGGACCGCCTCTGTCCAGCTTCGAATCCAGCAACGCGTGTGCGAAGAGCACCCGCCTTGCCGCCTTGCGGACCGGAACGACGAGGCTGTCCCCGTTCGGTGTCGGCGCGATGAACGAGTTTTCGGCCTGCCCTCCGATCATGAATGGCAGGCCGCGGAATGTTTTGAGGCCCGGTTCTACATTGGCGCCGCCGGTGCCGAGAATGTCCGGGCCGGTGTTGCACGACGGGGATATGTCGAGGGGTTCGTAGTCTTTCATTGGCTTATCGCTCCCGATTTGCGAGGTCACCTGTTGTCCGGCCGGGCAGCCCCCTATCCGGCGATTACGCGCGACGGCCCGATCATCTTATTCGACACCGTTTCGCTACCTCGTGAGCTTCACATATGGCGGAAACGTACGACCGGTTGGGAAAGCGATCCGATGCAGCGGGTGATCCCGAGTGGTCATCGGGCTCAGGAGTTCATGTCTGAAAGGATGTTAGAGATTATTGTGGGACCAGCCGGCAGTCCTCAATTGGAGTTCTGGCGGATGCCGCGAGCATGGCGTGGGGCCAGCATGGCCGGGAGCGTAACGTGGTCTACTGCTGCAAAATCAACGTGAGAAGTAGAGTTTGATGACGGCAACCACTTCGTCCCTGGTGATTTGATTGGCGAAGTAGTCTTTTATGGCTTCGATGACCTCATCTCTGGCGATTGAACCATCTTCGTTCACGTCATACCGGACACCGAGGTCGGCGATGAAGTAGGTGTATCTCCCCTGGCCGTCTTCGGAGATGACCCTGATTTTGATCGCGGGCACATTAGATCCGAAATCGACCTGGAATCCCAGGAGCGCGGTATCGGCGTCCCGCAGTGCTTTTTCCACAGTCACACCGCCCTCGTCGTATACGGTGAAGAATGCGAGTGAGGCGTTATGGTCGTTGGTGGGCACGACTGTGACCCGAGAAGGCCCGATAGCCACGGTGTAATCGGCGCGGTAGGGATCAAACGCCTGGATGAGCCCGCCCGGTCTGATGGCCAGACTGCTGAGCACCACGTCGCAGAACGGCAGACCGAGTTCGCCAAGGTCATGTTCCTCCACGTCACGTAACCCTTCGGGGATGCACGCGGTCAATTCGTTGCCAGAAAGCCGCAGCAAACGCAGGCCAGGGATATTCTCCAGTTGTTGTGGTATCTCTCCGGTCAATTGGTTGTCCGAAAGATCCAGAGAAGTGAGGCTCGTGAGCCCGCCCAACGAAGGTGGAATTGTTCCGGTTAATTGGTTGGAACCCAGGCTGAGCCATTCCAAGTTACCGAGGCCGCCCAGTTCCGCCGGAATCCCGCCTGACAACTGATTGGAACTCAGTAGGAGCCTTTTTAGACTGCTGAGGCCGCCCAGTTCCGTCGGAATCCCCCCGGTCAACTGGTTGGAACTCAGGTAGAGCCACTCCAGGCTACCAAGGCTTCCAAGTGCCGGAGGTATTTCTCCGTTCAATTGATTCCGTCTCAGGAATAACCAGACCAGGTTTGATAGTCCGCCCATCTCAACGGGTATCGGACCAGTCAGCTGGTTGGCGGACATCGACAGTATCTTTGCGTGGGCGAGTTGACCCAGATCCCTCGGTATCTCTCCGGATAATTTGTTGCCCGACAGGTAGAGCCTGTCGACTCGTCCAGCCGCATCGTTTGTGACGCCTTGCCATTCCCTCAGTCTCTTTTGGCTCAGCCAGTCGGTATTCCTGTACCAATTGACCCCATCTAACGTGTTGTAAAGCCCGGCGAGGACATCCCGGTCATCCGTCGAGTCCGTTGGCGCGCAACTACTGCCAATGGCGGTGGGGATACTCTGCAGCCAGGTCTGGAATGCGTCGTCGATCGGCGCGCAAATTCCCGCGTTGTTGTGGAAACGAAAGGCCTCAAGCGACGTCAGTCCTGTCAATCGCTGAGGGATCTCCCCGGTCAGCCGGTTGTTATCAATGTCCAGGTTTTGCAGGTTTGCCGCGCCACCCAATTCGGCGGGTATCTCACCCGTCAACTGGTTGCTTGACAGGTCGAGGTGCAGGAGATTTCGAAGGTCGCCCAGTTCTGACGGTATTTCTCCGCTGAGTTGGTTGCCGACCAAATGCAGCGACGACAGTTCGGCAAGCTCTCCCAGTTCCGAAGGAATGTCGCCCGTCAACTGGTTACCAGACAACCAAAGCGATTCCAGCCTGGTGAGTCCGCCTAACGCCCCTGGTATCTCCCCGGTCAATTCGTTGCCAACAAGTGAGAGCTCTTGTAACCGGGAAAGGCTGCCCAATTGTGCCGGGATTACGCCATCCAGTTCCGCATTCCAAATGAGCAAACTGGTAACCCTGATGGGCGAGCCGTCCAATGTGACTCCGTCCCACTGGCCGATGTGAGTATTCTCAGACCAGTTCAGCGTGGCCGTGCCTACCAGGGCATTCCGCACAGAGAGTAGGGTCTCGCAGTCTGCCACTAACCCGGGATTGCTGGCGGCGTTGGGAACCGGGCCTCCGGTGGCACAGGGGCCGGAGGTGCTCTGTGCGTACGCCGGCTGGGCGAGCGCCAATATTCCCGCGACCAAGACCGTAGTCACTATTAGTGGAATAGAAGGCGTTCGGAGGTTCTTGGCTGCGTATAGCTTTAGAAATTTACTAATCACGAGATTGAGTGCCTAGTTCTCGCATCTATTGGTTCATTTGTGGCCAGAACGTACTACAGATTCGCAAGTCATGTCCAATGTAGTAGAAGGCAGTCGAAGGTCCGGCTTCGGGCGGTGGCCTGTCCGATGCAGGCAAATCGAATGGCCATCCATTTGATTGCGCCAGATTCGGCTCAGAACGCTTGCTACACTCTGACGGATGTCTCGCAAGTTGCCATTGTTTCCGCTGGGCACGGTGCTTTTTCCGGGCGCGACGCTGCCGCTCAGGATTTTCGAGGACCGCTATAAGGAGATGCTGAGGCACTGCCTGGACAGTGACCGGCGGTTTGGTGTGGTGCTGATCCGGGAAGGTGTCGAGGCAGGCGGGGAGGCCACGCCCTTCGACGTGGGGACGGTCGCCCGCATTGCCCAAATGGGGGCTCCCTCAAGAGGTTCGCTGCCCATCACCGTAGTAGGGGAGCAACGATTTCGAATATCGAAGCTCGACAGGTCGAAGAGCTACCTGTCCGGCGAAATCGATGTGCTTGTCGAGGACGACGGCTCGAGTGTGGACAGGGCCATCCTGGACCAGGCAGTCTCGGAGTCGCAGCGATTTCTTTCGACGATGCTGGCGTCCCAGGGCGCGTGGCATTCGGCGATGAAGATCCCTGAGGACGCCCTGGTCCTGTCCTATTTCATTGGGATACTTGCGAGTTCAGCGCCGGAACGATCCCGCCAGCGATTGCTGGCGGCCGACTCAACTACTGCTCGACTCCAGGCGGGGATTGCCCTCCTGGAAGAAGAGACCAGGCGCTACGAAGGTTCGATCATGCGGACCGGACCGGGCAGGGACGAGAGCCGGTTCAGCACGAACTGACGATGGCTCGCATCGACTGGTCTGCCGCGGCAGGTTCAGTTAGCGGCGGCCGCGTCCATTACCCCTAGTTCGTCGAATAGCTCGGCCAGGCGGGCGATGCCCTTGCGGTTCTTCTCCGGGGTCTCGAACGCAAAGCACAGGCGTGCGCAGTGTGCGCCGTCGTTGTTCGGGGCGAAGGCGGGGCCCGGAACAAATCCGACGCCTCCCTCCATGCAGGCCGGCTGGACCGCTTCGAGGTCCGTGCCTACCGGCATGGTGAGCCAGACGTAGCAGCCGCCCTGCGGGTATGACCACGTGGCGCCTGTGCCCGCGAAATTGGCCTCCAGGGCGCCGGTCATTGCATCCCGCTTTTCCTTCAGGACTGGGTTGAACCTGGCCCGGTGCTGGTCGAGATTGTCCCGCAGGAATCCTTCCACTGCGTACGACGCGAACTGGCTGGGACCGCCGCCGACCCTGAAGTTGGCCGCGCGCCGCATTACGTCTCCCTGTGCCGTGAAGTACCCGAGCCGCAGGCCGGGCGCGACGAGTTTCGAGTAGGACGCGACATGGATGACGATGCCGCTGTCGTCCATCGCCCTGAACGCCGGCTGAGTCTCTCCCTCGAACCGCAGGTCCACATAGCAGTCGTCCTCGAGGATGGGCATGCCGCGGCGGTGCGCGATCTCCAGTATGTCCCGCCTGCGGGACTCCGGCAGCGTCGAGCCGGTGGGGTTCTGGTGCTCGGGGATGGTGTAGAGGTACTTGGGGCGTCTGCCTTTGGCGGTCAGATCGCCGATTACCTCGTCCAGCGCTTCGGGAATGATCCCGTCGTCGTCGATCGGCACGCCCACGATGTCGGCGCCGAAACGTTGCAACTGGCCGAGCGTGCCGGTGTAGACGTAGCGCTCTGTGAGGACGGTGTCTCCGGGATCGGTGAGGGCCTGAATTATCATGCCGTTCGCCTCAGAGGAGCCGGAGGTGATCATGATGTCGTCTGGTGAAACTGAGATGCCGCGGTCCTGCATCAACTTGTGCGACGTGAACTCCCTCAACTCGGGCGAGCCCTGCGTCTGCGGGTAGTAGGCGAGGTCCCTGGCCATTTCGTCGGCACGGGTATCGAGCATGACCTGGAGCGACGTGGCGAGCCCGTCGACCGGCAGGGTCTCAGGGGCAGGGTAGGCCACGGCGAAGTCGTACTCGGCGTGAGTCACGACCCTCAGCGGGACGTCTGCCGAGACCTCAGAAAACAGTTCGTCGTAATTGAATGGACCGGGCATCTGATGGGGCTCCTGGAAAAATGTGTGCGCACAGGGCCGCACAAGTGTATTCTGCGGCTTTGACGGCTGCAATTTGCAGCGCGGACAAAATGGATCGGAACTGGCAAGGCTCAGGAGTCAGGGCTTTGCCGCATTCGAATGAGGGGGAACTCCATGCGAGGGGTACGATTCCTGGGCAACCGAAAATGTGAAGTTATCGACTACCCGGACGTTGAACCGGGTCCGAACGAGGTGCTCATCAAGCTTCGCTCGTCAGGTATGTGCGGAAGCGATCTGCACGGCTACCGGTCGGACCCGTCCGAAGGGCGGCTTCACCCTAACCGGCCGGGCCACGAGCCGTGCGGCGAGGTAGTTGAACTGGGTCCCGGGGTTACGACGGTCAACGTAGGCGCGCGCATCATGCAACACCATTACCTTGGTTGCATGAACTGCCGCTACTGCGAGACGGGTTGGACGCAACTCTGCCCGGTTACGGAGAAACGGCTCTACTACGGAGGCAGCGCCCATGGCGGCCACGGCGAATACATGGTTGCCCATGAGAGCACGTGTATCCCGCTTTCGAACGATCTGACGTTTGACGCCGGTGCGTACCTGGCGTGCGGCGCGACCACGGCGTACCAGGCCCTGAAGAGGTTGAACGTTTCCGGCCGCGACGTGCTCGCCATATTCGGCGCCGGACCGGTCGGGCTGGCGGCGACGGTACTCGGCACCGCCATGGGCGCGCAGGTGATTGCGGTCGACCTGGCCGGCGAACGTCTGAAGATGGCCGAAGCGGCCGGCGCCTGGCGTACGGTCGACAACACCGACGGTTCGGCTGTAGAGCAGATCAAAGAGTTGACCGGGGGCGAAGGCGCCGAGACGACCCTGGAAGCGGTTGGACGGCCTGAGACCCGGGTAGCGGCGGTCGAATCCACGAGGCTTTTCGGCAGGTCATGCCTGGTTGGAGAGGGCGGCACGGTGACTTTCGAGGCGACCCCGCACATCATCCATCGTCACCTCAGTCTCCTGGGTTCCTGGACCTTCAGCACGTATGTGTTGGCGGACGCCGCTGAATTCGTAATACGGCGAGGGATCGACCTGGACCAATTTGTGACAGAGCAGGTGGACATCGAGGATGTGCCGGGCGCGTACGAGAGGTTTGACGCCGGGAAACCGGGCAAGATGGTCATAGCGTTCAACTGAGCGGACGCGCGACGTGAGGCGGCGAATTCAGGCGCGTCGCCGGCGAGCGCCCTTGCGAATTCCGCTTAGTTGGCCGCTAATATCGTCGCCTAGTCCGTGTGTTGACAAGTATTTCGTCAAGCCCCCTTTTATTTTTGTGCGGACTGAAATAAAATGACCGTCCACCCCCGGTGGCCGGACAAAACCGAGTGTTCCCAGCACACGTATTCAGTATCCGGAGTTCGAACAACTAGCAACAGTCGACGATGAGCCGCGTCTTGCCCGGATGCGGAGATGCAGGGTCTGATTGGGGGCCGAGTCGCTGTGGCAAATCCGGGACGACCCCGGATGCCAACGGGCTGAAAGGACTGGACAAATGGTCCAGAAATCCAGACCAACAATCGAGGAGGAACTCCTCGGCGAGATACCCGGCCGTGCCGACGGCGGTCTTCGGGCGAAGTTTGACTCCTTCGGGGGCGAATCGGACGACGAAGCCAACGGGCACGGCGGAGATGCGAGGGCATTTACAAGGTCTGAACTGGCCATGTGGGAGACGGCACGAGCCGCCGACGAGTCGGCAGCCGTCGCCGGACAACTGGCCGAGGAGGCCGCCGACACCGAGCTGACCGAAGACACGGTCCGCATGTACCTGCGCGAGATCAGTCGCGTTGCGTTGCTGACGGCCGACGACGAGGTTGTGCTGGCGCGCGCCGTTGAAATTGCGCAGTGGCTCGAAAAGATCGAAGCGGAGTTGACGATCGACGACCTCGCTCCGCCCGACTCGTTTGTCCTCAGCGAGGCGCTTAAGAGGCTGGGTAGCTATGCGCCGACCCTGGACGCGCTGGCGCGATACCTCGGGTTGCCTGCGCCGGTGACGCTGCGGGCGGCGGTCAACGATCCTTCGATCCGCGCCGCGCTGGACGGCCGCAGGGATGACGAGATCGTCAATTTCGTTGCGGACGTTCTGGGCATGGAGCCGAATGACGCGCACGCGAACCTGACCGCCCTTTCGGTGCTATCGCGGCTTGTCGCTCCTGAATTCACGATTCGTCTGCCGGAAGACACGCGGGTCGATGCCTTGTCGGACCTGGTCGCTTCCGACGATTACGACTTTTCTCAGGCGCTTGCGGCGCCGTTCGTTCCCCTGCACCTTGCGAGGATCAGGGCCGAGGGTGAGCAGGCCCGCAGGCACCTCGGCGAGGCCAATTTGCGTCTCGTGGTGAGCGTGGCCAAGAAGCACCTCAACCGCGGGCTGTCCATGCTCGACCTGATCCAGGAGGGCAACATCGGCCTGATGCGGGCTATCGAGAAGTTCGATTTCCGCCGCGGTTTCAAGTTCAGCACGTACGCGACGTGGTGGATTCGCCAGGGCATCACGAGGGCCATCGCCGACCAGGCAAGGACCATACGTATTCCCGTCCACGTCGTCGAAACCCTCAACAAAATCATGCGCGCCCGCCGCGAGTTGAGCCAGGTGCTGGACCGTGAGCCAAAGGTGGAAGAGCTTGCCGTCAAAGTGGACCTGCCGGTGGAGCGAGTTGACGAGATCATGCGCATCTCGCAGCAGCCCGTCTCGCTGGAGACTCCGATAGGTGAAGACGCTGAGAATGAGCTTGGGGACCTGATCCCCGACATTTCCGCGCCGGCGCCGGCTGACGTTGCCGCGCAGGCTTCGATGCGTGACCAGGTCGACCGCGCGCTGAGTCATCTGTCGATGAGGGAACGGCGGGTATTGGAACTCCGCTTCGGGTTGACCGACGGACGCCCGCGCACCCTCGAAGAGATCGGCGGCGAGCTTAATCTCACGCGGGAACGGATTCGCCAGATCGAACGGAAGGCGCTTGGAACGCTGAGGGGCGACTCTTACGTTGCCGAACTCCGCGAACTGCTTGCGTGACGTTCGGTCTTCCGGGCGAATAGACTGACTCCAATGCGGCGCGGCGCCGGGACCGTTCGCGGTCCTGATGCGCCGCGTCCGCCCGGACTCAACTGAAGTCGGATCGCGATCTAACTATGGCCATTTCACCCAAAATCGATTACGCCCCTGTAGACGGCGCAGAGGAGGTCTTTTCGGAAGATTTCCAGGCGCTGGTTGCCCACCTGCACGGAAAATTCTCAGAACGCGTTCGCGATGCGCGCGAGGCCCGGCTGGAGTCGATAGACAGCGCGTTGCGGCGCGGCCGCATGCCGGGCCACCTGGACACGGGCCCGGCGAACGATGCCGGGTGGATTGTGCCGGAGGTCCCCTCAGAACTTCGCAAGCCGGGGATCGAAATATCCGGTCCGGCATCGATCACGCCGATGTTCATCAACGCACTGAACCCGGGGCCGGAAGGCCAACGCGCTGAAGGCTACCTGGACGACGACGAAGACTCGGCGGGACATCGCCTGACCGACACCGTGCGTGCGGCGCTGAACCGGCACGGTGCGATTGAACGGACACTGACTTACTTCGACAGCGCCAGGCAGAGAAAGTACGAAATCCAGCCTGGAGACCTGCCGTTCTTCATGCACCGCGAGCGCGGCCTGCACCTGGATGAAACGGAGTTTCGCATCGACGGCCAGCCCGTGTCGGCCGCGATCCTGGGCTCGGCCATGACGTTGTATCACGCCGGAATCTCGCACACCGAGCGAGGGCAGGGTGTTTACTTCTACGTGCCGAAGCTGGAGTCGGCCGTGGAAGCCGCGCTCTATCGCGACATGATCGATGAGATTCGCAACCAAGTGTCCGGCCTGAATGACTCGACGGTGCGCGTCATCGCGCTGGTTGAGTCGCTTCCGGCCGTGTGGCAGATGGAGGAAATCCTCCACGCACTGGGGCCATATGCGGCCGGACTCAACGCGGCGCGCTGGGACCTCAAGGCGAGCATCTTGGAATACGTGATGGCGCAGCCCGCGTCCGTCTGGCCTGACCGCTTCGGCGTGGACATCAAGACGACGGAATTCTTCGCGAACATATTCAGGCGGCTGGTCGCGGTGTGCCTGAAGCACGATGCCGTTCCGATCGGAGGAATGGCCACGGCGTTGCCTTCACGGGACGAAGAGGTGAACCTCGAAGCCGCGGCGTCGATACGGGCCGACAAGGAGTGGGAGGCTGCCCAGGGTTTCCTGCGCGGCTGGGTGGCGCACATCTACCACATGGGACCGGCCGCCGCGCCGTTCAAGGAACTGGCCGCGACCGGCTGGAAGCCGGGCCCGGAGATGGCCGACCCGGACCGCTACCCGGTGAGCATCGAAACGCCGGAAGGACCGCTTACACAGGAGGGTACCCGCCAGAACGTCAGGACGTTGATCGAGTACATCGAGGGCTGGCTCACCGGGCGCGGGGCCAAGGGCATCGACAGGCTGGCAGGCCGCGAAGGATCGAGGCCGGCGTTGATGGAAGACCTGGCTACGGCGCGGATATCGGTGGCGCAGATCGCCCAGCGCGTTGTTCATTCGTCGGTTGGCGAAGATACGGAACGCGTACACAACCTGGCCCTAGTGAAGCGGATCGTCACGGACGAGGGCGAGGACATCATTAGGCTGCTCGGGAGCGGCGCGTCGCACGAAGAGCTGCGCAGGTACCAGGACTCGGTGAAGATCGCCCTGCGCTGGATAAAGAACTACACGGAGTTCGACTTCCGGAGCCTGGGTTCGTACTCGCGTCCCCAGTTGAAGGCCATCGCGGCCGACCCCGACGCGTTCTAAGGTCAGTCGACCGCCAACCAGCCCGGTCTGAGCAGCCTGCTATTAGGGTGGCGGATAAACCTGCGCCAACCGGACTCGTCCCAGAAAAGGCCGTTGCAGCAGGATTGGGGCGTACTCCAGGGCTCGTAGCAGGGGCGGTCCGATGGATATTTCGTACGCGTAGGCGCGGCTGGCAGTTTTTCGGGTTTTGAGGAATGCGGCCACGTTGATCGACTTAGTGGTCGGTGGGGCGGTGGCTACGGCCTGTTCAAGGTTGAACTCGCCGTTTGGACCCATGCGGGTTATGTCTTTGCGCGCGAACCGCATGAGCCGCAGGTTGAGGCGGACCAGGGGGCGCGGCCAGTCGAGGCAGTAAAGCTGTGTCGAACCGGGGTCCGCCTGCTCGACGGCGCGAATGGTGGCCGCACACACGGTTGCGTGGTCGATGTGCCCGTAGTCGCCATACGTCGAGTGGGTGATGACGGTGTCCGGTACGAACGCGGTGATGTGACCGGCGATACGTGCTGCGATGTCGTCGATGTGCGCTTCGGCCAAGTTGAGACTCGCACTGGAATCGCGGCGCGTTTTCGGCCACATCGGGCTGCCGTGATAGCGGAGCGCGGCGACGTTGCTAACGCCCAGATCGCGGCAGGCGTCGGCCAGTTTTTGCTTCGATGCGTCGTCGCCGGGAGCGGCGCAAAGGACTCCGGTTTCGGCCCCGGATGCAGCGAGCCTAGCCAGCAGCGCGCCTGCGAGGAGCGTCTCGTCGTCGGGGTGGGCGAACACGCCGAGCACGCGACGCGGGTTCAATTTGCCCTTCGTTCTGATTCAGCCTTGAGGTCTTGCAGCCACGACTCGGTCATGTTGCGGATGACCCACCGCGGATAGAACAGCCGGACCGGGAGCACCGGGCTGCTGAAAGTCTTCGAGTCCGTGACATTAGTCTGATCGCTGCGACCGGCGAACTGGATCGTTCTTGTAGCGGTGATCGAGTACTTGGTCGATTCCCAGGTGACCAGGTGCGGCGGGTCTGATTCCGTGACGACGACGGAAAAGGGGATGCCGACTTTGGCCATTCGCAGCCGGAATGAGAGCTTGGAGTTGGGCGTCCACAGGTCGTCGGAGGAGTCCCAGACTTCGGTGCAGACGCTGCTCCAAGTTGGCCACGATCTGGCGTCGGCGAAGGTGTCCCAGACGACGCGAATCGGGGCGTGAACGGTGACGGTGGACCGCATGGAGAGGGTGAGTGGGTTCACGGTTTGGGTCGGTGGCGGTTCGATATAGGCCGGGCATTCCAAAAGAAGTATGATCCAAATGGTTGCCGATTGGGTGTGACACTATCGGCGACCTAAAAGATTTGGGCTGTGGACGGAAGCGCGGGCGAACGCCTCACTATTCATCGTCACTTCGGACTAGAGTCCAAATCCGCTCAAGTGGGATTTCACTGGCGATCTGTTCTGGCAACCGGTCGTAATTCCGAAAAAACGCGTTGACGAAATCGTCGGCTCCCCAGAGCCTAACCGTGAAGAAACTCTGACGCGCTTCGCGCTCGGCCGCGCTTGTGAACCCGCCCCAACTAACCAAAAGACCCCGATCAGCTTTAAGGGTTTGCATCGTACCGATAAGGGCCCGTAGTACCGTGACGTCGGCGGCGTGTGCGGTTGCCTTGACCTGAACACATAACTTCTGGCCTTCAAATCCGAGGGAACCGCGCCCAGCGAGAATATCCACGCCACCGTCCGGTCCCGGGGGAGAAAGCCGGGTGAAGTAACCCTCAGCTTGTAAGACGGCGTTTACCAGGCGCGCGAACTCGTGACTTGGGAAGTACTTCCGGATATGGTCTAGTATCTGGTCGCGCGCAATCCCTGCGATGTCGTATTCGTCAGCCGCCTCTGGATCTGGTTTTACGGCGACCTCCGTAGTTACTGGGGCCTGTTTTAACGTTTGATCTCCAGGGTCGCGACCACCGGTCATCATTTCTGCTATACGCCTCTCAGCGTCATTTCGCTGGATGCGGCAAATTGTTTGCGCGGCTCCCAACGAGTACAGCAGGTCTTGCTCAAAGTCGGCCCTTGGTACGTTCGGTCGTGTCCAGTCAACTGGTCGCGTGTGGCGCATGATCCCATCCACATCCTGAAAGCTGTAAGGACCGGCCACTCGTCCAAGGGCGATCAGACCTGACCTCGTCTTCAATGGCATTGCCACGATGTCGCGCTCGCTCATTCCACCTACGAATGCCAATAGCTGCGCGGCACGATTACTGATCCTGGAGGCGCTGCCGGGATCTACCTGCCTAACCAGGTTTAGCACGTCGTCTCGTGTCAACGAGTTCGTGAGGTCTGGAATGTCGTTGAATCCGATGATCGCCCGGTTTGACTCCAGTGCTAGCGATTCGTCCTGACCCTGACGACCTCCGCGTACCAGCCACACCCGAAACGAAGTTCCGTCGTTCAGTTTTTGATCATCCGATTGCGACACGTTTGTTAGTCCTTGTACTTGACTGCCAATTGAAAGGTTTCCATTTGGGACGACGCGCTGAAGCAGGGAGGAAACCTCGTCTGGAGTTTTGGCGGGGTCACTATCCTCGCTCAACGCCAATTGTGCTGCGTGTGCCAAACGAGATTGACTGTGTCGGGTGTCCGCTACTCCTTGGCCGTTCCTTAATCAAAACCCTCATGCCTGTGAAGGGCCTCCGTCCCGCGAGCCGGCATTTCTCGCCTGAGAAGCTACGTGTTTGGCTTTGGAAGTCATCTCGTACTTGCGAGGTTTTGCCTTCAGTAGTTTGACGCCCCTCTCCTCAAGTATGGGCCATAGCTTGTTGGCGAACTCACTCCCGAATTGTGGCCCTGGCATGCTCGCCATGGGGTGGGTAGGCCAACGGGTTTTGATGATGTGTTGACTTTCCACGCTCTTGAAAGAACCGACTGGAAAATCTCGAATTATGAGATCGGCCATCTCGGGCCATATTGCAGAATCACCTTCGTCCTCATCACTGTCGACCGAATATCGAGTTCTAGTAGCCGGTACGCGCACTACATGGATATGTTCGTTGGGGAAGAAGTCCGCGATGGTAGAAGCCTTCGTTTTGGTTCGGTCGGTCATTAACCACAGGAAAGGAACTTTCGTCCCGTCCAGATCTTTCAGCCTGGCGTAAAGCGGAATGAAGTCACTGTCGTCGCTCATCACGGCGACAAACTGGGAGGTTCCCATCACATAGTCCGCCACCGCGTCGATGGCGATTGCGATATCCGCTGAGTTCTTGGAGCGCGGATTGGTGAAATGCTGTATGCCTCGGACCGTTATGGTGAGTTGCGGAAATAGGCCGCTGGCCCATACGTCCCAGAGCGAAGCCCTGTCAGCCTGAACATACAGATTTAGCCTAGACAAGGGTGGAATCCCTTCCGGCCAATTCCCGATGATGGTCTCAACGAGTACTTGGGCGCTATTCTGAAGATTTTCGGTGTCGACGTACAACGCGGTTCCAGGGGATTGGGATTCCATGGTGGCACCGGCGGGTTGTACGCGCGGCCTACCAGGATCAGTGCGTTTACGAAACAGCCCAAACATCTATGTCTCTCCCGATAAATGATGGTGCAGAGCCAACTTGTCAAGCTTAACCAGAGAAGCTTCCCCCTAAGTCTAAGGCGAGGTGGGGATTGGGCCGCGTGTTTTCTGAGTAATCCTCCATGCCGGCTGCGACCAGCGCCCCAAGGTACGAAAATGAGGTGGCGCCCGCTGGTTGGGAGTCGCACTTGTCCAGCGTACCCACCACCGGCTCCCCACCGTGGGTACTGATTCGGAGTCCGGCACGACGAGCGAGGGTGTGAACTCCCTGGCGGGCTATTTTCGTACCAATCTGCGAATGATCGCGGCGTAGGGTTGATGCCGCGATTCGCGGCGGAGGACGTATACGAGAAGGTTTGTATCGACCGCGATCAACCTGACCTTGGCTCTTCGTGAATGACCTCGCGGAGGTCCTGCCAGAAGTACGCTTCCAGCGGGTCCGCCGCGCCCTGCTCGCCTACGCTGCGGTCGGGCAGCCTGTAGCGCTTGCGGACGGTTTCCTTGGAAAGCACTTGGCGAAGACCGTCTTCCACGATGGCACTCAACGGTCGGCCTGTCCGCTGCGCGTGGCGCTTTGCGCGGGCCAGCAATTCGTCCTGTATGTCCATCGTGATCTTCATTGGACCCATGATAGCAACGTCAACATGGATTGTTTAGTGGGTGTCCTATCAATCCCTCTCCGTGTACGAAACGGCGTCGTACCGATTGCACAGCCTGCCCCGTACTTGATAAGGGGTGAGGGCATGGCGTGAAACTGTAAGTCTTTCAATTGAAACGACGATTCCGGTTGCCCGACGTTTCGCCCTCACCTCAATCCTCTCCCCCAGGAGAGGAAGTGGTTTAGCCGCGCCCACCCATTCGGGCGTCCACAAGAGACGCCCCTACGAGTTGCTGCCAGAGGGCGTGTCTGGCTGACTTCGCGAGGGCTGGGCCATCCCGATGACTTAATTGGACACTCTTTTAGGTCTTGGCCATTTCGCGTTGCATTTGGGCCAGGCCCATCGGGCCCAGGCGGAGGGCCTTGTTGTGCCATTCCTTGAGGTTGAAGGAGGGACCATGGGATTCCTGGGCGCGCCGGCGGGCATCCAGCCATACGCGCTCGCCGACCTTGTAGCTGATTGCCTGGCCTGGCATGCCCAGGTAGCGGTCGATTTCGCTGGCGGTGAATTCCTTTGGGAAGTGGACGTAGTCGTTCATCATTTCATCGCCAAGGTCTGGGCTCCACGGCTCGCCGGGATGAAATTCGGCGTCACCGGGGATTGACAGGCCCAGGTGCATGCCGATGTCGATGATCACGCGGACGGACCTGAGCGCCTGCGCGTCCAACATGCCCATGTAGTAGTCGGGGTTGTCGAGGTAACCCAGTTCGCCCATCAGGCGTTCGGCGTACAGGGCCCATCCCTCGACGTATCCCGACGTGCCGGCGATCAGCCGCTGGTAGCGTGACAATTCGTCTGAGAGGGACTTCGTTGTGGCGATCTGGAAGTGGTGTCCCGGCACTCCTTCGTGGTAGGCGATGGACACCTCTCTCCAAAGCGGGAAGCGGGTCTTGCCGCCGGTCGGGTACCAGGTGCGGCCGGGGCGGGAGAAGTCCTCCGAGGGGCCGGTGTAGTACATGGCGAGGGCGCCGCCCGGAGGGGCGATCAGGGCCTCGATGCGTTTCACGGGTTCGGCGAGATCGAAGTGGGCGCCTTCAAGCTCAGCGATGGTGCGGTCCTGCAAGTCCTGCATCCACTGGCGGAACTCTTCCTCGCCTTCTATGGACCGTGAAGGATCGGAGTCGAGAAGGTCGATGGCGTCGTCGATTGTTGAGCCGGGCTTTATGGCGTCTGCGGCCTTTTGCATCTCCGAACGTACCCACGCCAGTTGTTCCCAGCCCCAGTTGTACGTTTCCTCCAGGTCCAGGTCGACGCCGTTGTACGAACGCGAGTGCAGCGCATAGCGGTCGCGGCCGACGCCGTCCTGGTCGACCGCCGAGTTCATGTATTCGCTCTCCAGGTATGCTGCGAGGTCGGCGTAAGCTTCATTTGCGGAACGAGCGGCGCGCTCAAGGTCGGACTGCAGGGACGGATTATCAAGGCCGGACTTTTCGAACTGGTCCGCGAGGCCACCGAAGTACGAATTCCCGCCGGACTTTCCGGACCAGGTGCGGGCCTGTTCCGCGCAGCCGGCCGTCTGCCTCCTGGACGCGGTGAGGCCGCGGGACACGCCCGTTTCGAGGGTCTTGCGGTAGGTCCGCACCGTTTCGGGGACCTTTTCCATTCGGCGGGCAATGTTCGACCAGTGCTCAGTGGTTGTCCTCGGCATCATGTCGAACACCATCCTGATGCTCTGGACGGGACTGTGGAGGATGTTCAAGGCCCGAAGGTGTTCACCCGCGTCGTGTAGCGCAAGGCCAGATTCCATTTCGTCGATTACCGTGTCGCGGCACAACCGCTCGCGTTCGGTCTTCGCCGACGCTGCGCGCACTGCCGCCAGAGTCCGCCGTTCGATTTGCGCCATCTCCTCTGCGGAATCCGGCGAGAAGTCGGACATGAGGTGGTCGTGTCCTGCCACCCCTATGAACGTGGCAGCGATGGGGTCATGGTCTACCAGCGCGTCTACGAAACTGTCGGCGATATCGAAAACTTCACTCATTACTTGCCTGTCTTGTCCGATTGACTGATGTGGGTTGTTGTCGAAAGTTCAGCCGGTCTTGACGTAGTGGAAGCCGCCGAGAACGAACCCGGTGACCGCATCGCCAGGTCCGAATTGAAAGTCCAGTGTCTCGCCTGCGCCGCGCCCGTTTACAACCCGGATTTCGAGTCCGTCGGCGGTGGGCCTGACCGCCAGGTCGCAGGGAGTGTGTAGAAGCATGGTGTCCTTAGCTCCCGGCTCGAGCCTGAGGGCGTTTTCGCGCTTCGTCAGGTTGGCGGCGACGCCCGGCTCTGCGAAATACGACCCGAGGAACTTGTCGATTTCCGGCGGCAGCGCTGTACCCGGCGGTTTGGCCTGTTCGTCGGAAACGCGCCCGCCCTTGGCGTCAATTGCCGCGTCGAGGAGCGCCATGGCGACGCTGTCCCGCGGGGCAGGCGGCCAGACATTCGCCAGGGTGATTGCGCCCATCTTTGCGGGTTTGTTGAATACAACCTGGGAGGAGTAGCCGTGAATGCCGCCGCCGTGTTCCTGGTAGACGCGCTCGCCTCGCCTGTGGGCGCGCCAGCCGAGTGCCTGGCCCCACGACCAGTCCGCCGAGATGTACACCGGACGGTGCATCTCATCCAGCGACTTGCGGTCCAGGACGGTGGACTCGAATGCGGCGGTGTGAAAGCCGATCCAGCGGGCCAGGTCGTGAACGTTGGAGTGAAGTTGACCGGCGGATGCGAGGCCTTGCAAGTTGGCGTACGGGGCTTTTCTCAGGCTTGATCCGGGCTGCGCGCCCGGAAGGTAACCCGTGGCCATGCGTTCGGGTCCGACTTCGTCGACGTCGAAGGTCGTGTAATTGAGATCGAGGGGCCCGATTATCTCCGACTTGACGTATTCGGTGTAGTTCTTGCCGGTGAGCCTGTGAACGACCTCCCCGAGCAGGCCGAAGGCGAAGTTGGAGTACTTCCACTGGCTGTCCTGCGGAATGACGATTTCGGCTTCGGAGATGGCGTCCAGGATTCGGTCGATGTCCGGAAACGCCGGTTCCGCCCAGGTCGGCAGAGGGGGTTCGGTCGACAGGCCGGAATGGTGAGTCAGCAGCCGCTTGATCGTCACCGCTTCGACGGTGCCGGCCAATGCCCTGGCCGCGGCGAATTCCGGGATGTGAAGGACGAGCGGGTCTTCAAGCTCCAACACGCCTGCGTCCCGCAACTTCAGAATGGCTGTAGCTGTGAAGGTCTTGGTGATGGAGGCGACCCGGGAGGTGGTGAATTGGTCCGGCTTGCGTCGGGAATCGAGGTCGGAGTGACCGACGCCCGTGAACCAAACGATGTTGCCGTTGTCCACGACTGCGGCGGCGAGACCGGCGTCTCGTTCATCGTCTAAGTTGTCGTTTACGATTTCATCGAGTCGAGATGCCAGTTCAGGGGTGACTGTGTTCATTTGGGTTGTCGCCTTTGAGGGCTATGAGGGTGTCTGTTATGTGGCTGATCGATCACCAACACGCATCGTGGCAGTTGCCGCGCCCCGCCCCATCGGGCGCCCACAAGAGGCGCCCCTACGACTGGTAGTCGGAGAGCGTGCTTGGATGGTATTGCGCGAGTAGATATTCGAGATTATCAGTAGAGGGCGCACCAAACACGGCAGAAGCAGCCGCGGCGAATTGACGGGGCGATGTCATCCTGTCGACTGTTCCGCGCTGCATAATTCACGTTGACTCGCGATGCGGCTCAAGACGCCAAGGAGGACTGACGATGAGACTGGAACACAAGGTCGCGATCATAACCGGCGCCGCCAGTGGTATTGGGAGGGCCAGCGCGCTGCGATTTGCCGCGGAAGGGGCGTATGTGGTGGCCGTGGACGTTAACCAGGAGGGCCTGGATGAGACAGGCCGGATGATCGCGGACGCGGGCCTGCCGTTGCCGTCGACTCTCGCGGCCGATGTCAGCCAGTCGCTACAGGTTAGGACGGCCGTCGAGAAGTGCTTCCAGGACTATGGTCGAATCGACGTAGTCTTTTCGAACGCGGCGGTCATGTTGGAGGGGTCGGTGATCGACCTGCCGGAGGCGGACTGGGACGCTATGTTCCGGATCAACGTGAAGGGGGCATTCCTGCTTGGCAAGTACGCCATACCCCTGATGGCCAGCGGCGGCGGCGGTTCTTTCATCATCACGGCATCCGCGAACAGTTACTACGCCGAGTCTGACATAGCGGGCTACTGCGCGACCAAGGGTGCGGCGATGCAGTTGACCCGCGCCATGGCGATCGATCACGGACCGGATGGGGTACGGGTCAACTGCATCTGCCCAGGGTGGATCGAGACGCCAATGTCGTTGCCGTTTCTCACGGAAGTGCCCGAGGGGCGGGAGTTTGCCAACAAAATAGCGCCTATGGGCAGAGTAGGGCAGCCCGCCGACGTGGCGTCCGTTGCGGCGTTCCTGGCTTCTGATGACTCGTCGTTTGTGACGGGGTCGGCGTACGTGGTGGACGGTGGTTGGACATCGGGCATGACGAAGGCGATCGCCCTGATTTGAGCATCGACACGCGTTGATCTAGCGCCCGCGCGCAATTCCAACCCGATTTTCATCCGGACATTGGTGTGTAAGATTTTTATGAACGAGACTTTGGCGGCACAAACCGAACTTCTTATTCGTTTGGGCCGCGAATTTGGCGCCTCCGGCGCCAGGAACAGAAAATGACGAAGAGCATCGCAGAAGAACTTGGGGTCGTCCCGATAATCAACGCCGGAGGGCCGAACACAAAGCATTCCGGATCACGTCCCCGGGCAGAGACGCTCGAGGCCATGCGCGAGGTCTCGTCCAGTTTCGTACGGATGGAAGAGATGCTGATCGCGGCGGGTGAGGAGATAGCCCGGCTGTTGGGCGTCGAGGCCGCAACGGTAACGAGCGGGGCATCAGGCGGGCTGGTCGTCCAGGCCGCGGCCGCCATTGCCCGTGACGATCCGGAGTTGATTTCCAGGCTGCCGGTGACGGACGGCATTCCGCATGAACTGATCATCCAACGCAGGCAAAGATTTGTTTATGACCACCTGTACATGGGCGCCGGGGCGAAACTGGTCGAAGTGGGGTCGGCAGACGGTTGCTCCCTAGATGAGGTAATCGACGCTATTAACGACCGTACGGCCGGCATCATCCACCTGGAGTCGCCGTTCAAGAATCGCGGCGCCGTGCCGTTGCCGGACCTGGTGGAGGCTGCGCGCGAGCGGGGACTCCCTGTACTGTGCGACGCGGCGTCGATGCTCCCGCCGCGGGCCAATCTGACGAAGTTCGTGAATGAGGGCGCCGACCTGGTCAGCTTTTCCGGCGGTAAGGGGATTAAAGGTCCTCAGAGCACCGGCATCCTGCTGGGGAATGCGACGTGGATCGAATACGCCCGCCTAAATAACGCGCCATATGCCACCGCGGCGAGGGGACAGAAGGTGTCGCGTGAGGAGATCGCCGGGCTGCTGGCGGCGTTGCGCGTGTTCATCGACGAGGATGAGGAGGCGGAGACGGCGAAATACAGGCGGCAGATGGAGTTCGTCGTTGACCTGGTGGCCGAGGTCCCGGGCATCAGGGCCGTGGTCGAGCACGACTACGACCACTACATCCCACACGCGGTCATGTACTTCACGCCGAATTGGAAAGGCCCGGACATGGAGACGGTCCGCGATCTGCTGATGGCAGGCAGCCCCCGTGTTTACGTGTCGCACACATTCGGGCCGGACCCGGGCATCCAGTTCGACGCGCTGAATATCCAGGAAGGCGAGTTGGAGGTTGCCGCGGAGTGCGTTCGGAGAGTCCTTATCGAAAGTTCGTCGGGCTGAGTCCGGCGGGATGGGGTCATTGATCGACGGCCCATCCATCCAAATCGATCAATGAACGCCGTACTTGCCCAATGACGGAGTCCAGCGGGCCTTCAGGAGCCAACATTCCGGAGGAAGAGCGGCGGCGGCTGGAAAACCTCCTGAAGGACGTGCTCCGTTCCGCTTACGTGCACCGCGTCCTGGCGTCGACCGACTCGAACGAGAAGCGGGCCGCAGTGTTCGAACGGATGGCGGGGGACGACCTTCGCCGCGCCAGCCTGATAGCGGCCAGACTTGGTGTAAGCGTTCCACCCCTCAGGCCCCGCGTCTTCGGACCATTCGGGGTGTTGCTATACGTCGCGGCCCGGGTCTTCGGCGCACAGCGCATCGCGTCTATTGTCGGGAGAACGCATCGCGATATTTCGGCGACCTTCGCGCAGGTCTCCGACGGCGAACCACGCTCCGAAAAGGAACAGTTGCACAGCGCCGCAATTCAGCGGGAGGCAAGTGGCGAACGTGTGGGCGTCGGCACGTCATTGGTCGGATTCTTATCCTGGAGGGGAGGAGTACTTCGCGCCGCCATCCTGGGTGTAAACGATGGGCTCGTGTCCAACTTCGGCCTGGTCATGGGTGTGGCCGGTGGCACGGATGACTCAGGCCTGGTCGCACTTGCGGGTGTGGCCGGGCTATTGGCCGGCGCGATTTCTATGGGTGTCGGGGAGTATGTGTCTATCCGATCGCAAAGGGACTTTTTCGAGTACATGATCCGGCGAGAGAAGGCGGCATTGGAGACGCGTCCGCAAAAAATGGTCAGCGACATTGCCAGTCTTTACGAAGAAAGAGGACTAACACCGGGTGAAGCGGAGGTTGTGGCTCAACGACTGATGACACGCCCGGACATGGCGCTGGAGACCCGTATTCGCGAGGAGATTGGTCTGAACCCCGAAGACCTGGGCTCACCGTGGGGCGCAGCCTTTAGCTCCGTGGCGGCGTTCAGCATCGGCGCAATAGTGCCTGTTGTGCCGTTCCTGGTGGCCGGGGGCGACGGAGCGACAGTTGGAAGCGCCCTCGCTGCGGGCGGAGCGCTGGCGCTTGTGGGTGGTGGACTGGCTTGGATGTCAGGCCTCAGCCCGATTCGCGGAGGGCTGAGGATGTTGCTGTTGGGAGCGGCGGCGGCGGCGATTACCTATGGGATAGGTACCGCAGTCGGCCTGTCGCTCTAATGCAGGCGCCCGAGGGATTCGAGCGCCACGCGCATGGTGTCAGCCGGACGAGCTTGTCGAATCTCGCAAGTCACCGGCGTCGTATTTCTGTGAAGAGGTCAGCTCTTGTCAGGCGAACGCCGCCGCCTGGCAGGCCGGTTGCTCAACGCAAAGATGACGCGGTCTTCGGTAATGCCGATTTGCAGGCGCTTTCCCGCGATTCGAGCGGCGTATGAAAGGCGTGAGCGGAGTTTCCTGGCCGTGTCGCCCGCACCTATCATTATCGCCTTTGCGTCATTGGCTTTGAGGTTGCCGATTGCCTCCACTAACTGTTCGGTCACTTCAGATCGCGCACGTACGCGCCGAGCTGCCTTGGAAAGGTCTCTAATGTCTACGTCGACAATTTTCAAAGCTGCCTCCTGTCAGGTGTCAAGATAAAGCCGGATGATTTTAACATGGGCAATCTTCGTCGAATGTCACGGTGCTGGAGTTTGCCCAGGACCGGGCTGATTGGCTGTGTTGCGCGGACAAGCTGGTCGATTACTAAAGATCAGCGGGGAGATTGACAATCATAACTGCGTGGAATGATTCATTGTTCAATAGGGTAGTGTCACTCGCCGATGTTTGGTCGGGGAAGGGCCTCACCATTGCGATCACAGGAACGCTACTTTTGGTAGCGTTGTCTTGCGCCGACGAACGCGAGGCTTTGCCTGACCCCACGGCCACGACAGCCCCAACCGTCATTCCTCGTACGGAAAGCCAGCCTACTGCGACACCGATGGTGATCGAGGAGACGGCGACCGCGACGGTCCAGCCTCCAACGCCGGTCATAGGGTCGCCTGGAGGTGAGGGCCTGGGCGATCCGCTGTATCCGACTCTTGGAAATGGCGGCTACGACGTTTCACATTACGACATAGAGGTGGACGTCGACGTCGCGGGAAACTTCATAACCGGCAGCACAAGGATCTCAGCGACGGCGACGCAGGACCTTTCGTCGTTCAACCTCGATTTTCGCGGGCTGACAGTGCTCGAGGTGACCGTCGATGACGCAGCCGCGAGGTTCGACCGCGGCGACTATGAGATGACGGTTACGCCGGCTGAATCGATGTCAAGTGGGACACTCTTTGAAGTCGTGGTCGAGTATGAGGGCATTCCGTTATCGGATGTCTTTCCCGGTACGGATTTCCTGGGAGGATGGGTAAAGTACGAGACGGGCATTTTTGCGGCGGGCGAGCCGTGGGGTTCTTCCACCTGGTACCCGGTCAATGAACACCCTTCCGACAAAGCGACTTACTCATTCGAAATCACGGTACCTGATCCGTATGAAGTCGCGGCCAGTGGAGACTTGGTTGAAGTCCTGGATGAAGGAAATACCGACACTTATCGCTGGGAGTCGTCGCATGAGATGGCCAGCTATCTAGTGACCCTGGTCATATCCATGTTTGACGAAGTTAGCGCAGTAAGCGAGAGCGGTGTTCCGATAACCGATTATGTCGAGGAATCAGTTGACGATTCCGCCCGGGAGTACTTGCCATCGCAAGGGCCCATAATCGACTACTTCAGCGAGATATTCGGTCCGTACCCTTTTGACTCGACAGGGGCGATCGTCATCGATACGAGGTTCCTGGCGCTGGAAACTCAGCCCAGGGCGTTGTACGGAGTCGATATGTTCCATTTTCTTGGCGAACGCGTGGTTGTGCATGAACTAGCGCACCAGTGGTTCGGAAATTGGATATCGCCGGCAACGTGGGAGGACATGTGGCTGAACGAGGGTTTCGCCACCTACGCGGAGTGGCTGTGGAATGAGCACAAGACCGGGTCTGACCTGTCCGAGACGTTTTGGGAGTCGGTCTGGTATCCGGATTATCCTCCGCCCGGCAAGCCGGAAGCGAGCGACCCGTTTGCCGCGACGGTATACGTCAGGGGCGCGATGACCCTAGCCGCGCTGCGGCATGAAATTGGCGATGACGCGTTTTTCAGACTGCTGCCGGAATATGTTGAGCGGTATGGGGGAGGTAACGCATCGACTGCCGATTTCATCTCGCTCGCGGAAGAGGTCTCCAGCAGGGACCTTGGAGAGTTGTTCGATGCGTGGCTGTATGCGGAGAAGACGCCTCCGCCGCCTGATTGAGGGCGTTGTTTCTGCAGCCGGCCGAGGGTGGGTTTGAAACCCACCCCTACGGTGACGGGTAGGACCTATTCAGGCAACTAACTAGTGAACGGGCGAATCCCTTAACGCATTCTTCCCGGGTATTGCCACAGGTCAGGGTCTGCGCCCATGTGTTCCTTGATGTCGGCGGTTGCGTCTGACAGGGCGTTGGCTGCGTCGTCCGGCAGGTCGAAGTCGAACGCTTCGAGGTTCATCTGCACTTCATCAGCATTTCTTGCGCCGATGAGCATTGTAGTAACGGCGGATTCCCTTCGCAGCCATGCCAGTGATACGGCGGCTGTGCTGCGACCCAGGTCGCTCGCGATCTTTCGCACCGCCCGGACGGCTTCGAACAGTTCGTCTTCCACGCCAACGTCGCCGTGCTTGGACATGGGCCTGTCCGGTGAGAAGTGACGCGAGCGGGCAATGCCGTCCGGCACGTCGTCGATGGTGGCGTAGCGGTCGGTCAAGATCCCCTGCATCAGGGGAGAGTAGACCATGATGCCGACCCCGTTCCGGCGGCAGTATGGCAGGATTTCGTACTCGATCGGACGCCAGACCAGGTTGTACGGTAACTGGTCAATTTCTATGCTCGTAAGCCCTTGTATTGCGGACAGGTCCTGGACGCCGAAGTTGGATACGCCGAAATACCGGATCTTGCCCTCTTCCTTGAGCCGCTCGAGTGTGCCCACGGTGTCTGCGAGTGGGACATCCCGGTTCGGCCAGTGGATCAGGTAGAGGTCGATGTAGTCGGTGCCGAGCCTGTTCAGGCTGCCCTCGCAAGCCTCCTGCACCTGTTCGGGCAGCAGGTGGACCTCGGCCACTTTGCTCGTGATGACCACGTCGTCACGCCTGCCTGCCAGGGCCCGCCCGAGCACGGCCTCTGCGCGGCCTGCGCCGTAACCTTCCGCCGTGTCGATGAAATTAACGCCGCTTTCCAGGGCGGCGTCGACGGCAGCAATCGAATCATCGTCGTCCTGTTCACCAAAAGGCTCGCCGCCGGAGAACGGCCACGTCCCCAGTGTGAATTCCGAGACTTCGATGCCCGTAGATCCGAGTTGTCTGTACTTCACGACGCTTCTCCGGTGGTGATTACTGGCGGATGACGCATGTTACAAGGTTTGGGCGATAATTCGTCGCGAAAAGACTTGGACGGCGCGACCGGGAGACTGCCAGTGACTGATCGGATTTCCAATCTCAGGGATGAACTGCAACGGCGCGGGCTGAGCGAGGAGGATGTCCCTGGCGAACCTAACGAACTTCTTTCGTCGTGGCGGCAGCAGGCTGAAGACGCGGGCCTGCAGTTGCCTCATGCGATGATCCTGGCGACGGCCGATTCGAGCGGCAGGCCTTCGTGCCGCGCCGTAAACCTGAGGAAGGCGGATGAGGCCGGACTGGTGTTCTACACGAACTACGAAAGCCGGAAGGGACGTGAGCTGGCGGACAACCCTTTCGCGGCGTGCCTGTTGATCTGGAACCAGTTGTCACGCCAGATCAGGGTTGAAGGACCCGTGCGCCGTTTATCGGCCGAAGAGTCCGACGCGTATTTTGCGACGCGGGAGCGCGGCGCCACCCTGGAGGCGTGGGCTTCCCGGCAATCCGAGGTGATCCCCGACAGGGCGTGGCTGGAGGGCCGATTCCAGGAATACGAAGAACGTTTCAAAGACGGCGCCGTTCCCCGGCCGCCGCACTGGGGCGGTTATATCGTGACGCCTGAGACGTACGAGTTCTGGCAGGGCAGGCCGAATCGGATGCACGACCGGCTGTTGTACGAGCGCACGGCCGACGAGGGAGCGTGGAAAGTCTCCCGGCTTTCGCCTTGACGCCGCTCACAGAGTGGAGGCCTGGTCGTCCATCGCTTCGCCCCGTTTGCTAATCTCTACGACGAAGGACCATGGCCGAGATAATCGTCTACTCGTCAAATATGTGCGGGGCCTGCGAAATGGTGAAGGAATTCCTGCGCCTCAGAGGCCGGGATTTCGTGGAGCGCAACGTTTCCGTAGACCTGCAGGGCCGGAAGGAACTGCTCGACCTTGGGTTCGACGCCACACCGGTCACGGTCATCGGCGACTCGGTGGTCGAAGGGTTCGACGTCGACAAGATCGACGAGGCGTTGGCCCTGGCGGGGTAGGGGCCGCGCTCAGGGGGCTGTCTCAAGGTATGACGTGGCGCCTTCACCTCAATCCTCTCCCAGCGGAGACCTTTGCGTAACCCTCGGCACCTGTCATTCTTGAGCGCAGCGAAGAATCTCCCGCGCGTCACGCTACAACGCCCACCCCTCTTACCCAGACCCTTCGCTTCGCTCGAGGGTGACATGGGTGGGTGCTCACTGTGACATTAGGGCGGGTGTTCATGGTGACGTGATGGGAAGGATCACTGTGCGCGGGCCAGTAATGCAAGGGTCTCCAGCGGGCGAGGAAGTAAATTCCTGAGACGGGTTTCTCAGGGCGCCGTGGAGAGGTCCGTGTTGGACCGCTCCTGCAGGAGCATCACTATCGCTTCGGCCTTCAGCTTGCCCCAGCCCCGGTTCAACGCCTCGATCATGCGTTGTTCCACGATGTTGGCCAGGTCCATCGGCACACCGTGGTCCCGGCCGATCTGATTTGCGAGCCGGACGTCCTTGGCGGCCAACTCCAGGTAGAACGTTCGCCGGTCAGGCGTAAAGTCTTTCGGTGGCCGCTCCCAGTTGTGGAACGGCGGGTTCTTGGCGGCATTGCTCTGTGAAATGGCCTTCACCAGCGTCTCAACCGGGACGCCGGCCGCTGCCCCTGCCAAAAGCACTTCCTGCATTCCCTGCCTCATTACGGAACCGAATAGCTGGTGGCTGAGCTTGCAGATCGTCCCGTTGCCGATGGGGCCGCAGTACATCACCTTGTCTCCCATCGCATCGAGCACCGGCTTGATCCGCTGGTAACCGGCCTCATCCCCGCCGGCCATCACGCAAAGGTCCCGGGTCTCGGCGCCGATCACGCCTCCGCTCACGGGCACGTCGAGGAACTGAATTCCCTGTTCGGCATATTCGGTGTGAAGACGTCTGACCATGTCGAGGGAGTTCGTAGAGGAGTCGACGACTATAGTCCCGGCCCCGGCGCCGTCCTTGATGCCTTCGTCGCCCATGCCGACGGAGTAGACATGGTGCGGCATGGGGAGGCAGGTGAAGACGACGTCGCTGCCGTCGGCCGTATCCTGCGGCGAGTCGGCCCATTCGGCGCCGCCTTCCAGCAGATCGGTGGCGGCGTTACGGTCAAGGTCGTGGACCTTCAGGTCGAATCCGGCGGCGAGCACGTTCATCGCCATCGGCTTTCCCATGTGGCCTACGCCTATCCAGCCTACTTTCATGGTTGGTCTCCTTCCGGGATGCAGGCGCTAATCATTCGAGGCGCGCATGGCCACCGGCTCGATAGCTCGCCGGGGGTTTCCGGCAGCGGCGTCACAGCCTGAGTGGCGCGTGGCGGACGGGCACGAGGTACGACTAGGTGACTTCGAACCGTTCGATCTGGGGCGCGTGGATGCTGAGAGAGGCCTTCATGAACATACGCACCTGGTCGTGGGTCGGCACGCACTCCGGGCACTCCTCGTTGACGCCAGGAACGTACTTGACCTCAAACGATGTTTCGTCAGAAGAGACGAGTTCCAGGGTCCCGCCTTCGCTTGCGACCATGGTCTCTATTTGAGTGAGTACGAAGTCAACCTTGTCATTGAGGGTCTTGGCGACCATTTGAATTCCTTTCGAAATTGGCGCACGAATGCCGGCGGTCGAAGCCGGGTCCGATCACATGCGCCATCTTACGAAATCTCGCGTCCGTGCGGCCCGAAATTCGCGGTCGGAGAACGCATGCCAATGTCTCTAGAGAGGAGAATCAGTACCAAGCCGCCTTGTCGACGATGTTCTTAAGTGGTTCTCCGTTTGCGAATCTCCTGGCGTTTTCCAGCATGACCTGGAATCTGCGTTCTTCCACGTTCTCCGCGTCTTTCGTGGCGACGTGCGGTGTCAGCAAGACATTAGGCATGCCCCACAGCGGATGTTCCGACGGAAGGGGTTCGATTTCATACACGTCCAGGCCGCAACCCGCGATTTCGCCTTCTTCAATGGCCTCGGTGAGGTCATCGATCCTTGTGGTGCGGCCCCGGCCGACATTGATGAAGTAGGCTGTGTTCTTCATGGCCTTGAAACGGGCCTTGTTCCACATGCCTTCCGTATCCGGAGTGTGAGGCGTTGTGGTGATTACGAAGTCTGCGCGCGGGAGAAGTGAGTCGAGGTGACGCGGCCCGTACAACTCGACGAAAGGCAGGGCGTACTCGGGCCGGGAATCTACGCCCAGGACTTCCATCCCGAATTCGTGGCAGAGTCGGGCCGTTTCGTGTCCTATCCCCCCAACTCCGACGATGAGGGCGGTCGAATCCGGCAAATTGACGTAGGGGCTCTTTCGCGCCTCCTTGTCCCACCTGTGCCTCTTCTGGGCATCGACGTAATATGGGAGCCCGCGAGAGAGCCCCACCACGAACATCATGATGTGGTGGGATATGTGGTCGAAGTAGATCCCCCGCGGATTGCAGACGATCACCGGGTGATCGATCAGGTCGGGGTAAAAGTAGCCGGGGAAGGGGCCCGCATCCGGGTTCTGGAGCCAGCGGAGCCGGCGCGCCTTCTGGAGAGCCTCGGGCGGGATCCACCCGAAAGCGGCGTCTGCTTCTGCCAACTCCCAGCGGGCGGCGGCGTCCGTCTCCGGCGCGACTACCTCGTATTCCGGTAGTTCGTCTGCGAGGCGCCGCGCCCACTCGCGGCGCTGTTCGTCGAGCGGCGGCATCATTACGAATTTAGGCATGTGTTGCTCGGCTCCTGGACTTACCAGTATGACATTCAAACTTTAGGTCGTGCGCAGTCTGGATGTCATCTTTTGGCGACTGCCGTTAATCCCTATTCCAGTTGATTTCCGAAGTCCTATTGTTTGGTTGCATCAGGTTGGTTGGTCAAGAATGCCGCCACCAGCGCGGCAGCGGCGAAGCCCACGACGGTCAGGTAGGCGATGCGCCAACCGGCGAGAAAGGCATCGCCTGCGCCCGCGGTCGTCGATACGTCGCCCAATCCTATGTCAAAGCCTCGCGCCAACATTACCGAAGTGATGATGGTTGCAACGACCGCCTGACCCGTGGTGTTCGCGACGTTACGGGTCAAGTTTATGAATGCGCCGACAACCCCGTATGACGACCGGTGGACCGAACCCATGGTCGCGCTCATATTGGGCGCAGACCAAAGTCCCATGCCGATGCCGTTTAGAAACAAGACGGGAATTATGAACCACAGAGGAGTGGAACCGCCGACAAATGCAAAAGTGACGGATGTGGCAATGAGCACCGTGAAGCCCATCAGCATGAAGCGTCTGAAGCCGAACCTGTCGGACAGGCGGCCGCTTGTCTGCGCTGCGATTCCCATTCCCAGGGCGCTGAAGAACATGATGCCGCCGGTCAGACCGACAGACACGTCCCGCAGGCTCTGGAGGTAGACCGGCATCAGGAAGAAAGTTGCGGAAGTCCCCATGAACGCGAGATAACGGGTGGCGATGGCGTATCTGAAGATGGTGTTTTTGAACATCCTCAAGTTGACCATCGGCTGGTCTGTCTTCAGTTCCCACCAGACAAAACCGGCGAACAGGAACACGGCCATTACTCCGCCCCCAACGATCAATGGGGAACCCCAGTCGAAGCCGAACGGGTTGTTTATGGTGAGGATCAGGGCGACCATGGCCGCGGCGGACACGACAGCGCCCAACCAGTCGTAGCGCTGGCGTCCACCGACCCCGAATGATCCGATCTTGTGGTCGTCCAGGATGTACAGACCCCACAGGAAGGCGACCGAGGCCGGTATCGCCATGAACAGGAACAGGCCCTGCCAGCCCCAGACCTGGAGCAGCAGTCCTCCGATTACGGGCCCCGAAGCGGCGCCGATGGCCACGGATGTCGTGTGGGACCCGAGACCCTTGCCGCGTTCGCTGGCAGGGAACACGGAGGTGATGATGGCTGTACCGACCGACTGACTCATCGCGGACCCAATGGCGGTGACCACCATCGCGGACACGAGCATCGCCAGGGAGGTCGAGAATGAGGCGAAGACAACCCCGCCGGCGAACAAGACCAGTCCAGTGAGGGTGAATCCCTTTCTTCCGGTAATGTCCGCGACCCGGCCCAGGGGCAGCATCACGGAACTGATCGTGAGCGACTGGGCGATGATCACCCAAGAGACGGCCCTGAGGGTGATGTCAAAGTCCCTGGCAATGCTCGAAAGAGCCAGGACCACGATGCTGAAACTCATCACCATCGTCACCGTCGAAAGGCCGACGGCGGCAAAGGTCTTCCACTTGTAGTTAGGGTCTTCCCGCTGGGTTTTTTCGAGGACCGTATCTACCGAGCTGCCTTCAGTCGAGGACATATTCGCTCAGGATTCCTTCGACCTGATTACGCGGCCCGGGGTCTTGCCCGTCGGCTTGCCGTCCTTCAACGAGAACTTGCCGTTTACCAGCACGTGTTCCATGCCGGTGGAGTAACGGTGCGGGTCGGCGAAGGTGTTGTTTTGCCGGACCTGCTGCGGGTCGAACACGAGAACGTCGGCGATGAATCCCGGGGCGAGGCGTCCGCGGCGTTTGAGGTCGAGACGCTGGGCCGGGAGACCGGTCATTTTCCTCACCGCCTCCTCGATGGTCACCAGGTCCTTCTCGTACACCATGTGTTCGATGAACCTGGAGTTTGTCGCGTAGCTTCGGGGGTGCGGCTTGCCGCTCGATAACGGGCCTTCATCCCTCAAGGAGTTGCCGTCCGACGCAACCGCAATGTGGGGGTTTGCGGCGATCACGTATACGTCTTCATCCTCCATCGTGTGCTGTACGTAGGACCCTTCAGACTGCTCATAGAGCCTGAGCGCCGCCTCGGCTGGCTCGCAGCCCATATCATCGCCTACCTCGTCCAGTGTCAGGCCCTCGACGGCCTGGTCCGGGGGATAGCTGGCCACCAGCGAGCCTTTGGGCCCGTGTGACCGGCCAATGTAGTAACGGACGCTCTCCTTTATCTGCTCGCGAATGTCCGCGTCGGCAAGTCGTTCGAGGGTGGCGTCCCGTCCGCCCACCAACGCCCAGCGGGGGAAGATAGCGCCTGAGAAGCCGGTGCTGGACCATGCGTACGGGTATTGGTCACCGGCCACGTCCAGTCCCTCCCGCCGGGCCCGCTCCATCCCTTCGAGCAGTTCGGTGCCTCGACCCCAGAACTTGGGGCCGACGGCCTTGAAGTGAGAGATCTGCACGCGAATCCCAGTTCGTCTGCCGATCTCGACGGCCTCGGCGTGCGCCGGGAATACCCCGCTCAAATCGTCCGATTCGGACCTGACATGGGACGAATACAAGAGATCGCGGTCGGCGGCCGGCTGCGTTACGGCTACGACCTCGTCGAGAAGGGAGTAGGAGCCGGGCGCGTACCAGAGACCGGTCGAAATCCCGAGCGCTCCGGCGTCGAGACACTCGGCAACCAGAGATGCCATCCGGTCCAGTTCTTCAGGCGTGGGCATGCGCGGGTCCATGTCCATGACGGCTGAGCGAATGGTGTTGTGGCCCACCTGCGTGACTATGTTGATTGCCGACCCAGCCTCTTCCAGGGCGTCGAGGTACCCTCCGAAATCCGTCCAGGTAGGAGTCAGTTCCCGCTGGTCTCTTTCCGCCCGGTCCTCGAATTGCTTTTTTGCGCCGCCAATCAATGGGGCACAGAAACTCATCCCGCAGTTGCCGATGAATTCAACCGTGACTCCCTGTGTCAGCTTGCTGTCGGCAAGCGGGTCCACGAGGAACGAAGAGTCGGAGTGGGTGTGGAGGTCGATGAAACCCGGTGCGACAGCCTTTCCAGTGGCGTCGACGATCGCGTTTGCGTCATTTCCGGTGGCGCCAATGGCCGAGATTGTGTCGCCCGTAATGCCGATGTCGGCTGTGAACCCCGACTCGCCGGTGCCGTCGATGATCGTGCCGTTCTTGATTATGACGTCGAACATGTTGCTCCCATTTTCAAGTTCAACCAACTGCGAGAGGCCTTTCGCGAATGAATGAGAATACCACCAGGGAGCCAGATGGCCGGTGTGTAGAGCAGTTGGCCAACTGCTCTACAAGTGCCTGATTCGCGGATTCACCATATACGCCAGCGCGACTACTCCCAGAATTCCGGCGCCAAGCAGCAGGAATCCTGCTCCCACGCCCCATTCGTCGGCGGCGAGCCCGGCAAGGACCGCTGCGGCCGGGGACAGGGAATTGTCGATCAACGTCATTGAAATGACCCTGCCCCTGAGACGGTCCGGAGTGTGCTCCATCAGCGTCATGGTGTTGGTTGAGCGGAATATCGTCTGGGACATCGCAGATGTGATGTAGAGCGGCATGATCAACCAGAGGACTGTTACGCCTCCAATTGCCATGAGGGCGAGGCCGTAAATGGCGGTGACCCCCAGGAGTATGTAGCCGCGATTGCCCAGGCGCGCCCTGGAACCAAGGTACAATGCGGCCACGACGGCGCCCGCGGCGCCGGCGGACTGGAGAATGCCGAGCATTTCTACGTCCATCTCCAGGACATCCGAAACCAGGCCGGGCAGCAGGGCCCGGTGCGCGATGCCGATGGCCAGCGGTCCCAGTCCGAGCAAAACGAGGGTCAATAACATACGGTTGCCCGCCACGTAGCGGAATCCCTCAAATAGCTGAGCGACCATATTGCCGGTCTGGGCCAAAGGCTTGGCGATGTCCAGCCGGATGCGGAGGGTGGCCATGACCACCAGCAGGTACATCCCGGCCGACACTATGTATGCGGCGCCGACGCCTTGCCAGCCGATGAGGAACGCTACCGCTGCAGGCCCAATGAAGCGTGTGCCGTTGATCGCCATCGAGTTGAGGGTGATGGCGTTCAGCATTCGGTCCTTGCCGACGAGTTCCGGGATGATGGACGTGCGGACCGGCTGGTTCATCGCCATGCTGATACCCAGGAGGGCAGCCAGCCCGTAGACGTGCCACAGTTCCACGGCGCCGGTGATGATGAGGGCGGCCATGACGGCGTGCATAACCATGGTCCATGACTGGATAGCCAGCAAGACCTTTTGCCGGTTGAAACGGTCTGCGATCACCCCGCCAAACAGGCCAAAGAGCAGCATGGGGACACCGCGGGCGACGTTGACCCCGGCGACGGCGGTGAACGATTCGGTCAGTTCCCACACGAGCCAGCTTCGCGCCAGCATGTCGGCATGCATGCCGGTTGCGGAACACAACTGGCCGATCCACAGGTAGCGGAAATTGGCGACGGAGAGAGACGCGAACGGCGAACGCAGCCCGCCGCCGGAGAATCGGCGGCGCGGCCCTGGAGTCGCTGCTGGTGTTCGTTCTGCTATGACCCGCTCGCTATGCAGTCATGAGTCGCCCGGCGGTCACGCGCAACCCCACAGGTTGGTGGGCGAAGATGGCCCGATGTTACACGGGGGCGGCGTCGGGCCACGTTTCTGCGAGTTCCAAGGCCATCCGGGGCCCTCTGCCGGTGCAGTTCGAACACGGTTGCCGGATTTGGTGACAGAATAATCAGCCGATTGCCAGGGCGGCACACACGCCGCTGGACTTGCATGCGCCTTGCGGCAGGCGGGGAGGAAGTATTGCGCTACCGGAATCTCGGCAGTTCCGGTCTTGAGGTCTCCGAGTCGGGCCTCGGGACCAATAGCTTTGGAATGCGATTGGACGCGCATGAGTCGGTTGCCATCGTGCGCGCGGCCGTCGACTCCGGCGTGACATTCATCGACACGTCCCGGGTGTATGCAGAGGGCCTGTCCGAAGAGTACATAGGGAGGGCGCTTGACGCCGGACTGCGACGGGATGCGGTTATCTGCACGAAATTCGGTTCGATGCGGGAGTACGGCCCGAACAAGTTCGGCGGCGGAAGGAAACACGTTATCGAGTCGGTGGAGGGCAGCCTCCAGCGGCTGCGCACGGACTACATAGATGTGTACATGATGCACCGGCCCGACCCCCGGCTTCCGACTGAAGAGGTCCTGCGCACGATGGACGACCTCGTTCGACAGGGTAAGGTCCGCTACATCGGGACGTGCAATACGCCTGCCTGGTGGCTTGCGGAGATGGTGTGGACGTGCCGGGCAAACGGGTTTGAGCCGATGGTATCGACCTCTTTCGAATACTCGCTGGTGAATCGCTCCGCCGAGGAAGAGATGATCCCGGCGTGCAGGAAACTGGGTGTTGGCGTCATACCGTACTGGCCGCTTGCACAGGGACTGCTCACGGGCAAGTATGCGCGCGGCCATTCGGCCCCTGCAGGCAGCCGGTTCAGTAAGGAACCGGCCACCGCCGACAAGAGGATGACCGGTGCCAATCTCGACCTCGTTGACGATCTGCGGGCGTTTGCCGAGGGGCAGGGCAGGGGAGTAGGCGAGCTTGCCTTTGCGTGGTTACTGTCCAAGGGAGAAACTGCGACCGTGATAGCCGGCGCAAGTTCCCCCGACCAGGCTCGACAGAATGCCGCCGCATCCGATTGGACGCTGATGCCGGATGAGGTCGGAGAGGTGGAGCGAATCCTGGCCGATCACCCAGGGAGACCAGGTGAGAGTCACTACTCGGTAGCGGACTACTTCGACGCGTTGGTCGAGGTTAATCCCGGGTGAGAAGCTCTAGCCCTGCTCGTCCCGGATAACACGCCCTGGAGTCTCACCGGTCGCGACTCCGTCCGCCACCACCTGGGACCCGTTCACGAACACGTCGTCGACGCCGACTGAATAGCTGTGAGGGTCGGAGAAGGTCGCCGTGTCGTAGACCTTGACTGGGTCCATTACGACCACGTCGGCGTAGAAGCCGGGGGCCAACCGGCCGCGTTTTTGCAGGCGGAGCCGGTCGGCGGGCAATGTGGTCATCTTGCGTATCGATTCTTCGAGGGACACGAGACTGGCCTTGTTCATGTATTCGGCGAAGAACCGGGGGAAGGTGCCGTAGCTCCGCGGGTGGGGGCTGCCTGTGGACAGGGGACCGGTGGTCCGGAGAGAAACGCCGTCCGATGCGACAGCCACTATCGGGTCGGTCGCGATCATGTCGACGTCCGGCTGGGCCATACCGCTGAGGATGAGTTGTGCGTCGTACTGCTC
>CBDCPN010000018.1:0-71546 GCA_965220275.1 Dehalococcoidia bacterium | reverse complement strand
CCAGCCTCAAAGTACCGCCCCAAGTGGACGGGACAACGCCGGGTTCCATGGCTTCGGGAGTGGCCACCACGACCTTCTCGACGACGACGGTCTCGACCACCTTCTCGGTGACGGTTACGGCCTTCTCGACGACTACCGTTTCGACCACCTTTTCAGTTCGAGTGACCGGCTTCTCGACGATAACTGTCTCCACCACCTTCTCGGTGCGGGTCACAGGCTTCTCAACCACAACCGTTTCGATGACCGTTACGGTCTTGCCCTCGACCTCTTTCTCGACGACGACCGTTTCAACCACCTTCTCGACTTCGGTGACCTGCTTCTCCACGACGACGGTCTCGACGACCTTTTCGACCGTGGTCACCTGCTTTTCGACCACGACAGTCTGGACTTCCGTGACTGTTTCAGTCTCGCCGCCACAGGCGATCCCTACAGCCACGGCCATCACACCTGCGAGGGCGAGATAAACAAGGTATCTCCATGTAAACCGGGGGATGCGCATTGTGGTTCCTCCTTGACCAGTCACACCTCAACAGGACGCAAGCCACCTGCGGCGCGTCAACCGAGAGGGACCGGACCATTTGACTGAGTTGATCCGTTGCAGTCGAATTCGCCCCAACTGGGCGTCCGGTTGGTCGGGAGACTATCTGCATAAGCAATTTAAGTCAACCAATTCGACTCCATGAGGCAAAATATTGTGAAATTCGTCACTTAACAATTGCCCATCCGGCAGACATCGATAAAACAGGTGCAGGGGCTGCGCGAAACACCCGCACGGCGGACCCCGTTAGTCAGTATTGGGAGCGGCGCTCGGCTACTTCGCCCGAATTGTTCGACCTGGGTCGACAATGCCGCGCCGCCTTGACCGAAACCGCGGCGCCGGTCAAAATCAGTCACCTGACGGGTGTGCTTCGTTCAGCGACACAAAGTCGCCCGATCCAGACGATTCCCACATCCATAACGGTTATCGGGGGCCAGCAGTGAAAATATCGGACATAGAAGTAATCGAATTCCGCTATTGGACCAGGCGATTACCTTCGAAGTGGGGTTACGGTTTTGGCACTTGGGAGGACGAAGAGTACGAGGCCACTTCCACGATTACCAAGATCTCGACCGACGAAGGCGCCGTGGGCTACATGACCGGCGGAAAACGGGAGTACATCGAGGGTGTGGCAAAGCCGCTGCTGCTCGGCGAGGACCCGCTCAACCGCGAGAAGCTCTGGAACTGGATGTACCACATGGCGGCCATCGTGGAGGCACTGCCGGAACGACAGATGGGCGTGATCGACTCGGCCCTCTGGGACCTCCTCGGCCGGATGGTCGGGCTGCCGGTCAGCACGCTGCTTGGCGGCAGAAGTAGGGACAAGGTCAAAGCCTACGCAAGCACGTTCCCAAACATGGGCGGACCGGAGGACTACGCCCAGCATGCCATCGAGTGCAAGGAGAGGGGCTACACCGCGTTCAAGGTCCACGCCTACATCTACTGGGACCCCTACAAATGGGAACCGGCGCCCCTACACCCCGGTTATCCGAAGGAAGACGTTGAAATTTGCAAGGCGGTCAGGGAGGCGGTCGGCGACGACATGGTGCTGATGCTCGACCCGTTCGGCGTCTACACCCTGGAGGAGTCGTTGTGGGTCGGGCGGGAGTTGGAAAAGCTCAACTTCTATTGGCTTGAACATCCGATGTTCGAGACCAGGGTCGAGCCATACAGGAGGCTCACGCGAGAGTTGGACATCGCGGTAATGGCGCCGGAACAGTTCCCCGGCGGGGTGTTTACCCGTGCCGAGTGGGTGCTCCAGGGCGCGTCGGACATGCTGCGGATCGACTACAACGCGGGCGGGATCACCGCATGTCAGAAGATGGTCAACATTGCACAGGCGTTCGGCATCCAGTGCGAGATACACTCGCCCGGCTTCACGCAGGCCCAGATACTGGCGGCCACGACCCCGGAGGTGTGCGAGTACTACGAACGCGGCCTGACCAGGCCCGACGTCGACAACGACATCCCAGATCCGTGGTTGTTGTCCACCTGCGATCCGATGGACGACGAGGGGAACATCATCGTCTCGGACCGGCCGGGCCTTGGGATGGAATTTAACTGGGACTACATAAACGACAACCTGGTCAAGCCCGGGTAGGTGATTAAACACCATGGAAACCCGGCGGGCATTGGCAGGCCGGGTGAGGAGATAAGCGGTGACGATTCAGATGAGAAAGTACACCGTCCATCCCGGGAAGATGGAAGAGTTCGCCGCGGCCTGGATGGAACACGTTTACCCTCTGCGCTTCAAGCACGGCTTTACCGTCGAACAGGCGGGTGTCCTCGACGACTCTGACGACTTCGTATGCGTGATAACCGACAACGACGAAGGCGATTGGGACACCAAGGAGTCGGCATACTACGCCTCGGAGGAACACGCCGCCCTTGAACCTGTTCTCGCCCCCCTCATTGCCGGAGGAGAGGTGTGGTTCGTCAATTCAGTCGTCCCATCGGACTGAGGACCGGCATCGGAGCCGCTGAGTGAGTCCTGTAGCCGCGGCTCGAAACAACAACGAGCGCAAGCCCCACGTCTCAACCAAATGACAACGACGCTTTCTAAAACCCAGGCACAACAGTTCGCCGAGGACGGATTCCTGCTTTTCGATGACCTGCTCGACCCGGAAGAGGACCTGGACCCGATCATCGAGGAATATGAGTCGGTCCTCGCCGGTATCGCCGACGACCTGTACGAACAGTGCGAAATCACCTCACGGTACGAGGACCTCCCGTTCGGTGAACGATTGACGAAAATCACGCGTGAGACCGGGAAGAGCCTGGTCCGGTTTTTCAGTCCGTACCTGCCGCCCCGCAACACGGAACGCGACACGCCATTCTGGACAGGCCCGGCGGTGTTCAATGCCATCCGGAACGACAAGATCATGGACGCGATCGAGCCTCTGATTGGCGGTGAGATCTACGCGAGCCCCATACAGAATGTGCGGCTCAAAATCCCGGAGCACCTGTTGCCCAGGGACCCGCAGACGGGCGCTCCGCTGGACGGCGCCACGCCCTGGCACCAGGATGGGGCGTTTTTCGAACCGGAAGTCGATGGAGTCGACATGGTCACCGTGTGGTTCCCGCTCTCGGACGCCACGATCGAGAACGGCTGCCTTGCCGTCTTGCCGGGCAGCCATCAAGAGGGATACTCCGTCCACTGCCCCCAGGGCACCCGGATCAACCCGGCCGGTCTCGACAGGATTCCCGAGGAAACCTTCGATACGAACGACTTGCTGCCGATGCCCATGAAGAGAGGCGGCGCGCTGGTATTCCATCGCCGTATGATCCACGGCTCGCTGCCCAACAAGAGCGATGAGTTGCGCTGGAGCATGGACCTTCGCTACCTGCCCGTTGGGCAGCCGACCGGCTACCCCCAACTGCCCGGCTTCGTGGCTCGAAGCCGGTCCGACCCTGCTTCGGAACTGCGCGCTCCGGAACAGTGGCATCAGGCGTGGTTGGACTGCCGTGAACGACTGGTAGAAAACCCTGTCCCGCCACTTCATGCCCGATGGAGCGCAAACGACCCGGTCTGCAACTAGCGTGGGGAGAAACCCGTCATGATCGTCGACGTTCACACCAATCTGCCAAGTCACCGCGGACCCGTTCCGCCGTCCGACGTCGAAATCGACAGGGGTATGCGCTCGGGATCGGGCACGTACTGTCATATGACGAACTCGATGGAGACCTTCCTCAAGGACATGGAGCCGTGCGACAGGGCCATCACGTTTGGCATTGCGCCTCCACCGCAGAATCCCCGTAAAGAGTCGACGAGGCGGCAGGGGTGGCCCGACCACATGAACCTGAACGACATCGCCGCGGAGGTGGCGCGCCTGGCTCCTGGTAACAAGATCGTCCCGTTCATGGCGATCCACCCGCAACAACCCGGCTGGAACGAAGAGTACGACCGCGCGGTGGGTGACCTGGGATGCAAGGGCGCGAAGCTGGCGCACAGCGGTCAATACCTTGACCCCGAGTGTGAGGAGGCCTACAGCTTTTATGCCCGGATGGAGCAGGACGGTATTGTGTTACTGATGCATGGCGGCACGACAGGAAGCTGGGACGCGCCGTTGATGTACGGCCATCCGCTCGTGATGGACCGCGTCGCAATGGCGTTCCCGAAGCTGAAGATCATCTTTGCTCACCTCGGTCACCCATGGCATGCAGACGCCATTTCGTTTGTGCGCAAACACCCGAATGTCTGGACTGAGATGTCGGGGCAGTTCTATCGCCCCTGGGGGTTTTGGTCCGGCATGCGTCTGTTCCACGAATGGGGTGTAACCCAGAAGATCATGCTGGCCTCAGACTGGCCGCTTTCGACCCCCCAGGAGAACATCGACGCCCTTAGGAACCTGAATAAGTTCGCCGCGGACCACCACTTGCCGCGGATTCCGGAGGATGAGATCGAGGGCATCATCAATCGTGACTCCCTGGACATTTTGGGCATCGACTGAATAGGACCCATACCGGAGAAAGCTGCTCGTAGCGCAGGGGCGTCCCTTTCCTTGCTTTCTCGCGGCGAAGGCACTGACGCAACGCGGCGAACCAGTGGCGCCGCACGCGGTTGGACCGCCGGGAACGCCTGGTAGAAAACCCTGTCCCGCCACCACATGCTCGGTGGAGCGCAAACGACCCAGTCTGCAACTAGCGTAGTGAGAAACCCGTCATGATCGTCGACGTTCACACCAATCTGCCTAGTCACCGTGGACCCGTTCCGCCGTCCGAGATGGAAATCGACTGGGGTCAGCGCTCGGGCTCGGGCACGTCCAGTCCCACGACGACCTCGATGGAGACATTCCTGGAAGACATGGAGCCGTGCGACAGAGCCATCACGTTCGGCATAGCGCAGTCGCCGTTGAAACCCGAAGCCTTCTCGACCAGGCGGCAAGGGTGGCCCGACCACATGAACCTGAACGACATCGCCGCAGAGGTGGCTCGCCTGGCACCGGGCAACAAGATCGTCCCGTTCATGGCGATCCACCCACAGGACCCCGACTGGAACGAAGAGTACGACCGGGCGGTGGGCGACCTGGGATGCAAGGGCGCGAAGCTGGCGCATAGCGGTCAATTCCTTGACCCCGAGTGTGAGGAAGCCTACAGCTTCTATGCCCGGATGGAGCAGGACGGACTGACGTTACTGATGCACGGCGGCACGACGGGCAAGTGGGACGCTCCGTTGATGTACGGTCATCCGCTCGTGATGGACAAGGTCGCAATGGCGTTTCCAAAGCTGAAGATCATCCTCGCCCACCTCGGTCACCCATGGCACACCGACGCCCTGTGTCTGGTGCGCAAACACCCCAACGTCTGGACGGAAATGTCGGGGCAGTTCTACCGGCCGTATTCGTTTTGGCAGGGCATGCGCCTCTTCCACGAATGGGGCGTTACCCAGAAGATCATGCTGGCGTCCGACTGGCCCTTGTCGACCCCCCAGGAGAACATCGACGCGCTGAGGGACCTGAACAAATTCGCCGCGGGCCACCACCTGCCCAGGATCCCGGACGATGAGATCGAAGGCATCATCAACCGCGACGCGTTGGACATCCTGGGTATCGACTGAACAGGTCCCTAGGCGGACGGTGCCCCGCTAGGCGAGACGGCCTGCGTCCACCCCTTCGCGCCGCTCCGGCCAGTTGCCTATCTCAACAGCCGAGAGGAATTCGCCGACCGTCCGGTTGAACAGGTCCGGCTCCTCCAGGTTGATGGCATGCCCCGATTTCGGGAACACGACCATCCCGGACCTGCGGATACACCTCTTCATGAACACTCCCGGTTCGATGCAGGGGTCGTCCTCGTCTCCGAACATGATGAGGGTCGGCACATTCAGGGCACGAAGTTCCCGCTCCAGGTCGAACACAGGCGCCCGCCTGGCCTGAAAACCCCGGAACGTCCGAGACGATCCGGCGCTGGAGTGCGACATGAACTGCCTAGCGAACCTTTCCCAACCAATCGGGTCCTTCGACATGAGTTGAACGCGCACCGGACCCTTTGCGTAGTCGGACATCGCCTGCATCCCGTGCGTCTCCATCTGCTGTGCAAGCCCGTTCGCTGTCCGCCGGAATGCCTCCGGGTCGACCGAGCCTGTACCGGCGCCTGCGACAATCAGGGACCGGGCCATCTCCGGATACTTGATCCCGAAGTGCAGCGCCACCGAACCGCCCATCGAGAGCCCTCCTACGTGAGCGCTTTCAATACCCAGATGGTCGAGAAGACCTTTCAGGTCATCCACCGATCGTTCCTGGCTGTAGGCGTCCGGGTCGTCCGGCACGTCGGACGGCGGATATCCCCTGGCGTTGTAGGTGATCACCCGGTATCTCCTGGAGAAGAACCGGACCTGGTCCTCCCAGGAACGATAGTCGCCCGCGAACTCATGGCACCACACCAACGGGAACCCATCGCCGTGGGACTCGTAGTAAATATCTACCCCGTCGATCAGCGCCTTAGGCATAGTCAGTAACGCCTCTCCTTAACTGGCAAATTCGTGGGTTCGCGGCCCAGCACTTCATCATACCCAAGCGGCCGAAACCGAACGCACTCCCAGAGCGCCCGGCGAACACTTACCGATTGGCTCGCCCCTCACTACCCGTCGTCATTGCCAAGAAGCGTCCCTACCGCCCGACTCACCAAAGAAGCGGCCAGCCTGACCTTGTAGTGGTTGTCCCTCAGGGGCTTGGCGCCGCGGACTGCCAATCGCCCGACCGCGTCCGCGTCGACCTCGGCCACGGTCAACCCGCGCAGCGCCTCCTCCGAGTGCGATGCGCGCCAGGGCGTAGGAGCCACGCCGCCGAGCACCAGGGATGCGCGTTCGACGATGCCTGCTGACACGTCGAGACTGGCGGCGACGCTGGCCAGAGCAAATTCCTGAGTCTGGCGCTCCCTCGCCTTCAAATAGATGCTGCGCTGGCCCAGCGTCGACTTAGGGACGAAGACGCTCGTGAGAATCTCGCCGGCCGTCAACGCTGTCTCAGCCTCGATGTTTTGTACCGGCCCTACGAAGAACTCCTCCATCGGAAGAGTCCTCGTCCCAGTTTGACCGGCTATTGTCGCAGTGGCGCCGAGCGCGACAAGTACGGGCGCGAGGTCGGACGGGTGAACGATGTAACAGTCGACTCCGCCAAGAATGGCATGGTATTTGCTACTGCCGTCGACCGCGAAGCAGGTCTCGCCGCCCTTCTTGCGGCAATCGAACAGCCTACTGCGGTAGTACCAGCAGCGCGGCCTCTGGCACAGGTTTCCTCCCACGGTACCCACGTTGCGAATCTGCGGCGTCGCGACCGCTGCAATCGCCTGCGCCAGCGCAGGATATTCGCGCGCAATAGTCCCGTCGTTCCCCAATTCGGCCAAAGTAGTCATCGCGCCGACGCTCATGCCGTCACCGGTGTGCGTTATGCCGCTCAGGCTCTCCAGCGAAGCCAGGTTGACCAGCATCGCCGGCGCCGCGACGCCTTCCTTCATCTCCGCCAGGAGGTCGGTGCCGCCCGCTATGGGCTTCGCAAGCGAAGGGTTCGCCGACATCAGCGAGACGGCGTGCTCCGTCGATTCGGCATCTACAAGTCGAAAAGGTCTCACCGTGTCTCCCGCAGTGTGAGTTGGTCCAGTATGACGTCCGGGGTTATCGGAAGCTCGAGGACCCGCACGCCGATGGCGTCGTAGATGGCGTTGGCTATAGCCGGCGCCACTCCCACGCTCGGGGGTTCGCCGAGCGCCTTCGCGCCGAACGGTCCGACCGGATCCACCACGTCGGCAAAAATCACTTCGATGGGTGGGCTGTCCAGTATCGTGGGGCTCTTGTGCTCCAGGAAGCTCGCGCTCAGCGTGACGCCACTGGGCGCGTCTGTGAGCATCCGCTCGCTCAGGGTGAACCCCAGCATCTGTGAGACGCCGCCCTCTACCTGGTTGACCGCCATGTTGGGGTTCAGGATTCGACCAGAATCGTGCGCGGCGACGAACCTCAGGACCCGCACGCTTCCCGTAGCGGTGTCGACCTCCACCTCCGCGAAGTGCGCGCCGAAGGAGTTGACGACAAAATCCCGGCTCCCCGGTGAGACCGAGGACTCCACCTGTAGAGACTGCTTCGGGCAGAGCCGCGCGACCTGTGCAAGGTTCATTCGCCGCCCCGTTTCGTCCGTCACCGTTCCGTCCACAAGATCGACGGACTCGAGCGCGTTGCCAAACTCAACGGCGGCGACTTCGACTATCCTCGCCCTCAACTTCTCTGCCGCCTTCTTGACAGCCAGCCCGCCGGAGAAGGTAGCCGTGGACCCCGCGGTTATCGGCGCCTGCGGCGTGGACCGGGTGTCGCCGGAAACGACGCTTACACTCCCATACGGGACGGACAGCGCCTCGGCGGCAATCTGGGCCAGGACGGTCAGGCTGCCCTCGCCGACATCCATGACCCCCGTCGTCAGCGTCACCGAGCCGTCAAACTCCAGCCGCATCCTTGCGGTGGACCTTCCGCCCGGACCGCCGCGGTAGATGAACATGCTCATGCCCATCCCGCGCCTTATGGATGACGCGGCCTCAGGCTTCGCGGCTCGCCGGTCTCGCCAACCGATGGCTGAAGCTCCCTTTTCAAGACACTCCCGCAGTCCGTTGCTGGAAAATGGGATCCCACCCTCTACCGGCTGTGAGTCCACGATCTCGGTGGAAGGAGTAACCTGCTCTCCCGGCTGCCCCTCTTGACGAACGTGGTTTTTCAGCCGGAAGTCCAGCGGGTCTATACCCATCTCCTCGGCAACCCTGTCCATCAGCGACTCGAGCGCGAAATGCCCCTGGGGCGCGCCCAGGGCGCGATAGGAGCCAGCCGACGGCTGGTTCGTGTAGACCAGGTAACCGTCGTACCGCGCGTTTGCGCAGCGGTAGAGGTACAGCGCGCCCTGCCCCGCACGCCGTATGACCCCCGGACCGGACGAGAGATACGCGCCGGTGTCCATGATGGTGGTCGCGTGCACAGCGGTAATCGTGCCGTCGTTTCTGACGCCCACCCTGACTTTTGTGATCGTGGCATGGCGACTGCGGCCTGCAATGAACTCCTCTTCCCGCGAAAGCTCGATCTTGACCGGCCTTCCTGCGCGCCGCGCCAGAATGGCGGTGATGGCCGCAAGGCGGGTCTCATCCTTGTTGCCGTAACCCGCGCCCATGTGCGGACCGACAACCCGCACGTCCTCCCTGGGAATTCCCAGCGAAAGCGACAGGTTCAACCGGTCTGCGTGTATGCCCCGGCTGGACTTCCACACCGTGAGCCGCTTCCCCTCCCACGCCGCAATTGCCGCACGCGGTTCCAGCGCCGCTCCTGAGTGTGATGGGGTAGTGAATTCGTCCTCGAAGATGCGGTCGGCCTGGGCGAAGCCCTCCTCCACGTTGCCGCGTTCCAACGTGATCGGTTTGCCGTTCACCAGGTTGCCGCCGTCGTGCACTTCGGGCGCGCCGGGTCGCATCGCCTCAACGGGGTCGGTGACGAACGCCAGTGGTTCATAGCTCACCTCGATGAGCCGCAGCGCCTCCTCGGCCGTATCTTCGTCCGCGGCAGCGACCGCGGCCACCTCATCGCCGACGAACCTCGCCTTCGTGTCCAGGATCCGCACGTCGGGTGCTACGCGGCCATCCGGCGCGTCGAATGGAGTCAACACCGCATAAACGCCGGGGTGGCTTGCCGCCTCTGAAGCATCGACCGCAAGGATGCGCGCGTGGGCATGCGGGCTGCGCAGGATCTTGCCGTGCAGCATCCCCGGCAGCCGGATGTCTGAGGTGTACTTCGCCTCTCCGGTCAGCTTCGCCGGAAGGTCGCGGCGCGGCAATGAAACGCCGACATTGGCGGGAGTCATGGTCGACTACGTGTCCTCGAGCAGCCGGGCCGCCTCTTTGACCGACGCGACTATGCGGCCATAGGCGTTGCAGCGGCAGATATTGCCGGAGAGAGCGGCACGGATCTGCCACTCGGTGGGTGCAGGATTTTCGTCGAGCAAGGCCTTCGCGCTCATCAGGAATCCCGGCGTGCAGAACCCGCACTGACCGCCGTCCTCTTTGAGGAAAGCAGTTTGCAACGGGTGCAGGTCTTCTGCGCTGCCAAGGCTCTCGACGGTGCTGACGGAGCGACGCCCCACCTGGAGAGCAAGCATTTGGCAGGAATAGACCGGCTTGCCGTCCAATAGTACGGTGCACGCCCCGCATTCGCCGCGGTCGCAGCCACGCTTCGCTCCCGTCAGGCCCAGTTCCTCGCGCAGCGTCCGCAGCAAAGTCCAGCGATGGTCCACCTCCAGCTCGCGCCGGGAGCCGTTGACCTCGAGCGTGATTAGACTGCGGTGCATCAGCCTTCGTAGATTGCGGCGTATCTGTCAGGGGCCATGAGTGGGAGCATGGTCGAATCCGATCACTCGTCGGCGCGCCTGCCGAAACGATATCCTTCCGAATCAGATACTACCTTCCCAAAGTCGTACCTATGTTCACTATCCGGACCCGATTAATTCTTGGGGGAGCTCTGCATGGTGATGGATGGAAATCACGAGAATCGAAAAATGGCAGCCCGGGGCAAGTACCAGGGGCTGTACGCCTACCTGCTAGTCCATCAGGCTCAGGAATGGAGGACATCCTTCAGTGAAATCGAGGCGATCATAGGTTTCGAACTCCCGCCGTCTGCACGAATTCACCGGCCCTGGTGGGCAAACCGGCGCAGCGCCAGCGGCCACACCCAGGCGCTTGCGTGGAACATCGCCGGGTGGGAGACGGCTGAAGTTGATATGCACTCCGAGACTCTGACCTTCAGACGGCGGAGCGGTATGGAGGCCGACCGCATACCAAGCCTCGATGAGGTCTGGCCCGTCCATCCGACCGCCAGATGGCCGGAAGGCCTGAATCTCAGGCGTCAGGACCTGTACGAAGTCGGAGACTGACCTTCGATGGTCATAAACACCAACATCTTCGTTATCTCCCGGATTCCCTACAACCCACAGGACTCCAAAAACCCCTGGTCACCCGCCAGTTCGCTCGTCGCTCCGTCCGCCACCACCCGGCCGTGGTTCATGATGACGCTCCTAGGCAGAACGGCCCGCGCAAGGTCCACGTCGTGGGTGGCCACCAACATGGTCTGAGGCAAAGAGTCGATGAGACGGATCAACTCTCGCCTTGCGCGTGGGTCGAGAGCTGACGACGGCTCGTCCGCGACGATGATCTCCGGCCGCATCGACAACACGGTCGCGATCGCCGATCTCCGCTTCTCGCCGCCGCTCAGGTGATACGGAGCGCGGTCGCCAAACCCCGAAAGGCCAACGTCTGAAATCGCCGATTCCACACGCTCCCGGACTTCATCCGGCCCGAGCCCCATGTGAATCGGCCCGAATGCCACGTCTTCGGACACCGTGTTTGAAAAAAGCTGGTCGTCCGGGTCCTGGAAGACCAGGCCGACGCGTGCCCTGATTCCAGCCAGCCCGGCCTTGTCGGCGTCCGCAACGCTGCGGCCAAACACTTCGACTTCCCCTTTGCCCCGAAGCAGGCCGTTCAGGTGCAGCAGCAGGGTCGTTTTACCCGCTCCATTCGGGCCGAGCAACGCCACCTTCTCGCCTTCCATGACGGTCAAGTCCACGCCGTCCAATGCCGCATGATCGACCAGTCCATTCGGGTACGCGTACCTGAGGCCGCGGACACGAATAGCAACGCGTGGCCCTTCTGCCACTTCAAACCACCCTGGCGGCAACCGCCGCGGCGACAAGGCCCGTGCTGATCGAGATGAAAATCACCATCTCGGCCAACGTCAGCCTTCGCAACGTTGACAACACCGCAATACCGTCATAGCCGCGCGACGCCATGGCCATGTGTACTCGCTCCGCCCGGTTCAGCGTCCTGACGAACAGAGAACCGGCCATCTGGCCCGTCACTCTCGCACGCCACGACACTGTTCCGCCGGAACTGAGTCCCGGCAACGCTGCAGATCGGGATCTCCGGGCCTCCAGCATCCGTCGCGCCTCGGCGCCCAGCAGGAACACGTAGCGGTACATCATCTCCAGGACCGCAACGAGGAGAGCGGGCACGCGGAACCACCGCAGGGCTGCGACGATGTCCAGGTAACGGGTCGTGGACGCAAGGACCACGCTGGCGGTCACCGCTACCCACCCCTTCCAAAGGATGGTCGCCACGAATGCCAGTCCCTCGTATGTGGGTGTCAGCGTTAGTAGACCCAGGTCCCAGGACTGAAGGCTTCGGCCCTCGAACGTGAACACCGTCGGGACGGCGACCGCCAAAAAGGGCACGGCGATCAGTGAGTGCATGAACGTACGCACCAGGCCGATTCGTGACGCGAGCGCAAGGAGCCATGCACATGCACAGAAAGCGCCCAGATACGACCATCCCGCAACCGGCAGCGACGTGACCGCGACGATGAAAACGACCGTTGCGCCGCACTTGAGCCTGGCGTCGGCGCGGTGGACCGGGCTGTGAACGTCTACGTACCGGTCGATGGACAGACCGCGGGAGGACATTTACGCGCCTGGCCGTTCAGTCGCGGAGGGCGCGACGCCTCTTAAAAGTAAACGCCAGGCCGGCGGCGAGCAGGAAGATCGCCGTCACTCCAACCCACCCGGCGAGCAGCAACGCCACGGTCTCGTTTTCAATGCCAGGAAACAGGTAGTCGGCCATGATCGAGAATTGCGGGTCAGTCGCCGACTCGGCGAAGCCCTCGTTCTCGGCCAGCCGTTCGAGTCCGTCAGGATCCGAGGACGCCAACGGCGCCAGCAGCACTACCGCGAGTACGAGGAAGTACGCAGCTATCCACCAGCGGGGTCTCAATTCGCCTCCGCCGTCGGTACCAAGCCCCTGTTCATCAGTAGTTCGCGCTTGGCGTTGTATATGACGGCAACGGCGCCCGCGGTTATCAACGCCTCTCCGATCCCGATCAGGGCGTGCGTGCCTAACATCCCGGGCACAACGATGTACATCGGAGACGTGCCGGAAAGTCCCAGTTCGATAGCCGTCGCGAGCGCGCCCGCCTCTGCCGAAACCCAGGCGCAGACGCCGCTCAGCACAAGCAGCCTGCCCCTTGATACGGCAAACCGGCGGCCGAGCGAAAACACGGTCCAGGCGGCAAATACCGGGATAACGCCCATGTTGAGCAGGTTTGCGCCCATCACGATCAGACCGCCGTCCTGGAAGACGATTGCCTGCAGAGCGACCACGGCCGTCATGGCAACTACGGCGGCCCAGGGCCCGAGGACAATCGCGGCGAGAGCGGCGCCTATCAGGTGCCCCGATGTCCCGCCAGCCACCGGGAAGTTCAACATCTGCGCCGCAAATATGAACGCTGCCATGACGCCCAACAGCGGGACCGTGCGCTCAGACAGACTCTGTCCGGCGCGACGCAACGCAACGTATATCGCAGGGGCCGATATCGCCCACGTCGCTGCGATCACCGGAAGGCTGAAGAAACCGTCAGGTGCGTGCAGCGTACGGACCGGTGGGCGAAGAAGGGCAAGTGGGGCGAGGAGGTTGGTCAGCAGGGACATCATTCGGCTGGCGCTTCCTCAGGCGAGCACCGCCTGCACCTGCCGGCCAGTACCGTGTGGTTCAGGTCGGCTGAAAATCCGTAAGTGTCGTAGACCTCCTCGACGATCCGGTCCACCAGGTTTTCGTCGAGAGAAAACGTCTCGCGGCAGTTCGAGCAAAACAGGTGGTGGTGGTTCGAATCGGCGATCCACTCGTAGTTGGCCTCGCCGGCGCCGAACCTGGACTCTGCAACCAGCCCTACGTCTCGCAAATCGGCAAGAACGCGGTAGACGGTCGACTTGTCGACATAAACTCCCGCCCCCTCGACGTTGTCGACCACCTCGGGGGCAGTCATGTGCGTCTCGCTGCCGCGCAACACCTCGGCCACGGTGAGTCGTGCGTTTGTCACCTTGCGTCCCGCGGAGCGAATCAGGTCGGCGGGATCACTAGCTAATGCCACTTTTCACAAATCCAACTAGTTGCAAATAAGAATTCAGTCATAGAATGCCAGCGACCTGACCGGCTGTCAATACGGGACCGCCGCTCCCAACCCACTACCACGCCATGTAGGGTGCCTCTTGTGGGCACCCGCCGGGGCGGATGGGCAACGCGGCTATCCCCATCAACCTCCCACCCCTTACCCACATCCGGCGTTCTCCCAACCCGTCTTCCCCGACTCCGATCGGGGACCCAGGGGAGCGCGGCTACCCCAACACCATCCACCGCATCACACCCCCGCACGTCCACCAACCACGCCCTGTAGGGGTGCCTCTCGTGGGCACCCGCCGGGGCGGACGGGCCGCGCGGCTATTCCCATCAACCTCCCACCCCTTACCCACATCCGGCATTCTCCCAACCCGTCTTCCCCGACTCCGATCGGGGACCCAGGGGAGCGCGGCTACCCCAACACCATCCACCGCATCACACCCCCGCACGTCCACCAACCACGCCCTGTAGGGGTGCCTCTTGTGGGCACCCGCCGGGGCGGATGGGCAACGCGGCTATCCCCATCAACCTCCCACCCCTTACCCACATCCGGCGTTCTCCCAACCCGTCTTCCCCGACTCCGATCGGGGACCCAGGGGAGCGCGGCTACCCCAACACCATCCACCGCATCACACCCCCGCACGTCCACCAACCACGCCCTGTAGGGGTGCCTCTCGTGGGCACCCGCCGGGGCGGACGGGCCGCGCGGCTATTCCCATCAACCTCCCACCCCTTACCCACATCCGGCATTCTCCCAACCCGTCTTCCCCGACTCCGATCGGGGACCCAGGGGAGCGCGGCTACCCCAACACCATCCACCGCATCACACCCCCGCACGTCCACCAACCACGCCCTGTAGGGGTGCCTCTTGTGGGCACCCGCCGGGGCAGACGGGCGGCGCGGTTACCCCCTCGTCATGTCGTCCTCGAGCGAAGCGAAGGACCTCCCGCGCACCGGCCAACCCCCGCAAATCCACCCCACAAAACATTTGACAATGCACGAACACCTGTTCTAATGTCAATATCGAGTCGTGCATTACGACGCGTTCATCACAGCCACTCTGATCGAACAGCAACGGGAACAACTCCTGCAGGCATCGGGGGTAAAAGTTCCTCCCCCCGTGTTAAAGCCCGTTGCGGAACGAGAAAGTACATGCTCTCCTGGGAAGCAGACATGGGCTATGCATGGATTCCAGGACCCACCGGCTGCAAAGCCGGTTAGGGTCACCGGAACGACTCGCACATAACGCTGTTCACGTAGGCGTGGCAGCTTTAGACCCCGACTATGACGACTCGGGGCCCGCAGGCTAATCGTGAGAGCGATGCCTGGGGAGCTATCGGAAGTTCGCCCCAGAGATCAAGCCGAGGATCCGATAGCGAATGCGTCTTTCCCTCAGACGCCCATAAGCGCCCCACAAGCCGGGCGCGGCTGTAGAGCCGCAACCGTCTTCGGCCCCGGTTCGACCGCCGACGCGTGAGCGAGCAAATTGCCGCCACTACCGTTGGTTGTTGGGCTGTGCGGAGAAGACCGAGGAAACATACTTCCCAACAACGCCTCTCGGTTCCGGCCGGGCGTGGGAAAGACAGCAGAGACACTGCAAACCGAGGCAACTCCGGGAAACCCCCGGGGTTGCTTCAACGCGCCAAAAACCAATCCGTCGTGCCGGACTCCGATCCGGTACCCATGGCGGACGGGCGGCGGTGCGGGGCCACGCCCATCCCACAACTACACCCATCCCGCCAAGGGTAGCCTGCCCTGTGCTCGAAACGGGGCCATTCCAGGCCCGCCCAAATGTCATCCCCGAGCCGCCCATCTGTCATCCTCGAGCGCAGCGAAGGACCTCCCGGACATCCCAAAACAACCCCGCGTAGGGTGCGCCCACATCCTAACGCCCCTACAACGCGCGATGGGCCATTCAAGCTGGCCAATCCTTAGACCAGGGTGTCTTTGTCTACCAGGGCTTCGGCCTGCGCGCGGTCCTCGGCGGCGAGAGCCACGATGGTGTGGTCGCCCTGGCGCTCCACTATGTGGAGGCTCTGGATGTTCACGCCAGCGTCCTTGAATCGCCCGGCCACCTTCGCCAATGCGCCCGGCTCGTCGGGGAGCCTGAGGATCAGGGAGTCGTCGGAGACCGCCTTGTAGCCGGCGCCCATCAATACCCGCAGTGCATCATCGTGAGCATCGGTTGTCAGCGTGATGACACCCTGTTCCGCTAGACCCTCTGCGCTGATGGTCTCTATGTTGATCCCCGCATCTGCCAACGCTTGGCTGATGTCTGCGAGCACTCCCACTTCGTTCTTCGCCACTATGATGATTCTGTTCATTCTGCTGTCCTCTAATTCGGCTGATGCTTCAGGCAGTCGTCGACCACCGAGTCAATTGTCTCTTTCGTCACGTGCGGCATGGTAATAAGGTGCGCAATGCCCTCGTAGGGCGCCAGTTGCCACTTCCGCACGATTTCATCGGACGGTTTCGGGAAGACCACCGTCACCGAGTTATCGTTCCGCCAAGCCGGGATCCCGCTGTCGTTGAAACGTGCGACTGCATAATCGGCGACGTCCAGGCACTCAGCCACGATCTCGCGAAAGCCGTCCAGACCATGCTGGCGAAATGCGTACCAAATCATGAGCGGCGCAAGAGCATTGCGCGACCCGGTGAGCGTGGTGTCGAGCACACCCACGTACTCGATCGACCTGGCGATGCGGGAGACGTACTCAGATCTGGTGAGCGCGACGCCGCACGGCATGGGCGCACCGATCATCTTGTGACCGCTGATGGCCACGCTGTTGAAGCCTGCATCGAACCCGTAGGGCTGCGGCTCGTCGACGAAGGGCAGAATCATGCCGCTCAGGGCGGCGTCAGCGTGGATGTAGTAGTCGGTAACCGCCAGGTCGTCTAGTATCGCCCGCACCTTGCCGACGTCGTCGACCGCGCCCTTCATCGTGGTGCCAATGTTGGCGATGAAGATGACGGGTACGTCGCGATTTATCCTGATCGTCTCGCGGAGGTCATCGTAGTCCACTTCGCCGTTGTCGAGGCTCTTGATCATGATGTTGCGGGCCTTGAGGACACGCAGGATCTTGACGACGCTGTAGTGGGTGTCCTGCGAAAAGTAGAACACGCCGTCCGGGAACATCTCGCGGCCGATGTAGAGCCCGTACATGTTGCCCTCGGTGCCCCCCGACGTCACGTAGCCCCACGCCTGTTCCCGCGGCAGGTGCATGAGGTCGGCGAATTGCCCGACGACCTCTCGCTCCATCTCGTGGGTATTGCTCTGGAAGTTGCTTTCGTGGAATGGGTCTCCGACGTTGTTGGGCGCGTAGCTGAAGAACGGCAGCAGGGCCGAGTAGTCGAAGTCCTGGTTGCAGGGATACCCGACGAGTCGGTCCCGCAGTTCTTCAAACTCGCGGAGGAGCGCGTCGAGGCGTTGTTGGGTGGTGGTTGAGTCTTGCATGGGTGGTCTGTGTGTGGCGCGCGGGGTTAGCTTAAGTGTATTCGGCCAGGATTAAGGGTTTGTGTGGCGGGCCACCGACGTGAAGCGCGTGATACAGGGGGCGCCGTGGGGTGTGAATGGCGGGCTGATGCCCTGGTGCGGGAGGAAGGTGCGCGGCGAGCGACGCGGCTTCCTAGTACATGATGAGATGGGTAGGAACCAGCCGCTGTGCGATGGGGTCCACCGCCAGCCTCAACCCTTCCAGCGTGTAAGCCCCCAGCAGAGCCGGGGCGTCGTCCTCACCGAACACGACAAGAGTGACCTCGCTGGATCCATTGATCGTCGCCCAGGCCCTTCCAATGTCCAACTCCACCCTGCGACCGTCGGCGAGCAGGAAGACACCCTTGTCCATCGGCTCGACGCCCAAATCGCGTAGCAGGTTGCCGGGCAGCGTTGTATAGGCTGCGCCGGTGTCCACCGTCGCCTCTACTTCGCGGGCCTGTTGGCCGTCCATGCTGGATATGCGCAGCGGGCTCTTGAAAGTCCCCATAGGGAAGCCTCTAAATCGTGAATCTCTATCGTCTGATCTTACCCGACTCTGAGCGCCCGAGCGGGATCGATGGCGATTCCTACGAGGTGGCCATAGGCTGATACCGCTCGACTCGTATTCTGTCTTCACCCCTGCGCGCCTGTGCCAGGTCGTACGCAGTCTGACGGCTCAGCCAGAAGTCCGCGCGGGACCATCCGGCCTTCTCCAGGCAAATGGCCATGTCGGGCGAGATCGCCGCGTGACCGTTCAATACCCGTGAAAGCGTATGGCGCGCAACTCCCAGGACCTCCGCCGCCTCGGTAACGCTCAGGCCAAGAGGGTCCAGGCAGTTTTCTCTGATGCTGCGGCCCGGATGGGGCGGGTTCTTCATCGGCATGGTGTCTCTTTCCTCGCTTGAATTCGTCGTCGCCCTTTAGCCGTACCTCGCGGCGAAGGCTTGGGGGAATGCGGCGGTCTTGGCGAGTACTTACTCGGGCCGGTCCATGGATCCCTCCGGGGTCAGGAGCGCCTCGAACATGAATTGACCCTGGTAGTCGATGTCCCTCAGGGCGCCGAACACCTCTACCCACTGAAGGTCGCCGTCCATCGGCGCTATGTGGTCCCTGTCCAGGAAGTCGTGCAGGTGCAGGTGGATGAGGCGCGGGCCGCACTGGGCAAGGGTCTCGCGGGCTCGGTCGGCCTTGACGAAAGGATTGACGCCGTCCTCGGTCGCGCGTGTGGCCGACGTCGACGACCATGCCGAACCGGTCGGAGCCCACTTCGTCCACGAGGGCCATGTAGTCCCGCAGGTCCACACCATTCTCGTTGGCGAGCCGGATGGCGGAGCCCTCGAGTTTCTCGAGCATGTCGACGATTGTCCGCTTCGACTCTTCGGAGATCCCGAAGTGGCAGACCATCACCGATGCGCCCATTTCCTCGGCGACGCGGGCTGCGGCTGCGGCCTCCTTGACGGCCGCTCCGCGCTCCCCTTCGTCCGTGGCGGCGTACTCGACGGTCGGGCCGTGGAAGGAGACTATTTCGACGCCCTGCTCGCGGCACTCCCGGACAACGTCGGCCGCCTGTTGGCTGTTGCCGAAGTCGAAGTGTTTGGGGGAGCCGATCCCGCACACCTCGATCCGGCTAATCCCGGCGTCCCGAATGGCCGCTATATGGCGTGCGCCCAGGGGAGTTTCATCATCGAGAAAAGCCCCGGTCGTGGCGCCCAGTCTCCCGGCTATCTCGTCGGCGGCATACGGCAGCTTGCCCACGGTGGTCTGCTCCTGCTGGAGGTATTGGGGGCGAGATTGTATACCTGTCAGGGGGTAGAGCGGTGGCCAGCGATTGGTGCTGAAGTGGCTCTCGTGGAACAGTTCTCCGAAGTTGTTGGGCGGGTAGTTAACGAAGGGTGGTAGAGGGGGTCGCGGACTAGGTGGGAATGAGTGGCGATGGGGTCGGTCATTGTTTGGTTGCGCGTGGCGCGCGGGAACGGCTCAGGTGTTACGTGTATTCGGCTTGGACATTTGGCTTACACATTTGGGGCACGGCAGTTTATCGTTGATATAAGCGCCCATCGGTTTTGGCTCGCGGAAGAGTCTTGCGCCCGCTTGTTCGCGACGAACTGGCCAGAAGTGTGCCCGCTGAGCTGCCGGTTTTCCGTCTAGGCGTATTTGAAGGGTGAGACTTATGAACGAAATACGAATGTCGCTGAGTTTCCCACTTGACGTCCATGGGTTTCTCCGTCGTGCGTGTCCGGCCTGTAGCCGCGAATTCAAGTGGTTGTCTGGAGAAACCAAGGCTGAAGCTCCATCACCCGAACTCTATTTCTGCCCCTACTGCGGGACCTCTGCGGCGCCAAGCGAATGGTTCACGCGGGAACAGCAGGCATACATCAAGACTGCAATGTTCGATGAGGTACTTGGTCCTTCACTCCAGGACATGGAGGAGTCGATCCAGCAGTTGAACCAGTCATCGGGCGGGCTAATTGAGATCTCCGCCAGCGTCCACTATCCAGAAAGACAGCAGGCACCGCCTGTATTTGAACCCGATGATATGAAGCAAGTCGTATTAGCCTGCCACGCCGAGGACCCCATAAAAGTTGAGGAGGCATGGCGTCGACCACTGCACTGCCTCAGCTGTGGAAAAATCTCAGATGCCGCGCCGTAGACAAGGAGAAATGATCGGTGGGTGGAAGCTAGTTGAACCCTTAGGGCAAGGTGGAAACGCGGAGGTCTGGCGGGCTATTCACGGTGATGAAGAAGTCGCTTTAAAGATTCTCCACCAGCGTCGGACAGAATCGGAACCATACCAGCGCTTTCGTCAGGAAATCGAGATACTGCGACAGATCGGGGACCATCCCAACATCATGCCGCTGCTCGATGCCCACCTTCCCGTAGAACCGTCCAAGGCATGCCCAGCATGGCTTGCGATGCCTGTAGCTAAACCCCTCGCCAATTCCCTTTCGCAGTCGGCGCTGTCCGAGGTAGTGGCAACTGTGGCGAAAATCGCGAACACCTTGGCAGATTTACACGAACGTCTCAAGTTACACCATAGGGACCTCAAGCCTTCAAACCTTTACTTGCTTGATGGCTACCCATTGATTTCTGATTTTGGGCTCGTTGATCTCCCGGAAGCGGACGACCTTACGTTATCGGGCCAGCCTCTAGGGCCAAGGTTTTTCGTGTCGGATGAGATGATCGGCGACCCGAAGGGCGCGGATCCTGGCCCTGCGGATGTTTTTTCGTTGGCCAAGACCCTGTGGGTCATGTGCACGGATCAACGGTGGCCACCGCAGGGAGAGCAGCGGGCCTCAAATGAGTCCTGCTCCATCAACAGATACCGCCCTCACCCCCTTGCTCGTCTCCTTGACGAATTGATTGAGCGGTGCACGAAACACGAGCCACAGGTACGTCCGCCAATGAAGCAAGTTGCGGCGGACTTGGACGCCTGGTCGGCTCTTGCGGCCGCGACTCCCCAGCACGCAGTGGATATGTCGAAGACATGGAATGAGCTCCGAAAAACAGCCGATCCTAGGCTACGTCAAGTCGACGCAGCAGCAGCGCAGCAACGGCGTTTCAAGTCTGCTGTACGACGATTGCAGGAATTGTTGGAGCCGTTACATGCCGAAATTCTGCAGGAGTACCCGGCTGCCGAGTTTAACCAACTGCCAAGGATTGTCGAGTCGATGTTTCATGAATCCTTGAAGCACGAAATAACCAACGAGGACATTAGGGCGACAACTCTGTCAGGATCCGGTTTAAATCCCGTGCAGCTCCTCATAGGAGTCGCAGTTCGAACCCGGATAAGCGGCGAGCTTGAATTCGGTGGCATTTACTACTTGGGTAAGACGAAAACGATAGGAGGTCAAATAGGCAGTTGGGAGCCCGAACTTAAGCGGGTGCCGTCTGATTCCATCGCCGTGGAAGCGGGCCTTTCGGCGTTGGCTGAGGAGATTCGATCCCAGTTTCCGTACTGGCTAGAGCAATTCGCCGCCAACTTGGCTTCCGAAAAAGACTGATATATGGGGAATCCGCGTCCAGTACACGATGCGAATACACTCTAGTGACGAAGTCCGCGCCATGGTCGCAGCGCCATCGCCCTCCACACTACCAACCCCCACCGTGATCATCCCCGCGCACGCTGGGGAAACACCGGGTCACGTCCTCCAACCGGTACGGTATCCGCAGCGTGAACGACGCTCGCGCACGACGCGTACTACCGCTTCCACTTGTTAACCATTTCGCGCGGGTGTTACGCTGCCCCGCAGTCCACAGGGTACGTCGCCTGCGGCGTCTCCTGATGGCGACGCCAATGGAGACTTAGGGAGGAAATATCGATGGTAATCAGATACGCGGGTATGGCCTTCATGGTCGGAGTGGTCCTGGTCGTAGTGGCATCCGCGTTCACGCCGGGCACCGCGATCATAAACCCCGTCGACCAGACGGACTTCGAGGCAGCTAGAGACGCCCTTGGCGATGCTGCGATCGTGTCGCATTGGATGACGTTCTTAAATATCCTTGGGTTGTTGGCCTTGGCATTCGGCGCGCTGGGGCTATACGCATTGGGGGGCCGGCAGGCAGGGCTGGGAGGCAGGCTGCTGCAGTTCGGCATCATTGTCTCCGTCATCGAATGGAGCATCCTCATAATCGGCGCGGGCATGCGGCACTTCGAGATCCACCTGATGCAAAGGGCTACCCTGCCGGACGAGTCCGCGACACCGGCAGAATTCCAGGCCGCAGCCTTGAATATGCACGTCGAAATGGCGGGAGTCATATTGACTTTCATAGTCCTGTACCCGCTGGCTACGATGGCGCTGGGCTATGGGCTGTCGACGCGGTTCGGCTCGATGAACATCTACAAGGGCGCGAGTTATGTCATGGCAGCAACGGGAGTCGCGGGTCTGGTCATTTTCCTGACCGCAATGAACGCCCCGGAAGTGGGCGTCCGGACCCTGTTCGGGATAAACAGCGTATTCCTTTACATCGCGTCGATCTCCCTGTTCATCATCGGGTACGGCATGTACAAGGAACGGAAGGAGTTCTCGGAGGAGGGCTCCTCCGGCTAGGCCCGCCTGGTCTGTTTGGGCCGGATAACAAACCGCAAGGAGCGCCGCGGTGATACAGCGGTGCTCCAGGTTGGCTGTGGCGGCATATGACGCCCGTCTTCCGCGACTGGTCGCGGGGTCAGGGTCCGGCATTACAAGGTAATGGCGGTTGAATCTGGTGCCGGCGCGCACGGCTTCAGGCGCAGACCGATTCCGATGGACATTCCAGACGGCTATAGCGATGTCCCCGCCGGCAAGATGGCCACGGTGGTAACCCACCTCCAGCTATCTCAATGTCCGTCCTTGCGGCCAGAGCACACCCAGGATTCCTGGATTCTCCGCAAGACCGATTGGCCCGATCTGGACCAGTATCGGGCCCTATACCGCCGGATTGGAGAAGACCTGTTCTGGTTCTCGCGCCTGCGGTTGGACTACGACGAACTCCGGGTGATCTTCGCCCCTCCGGCGTACGAAGCGTACGTTTTCGAGTCTGCGGGGCAGGACGAAGGCATCGTGGAACTCGACTTTGGCGTCGAGGGTGAGTGTCAACTCGTATTCTTCGGCTTGACCCCGAAGATGGTGGGCCGGGGCGCCGGACGGTGGATGATGAACAGGGCGTTGGAGATCGCGTGGGCACGTCCCATTCGCCGGATGTGGGTCCACACCTGCTCCCTCGACCACCCCAACGCGCTGGACTTCTACGTACGGTCCGGCTTCGAGCCGTTCCGCAGGCAGGTCGAAGTCTACGACGACCCGAGACTCTCCGGCTTACTGCCTAGGGATTCAGCGCCTCGGATGCCGATTATTTGAGGTGGGGTAGCCGGTGGGGGTGCTTGCCAGGTCGCGACGTGTTGATCGGCCCCAACGGTGTTCTCATGTACAGGTGGCGAGGTGCGCTGGGGTTACGCACCATCATGGTGACTACGCCCTCGTCGGGTAACCGGAACGGCCATTTCACAAGGCGCGGGAGGAGAGGCTAGGAGGTGGTCACGTTGGTAGTGAGTCGGAAATTCGCAGACTGAGCGCTGCGGATAAAGACAATCCCGTGAGGGCAGGGTTCCTGAGTCTGGAAATAATCGCTTGTGGAGATAAGAGCGGGCTTGATGAAAGGGCCAAGTACCTCGTGATGGGCGGCGTCTTAAGTTCCTTGTGGACGGGCCGGGCCCGCGGCAAGATCGTCTCACAGAACAGTGTGTACGAATCAACTATCGGGATCACTTCCTCTCCTCACACGGGTAATCGTTGGCGGTCGGCACAGCCCCCGCCGCGATCGCTCGACCACCCAAAGGGGAATCGGCGGTTGTACCGCCAATTGCCCGTATCCGATTCATTACACGCTTCCCCACATTGTTGATCCGGGCCCACAGGAAATCATACGAAGCGCTCAAAAAAGGCTGAGTGATTCTAAGGGCCAATTCCTGGGCCGAGATGTAAACCCAGAAGTAAAACGCGCTGTCTTCTTCACCACCCATACTCTCCAACAGATCGAGAGACGCCTGCAAGTCGTATTGGCCTGAGTTGATCAGAAAAACGCCCAGCAGCCCATAGGGGAGGATTTTTGAGATGTCTCTGGAAAGTTCTTCGTTGTAGTAGGCGGTCACGCGGACGGCGGTCAGGACGGCCATGGCAACCATGAGCAGTTCCTGGGCCTCCTTGGAGTTGTAAAGGAAGGCCAACATTCCCGCCAGGAGCCAGAACCATACGTAGGCGAGAAAGGGGAACAGCAGGCCGTACGTGGCTAGATAAGCCAAACCGAACAGCAATAAATGCAGGGGTTGCCCCGACGTTCTCAATCCGGACCAATCGATTCCAAGAACGTTTCGCTTGGACATGGACCGGTGGAGGTTGAAGATCACAACACCCATAAACGCCACGCTAATGGCGAAAATCGCCGCTGGCAGCAGGACTATTGCGCCCCCCGAAACACTCAGTTCTTCCAACCACTCCAGTAATGCCATCATTCAATCTCCTTTCCAAACCCAGCTATTGGACTCGAAGGGCAGCAATGCCGAGATTCCACTAATGGCCCCGAGGGTCACGGGCGTTTCGCAGTCGTTCGGCGAAGTCTTGGTTGGCGATTCCGTGGACAGGCTTGACTCCGGCCGTCACAGCGTGGGAGTTAAGGCCGTGAAATTCCTCGATCATTATGCAGGTCGCCCGGTCGTGTGCAAGGCGGCCTCTGCCGCACAAGAGTTCAGGAGTTGGGACCTTGCCCACTACCCACCTGCCCCTCCTTAACAAACCCGCCCATCAGTGCTTCAATTGCCCAGCCCCCATGCCCATTGGCGGCAAGGTGGCCTGCCTTAGCCCCACCACATCCATCCGCCTAGAAGAACTTGGAGCCAACCATGACCAACACTGACCTCGCCGGAAAGGTGCAGACCGTGCTGGGGCCGGTTGAGCCTGGCGAACTTGGCAGGACGCTTACGCATGAGCACATACTGTTCGACGGCTCGTGGGTCTGGCCGATGTTTCCGAGTGCCAGCGACCAGGCCTTCTTCGAGAAGCCGGTGTCCCAGGAGACGCTGGGCAGGATTCGGCACCGCTTCAAGCTGAACCGGGACAATGGGCGGCTCGAGGATGTCGATACGGCGATCGAAGAGGTCGGGCTGTATAAGCAGTACGGCGGGGGCACGCTGGTCGAGGTGACGAGCATCGGCATCGGCCGCGATCCGGTCGGCCTTGCCAGGGTCTCCAACGCAACGGGCGTGAACATCGTGATGGGCGGCTCGTACTACGTGGACACGCATCATCCGCCCGGGATGGATGACCTCACAGAGGACGATATCGTCGACCTGATAGTGGGGGACATCACCGAAGGGGCCCAGGGGACGGGCGTAAAGACTGGCATCATCGGCGAGGTCGGCTGCAGTTGGCCACTGGCAGACAACGAGCGGAAGGCGCTGAGGGCGTCGGCGCGGGCACAGCGAATGACCGGGGCGCCGTTGCTCATACATCCCGGCCGGGACGAGACGGCGCCGCTGGAGATCATCGGCATCCTCGACGAGGCCGGGGCAGACCTGTCGCACACGATCATGGGCCACCTGGACAGGACGGTCTTCGAACGCGAGACGCTCAAGCAGATCGCCGAGGCGGGCTGCTACATGGAGTGGGACCTGTTCGGCTGGGTCGGGTCGTACTACGCAGCGAACACGGACATCGACATGCCGAGCGACGACCAGCGCATTCAGCGTATTGCCTGGATATCGTCGGAGGGCTACGGCCGGAAGGTGGTCGTGGCGCACGACATCTGCACGAAGCACCGGCTGGAGAAATACGGGGGCCACGGCTACTCGTACATCCTGGACCACATAGCACCCAGGATGCTGACCCGCGGCTTCACCCCCGAGGGCGTCCACGACATCCTGGTCACCAACCCCGCCGAAGCGCTGGCGTTTCGGTAACCCTGCCACTCACCTTACCGGACTCCCACCCTCGTCTTGCCGGACCCCGATCCGGTACCCATGGTGGGGTGCGCGGTTACCACCCAAACCCACGACACGACCGAACACCCTCGCAATTCAACGCGTCATGTAGGGTGCGCCTCTTGTGGGCGCCCGACGGGGTCGGGTACAGGCAGGCCTCGAACACATCACGCCGGGAGATTCTTCGGCTACGCCTCCAGAATGACGTAAGGGGCCTCACCCGGAGTACCGGCCGACGTCACCCTGAGTACCCGCCCTCGTCACCCTCGAGCGAAGCGAAGGGTCTGGGTAAGAGGGGTGAGGTGTTGTAGTGTGACACGCGGTAGGTTCTTCACCGGGCACGGAACCACTATGGCCTTGTTACGGCAACACGGGGTGATGAAAACGGGGCGAAGGTGATTGACGGCTGGGTGCGGCACCGCCTTTGCCCCGCGCCATGGGTACCGGATCGGGGTCCGGCAAGACGAATGAGCGCAGGGCCTCCCTAGCGGGACACTTTCAACATACAAATGACACGTTTGCGGGTCTACGGTCGGGGCGGGGATGACGAATGGGATTCCGACCAACGTTAGTGGCACGGCAGACTGAATTTGCGGCGCGATCGCAACGAATTGGCATAAGGAGTCACCGATGGCAGTCAACACAGCGAAGCAGCGGATGCTGGAGGGGAAGCCGGCCGTTGGAGCCGAGGTGGGCCTTGGCTCGCCGCTGTCGGCCGAAATCATCTCTCCGCTCGGCTTCGACTATGTACTGGTCGACAACCAGCACGGCGCCTGGGCGGACCAGACCTCGATGCACGCCTTCAGGGCCATCGCCCTGGGTACGGCTGTACCAATGGCCAGGGTACGCCGGAACGACTTCGGGCTGATCGGGCGGTTACTGGACATGGGGTGCATGGGAATAGTTGTGCCGATGGTCAACAACGTCGAGGATGCGAAGGCCGCCGCGTTCGCCACGCGGTATCCACCTCTCGGCGGCCGGTCCATCGGGCCGTTCGGCGTGGGTTTCCTGGGCGACGACTACGACGACTGGGCCAACGACCAGATTTTCCTGGCCGTGCAGATCGAGACGGACGAGGGTGCGAGGAACGCGGAGGAGATCCTGTCGGTCGAAGGCATAGACGGGTGCTGGATCGGCCCGGGAGACCTCAGCCGCTACATGCGCCTCGACTTGAACTCCGCCGAGGGCCGGAAGGTCCACGAATCGACGATACGTTCCATCATCGCGGCCTCCAAACGCGTAGGGAAGATACCTGGGATCTCCACCCAGTCCGCAGCTGACGCCCAGCGATGGATCGGCGAGGGCTGCCTGTTCGTCACGGCAGGCGTGGACTCGGTGTGGGTAGTGGAGAAGGCGCGCGAGACGCTGCGGGAGTTGGGGCGTTGAGAGTAGGGTGACGTTCGCTCACGAGATTCCCGGGGGTCTCGAAAACGTTGGCCGCAATTGTGTCTGACCGATGTTCTTACCCCGCCGAGATATTCGTGTGGACTGAGTGGACAGCTACAAAGGGTACGTTATGAACTTCACGGAAAAGCAACTTGGCGGCTGGTCACTGCTGGCTGGGACGGCGGCGGTGGCGGTTGGGTACGCGTTGTCGCCGGGGCGCGGCGTGGTGGACAACGTACCCAGCAACAGCCTCACCGACCTCACGCTGGCGATGGCGCGCAACCCGGGGTTCGCCTACACCGTGCCTGTCGTGATCATCTTCGGCGCGCTCCTCATGATGCACGGCTTCCTGACACTGCGGCAACATGCGGCCCCTGTGCCGCGGTTGGGCCTGACGGCGATGGCGGTCGCCCTGGTCCTGCAGATGGTGATGCGGGGCCTCGACTACATGATCACAGGCATGGGAGAAGCGGCGCTGGAGAGCGATGGGCTGCGGTCAGAGGAGTGGCTGCAGTCGGCGTTGGAAATGCAGCGGCTTGTGTTTGGGTTGCACTTCTCTTCGAGTGTCGCTGGGTTCGCCGGGACAGCGGTCCTGGCGCTGGGCCTCGCCTTCCGGCCCGAACCCTTGCGTCTGCCGCCTGCGCTCAACGCCGTCGTAACGGTGCTTGCCGTAGCGTCGCTGGTGGTGTTCATCGCCGCATGGCATTCGGACAGGCTGGAGTTGGCGTTCGCGCCGGTGTTTGCGGCGATGTCCGTGGCCGGGCTGGTCTACATGTGCCTGTTGGGATGGGGACTGGCGTCGTCGAAGGACGAACCGGTGGGCGAACAAGAAGAGGGAGGTCCTTGAAGGATTTCAACTCAGAGTGACGCGTGTTTAGTAGACATGGGTTGTACGCTTACCCTCTAACCACACATCACCGCTGGACGGGGAGCGTGACGCCATTGGGATGTCGCCGTACCCGTAAGAAAGGGACATCATGCCAGCGTACGTAATTACCGATGTTGAGATAACGGATGCGAGTCTCTACGGAGAGTTTGTTGAGCGAGTGACGAGTACGGTCGAGGCTCACGGCGGCAAGTTCGTGGCGCGCGGCGGCGAACTCGAGGTCATATTGGGCGACTGGACGCCCAGACGTCTCGCCATCCTCGAATTCGAAAGCACCCAGCAGGTCCGAGCCTGGCTGAAGTCGCCGGAGTACGTCGCGCTCGACGACGTTCGCTCCAGGTCCTCCAACATCAACATGGTGATAGTCGAAGGCTTGTAGTCGCCTATCGTCTCCATTGGAGGGATGGCGACTCTTGGAATGGGCTCGCGAGAGGGCAGACACCCGAACCCAATTCAGCCGGTCCGGCAGAGGCCATACCCAGGCCGGCAGACGCATCAAGTTGTAGGAAGGTTACCCATGGCAAGAATGAGCGGGGGCGAAGCGCTTGCCAAATCTCTTGTAAAAGAAGGCGTCGAGGTCGTATTCGGGATCCCGGGAATACAAGTTTACGGCATCGTAGCCGCGCTCCGAGACGAGCCCGGCATTCGCCTGATTTCGACCCGCCACGAACAGGCGACGACGTACATGGCCGACGGTTATGCCCGTGCGTCAGGCGAGCCCGGCGTCGCGCTGGTGGTCCCGGGCGCGGGTCTATACAACGCGGCTTCCGGCCTGACCAACGCATACTCCCGCTCAACGCCCGTGTTGCTCATCGCGGGCCAGATACCACGCGGCGCGATCGGTAAGAACATCGGGGCCGTGCATGAAGTCTCGGACCAACCAGGCACGGTGCGCTCCGTCACCAAGTGGCAGCAACAGGCATCCAGGCCTAATGAAGTGCCGAACACCGTGTTCGAGGCGTTCCGGCAGATGCGCACCGGACGTCCCCGTCCGGTATTGATCGAGATGCCGCCCGAAGCCGGAGTGGAGCAGGAGGAAGTGAAGCTGCGGGACCCCGCCCGTATCTCACGGATTGTGCCCAACCCCGAAGACCTGCGGGAAGCAGCCGAGGTCATTTCGAAATCCAGCCTGCCCCTGATATACGCCGGCGGCGGCGTGGCGCGCTCCGACGCCGAAGAAGCCCTGGTTAAGTTGGCCGAGTCGACGAACATCCCCGTCGTGACCTCGAGCGGGGGCAAGGGGACCATCCCGGACAGCCACCCGCTTTCCTACGGCTCCTGCTTCAGTCCGAGGGGCGAGAGACAGGAGATGAACCAGCTTCACGAGGTGATGCAGTCCGCCGACGTGGTCATCGGAATCGGCGCACGCTTCTCCCTGGGCAACCCGGCAGGCGAATCGTCCACGTTGGTGAACATCAACATAGACGACGCGGAACTCACCAGGCACCAGGCGAACACGATACCTCTGCACGGCGATGCCAGAGCGACGATCGAGGCATTGATTCCTTACCTGATTGAGGCTGGGGCGGGTGAGCGTACGTCGCCCGTGGAGGCGGTCAGCGCGGCCCGCAAACTGATTGCCTACTACGACATCCGGCTGAAAGAGCCACAGTACGCGGTCCTGGAGGCTATGCAAAACGGCATCCCGGAAGACGCCTTCATCGTCTGGGACGTCACCCAGTTCGGCTACTACGCCCGTACCCACTACCAGGTCAACCACCCGAAGACGTACATCGACTCTGGTTACTCGTTCAACCTCGGGTACGCCTTCCCGACCGCGCTCGGTGTCAAGGTGGCCAGGCCCGACCGCCCGGTCATCTGCGTGGCCGGAGACGGCGGGTTCATGTTCAACTCGTCCGAGCTGTCAACCGCGCTGCAATACGGCATCAATGTCGTTACCGTGGTCTTCCGAAACGACTCCTACGGAAACGTTGCCCGCGACCTGGACGACGCGTTTGGCGGAGCCTACGGGACCGACCTGCACAACCCGGACTTCGTCAAATTCGCGGAGTCGTTCGGCGCAGTCGGAATGAGGGCAGACGACCCGTTGGACCTGGAGCGGCTGATTCCCCTCGCGTTGGAGCGGCAGAGTCCGGTGATCATCGACGTGCCCTTCGGAGAGATGCCTATCTCCCGCGCGCCACAGTTTGCGCCGTTTTACAGGCTGCCTTGGACCATGCCACAAGAGGGGCTGATACAGGCCTGATGCGCCATGCAAGTTCAGGGGAGGGGAAGGCTTTTGCGCGCATTCCCGTTGTGTGATGGGTGACTTGGAGATCGGGAAATGAGATTAAAGACAGTCGCAGTGGTAATGGCGCTTGCCCTGGCCGTCGCAGGGGTGTCCTGCGGGGGTGGACCGGATCGAGAGGCGATTTCGACCGAGGTTGCGGCGGAATGGGTGGAGGATGGTGTCGAGGTCGTCTCTGAAGTCGTGGTCGAGTTGCTCATCCTTTCACCGGTCCTGGGAGACACATTAGGCAAATTGCCGGGTGCCGAAACGCTGGTGGCAGGATTCGTAGCAGACCAAATCGGGGACAAAGTCGCCTGGAGTTACTCGACACCGACTCCCGACAAGCAGGCTCTATACCGTGTGACCGCGACCGCTGCGCTGGAGATAGAGATCGACCTTCCAATCATCGGCGAACGTCCATATGCCGTGACACTTCCGTTCCATCTGCTGATCGACACCGACGCACGGACCGTTGAGGAATGGGCGGTTGATCTGGAAAACGCAGTAGTGGGGAGTTACTGACGGCGGCGGCCGGGCAGCGATTACCAATCGAGTTTTGGTTAGACAATTCCACAGTAACTTGAAGGCAACCACGGGAGGTGGAAGTCTTTGCTGCCGGACCGAGAATACGGGAATGGGCGGGCCCCAAACCCCCGCGGAGCGTGGCGGTTCCGGTGAGGTTGCACAATCCTGCCGGATGTACGCCGACGCCCCGCGGAGGAGGAGGAAAGGCCTCTCAAGGTTTGACAGTGTCAATGCCAGTCCACTGCCAAACCGGAGGCCTGCAAGTGCGCTGTGTGCCGGGAGTCACTCCCGGTCGTCGAAGGGTCCACCATCTACGAGCGCGTAGCCGCTCCGCCTGGCCCCGCCTTCAAAATGAGCGGTGATGTAGTAGAGGTGCATCTCTACATCGGAGGCGAGCAGGTCGTGGGTACCGTCGTCTACCTGCTGTTGGGTGAGCCGGTCGCTGATGCTCTGAGGGTTGTCCGCGTGAGGTGCGTCCTTGTCGCCGGGGATCAGCAGCGCACTCACAGAGACGTCGTGCTTGCGTCCCGGCGCCAGAAGGGAGTCCGAATGGGACACGGACGTCGAGTTCTCGTCATACGCTGCCAAGTGCTCTACCGAAGTGGGTTGTCCCGAGGGGTCTTCACGGACATTGGAGATGCCGTTGCACGCCCAGGCCCACCTGGTTACTTCCATACCGTTTCTCTCCACCGCCAATGGCCGGCAACTGTTCACGTCAGGTTCTGCGTAGTCCGAGGCTTCGACAGGTGTACCGTCTCCCTCCAACTCGAAGTTGTAGCGGTACATGAACCTGAGGCGTTGGACGGTGTAGCGGTCAACGTTGCTGTGCCTGTCGGCCCACTCGCTCCAGTCGATGTGGTAACTACCGTCGGGGCGGACGGTCGTGACCGTGAACGAATTTCTTGAGCAGACTACCGCGCGCCCGGCGGTCTGTTCCTCTTTGCACTCGCTGATGGTTGCGGGGCTGTCGTTGGCCTGACCCTGGGTCGAAGTTGGCGACAGCGCGAACAGCGCGACTACGGCGACTGTCGCTGCGATTAGAGCCAGTGGGACCAATCGCACATTCCGGTCGTGTGGAATCATAAAGTGCATACGTCTAACCTCCTATATGGTTCCTAAAGAACAGTCGGCTTAAACGTCCCGTCTATCCTGAGTCCATGAGGTGTTCTCTCCGCCCCGGTGGATCTCTACGACCAACGTAATTCGTAAGTCGTAACAAGTCTGTGCATGAGGGTCTTTTTGACTCTCCAAACTGAAAATGTGTGAGCTTTCGCATGGCTGAGCGTGATTTGGAACGTGCCAGGGCGACCCAGGTGGGCTTCCTGATGAGGTCCTACCGCCAGTCCTTCGCTGCTGGAGGCGGCCGACGAGGTCTGACGCAGGAAGCTCTGCTGGAGCGCATGGGCTCGGTGGACAGGAATTACGCCGAGCGGTACAGCCACGGAACAGTCTCGAGATGGGAGTCCGGTGGAACCCGCCCCACTCTCCAGCGGCTGAAGATCTTCGGCAAAGCTCTCAACCTGTCGCAGTCGGAAGTAGCCGGCCTGATCTTGTTGTCAGGACTGGCCGAGGACTACAGGACGGCCCTGGCTCACGCCTCCGGAAGTGATGCCGGCACGGCAATTGGCCAGGGCGCTGTGGCGGACCCGATGCCTGATAATGGCGTCGCCGACCATGGCGAAAATCCGGGCGACCCAGGCGCACCTTCATTCCTGAACGCGGCAGCACGTTTGTTGACTCTCAGGGCCGTCCCGCTCGGACTGTTCATATCCGCCGGGTACGCGTTATCGGCATTTGGCTGGGACAATGCCTGGATGCCCACGGCCTACGTCGCCGTCGTGACGGCGGTCGTACTGGCCCAGGGGTTCTTGCTGCCGGACCGGGGCGTCGCCCTGCGGGAGTTCTTCTGGGTCTCGCTGTTCTTCCTGTTGACCACGCCCCTCTTGCAGTTCGGCCCTTTGAGAACGGACCACTACGGCTTCTATACGATTGGGGACATCGCCGGGACACAGTTGCCTTACACGCTGGCCCTGCTTGCCAACCTGGTGATCGCTTCTTTCGCCGGTCTGATGTTCCACGGGTTGTGGAAATGGCAATACCGCAGCGATAAAGGCGGGAGCAACCCCCTCAAACGGGCGGCCTGGGTTGCATTGCCGCCGTTGTTTCTGGCCTACGCCGTCGTCGTAGTCATTACCAACATATCGGTAACGATCCAGTTGGCGGTCCTAATTCCGGTTTTGGGCGCCATCTTCACCGGGTTGTTGGTCCTGCGGGACCCCGCATTCAATCCCAACGAGCGCGACCGGCTGTTCCTTCTCTCCGCTGCGACGGCCCTGGCGATGATCTCGACCACCCTGGGCGTAGTCGCCATTTTGATGATCTACCTGTCGCCCGACCTGCCGAGCGTACTGCCCGACCACAACCAACTGAGGACCTGGGATATCGACTTCGCCGCATTGGGCTTGACCCGCGAAGAGGCCCTGGAGCGTTTGGACCTCGGGTACATGTGGCATGCCATGTGGCTGCTCGGATACATGTTCTTCATCGTCGGCGGAAGGCTGATCGTAAACATCTACCGAATTGACCCTACCCGGCAGCGATGAGGGTGAGCCGGGGCAGTGGCCCTGTATTGAGACTGATCGCGCTCGTGGATTCCCTGCCCCGGGAACCTCCGTACTGAGGCGATTTATCAGTGGTCCCGGGGTTTTCTCACTCGACGAAGGGTCTACTACCGTTCCACAACACCACCGTTTGCTTCACTCGTTGTCCTGATCGTCGAGGACATCGTCCAGCAACTCGGCAGTTGTTCGCAGGCGCCAGCCACTCCGCCACGAATGTCTGTTGTGGCGTCCAGGAGGAGTGCGCCTGCGCGGAGGCTGAACAGTATTTCCGTTCCGACGCCCCTGAGGACTACTCGGAAACTTCGGGCTGATCGTCGTAGTAGCGCGACATGAAGAGTAGTCCGTCATAGCGCACGGCCCACGTATGGGCGTAGAGGGTCTCCGATGACCTGATGTTGGGGAAGATGTAGTTGATCCAGATCCCCTCCGCGGTGGCAGACGCCATTTCCACACCAATCGCCCTCCTGCCGAGGGAGGCCAGGTCCTTTAAGTCGGTGCCTACCAGGTGTCGACCAAGGGGTGCGACGAGCAGAATGTCGTTCTCATCGGCCAGGGTCAGGCCCCATTGGCCATCGAGGCTTTCCTCGCTGCTGTAGTAATCGACTGTGGCGTCTATCCCGTTGTTCCGATAGTACTCGATCGCCTGTTGCACGTATTCGTTGGTCCGGCCTGCTGGGTCTTCAACCCGCACGTAGTAACCGGAGGCGAAAAGCATTCCGTCTCGGCGTACGGCGTAGGACACCTTCGGCACTTCCTTCAACGTAACCGGGTGGGGCCACAGGTACTCTACCCAAACCCCTTCATCGGTGGCCTTGGCCAACTCCTCGCCAAGCCTGTAGCCATCAGATCCGACCACGTCATTGATGTCCGTACCTACGAGCAGCGGCAACAAAGGATGGACGTGATAAATGTCATTTTCGTCCGTGGCGAAGAGGTACCACTCGCCCTGGAAGCTGGCGACGCTGTTGTAGTAATTGAGGAACGACTCCAGTCCCTCCCGCTCGTAACGGTCTACGGCCTCGTGGACGTACTGGATGGTGTATTCCCTGGGGTCTGCGTCCCGCCAGTCCGGTGGGCCGGACTCGGGGTCGCCGGCGTAATAGCCGGAGGCGAATATCAGCCCGTCATGGCGGATCGCCCAAGTGACCTTCTGCTGTTCCTTGCGTGAAACGGGGTGGGGCCACAGGTACTCCACCCAGACGCCTTCGTCCGTGGCTAGAGCTATCTCCTTGCCCAGCTCCTGTCCGTCGGAGCCGACCACATCCTTGATGTCGGTACCGATCAGGTGAGGAAAGATGGGATGAGCAAGGTAAATGTCATCGTCACCAATCAGGAACAGGTAAAACTGTCCGTCCAGGCTGTCCTGGCTGTTGTAGTGGGTGATGGTGGCGTCGAGACCGTCGCTTTCATACTTTGCAATAGCGTTGTCAATGTATTCCTTGACAGACTCCGCTACGTCTTCCACCAGCGCCGAATGGCTGGTGGAAAACACCAGGCCGTCGTGAAGGACGACGAGGACTCGTCTCGGTTCTTCCTGTTTAGTGGCCGGGTTGATGCCTCGAGCAGTGAACCATTGGCCATCCTCGGTGGCGACGTCTATCAACTCGGCGAAAGCAGAGTATGGCGAGCCCGCACCGACATATTGGCCTTCCAGGGCGGGAATGTTGCGATATACCAGCAATGTGCTCTCGGCTGAATCTATGAGGATCAGCGTGCGTTCGTCTTGCGTGCCTGACGGAGACTTGTAGAACTCAACGGTGGCGTCCAGTCCGTTCTCCCCGTAGTACTCGATCGCCTTTGCGATGTAAGTCCGGCTTAGACCGTCTTCGTCCAATGCAGCGGGCTCCGGCGTGGGTTCCGGCACAGGAGTCGCCGTGGGTTCAGGAGGAGCGGTAGTCGCGGTGGGTTCGGGAGCCGGCTCGGGAGTTGACGTGGCGGCGGGTTCCGGCGTTGGCTCCGGCATGGGGGTTGCCGTGGGTTGCGGGGCCGTGGTTGCAGGGGGAACCGGCGTTGGGGAAGGGTCGCCGGTGCAGGCAACTACAAACATCGCAAAAGAAGCCACGATCAGAAGCAGTATCGATGTGGTCGCACCCGCAGACAGTCGCCGACCCTTCGATTGCTTCCAGTTCGCCCGTGTATTGCCCTCTGGCCCGGTTCGCCGCATGATCTGGTCCCCTGATTTGTGCAGTCCGTATTGTTGAGGAGTATGTACAATCCGCGCGTGATTGCGCACCTAAGATATTGTCTCATTTCCGTCGGCTGTTGTCTCTACCGGTCTTGTCACGGAGCGCTGTCCTGTGGATAGTCTGGGCCGGCGGTTGTCCGTCGTATGCACAGGATTGAATCGGGCACCTACCCGGAGGCTTGGGGTTGGAGCACGGGCCTGTCCACGGGCGAATGAGTTTTCAGGAATGAAATCATCGCGGGCCTTTCTGTAGTCATCGGATTTGATTTTGCAGGTTAGTCCCAGGACACGAGTCGAAAGCGATTCATCATCACCCCGGCCTTCATTTCTCTGCCTTGTCGAAGGTGAGGGTAAAAGAGAATCAGAAGCCCCCACGCCTGGAGCAACGGCTGGGAACAGGACAAATTTTCGCCTTGGAGTTGGCGGAACCGGGGATGGCCGCCGGGCGGCGAGCGTAATTTCCCCTGCGGGCGGATCGGCCAAGGGTTTCTTTTAAGTGTTCAGAAAAGCCCAGGGGCCACATGAAGTCCGGTACGAACCGGAAGAGAAGTGTCCGCCGCTTCTGTCCGTAACTTCTGCCTTTCAGATATTCATACCGAATACGATCAGCCTCATCATGTTGGCCGCGCTGGTGGTGCGGGCATCCGGGGAGTCCGAAGCCTATCTGTCGTGGGTGACATTTACCGTGCTGGCAGTCACCGGAGCCAGCATGATCCTGCAATCCCTTCGGCTGCGGCACTTCGGTTCGGGTCGCCTGGTTGTCACCAACTTCAACGTACCGTTCCTGGCGGTCAGCGCATTGGCGCTTTATGTCGGCGGACCTGGCCTGTTGGCCAGCCTGGTAGTGTTTTCCACCCTGGTGCAGTTGGTTTTGACCATGCGCCTTGCCTCCCTCCGCCGGATATTCACGCAGACCGTGAGCGGAGTGGTGGTAATGCTGGTAGCCGTGTCCGCCATGCCTTTCATCATCGGCACGGCAGTTATTCCGCCGGAAGAACAATCGTTGGCGCTTTTCCTGGCGCCGGGAGTGCTTGCGCTAACCGCTGGGATTCTCATTTCTCTGCAAGACACACCGGTCTGGCGGATGTGGATTTTGCCTGTAACTGTAGCCGTCGGCCTGGTGGCGGCAGTGCCTCTTGGCTTCTACGACTTTGACTTGGTTTTTGCCACTCCATGGGTGCGCATACCCGATTTCGGCTTGCCGCGACTGGACCTGACCTTTGGCGCGGATTTCTGGGCCCTTCTTCCCGTCTTCGTGCTTGTGAACCTGACCGCGTTCATGAAAGCGGTAGGAGACCTTACAGTAATTCACCGCGCTTCCTACAGGAGTCAATCGGCCATTGATTTCCGTTCGGTGCAGGGGGGGTTGAACGTGTACGGGTTGGGCACCCTTGTTTCCGGCTTCCTGGGGACCCTGCCTGTTGCCGCGCCGTGGGCGGCCACTGCGGTCTACATCGGGTTTACGGGTGTCGCCGCAACCAGTGTCGGGATATACCTGGGATTGATGACCATAGTTGTCGCCTTCCTTTCCAAGTTGCTTGCCGTTTTGGTCGCCATTCCCAGCCCGGTCGTTAGCGCGGTGTACTTCATCATTTTCGGCATGCTCTTTGTCGAGGGTGCGAAAACGGTATTTTCGGGCCAGGTAGACCATAAGAAGGCTGCAATTGCCGGCGTTTCCATGGTGTTGGGTCTGACCGCAGGGGTTTTCGGAGGATTTTTCGACGGGATCACCAGCCACCTGGTCGGCAATACCATCGTTATCGGCGGCATGGCGGCCATCGGAATGACCCTGTTCACCGAAATGGCAGGTTTTCGCGCCAGGAAGCTGCATATTGACTTGTCTCAAACTTCTCTGCCTGCCGTTGACGAGTTTCTTAGTCATTTCGCCGACAGACACTCCTGGACGGCGGAAGGAAAAAACCGGCTCCGCCTGGTGGGCGAAGAGGTCATGTTGAGTTTGCTCAAGGAAGAAAACGGGGACGCCGACGAGCAAGAGCGGAGGATGGTTGCCACGCTTCGCCCTGACAGCCGCTCGGCCGAACTTGAAATACTGGTCGCATCGGCCGACGCCATCCAGGGGAACATCGAAGACCGCATTGCATACTTGGGCCACGACCAGGCGCTTGAAGACGAACAGCAAATGTCCGTCCGCATCCTGCGTCACTACGCCTCGTCGGTGCACCACCGCAAGTATTACGGCATCGACATAATCAGTTGTCGCGTCGACAAGTAACGATGATCGACTCCGGGCCCTGGGCGTCGCGGGTCTGGATGCGCTCGTAGCACGCCTTACCTGCCGCCGCGATTTACTTGATCTCGTCGGCGCCTCCGGTCCTCAGGATGTCCGGCCGTACGTAGGCGGCCAGACGATGCTCGACGACCGGCGTGTAGTCGCTGCACGTGTAGAGTCGGAGACCGAAAGGCGGGCCGATCATGGTGACTCTGAAGACGGAACGTCTTCTACTCAGGCCGTTCAAACTGTCGGACATCGACGCGGTGCTCGAATACGCCAGCGACCCGCAGTGGGCGACGTACTACCCTGGGCCGTACGACCGAAAACGGGCCGAATACTCAGTAGCGTTTGCGGTATCGACTTCCCGAGACAAGGGTGCTGAATTCGCGATTGTTTACGACGGCCGCGTGGTTGGACTGGTCTGCCTGAATGTCGATCCCGAGGACCGGGAAAGGAAGGCTGAACTCGGTTACGACATCGCCAGGAACGTGTGGGGACTGGGACTGGCTACTGAGGCTACTTCGGCCGTCTGCGATTGGGGTTTTCGCGAGTATGCGCTCGCCAAGATTTATGCCGGAGCGGTCGCGCGGAACAGGCGATCCATACGTGTGATGGAAAAGCTGGGCATGACTCGCGAAGCCGTCCGTCGAAGTGACGAAGTCGAGGATGGAGAGCGTGTCGACAGCGTTCTCTACTCCGTGTTGAGGTCCGAGTGGACCAGCCCCGGCGGCCCACTGCCGCCCATAACCATCCAGCCGAGCGAGTGGAAAACGACGGAACGGAACGACTTGCCCGAGTTGACTACGCCTCGGCTAGTCCTGCGGCCTTTCCGTACGGGAGACGTCGACGATGTCTTCGAGTACGCCAAGGACCCCGAATGGGCGGAGTTTCTACTGGGCGCGGTGCCGCAACCGTACACACGGAGAAACGCGGAAGAGTTCATTGCGGGCAGGATGCTGGCGTCGAGTAACCAGTGCTCCTGGGCCATCGTTTTGGAACAGGCCTGCGTCGGGGACATCACGCTGAGATTCGACTCGAAGCACGAGAAGGGTGAGATTGGCTACTCTTTGGCGAAAGCGCACTGGGGGCGAGGCCTCACGGCCGAGGCAGCCCGCGCCGTGATCGATTGGGGGTTTGCCGAACGAGGACCGCACAGGATTTCGTCAAACGCCGATGTCCGCAACCGGCGGTCTTGGAGGGTGATGGAGAAACTGGGCATGAAGCGCGAGGGATTGTTTCGAAGCCACCGCAAGGACCCCAGGCCCGGCTACCCGAGGGTCGACATGGTCTATTACAGCCTGCTGCGGGAGGAGTGGAAACAGGCTGTTGCCGATAGGCGGTAGGTGAATGAAGGCCGAGGCGCCTCGACGGCCCAACCTCCCCCTACCTGTCCCGTACCGCCTCGCCCGACGCTGGATCTACCCGGTACTCCGCGGCGGCCTCGTGGTTTAGCTCGATTCCCAGGCCTGGGCGGGTGGGGTCCAGGTGGATTGCGCCGTTGTAGACCTCAAACATTGGCGTGATGATCTTGGCGAACTCGGGGAACCACCTGTGCATGGCCTCGAGCCGGTATAGGTTGGGCATGGTGATGGAGGCGTGCGCGCCTGCGATTATCGACACCGGACCCAGGGCGTCGTGCGGCGAGATTCGCACGTAATACGCTTCAGCCATCGCCGCGATTTTCTTGATCTCGCTGATGCCGCCAGTCCACAGTATGTCCGGCATAACGTAGTCGGCCAGGCGCTGCTCGAACACCGGCGTGTAGTCGTAGCGCGTATAGAGTCGTTCGCCGACGCATATGGGAATGTTGGTGTTCTCCCGTACCTCCCTCAGCGCCTGGAAGCTCTCGGGCGGCACCGGCTCCTCGAACCAGATGAGGCCATAAGGCTCCAGGGCGCGTCCTGCCCGAATGGCGCTGGCCACGTCGAAACGCCCGTGGGCGTCGACCATCAGCTCGTAGCCGGGGCCGAGTTCCTCCCGGAGCGCGGCGATCCAGTCGACCGCCTCGGCGATGGATTCGGGGTTGAGGAACTCGACCATGCCTGCGCCGAGGAACGGTCCGCTGTGCGGCCGCTGCCATTTGAACGGGTCGGTCTTGATGGCCTCGTAGCCGTCTTCCTTTGTCTCACGCGCCGCCTCCACCGCGTCCGCAATCGTCACGCCCTCGAACCACTGGTCCTGGATGTGCGTGTACACGGGCACGTTGGGCCGGACAGGACCGCCCAGAAGCTGGTAAACGGGCTGACCCAAGACCTTGCCGCGGATGTCCCACAGCGCGACGTCGACTGCGCTGACGAGGTGCGATACAAAACCGCGGCCGTTTATCGTCGTGTAGTTCCTGAAGATGCGTTGCCACAGTTCCTCGATGTGCGAAGGGTCCTCGCCGATGAGGAGGTGCTTTATGGCGTCGATGCCGCCGGCAAGCATCTGTGTGGCCCGATAGTCGGAGGTCTCGCCGAGGCCCGTGATTCCTTCGTCGGTCTCGATCTCAATGAAGAACCACGGGTTTTCCGGCAGCGGCGCGTACACATAGGACTTGATATCGGTGATCTTCATGTGACTACCCCGCCCGAGTTGGGCTGGCTGTTGGCGGCTAATGAACGCGGAATTTACCAGGCGTCTACAGCCCGCGCTGCGCTGCGCGTCTCGGCGAGGGACCGCAGGAGTCGTCGCATGGCTGCGGGCGAGGCGACGGCGGTGAGGGCCGCGCTGCCGCCCACGCCGACGCGGACCGAATAGTTGCCGGGGTCGAGGCGTTCGAACACGTCTTCGTCCGTGCGGTCGTCCCCGGTCACGAGGGTGAAGTCGTACGGACCGCGTCGCTCCTTGACGTAGGCGTAGGCGCGGCCCTTGTCGAAGCCCTGCTGCCGAATCTCAATGACGCGCGCTCCGGTGGTGACCTGTACCGGCTCGTTGGCGAACCGCGTTTCGAGCACCGTGGTGAGTTCCAGCGCCTGCCACGACCCCAGTTCGTCGTCGGTCTCACGATAGTGCCAGACAAGGGCGGACGATTTCTCTTCGATGCGAGCGCCCGGCGTACGTTCCACGTACTCGTTAAGCACTGTCCGGACGTCGCTCTTCCACGCCACGTTGGGCGGAGCGCCCATCCGTTCCCAACCTGACTCGCCTTTTTGTTTGATCCACGATCCGTGTTCGGCTATTAACGATATGCCTACTTCGCCGAACCAGTTGTCGAGCACCTCGCGGCTGCGACCGCTGTTCATGTAAACCTCAACGTCCGGCAACGACGACAGCGCCTGTAGCAGGCCCAGGATTTCTTCTGTGGGTATTGCGTCGTCGTAGTGATCAGTGAACTCCCTGAGCGAGCCGTCGTAGTCCAGCATGAGCAGGGCAGAGTTTGCCTCTGCGAAGTGGTGCGCCATTGTGTTGGCGAGCACCTCCGGCTCCAGCAGGGGCGGGCTGTCGACGGCCGCGTGGCGAGGGTTCAGCAGGGACGCCATGAAACGGTCGACCCATCGCTGGACTCCGTTTGACACGACGCGGCGGTGCATGGGCAGCATGCGTTCGCTGCGTTCCGCGAAGTCCATCTCGAGGGCGCGTTTCAGCGTGTTCGCCGTGTCTTCGACGTCCCATGGGTTGACCCTGAGCGCCTCGCCCATCTCCGACAGCGCCCCGGCGAACTCACTCAGCACCAGCACCCCGCCGCCGTCGTCTCGGCAGGCGACGTACTCCTTTGCGACCAGATTCAGGCCGTCACGTACCGGCGCCACGAATGCCACGTCGGCCAGCCGGTACAGCGCGCCGAGTTCCTCCTGGGGTATCGAGCGGTACAGGTAGTGGACCGGTATATGGGCGGGACCTCCGTAGAGCCCGTTAATCTCTCCGACCAGCCGTTCGACCTCAGCCTTCAGGTCCTGGTAGCTGCCTATTGCCTCCCTGGACGGTACTGCGACCTGCAGGAAAACGACATTTTTCCTCCATTCGGGCGCGTTCTGAAGGAGCAACCGGAAGGCTTCCAGTTTGAGCGGCACGCCCTTCGTGTAGTCGAGCCGCTCGACGTTGAGGATCACCCGGCGGTCTCTGAACGTCTTCTTGTGGTCCTCCAGCGTGCGGTCAGCGACGCTGGAGAAGGCACGGTCGCGCATCGAATCGACATCGATTCCTAGGGGGTGGGTCTCGATGCGCACTTCGCGGCCGTCGAACCATGCGCTGCCCTCCCTGCTCTCTACGCCCAGGACCCTGCGCAGGCTGCGGCGAAGGTGGTCAGCGTACTCGTACGTGTGAACGCCGATGAGGTCGGCGCCCATCAGGCCGCGAAGGACTTGTTCCCGCTGCGGCAGTACCCGGAACACCTCGGCTGACGGGAACGGTATATGCAGGAAGAAGCCGATGCGGGCATCTTCGACACGGTCCCGGACCATGTGCGGCAGGAGCATGAGTTGGTAGTCGTGGATCCACACCGCGTCGCCAGGCCGGACGTTTTCAGCCACGACCTCAGCAAACTTTTCGTTGACACGCCGGTAGGCGTCAAAGTGGGCGGGATCGAACTCGCAGGTCTCGAGCAGGTAGTGGAACAGCGGCCAGAGTGAAGAGTTGCCGTAGCCTTCGTAGTAGTCGCGGTAGTCGGATTCGGGCACGGCAACCGGCACCAGCCTGCGGGCGGACAGGGAGACCGTAGAAACGCTGTCAGGCTCGTCCCCGGGATGACCGATCCATATGCCGTTTCGCTTTTCGTGGAGTGGATTCAGCCCGGCGACGAGCCCGCCGCTGCTGACCACAAGTTCCTGCGCACCGCGCCGACCTGGCCGGACGGTGACCGGAAGACGATTTGAAACTAGGATTATTCTGCCCATGGCGTGTTCTGGGCGAAGAGGTTGTGCCCGGTAACCCTATCCTATAAGCCTCCGACGGCGCGGCATAAACGGCGGTTTAACCCGCCTGCCATGCCGTTTCCTCGACTCCGACCGGGGACCTCCTCCTCCGTCCAACCACACCTCGGCATATTTTGGTCGGCGTCCAGTCGAACCAAGCCACGGCAACCGAACACCCCGCTTGTGCCGTTTAACGTTTGTGGTGGGATAATAGCCATGAGCAAAGGCTGATTTTCATGGAGGAGGGATCAATCACATGACGGCACAGTACGCACACCCAGATTCGCTAGTCGACACACAGTGGGTGGCAGACAACCTGGGAACGGAAGGCATCGTCCTGGCTGAGGTCGACGTCGACACGGAGGCTTACGACTCCGGGCACATCGAAGGTTCGCTTGGCTGGAACTGGCAGACCGACCTGCAGAACACGCTGACGCGGGACCTTTTGACCGGAGATGAACTGGCGGACCTGCTTGGCCGCTCCGGCATCTCGAACGACACGACGATAGTCCTGTACGGGGACAACAACAACTGGTTCGCGGCATGGGCGTTCTGGTTCCTGAGGATGTATGGCCACCAGAACGTGAAGCTCATGAACGGTGGACGGGCCAAGTGGGTGGCGGAAGGCAGACCCACGACAGCCGATGTCCCGAGCCCGACGGCCGTCAGTTACTCGGCAGGTGAAGCCGACGTTAGCCTCAGGGCGCTGAGGGACACGGTCCTGGCAGCAGCCGCGGCCGGTGGGACCCAACTCGTCGACGTGCGCTCGCCCGCTGAGTTCAACGGCGAGGTGATAGCCCCCGAGAACATGCCGCAGGAGGGCGCGCAGCGTTCCGGCCACGTGCCCGGCGCAGCGAGCATCCCGTGGCTAACGACGGTGAACGACGACGGTACGTTCAAGTCGGCCGAGGAGTTGGGCGACATCTACGGTTCCAAGGGCATCGACGGCAGCACGGACGTCATCACCTACTGCCGCATCGGCGAGAGGTCGGCCCACACCTGGTTCGCCCTGACACAGTTGCTCGGCTACGAAAACGTCAGCAACTACGACGGCTCGTGGACCGAGTACGGCAGCCTCGTTGGCGCGCCGATAGAGAAGTAAACGGATTCCGGGGCGGGCAGTTAACGCCCGCCCCATGGGGCTTGGCGCGAATAAGACGCAGGCCCTTAAGCACGTACGGACATAGAGCCCTTCCCCGCTTCGGCTCCGTTTGCAGGCGCCTTGTAAATGTTAAGGTGGAAGTGCGTGCTATCATTGTGCATGCAAAATGACTGGGGGAGTCGTGTGGGCAGCATAACAGTACGGAACCTCGACGATAACGTGATCAAAGCATTGAAGGCTGAAGCAAGCGCCAACGAGCGCTCGTTGGAAGCCGAAGTCCGGTATGTGTTGACGCGGCGGGCCAGCCGCGCGACGCGCATCGGAGACTTTCGCGCTCGGACCTACCGGTTATCCGGGATGGCGCCCGAGGGCCCTCAGACTGACAGCGTTGAACTGTTGCGAGAAGACCGCGACAGGTGAACCTGACGGTCGACGCCAGCGTCGTAGTCAAGTGGTTCGTTCCTGAGGAACTGTCCGAAGAAGCGCGGTTGCTGCTTGAGTACCCGCACGAATTCCAGGCGCCAGATATCCTCCTGGCCGAGTTTGGGAACACGATGTGGAAGAAATTCCGCAGGGGCGAGGTCTCCTTCCTACAGCCCTACATGGATGAGCTGCTGGAAATCGACGAGGTCATTGCACTGCACCCTGTCGGCGAACAGGTAACCCGGGCGGTCCAGATCGCCGAGGAGCTCGATCACCCGGTCTACGATTGCCTGTACCTGGCGTGCGCCGAAGCTACCGGCTCGACTGTGGTCACGGCAGACCGCAGGTTGGCGAACAAGGCAGCGAGTGGGTTCTCGGACGTCGATGTTCTCTACCTGGACTCAAACGATTTCAGGAACGAAATGGGTCTCGCCGCTGCGAGCGGGCACGATTAGACGGGTTGAACTCGCGGGCATGTTCCGACGCGGAGCGATCCGGTCCGCCTGCGCGCACCTCTCACATGCCTAACCCGTGTGCCGCGACGCCGTCGCCTCGGTCGGCTGACGGGCCTCCCGCCCGGCGTCCAGCGTCGCGACGATCTCATCGACGTCGTATACGCAGCCGCCCCACGTGCCGCCGCTCGCGCCCTGGAGGGCGGCCCACAGGCGTGAGTCGTCCGGCAGACCGGGGTGGCGCGCTAGGTCGTTCGGCGTATCGCGCCGCGCCAACTCTGCTTTGCCCCACTCGCGCCCGTATTCGGTCCCGTTGGATCCGACAAGGTCTATCCGGCCTTCCAGGTTTACGCGGTCGATCTCGATATTCACGAGGTCGCCCTCTCTCACCTTGCCGATAGTGCCGCCCGCCAGCGCCTCCGGCCCGACGTGGCCGATGCATGCGCCTGTCGAGACGCCGGAGAAGCGGGCGTCGGTGATCAGGGCCACGTGCTTGCCGTAGGAGAGGTGCTTGAGTGCCGCGGTTATTTCGTACACCTCCTCCATGCCCGTGCCGAGCGGGCCGCCGCACGTCAGCACCATGATGTCGCCGGCCTTGATCCGGTCTTCGCCGCGGCTCTTGATGGCCCTGATGGCGTCATGTTCCGAGCGAAACACCCTTGCCGGGCCGGTGTTGCGGTAGACGCCGTCGTCGTCGACCACCGTCGGGTCGATGGCGGTGCTCTTTATGACCGAGCCCTCAGGCGCCAGGTTGCCGACCGGGAAGGTGACCGTGCTGGTGAGGCCGCGCGCCCGCGCCTTGTCGGCGTCCATGATGACGTTATCGGGATCGACGCCGTCCTGCCTCACGAGGTTCGCCCTGACGGCAGCACGCCGTTCCGACTGCTCCCACCAGTCCAGGTTTTCGCCCAGCGTTCGGCCGGTGACGGTCATCGCTCCCGTGTTCAGCAGGCCGAGGTCGCGCAGGCGGAGCATCACCTCCGGCACGGCGCCTGCGGCGTAGAGAACGGCAGTCGGGTGGCCGACCGGTCCGTTGGGCAGCACGTCTACCAGCCTTGGGACCTGCTTGTTGACAGCGGCCCACTCCGCGGCGCGCATGCGGGTGCGACCCGCGGCGTGGGCGATTGCCGGCAGGTGAAGCAGCAGGTTCGTCGATCCGCCGCACGCCGCGTGCAGGACCATGGCGTTTTCGAAGGCGGCGTCGGACAGGATGTCGTTCGACTTGACACCGGACCGCTCGAGGCCGACCAGGGCGCGCGCCGACTTCCTGGCCACGTCCCGCCAGATTTCAGTCCCCGACGGCGACAGCGCTCCGTGCGTGACTGCGAGACCCAGGGCCTCCGCTATGACCTGGGACGTGCCGGCTGTGCCGAGGAACTGGCACCCGCCGCCGGGGGTTGCGCAGGCCCTGCAACCGACGTCCTGCGCGTATTCGAGCGTGATCTCGCCCTGGGCGAACCTTGCACCTATCGACTGTATCTGGCCTGCGTCCTCGCCCCGTTCCGGCGCCAGAGTCACGCCTCCCGGCACGGCCACGACGGGTATGTTTCTCAGCCCGGCCAGCGCCATCATCATGGCGGGGAGTCCCTTGTCGCACGTTGCCACGCCCATGACGCCGCGGGCGGTCGGGAGCGACCTAGCCTGCCTGCGCATTACCTGGGCGGCGTCGTTGCGATACGGCAGGCTGTCGAACATGCCGGGCGTGCCCTGCGTCCGGCCGTCGCAAGGGTCGGAGCAGAACGCCGCAAACGGCACGGACTTCAACGATTTCAACTCTTCGGCCGCGCTTCGGACCAGGTCGCTCAGCTCCCAGTGGCCGGTGTGAAGGCCGAGCGCGATCGGCGTTCCGTCGGGCGACCGCAGGCCACCTGTGGTGCTCAGGACCATGAACTGCTTGCGCAGCAACTCCGACGGCCGCCAGCCCATGCCGGCGTTCTGGCTGAAGCCGAAGATATCGCCACTCGGACGCTCGACGAGCATCTCGGCGGTGAATGGCAGCCTACCCTCCGGCCCTGGAGCGTGCGTGGGCGTCTCCCAGCCTGCCCCATCGCCGTCACCGACGATGTCGGCGAACTGGACGGGCAGGGTATCGTTCCGGCCATTAGGGCTGTTACTGGGCATTGGGGGCCTCCATCAAATTGGACGTCCGGGAGCGTACTTACGTCCGGCGTCGGCCTGGTGGCCCCAATCCTATCCTGCCCGCCTGGAGGTCCCCGATCGGAGTCGGGGATGACGTATGAGAGCCGGGGATGACCAAAGAGAGTCGAAGTGGGTGCAGTGATGACGCATGATGACCGCGGACGGCGACGGACGTGCGGATGTAATTGCGGTGTGCTGTCAGAAGATCGGCGGATCCCGTGTTTGTGCGAAGGCGGGCGCGGACGTATTATTCGGGGCTGGTGGGCAGGGCGTTGATGGGTGATGACCGGGCCGGAACGGCTGAGAGGAACTTGATATGACTACCGCCGCGAGACGGGAAAGAGTCGCTTTTTTCAACGGCAAGATAGTGCCGGAGAGCCAGGCACGAGTGTCGTTCCGGGACCGCGGGTTCACGTACGGCGACGCGGTGTTCGACATGACCCGCACGTTCGGCCACCGGATTTTCAAGCTTGAAGAGCACATCGCGCGGTTCTACGACTCACTCCGGTATGTGCAGATCGACCCCGGCATGAGCCCCGGCGAGATGATCGACCTGTCGAACCAGGTGCTCGAGGAGAACCTCAAGCTGATTGGCGAGGACGAGGACTACTGGGTGGGCCAGCGCGTGTCGCGAGGCGTCGACCTGGTGGGCGGCGACATGTGGGAGACGGACGGCGGCCCGACGGTGGTGATCGAGTGCAAACCGTTGCCGCTGAGCGCACGAGCGCGGCTGTACCGCGACGGCATCGACGTGTTCATTCCGTCGGTGCGCAGGACGCCTCCGGAGTCGGTGAGCCCGCGAGCCAAGTCCCACAACTACCTCAACCTGATTATGGGCGACCTGGAGGTCAAGGCGCAGGACCCTGAGGGGTGGGCGCTGCTCCTGGATTCGCGCGGCTTCCTGGCAGAGGGCATCGGGTCGAATATCTTCACCGTCAAAGGCGGGGTGCTCTACACGCCGCGGCCGCAGTACGTGCTGGGCGGCATTTCGAGAGAGACCACGATGGAACTGGCCGAGGAGTTGGAGATCGAGGTGATCGAGAAGGACATCGACCAGTTCGACGCGTACACGGCGGACGAGGTGTTCCTGACCTCGACCAGCCTGTGCATCTGCGGCTGTGCGCACGGTACAGGGCAACGTGATCGCCGACGGCGCAATTCCCGGGCCGATAACGAAGGCGCTGCAAGACGCTTACATCGACCTCGTCGACCACGACTGGGTTAGCCAGTACCTGACCAGGCTGGAAGACTAGGCCGCCAGGCTAATCAGGCGGTCCTGCACCGGCCAGCGTTCATGTTTGACGGGAGGCCTTGATGTTCTTTGAGCCCAGCGAGGGGTCCGGGCTTCCGCACAACCCGTTCAAGGGGATCGTCGTGCCGCGGCCCATCGGCTGGATCTCTACGCTCAGCGCCGAGGGTGTCCCCAACCTGGCGCCTTACTCATACTTCAACGCGGTTGCGGACAATCCTCCGCAGGTGGTGTTCTCAGCCTCCAGCAATCACAAGCACGGCGGACTGAAAGACGCAGTGGCCGATGCCCAAGCTACCGGGGAGTTTGTCGTCAACGTCGCGACGTGGGACCTGAGGGAGCAGATGAACGCCTCAGCCGTTCCGGCGCCGCACGACGTGGACGAGTTCGAGTACGCCGGCCTCACAAAGGCCGCAAGCAGGCTCGTGAAGTGCCCGCGTGTTGCTGAAAGCCCGCTGCATCTGGAGTGCCGCTACACGCAGTCCCTGGAGTTGCCTTCCCACGTTCCGGACAGCACGAACACGCTGGTGTTCGGCGAGGTCGTGGGCGTCCACGTAGACGAAGAGGTCCTTGTGGACGGGCAGATTGACTATCTCAAGGTGCGGCCAATCGGACGATTGGGCTATTTGGACTACGTCGAGGTCGACAACTCATTTGCGATGGAGAGACCCGATTGGCCGTAGGCCTGAATTCGGCCATCCAGGGAGTACCGGATGATAGGCCTGCGGACGCTCACATCCGGAACCGGGCCCTTTGGCATGGGGCAACGGTTTCACCTGGTCCGACACTTGTTCGTTGACTGAACGCCCGCGCGACGCTGACTCCGTAACTGTCTCACGTGACCCGCGCCGTCCGCTGACTTTGCGGGCCGGGCTGTTCGCCCTGCTATTGTCGGCGCTTTGGGGTGGCAACCCGGTCGCGATCAAGGCCGGGCTCGAGGACGCTCCTCCGCTGCGGCTTGGCTGGCTGCGTTTCGTTGTCGGCGGCGTGGTGGTGCTTGCGTGGGCGTTGGCAACGCGTCGTTCACTGAGGATTGCGCGGCACGAGTGGAGACCGCTACTGTTCCTGGGCTGCCTGTTCGCAGTCCAGATAGCGTTCATGAACATCGGCCAGGACTTTACGTCTGCAGGCCACGCGGTGGTCATAACGACCACGTCCCCTCTCTGGACCAGCGTGATTGCGCACTTCTACGTGCCCGGAGACAGGTTGTCGAAGGGGCGGTTCCTGGGCGCGATGGTGGCGTATTCCGGCATCGTGGTCCTGTTCTCGAGGGGCATCGGCAACCCGAGTGAATTCCTGCTGGGGGACTTCCTCATGCTCATTTCGGCCATCTTGCTGGGCGCCAGACAGGTGTACCTGTCCAACTTCTCGCAGGGGATAGAACCCCAGAAGTTGCTGCTATCGCAGTCGGTGGTCGGAACCGTGGCGTTCGTGTTGGCAAGCTTCTTCGTGGAACCCGACCCGTACAACTGGACCGGCCGTCTAATCGTGGCCCTCTTGTATCAGGGCGCGGTGATAGCCGGGTTCGGGTTCATCGGCAGCGTGTGGCTGCTTCAACGCTACCTGCCTTCGAGGGTCACGGTCATATGGATCATCCAGCCGGCGTTCGGAGTGCTGCTGGGTTGGTTGGTCCTGGGTGAGACCGTCGGGCCTGAACTATACGCCGGCGCCGCGTTGATCATCGTTGGTTCGTACATGGCGCAGCGACTTGGTTCCACGAGTGCGGGGTGACGATGGAGGGCACGACGGGTTGGGACAACGCCGGTTGGGTGCGAAGGGCGGGAGGTCCTTCGCTTCGCTCGAGGATGACATGGGAGCGCTCAAAGGTGACATTGAACGATGTGTGGGATTGGCCGTAAGCGGGTAGCCGCGCCCGCCAGACGCCCCACCGTGGGTACCGGGTTTCCCCGGCACGACGGGAGAGGGGTGTGGGGTTGTGTAGAGGGTTTGTGGGGGTAACCGCGCCCCCCTGGGTCCCCGATCTTCGTCGGGGAAGACGGTTTGTGAGAATGCCGGATGTGGGTAAGGGGCGGCAGGTTGGTGGGGATAGCCGCGCCGCCTGTGCCCAACCCCGGCGGGCGCTCACAAGAGACGCCCCTACATGGGTGGTGGTGGGATGTCCGGGAGATCCTTCGCTTCGCTCGAGGATGACAGATGGGCGGCTCGGGGATGACAGATGGGCGGCTCGGGGATGACAGGAATGGGGAGTAGGGGACGACCCCGTATCAAGTACGGGCCGGGTACCGGATCGGAGTCCGGCACGACGGGTTGGTTTTTGGCGCGTTGAAGCAACCCCGGGGGTTGCCCGGGGTTGCCCCGTTTTGCAGTGTCTCTGCTGTCTTTCCCACGCCCGGCCGGAACCGAGAGGCGTTGTTGGGAAGTATGTTTCCTCGGTCTTCTCCGCACAGTCCAACAACCAACGGTAGTGACGGCAATTTGCACGCTCACGCGTCGGCGGTCGAACCGGGGCCGAAGACGGTTGCGGCTCTACAGCCGCGCCCGGCTTGTGGGGCGCTTATGGGCGTCTGAGGGAAAGACGCATTTGCTATCGGATCCTCGGCTTGATCTCAGGGGCGAACTTCCGATAGCTCCCCAGGCATCTCTCAGCCTGCGGGCCCCGAGTCGCTATAGTCGGGGTCTAAAGCTGCCACGCCTACGTGAACAGCGTTATGTGCGAGTCGTTCCGGTTACCCTTGCCGGCTTTGCAGCCGGTGGGTCCTGGAATCCACGCATAGCCCATGTCTGCTTCCCAGGAGAGCATGTACTTTCTCGTTCCGCAACGGGCTTTAACACGGGGGGAGGAACTTTTACCCCCGATGCCTGCAGGAGTTGTTCCCGTTGCTGTTCGATCAGAGTGGCTGTGATGGATGCGTTTAACCGCACGCCTCGATATTGATAATAGAACAGGTGTTCGTGCGTGTCAAATGTTTGTGGCCTGGATTTTGGGGGGTTGGCCGGTGTGCGGGTGTGGCTGTGTAGCGGGTTGGCGGGGGTAGCCGCGCTCCCCTGGGTCCCCGATCGGAGTCGGGGAAGACGGTTTAGGAGAATGCCGGATGTGGGTAAGGGGTGGGAGGTTGATGGGAATAGCCGCGTCGCCCGTCCGCCCCGGCGGGTGCCCACAAGAGACACCCCTACAAGTGGGTTTGGCCAGCGTCGGGGTGTGGTTGTGTAGCGGGTTGGTGGGGGTAGCCGCGCCCCCCTGGGTCCCCGATCTTCGTCGGGGAAGACGGGTTGGGTGAATGCCGGATGTGGGTAAGGGGTGGGAGGTTGGTGGGGATAGCCGCGTTGCCCGTCTGCCCCGGGGCCGTTCGAGAACGGCCCCTACGGGGTGGTTGGCCGGTGGGCGGGGTGTGGTTGTGTAGCGGGTTGGTGGGGGTAGCCGCGCCCCCCTTGGGTCCCCGATCTGCGTCGGGGAAGACGGGTTGGGAGAATGCCGGATGTGGGTAATGGGCGTCAGGTTGGTGGAGATAGCCGCGCCTCCATGCCCCACCGTGGGTACCGGCCCCGCATCAAGTGCGGGGCGACGAGGGAAGGCACGACGGGTCGCGAGAATGCCGGTTGTGTGTGAGGGGCGGGAGGTTGTAGACGCGCACCGCACCAGGGCCGTTCGCGAACGGCCCCTACGGGGTGGTTGGCCGGTGTGTGGGTGTGGTTGTGTAGCGGGTTGGTGGGGGTAGCCGCGCCCGTCGGCCCCTGGGTCCCCGATCGGAGTCGGGGAAGACGAGGTACGGAGGTCGGGGAAGACGGTTTGGGAGAATGCCGGGTGGCCCTAGCCGGGCGTGTACTCGTGGTCGATGTGTGAGACGTCGTAGCCCGCCTCTTCGAGTAGCGCCCTGATGGCCAGTTCGGTCTCCTGGTAGGCGCCCTCGCCGATGTGGCGGAAGCGCATCTTGCCGTTGGCGTCGAGCAGGTACTTCGTCGGCCAGTACCTGTTCCCGAACAGCCGCCAGGTGCTGAAGTTGTTGTCCTGGACCACCGCGTATTCGAGTTCGTGCTTCTCGACGGCCTCGACGACGTTGTCGTAGTCCTTCTCGAACTCGAACTCAGGTGAGTGCACGCCCAGGATCACCAGACCGTGTTCCGAGTACTTTTCCTGCCACGAGCGAACTGCCGGGAGCGTGCGAACGCAGTTAATTCAGGTGTAGGTCCAGAAGTCGATCAACACCACCTTTCCCTCGTCCGCCAAGCCCGCGAGGGTCAGCGGCTCGGAGTTGATCCACTCCTGTGTGCCGACCAATTTGTGCTCCCTGGTTGAGATCACCGGCAGCACCGGGAGTTCGGGGCCCTCATCGACTTGAACGACCTCCACCGTCGGCGTTGCAGTTGGTTCTGCGGCCGGCACAGGGGTCGGGGCGGGCGTCTGTTCCGTCGGGGGAGCGGCCGTGGGGGCCGGACCCGGTGTGGGTGTCGGAACGGTCAGCGGCGCGGACTCGCCGCCACACGCCACAGTAAGTAGCGCGGCCGCCATCGCCGCCACCAAAATTGCTCCCAGACCGACTCGCATGTCCCGATTATCGCGCATCCCGCCAGGTTCGTTGGCAGCCGGTACGAGCCAACAACGCCATTCACCTCACTTTGGCCCAAAACCGTTTGGGTGAGGTGACTAAATCGCATAGAATCCGTCTGCCGGCTGCGGTCTTTATTGGAAAGGTCCCTACAACCCCTATGCTCGAAAGTTTCAAGGTCCCAGCAGAAGACAAGGTGATCGTCCAAGAAGAACGGGTGAGGGCGGCGACCGAGGCGATATTCCTAAAGATGGGCCTTGGAGACGCGGACGCCGCGCAGGCCGCAGACATCCTGGTCCTGTCAGACCTGCGGGGGCACGAGAGTCACGGCGTGTCGAACATGCTACGCCGGTACGTCGAGTACTACGGCTCCGGATACGTCAATCCCGACCCTCAAATCAAAACACTACGGGAATCGGCCGTCACAGCCACCTGGGACGGCGACGGCGGGTTGGGGCTGCAAACAGGGCCGCAGGCCATGGAACTCGCAATGGAAAAGGCGGCCAAGTACGGTATCGGTTCGGTAGCGGTCCAGAATTCCAGGCATCTCGGCATGCTCGGCTACTACCCTCTGATGGCCGTGAAGCGAGACATGATCGGCGTTTGCATGGCCTCGGCAGGCGGCCAACTCATGCTGCCGATCTTCGGCGCCGAGCCGCGCTTCGGCACCCATCCGTTCTCATGGGCGGCACCGGCGCGCAAGATGCCCCCGTTCGTGCTCGACATGGCGACTTCGCAGGTCGCAGGAAACAAGCTCGACCTCACCAGGCGTATCGGCTCAAAGCTTGCTCCGGGATGGATCGCCAAGACGGACGGCACGCCGATCGACGAGCCGGTCAATGTCCCTGGGCAGGGTGAGTACTTCATCCTCCCGTTTGGCGGGACTCGCGAGCGCGGCGGCCACAAGGGGTACGGGATTGCCGTGATCGTCGACATCATGTCGGGCATTCTTTCGGGCAACCGGGCAGGGTACTTCGCCAACGACCGCTATTCCCAGTTTGTGATGGCGTTCAACATCGACGCCTTCATGGACGTAGACCAGTTCAAGGACGACATGGACGAGTGGATGGAAACGCTGGCGGAGACGCCGCCCGCTCCGGGCCGAGACCGCGTGTATTACGCCGGGCTTTGGGAGGCCGAAGAAGAGGTGCGGCGGCGAGCCGGCGGCATCCCTTACCACCGGGAGGTCATCGACTGGTTCAACTCCATCAGCGGTGAACTGGACCTGGGGTTCCAGCTTCCCTGATCCCCCGGCGCCAAATCATGGACCCACTCACCTTCATGCAACTTGCCGACACACAGTTCGGCATGTTCAGAAATTTCATCGACATCACCCCGGAGGGCATTTCCGACTACCGGAGCCGGGGTCTCAGCGTTCGAAACGTTGAGCCTTTCGACGGTTTTGCGCCGGAAACAGAGCGGTTCCAGAAGGCCGTGGACATCGCCAACTCCATCCAACCGGCCTTCGTGGCGATCTGCGGCGACATGGTGAACGATGCCAGTGACGAGGACCAGGTCGCCGAGTTGAACCGCGTGAGCGGCGGACTGTCGGCCGAAATCCCGCTGTACCGGGTCTCCGGGAACCACGACGCATCCGGCGACGATCACATTACCCCCACAAGCGATAGCCTGGCGCGCTACCGGGAACTTTTTGGAAACGACAACTACTCGTTCGTCGCGGGCGGCGTGAAATTCATCGTGATCAACTCGACCATCCTGCATACTCCCAGCGAGGTGCGGGCGGAGTACAACCGCCAGGTCGACTGGCTCGAAGCGGAGCTTGTGACGGCGCGCGATGGTCCGGCCGAGAAGGTGATCGTGTTGTCCCATCACCCGCTGTTCCTGGAACACCCTGACGAGCCTGATGCTTACTTCAACGTCCCGCGGGATAACCGCCGTCCGGTAACTGAGTTGCTTCAGGCCCACGGCGTGGACGCTGTATTCGCGGGCCACATGCACCAGAACAACTACGCCCGGCACGAAGACATGCTGATGATCGCGTCGGGGTCAGTGGGCTATCCGCTGGGCAGCGACCCCTCCGGTTACCGGATGGTCACGGTGTCCAACAAGGGCATCGATCACCGGTACTACTCCCTGGAGTCCTGAAGCGGGGGGACCCCGTTTCAAGCACGGGGCAGGCTGTTCTTTCGGTGGCACGACGAAGAAGGGCGGTGCGCCTGGCGGGAGCGGTGTGGTCGGGTTCTGCGCGGGAGGTCCTTCGCTTCGCTCGAGGATGACAGCAGAGAGGGTTGTTGCCTGGCGGGAGTGGCATGGTGGTGGTTTGGGTGTGGCACCGCACCGTTGCCTATCCACCGTGGGTAGTGTACTGGGGAGCGGTATGACGGGGTGGAGAGCCAGGGTTTGTCTGTGTGGTTAGGGTGGTCGTGGGATGGGCGGGAGGTCCTTCGCTTCGCTAGAGGATGACAGCAGAGAGGGTTGTTGCCTGGCGGGAGTGGCGTGCAGGTGTTCGAATGTCGCCCCGCCTATACCCCAGGGTACCGGATCGGAGTCCGGCAAGACGGGGTGGGGAGCCAGGGTTTGTCTGAGAGACGGCTGTGGTTGTTGGATGGGCGGGAGGTCCTTCGCTTCGCTAGAGGATGACAGCAGAGAGGGGGTCGGGGATGACGAACGGAAACACGAGTGACCGTGAAAGGCACGATCGTACATCCAGCTGGTCTGCAGCCGAGGGGCGCTCCCCCGCGCCCCACCGTGGGTACCGGCCCCGCATCGGAGTGCGGGGAGACGATGGAGGGCACGACGAGGGCGAGGGCGTCCTCATTGGCGGCTGTTTGCATAGCATCGACAGTCAAGTCGACGTGGTCTGCAAAACCGATTTAGCATTTCTCGGTTACGCTTGATGATTGCCGGTCATCGAACGACCGGTACAGACCTATGAAGATTCACGAATACCAGGCCAGCCAGCTTCTTGCCGATTACGGTGTGCCGGTGCCGCGCGGGGAAGTCGCTGCGACGGCCGAGGAAGCGCGCCGGATAGCCTCCGACATCGGCGGCAAGGTGGTTGTGAAGGCGCAGATTCACGCCGGCGGACGCGGCAAAGGCGGCGGTGTCAAGCTGGCTGATTCTCCCGACGAGGCAGCCGAAGCCGCGGCCGGTATGTTCGGCCGGGCCCTCGTGACTCCACAGACTCCGCCGGAGGGCATCGTCGTCCGCCAGATCATGGTGGCCGAAGCCACCGACATCGCCCGCGAGCTTTACCTCGCGATAGTCGTGGACGGCGAAGTTGGCGTGCCGGTGGCGATGGCCAGCACCGAGGGCGGCGTCGAGATCGAGGTCGTCGCCGAGACCAACCCCGAGAAGATCGTGCAGGTCGCCGGAGACCCCATATTCGGGCTGACGCCGTACCGCGCACGTGCCCTTGCCCACCAGTTGGACCTGCCCGCCGGGCTGATTCGCTCGGCCGCAGACCTAATTGGCCGCCTTTACCGGTTGTTTGTCGAAAAAGACTGCACGCTGGTAGAGATAAACCCGCTCGTCATCACCTCGGAAGGGCAAATAGTCGCGCTGGACGCCAAGATCAACCTGGAAGACGATGCGCTATTCAGGCACCCCGAACTGTTGGACCTGCATGATCCGGAGCAGGATGACCAGGAGGAGCTTCGGGCGGCGCAGGCCGGGCTTTCATACGTGAAGCTGGAGGGCGGCCGGGTCGGCTGCATGGTGAACGGCGCGGGCCTCGCCATGGCGACGATGGATATCACGAGATGGGCCGGCGCGGAGCCTGCCAACTTCCTCGACGTCGGGGGCAGCGCAAGTGAAGAAGCCATCGCCGAGGCGTTCAGGATCATAGTCTCCGACCCTGAGGTGGAGGTGGTCCTGGTGAACCTTTTCGGCGGCATCCTGCGCACCGACGCCGCGGCAAAGGGGATCGTATCGGCCGCGAGGGAGACGGGCTCAGACCTGCCCATCGTGGTAGCCATGCGGGGCACCAACTCGGAAGAGGGTCTAAACATCCTGGGCGAGTCCGACCTGAACATTACCCCGGCGACCGACCTCTCCGGCGCGTCCGAAGCGCTCAAGTCAATCCTGGAAGGGTCACGCGCATGAGCGTGCTTGTCGGCCCCGACTCTCGGCTGCTCGTGCAGGGCCTTGGCCGTGACGGCAGTTTCCAGGCGAGCCGGTGCCGCGAGTACGGCACTAATATGGTCGCTGCGGTCCACCCCGGCCGGGGCGGCAAGAAATTCGAAGACGCGGTGCCGATCTACGAGTCGGCCGCGGAGGCCGTCGACGAGACGGGCGCCGACGTGGGTGTGATCTTCGTGCCGGCGCCGTTCGCCGCCGACGCAATCATCGAGCAGGTCGACGCCGGGATCGGTCTCATCATCGCCATTACCGAGCGCATCCCGGTGCTCGACATGGTCAATGTCCTCGCATACATGAAGCACAAGGACGCCCGGCTGATCGGCCCGAATTGCCCCGGCCTGATCCAGCCGGCAACGCGCACGAAGATCGGCATAATTCCGGCGACAATCGTGCGAGAGGGGCGGATAGGCGTCGTTTCCAGGAGCGGGACGCTGACTTACGAGGCGATTGCGCAACTGAGCCAGTACGGCATGGGCGAATCGACCTGCGTGGGGATCGGGGGCGACCCGCTGCACGGGACGACCTTTACCGACGTGCTCGGCATGTTCGAGGAGGACCCGGACACCGACGCCATCGTTCTGATAGGCGAGATCGGCGGGACGCGTGAGCAGAAGGCCGCGGAGTACATCCGCCAGCACGTGACCAAGCCGGTGGTGGCCGCCATCGTCGGCCAGACCGCGCCGCCGGGCAAGCGCATGGGCCACGCCGGCGCCATCATCACGGGCAAGGCCGCCCTGGCGTCGGAGAAGATAAAGGCCCTCACCGAAGCCGGCGCACACGTCGTGGACTCGCCTGCCTACATAGGCCGCCGCATGCGCGAACTGATCGGCTGAAGTTGGCTAGCTGAACCAGACCAGCCGGACGGCGTTCAGGCCTATGGCTGCCAGCAGTCCGGCTGCGAGGTCGTCCGCCACTACGCCGATGCCGCCCGGTATTTTTTCGAGACGGCGTATGCCGAAGGGCTTGATGATGTCGAGGGCCCTGAATAGTAAGAACGCCGCCAGCAGCCAGATCCATGTCTTCGGCAGGAAGAGGCACGCCGCCCACATCCCTGCGAATTCATCGGAGACCACGCGGCTGGGGTCCTCTTCACCGGCCCGCTTCGCTACGACCCTGGCCGACCAAATGCCAGCGAGGACAGAGACGCCCGTCAGCGCGAAAAACCAAGGTGAGTCGCCACCGAACGGGAACGCCCAGTAGGCGACGATCGCCACTGCACTGGCCACCGTGGCCGGGGCGACAGGCGCCAGGCCGGTCCATAGGCCGGTACCGACGGCTTCGGCGAGCCAGCCGTGAAGCTTGGAAAGTAGGGTCACGACGGCTGTCCGGCCAAAGTGGGGCGGCGAGCGGGCAGGTAGCCCGTAACCGTCGCTACTGCCCCGCGGCGGCCGTGGCGGTGGCCTCTTCGATCAGGGCCTCGGTGGTCGCGGTCGCTTCCGGCGGGGTGATGACGTCGAAGAGTTCGATGTCGAAAACCAGGTCCGACCTGGGTGGGATGGCGGGCAGCCGGCCGACCTCGCCATAGGCGAGCGCCCAGGGAATCTCGAGCCTGCGGCGGCCCCCGACGTTCATACCGTTCATCCCTTCCTGCCACCCAGGGATTACAAAGTTGAGCCGCAGCAATGAGGTACTTCCCCGGATGTGGGATGAGTCGAAGAGGCACCCGTCCAACAGCCAGCCCGTGTAGTGGACCTCCACCATGGCGTCGACTGTTGCCTGCTCGCCCGTGCCCGTCACGAAGTCGTAGTACTTCACGCCTGACGGCGTCGTCTGCCACGCAAGCGATTCATTGCCTTCGAACTGCGGCGCGTCCGCCGGGTAACGGTCGTTACCGCACACGCTCGGCGGCACGGTGGGCTGAATTACCTGCAGCTCGATGTCGGCAGGCGGACTGGCGCCACCCCCGCGGCAGGCGGCAATGGTCAGGGCAACCAGTGCGGCGCCGACTATGGTCAGAATCAGGGACCGGCTAATAGGCAAGTCTCAGTTTCTCCTACCGGCCGGTCTTGGCGAGGAAGTTGGCCGCGCCGGTCTGGATCCATGCACCCACGTTGACCAGCATGAACTTGACTCCATCGTCGAGGTACTTCTGCACGTTGTCGTCGGTCGCCAGCGCGCCGGCGGTCCGGCCTGCTTTCTGAATGCGTGACAATGCGTCGTCGATTACTTCCTGCACTTCAGGATGTTCGAAATCCCCTATGCGGCCCATCGTGGACGCGAGGTCCGAGGGCGCAACGAAGAAAACGTCTATGTTGTCCACCTCGAGTATCTCGTCGAGGTTCTGGACGGCGATGATGTCTTCAATCAATACGACCAGGAACGTGTGATCGTTTGCCACCTGGAAGTAGTCGGGCACGCCGAATCCCTGCCGGCTGGTATACATGCCGCGGTTGCCGATGGGCGCGAACTTGGCGGCGTCGACGAACCGTTCCGCTTCCTCGCGCGTGTTTACGTGGGGCATCACGAGGCCCTGCGCGCCTCGGTCGAGGGTGCGATAGATCACGCCGGGGTCGTTCATGTTGATGCGCACGACCGACGTTAGGCCCCATATGTCGCAGGCCCGTGTGTAGTCGCCGATGTCCTTGTAGTCGACGTTGCCGTGTTCGCCTTCGAGCCAGATGGCGTCGAAGCCGTTGGGGCCGAATTGGTCTATTGAGTCGGCGTCATAGAATCCACCGACCGCGAACGCAGCTTCGCCCTTTGCAAGCCGCTGCTTGACTCTGTTTGGTCTGATCTCCAATGGATTCTCCTGGTTTGGGCAATTGCCCTGGTCTGTTTGCGTCGGTCGCGACTATTGCCAATTCGGAATTTTAGCGCGGGCTGGGCCGGTCGGGGCGAAGGCGGGTTTGAAACCCGCCCCTACAAAGTGATTGGCGGCGTCTTCAGTCCCCACGAAAGTGACAGACATTCCCTTTACGAACTGGGAATGTCGGCGGGCATGTACGAGACGTAGCCGGGGCCCCGGCCTGGCTCCCACGGGTGCGCGCGGGCGACATCCTCGTCCAGGTCGACTCCCCATCCCGGCTTCGTCGGGATCGCGGCGTACCCCTTGTCGAACTCCATCGGCCCGCCGGTGAGGGCATCCTTCCAGGGTACGTCGTCGATGTCGATCTCCATGATGTGCACGTTCGGGGTGCATGCGCACAGGTTGAGCGCTATGTGAGATGCGAGGTGGGAGTAATAGTTGTGCGGCGCGACGTTCAGTTCGTAGCTCTCGGCCAGCGCGGCTACGCGGCGCGAGTCGTTGAAGCCGTTCCATGGGATGTCCACCATGACGATGTCCATCGAGCCGGCCTCGAAGTACGGGCGGTATCCGCGTAGGCCAAAGAGGTTTTCGCCGGACATGATCGGCATTTTGGCGTTGGCGCGGATGCGTGCCAGCGCCACCGGTTCGTACATGTCCACCTCTACCCACATCATGTTGAACGGCTCGAGTACGCGGCAGATCCTCTCGACGGCTTCCGGCTTGAAGTTGAAGTTCAGGTCGATGGCGATCTCGACGTCGTCGCCCGTTCCGGCCCGGAACGCTGCTATCTGCTCCTCGGCGCGCCGCAGGATATTCAGCGACACGGTCTGATCGGTCGGGCCGGGTCCGAACCCGGCGAAGTAGGTCCCGGCGTCCTGGCCGGGGAGGATGATGTTCGTCTTTAGTGCGGTGAACCCCTTCTCTCGCACCTCCCGGCCAAGCCTGGTGATCGACTCCAACGACGCGACCTGCTCCACCCCCAGTTCGCGATAGTGCCGCGACCGCGATGAGCCGCAGTGCGACCAGTAGACCCGCTGGCGGTCCCGCAGCGGCCCGCCGAACAGTTCGTAGACCGGGACCCCGAGCGCTTTCGCCTTCACGTCCCACATGGCCAGTTCGACTCCGGCGATGGCCTTGGCCGCGATGCCTCCCGGGCTCTGCCTGGACATGCGATACATGTCGTAGTAGTTCATTTCGACGTGACGGGGGTCGCGGCCCTTGAGTATCGTCGCGAACTCCCCGATGGTCGCCGCGACACCGTGTGGGTTGCGGCCGTCCGAGCACTCCCCGTACCCCGTGAGGCCCTCGTCCGTACGTAGCGCCACGAACGTCCATGGCCTCCAGCCCGCATCTACGACGAACGTGTCTATAGCCGTAATCTTCATGCCTATTGCCCCTGAGTCGCCAGTAGCGGCAGATTGTGACCGGCCGCTTCAAATTGCAGAGCAAGTGTAGCCCCGAATCATCTGCTACGCTGCGCATCCGCAAGCCAGACGGAGCCACGCTCAAGTGACCAAGAGACCTGAGATCACCATCATCGGATGCGGCACGCCCACACCGACGCCAGACCGCTTTGGCTCGTCCTACGTGATTGAGATAGGCGGCGAGAAGTTGCTTTTCGACTGTGGCCCCGCCACGACCCACAAGCTGGTCAAGGCCGGGATCTTCCCCACCGAGATCGACACCGTTTTCTTCACGCACCATCACTTCGACCACGACGCCGACTTCCCGACGTTCATCCTGACCAGGTGGGACCAGAACGTGCCGGTCGACCGCGTCCTGAACGTCTACGGCCCACCGCCCACAACTAAATTCACGAACGGCATCATCGATGAGGAGACAGGCCTCTTCGCGCACGACTGGCTGGCGCGGGTCCACCACCCGGGCAGCCAGATCACCTACCGGGAACGAGGCGGTGTACTGCCGCGCCACAAGCCGATGGTAGAACCGCACGACATGGAGCCCGGCCTGATAAAGCAGGGCCCGACGTGGCAGATCACCGGCGCGGTCGCCGAGCACGTACAGCCCTACCTCGATTCGCTGGCCTACCGTATCGACACCGACGAGGGGTCGATCGTGGTGACGGGTGACACGCGCCCGTGCGATTCGATCACCGACCTGTCGCGCGGGGCCGACATACTGATGATGATGTGCTGGGAGACGGACGAGGTGGTGCGGGGATCGGACCACGCCGGGGCGACGACGTCGATATCAGGGGCTGCCGAGACGGCGGCGGAGGCGGGCGTCAAGCAACTCGTGATGGTCCACGTGGGCGCGAGGCTCGCGCAGGCGCATATGCACGGGCCGCGGGAAGTGGAAGCGCGCAACTTGTGGAGCGGCAAGCTGGTGTGGGGCGACGAGTTGATGAAGGTGCCCTGGCCGGAGTAGGCGCCCCCATCGGTTCATCCCTCCGCTAGCGTCTGGTAGCGCGACGGGTTAAGGTTCCGCCATCATGCGACGACCCCGCGCGCAACGCGTCACAAGACGGCTACTGCCCTCGTTGGCCTACAGGGACTTCCGCTACCTGTGGTTGACCACGCTCTCCTCTTCCGGCGCGGCGTGGGGGCTGATCGTTGCCCGCGGCTGGCTCGTCTACGACCTTTCCGAGTCGTCGGTATGGGTCGGTGTGACGACCTTTGCGGCGATGATCCCGTTGTTCCTGGTGCCCCCGTTCGCGGGATTTCTGGCCGATAAATTTCAGCGGCGGCGGCTTTTGGGCTACGTCTTCGTGTTGCAACTGGCCCACAACGCCGTTCTTGCCACCCTCGCCATAGCCGGCGTGATCGAGCCCTGGCATCTTGTCGTGCTGGCATTTTTCAACGGCAGCGCGCGTGCGGCACAGATGCCCATATCCCATTCCCTGCTGCCCAACCTGGTACCCAAGAAACTCCTGCTCAACGCCATTGCGCTGAATTCGGCGACGATGCACGGTTCTCGGCTTCTTGGGGCGGCGGTGGTAGCACCTCTATTGATCAACGAGGCCCCGGGACCGGCATTTGCCGTGTGCTCCATCTTCTACGCGGTGGCATGGTTTGCCAGCAGCCGCATCCGCTCGCTTTCGACGGGCGTGATGGAAAAGGGGGTGAGCGCGCTGCGGAACTTCACCGCAGGCGTGGACTACGTGTTCCGGCACCCGTTCATCCGGCCGTTCGTGATCCTCGTGTTCCTGCACTGCTCTTTGACGATGTCTTTCGAGTCGGTGCTTCCTGCGCTCTCGGACCAGCAGTTCAACGCCGAGGACGGCTTCAGCTACCTGATGATGGCGGTAGGGGGTGGCGCGCTAATCGGCGCGCTTGGTTTATCCGGCCTTGTCAGCGCGCACATGCGCGGGCGTTGGCTTCTCGTAACCGGACTGGTGAGCGCAGTCAGTCCTCTTGGCCTGGTGTTTTCGACAAGCCTTGCGACCGCGCTGGCGGGCGCGATGCTCATGGGTGCCTCGCAGGGGGCGTTCATGACACTGACCGCCTCGTTCTTCCAGGCGATCGTCCCCGATGCAATCAGGGGCCGGGCGATGAGTGTCTATCTGCTTAGCATCGGCGGGCTCATGGCCTCGTTCAACCTGATCAACGGGGTCATGGCGGATGTAGTAGGCGCGCAGACGATGCTGGCGATAGGCGCGTTCGCGTTCCTTGCCGCCATGATATTCAGCTTCACTCAACTGCCGCTGCGCCAGCTGTTTACGCAAGGGGAGTACACGGCGCCAGCGGTGGTACCGGCTTAGGGGGTGGGGGTGGCCGCTTCATAAACGACCACACCGTCCCTAAGGGCGGCATGCAGAACCGTTCCTACCACGTGGCCGCGGCTCGCAATCTCGTCGTGCGTGGCGACGACGATGTCCTTGCTGACCGGAAGATCGCCGAGCGACCGGCGCATCTCGATGGCGGCCCGGCGTTTGTCCGTCACGTGGTTCATCACCACGAGAAGGTCTACGTCACTACCCTCAATGGCGGTCCCGCGCGCCCAAGAGCCGAAGAGTACGACGCGGGAAGGCTCGAACTGCCCAACTATGCGGTCCACCATGACGGAAATGACTGATTCAGAAGTCATCTTGTACCCCAAACAGAGACCTTTGCGTAACTTCGTCTATCCGGCAAAAGCCGGCTTTCAGCGCGGTTAGAGTAGTACCCGGAAGTTTGCGACTACGTGCTTTTCACCCTCACCCCAACCCTCTCCCTCCTGGAGAGGGGGTTTTGCGATGGTCTCAAATACGGCTACAGAGCAGCACTCGACCTGTCCAACATCGTCTAGGCGGATCTCGCAATGGAAACCAGCCGATTGCCTGTAGGCACATCGATCGACTCAAACGGGCTGGGGCGCGCAATATCAACGCCGTCTCTTTTGGTCTCAGCCGCGTAGTCCCGCAGCGCGTCTTCGGCATTCTGCAGAGCCTCGTCCACGGTGTGACCCATCGCTGCAACCCCTGGAATATCCGGAAAGACCACTCCGTAGGCACCCTCGTCGCCATCTATCAGCGCAGGATATTCAATCACCGACTGGCTCTCCATTCCGTACAACCGAACTCCCAATAGGTTATTACGCTAGTGCGGAGTGGTGACTGCCTCGTACACCCGGGAAGACCATATGTGCCGGACCGCGCCGTCCAGGGCGGAGCGGCCGGGGCGGGTTGACGGGGACTGGCCAAGGCGTGGTTTGTTCGGCAAGGTCTGATAGGTGGGGGCAGCGTTTCAGGAACCGGGACAGGATTTGACGGTCGCCGCCCAGCCCGAGCCAGTCGATTGGTGCAGGAGACTGCGCAAAGCGGATGCGCGCCACGTCGCATGCCTCGTCGAAGAATTCGCGCATCCATTTCTCGCGGTTTCGCTTGAACCGGTTCGCCGACTGCCCTCCGGCGCGGTGGCCTCCCCGCACGTATCGCGACCCGGTCTTGGTGACCGCTAGGGTCTCGTCGTTGGCAACCCCGACGGCGTAGTAGCCCAGGCGGAGCAGGACTATCCCGACGGTAACCGGTTGAGAGAGGTGTGTCCGTAGAGCCGAGAGATCGTCATCTTCTGTTGCGACGGTGATTACGAACGGAGGAGCGACGGCGATTTCAAGTCGCTGGCCGTACTCGTAGTGCTCGATGAGGGCGAGGCCGGCTGGAGATTCCCTTGCTGAACGCGGCAACCAGTCCCACCCGGTGAAATCTGTTCCCGGCGGCGTCATTTTCAGGAAGATGGGGCCGCCAGACTCTTCCAACTCGTCGAGGCGCCTAGTCAGGCGCGCCCGGCTGAACACCCGCGGTTGTTGATGAGATTGATCGGCGCTGACCATGCGGTCACCGCTCAGGGCGCCCAGCGTTCGCCTCTTGCGAACACCGTCGAATAGTCGAGCGCGCAGCCGATGCCCGGCTCGCCGCTGAACTCGAAGTGCCCGTCGACCACACGTTCACGCGGCTCCAGCACCTCCGCCCGCCACTCGACCTCGTTCACGGCGTGTTCCATGGGCAGGATGTTTCCGAAGGCTGCCGTGGCGTGCGCGCTTGTAGCAAGCGAAACCGGACCGGACGGGCAGTGCAACGAGACCGAACCGGGGTTGCGCGCTTCGAGTTCGCTCCCGATCAGGAACGCCTCGGCCGGACCGCCGCAGTGCAGGACATCCGGCATGACTATGTCGAGGGCTCCGGACTCAATAAGCGACTTGAACAGTTTGAGTCCGTAGCCGTGTTCGGCGCCCGCGAACGGCAGGTCGACGCTTTCCCTGATGCCCAGAAGATCGTCGGTGAGCCCGACCGGATCGACCGGTTCCTCGAACCAGTCGATGCCGATGCCGCCCAGTTCGTCACCTAGTTCAATACCCGACTCCACGTCGAAACGGCTGTGGCAGTCGATGAACAGCCTTATGTCTTCACCGATGGTCTGCCGGACCATGGTGACGCGTTCCAGACCCGCGTCCGCCTCTGCCGGCAGGCCAGGTGCTTCGAACGGCGACCGGCACTCGTCGAACGGTGCGCACTTCACGGTCCGAAAACCGGCGTCAACAGCGGTAGAGGCCGCGGCGGCGAAAGCGTCCGGCGATCGGTCGACGGGGCCGTGATCGTCCGGGAGCATCGACCGGTTTATGTTTGCGTAAAGTTCGACTTTGTCAGGGACTTCGCCGGTAGTGCCGCCCTCTGTTTGCAGGTATTCGGAAAGTTGCACCTGGGCGCGGCGTGCCAGCGCATCGGCGACCGCGGCCCGCAGTGAACTGACGGCCGACGCCGCGACGATGTCTCCGGCCAGATCGGCTTCGTCAAGGCGCAGGTGTTCCAGAACGGCCTGCTCGGATTCGAGCGTTTCTCCCCTCAGTCGGTCTGCCAGTCTTGCGGCGACGCCAAGGACATCCCGGCTATCTGCCTTTGCTGCGATCTCGGCCAGGCCGAATCCGCCGTGGCCGTCCTGGATCTCCAGGAAATGCCATTCAGTAGGGCCCCTCACGTGGACCTTGCTGTAGAAAAGCCCGGTGGGCCGGAACCAGAGGTCGCTCAACGGCGCCTACTCCTTGCTCGCAGGCGGTCGGCGGAACTGTGCGTACCTGTCTGACCCGGCGAATTCGCTGAGCGATATGCGTTCCCCGCCCAGTTGGTGCGACGCGTTTGCAGCCAACACGGCGCACAGCGAGTTCAGGCCCGAGCGGAACGAGGAGCGCGCAAGGTCAGGCTGGCCGCGGGTGATCGACTCGACGAACCTGCCGGCCAGGTCCAGGGTGTTGTGGAATTGCATGGAGTCGGCATGCGGGCCGTTCGCCAGGACCCGTCTCCGGCCATCGCCGGAACTCCGGTCACCCAGCCCCGTAGCGGCATCATCGCCTCCGTACACCACTAGGTCATCTTCGAACTTGATCACCGAGTGGGTGGACAGTATGTAGTCGTACTGTTCGGGGTGGTAGACGCCCGCCGGCCTCGTGAGAATGAGGTTCGCGACACCGCCGCCTGACAGACCGTATGAGACGGTGTAGGCGATGGGATTGTCGCCCTCGACTGCGTGCAGGTCTTCCGGCCGTTCGGTGTATGCCGCCTGCGCCCACTCGATCTCGTCGCCGGTCCAGTACCGGAACAGGTCGGTCTGGTGGATGCCGGCCTCCACGACGGACGTGCCGGACCACTGCCGGTCTCCCGTCCACACGCGGTGAGAGGGCCCGCCCCGCAGTTCGGTGTGGGTGTGCTTCCGGCCGTGGCCCTCGATGCCCCCGGCGTTGATCATGGTGACGGAGGCGGTCCACTTGTCAGACAGGTATTCCCTGACAGCCGTGTACCACCGGTCGTAGCGCATCTGGAAGCCAACCGTCGCGGGCACGCCGGCGGCGTCGATGGCATCCGCCATCTCGGCCACCTCGTCCAAGAACAACGACTGCGGTTTCTCGACGAACACTGCAACGCCGCGCCGTGCCGCTCGGACCACCTCACCGCGGTGCTGGTTCGGAGGCATGGCGAACCAGATGGCGTCGACCTCTGCGTTCTCGATGAGGTCGTCAGCTTCCGTATAGCGATTTACGCCCGCTTCCAGGAAGTTCGGGGCGAACCGGCTCACCTTTTCGAAGTCGAGGTTCTCGGGGAACGGGTCTGCCAGCGCAGTGATCCTGACGACCTCTTCGCGCTGCAATTGCGCCAGCGCCTCCACGTGTTGCAGCCCGCGCTGCCCCACGCCGACTACTCCGATTTTCAATGGTCCTGCCATGTGTGTTGCGTCACCTTCTCCGACGGCCTTGTCCAACAGGCGGCAAGTTTATATCCCGCGCGCCCTAAAACGTGCGCCGGGACGGTCCTGGAGGTATCGTTACCGTGGCCGTCAAACCACCGGACCGAGTAGGACTGCTTGGTCTGGCGACCGGCACATATGGAGGAACACACATGCAGAGTTCTGCGGACGTAGTCATCATTGGCGGCGGTGTGATGGGGGCGAGTACCGCCTATCACCTTGCCGAACGCGGTTGTACGAACGTCGTGCTCCTGGAGGCGCGTACTCTGGCCGCGGTCGGCACGGGGCACTCAGGTTCTATCGTGCGGCAGCACTACTCGCAGGACGTGACGACGCTCCTGGCCCTGCGCTCCGTTGAGATGTTCGAGAATTTCGAGGAACTCGCCGGCCGGAGCGGGGTATTCCACCAGACAGGATGGCTGAAGCTCGGCCCGCCCGACGTCGCCGGCGCGATGGGTGAAAACTCAAACCGCCATCGGGCACTGGGCGTCACGGTGGAGGAGGTCTCCCTGGAGGACCTGCCCGACTTCGTACCGGGCATCAACACGGAAGGTCTAGGCGCCGCTCTGTTCGAACCACGGAGCGGGTACGCCGATCCTGTCGCGACCACTCAGGGGTTCGCGTCGAGGGCACAGCAACTGGGCGTCGCAGTCCACGAGGGCATTTCCGTCACCGGAATAATCGTCGACAGTGGTCGCGTGACGGGTGTGCAGACCGGCGCAGGCCGCATCAGCACGCCCGTGGTGGTGAACGCAACCGGCCCTTGGAGCGGGATTGTGGCCTCGTGGGCCGGCATCGCGGTCCCGATAACCGTCACACGCGAGCAGGACATCGTGCTGCGGTGCGATGACGCCGCAGTAACGCCGAGACTGCCCGTTTCCAACGGGGCCGACCGCACCTACTGGCGTCCGGCAGGTGACGGTCAAATTCTGGCCGGTGACGGGTACCCGAAGGACATCGAACCGGCCGACCCCGACGACTACGACGCAAACTCAGATGAATCATTCAGGTCAAGCATGATGGAACGGCTGGGACACCGGTTGCCGCAATTTACGCCGCGGGCGGAGATAGTCAGCAGCTACGCAAGCCTGTACGACGTGACGCCCGACTGGCACCCGATCGTCGGCAACGACCCGGACGTGACCGGATTCGTGCACTGCGAAGGCTTCAGCGGCCACGGGTTCAAGCTTGGGCCAGCCGTCGGCAAGACGGTTGCGGAGACGATCCTCGACGGCAAGGCGAGCACAGTCGATATTTCGCCGTACCGCCTAGAGCGGTTCGCGGAGGGCGAATTGCTTGCGGGCAGCTACGCAGGCAACCAGGCCTGAACGCCGGGGGTTAGCGGGCCTCACGCATGGTCTGCGACCGGGACTAAAGAGAGAATGCCGAAATCGTCGACGTCGGCTAAGCCAATGGTGGGCCCCGTGGAAGCCGTAGCCCGAGGTTTCCGCAAGTACGTCAATTTTGGCGGTCGCGCAACCCGGGCCGAATACTGGTGGTGGTGGCTGTTTGTCTTCGTCGCCGGTCTCGTTTTGGCTGTCATTGGCCTCATCCTGGGCACAGGTCTCCCGGGGTTACTGTTCGGTCTGGCAGTCCTGATGCCGACTTCAGCACTTACCACTCGACGACTGCACGACATCGGAAAGTCCGGCTTGTGGAAATTGGCATGGTTGGCCGCAGGGTTGGTTTCTGGCGCATTGATGTTCATAGCCACTGGAGAAGCGTCCGGCGACGGAATCGAATCAAAGATTTTGAGTGCAATACTGAGTCGCGTCGATTGGGTGAACGCGGAAACCCTTTTTCCCTCTGTGCCGCCTGTGGCAATAGCCGCTGCTGCGTGGATCATCGCGGTTGCGGGCGGCGTTTGGACGATAGCCTGGCTGGTGAGTCAGGGAGAATCATGCCCGAACCGCTTCGGCCCCGACCCGAGAGCCTAGACTTTGACGGAGACGCGCGCAGGCTTCCTCAGCGGGCCTCGCGCATGGTCTGCGAACGGGACTGGGTGCGGGCAGGAAGCGAGTAGATGTCGATGAAACCCGTCGCCGCGCTGTGGTCGAACGCGTCTTCGGTCGAGTAGGTGGCGAGTCCGAAGTCGTAGAGCGAGTAGGGCGACCGCCTGCCGGTCACCACTGCGCTGCCCTTGTGCAGCCTCACGCGCACGTCACCGGTCGTGTAACGCAGCACGCTGTCCATGAACGCGTCGAGGTTTTCGCGGACCTGGGTGAACCACCGCCCGTCGTAGACGAGGTCGGAGTAGACATGCGCGAGTTGCGACTTTATACGCTGTTGTTCCCTGGCGAGGGTGGACGTTTCGAGGGCCCGTAACGCCGTGTGGAGGACCACCGCGGCCGGCGTCTCGTAGACCTCGCGTGACTTGATGCCGACCAGCCTGTTCTCAAGGTGGTCGACGCGGCCGACGCCGTGGCTACCCGCGACGGCGTTGAGCCGCTCGATTAACTCCACACCGCCCAACGTCGCGCCGTCGAGGGCGACCGGAACGCCGGCTTCGAACGATATTTCGACCTCTTCAGGCTCGTCCGGCGCGAGGTTGGCGGGCATGGTCCAAGAGTAGGCGTCTTCGGGCGGAACGAGCCACGTGTCTTCCAGGTCTTCACCCTCTATGGCCTGTCCCCACAGGTTGCGGTCGATCGAATAGACGCGCTGGTCGTCCCCCACCTCCCGCAACTCGAGGCCGGCCTTTGCGGCGTACGCCTTTTCCTCGTCGCGGGTCATGCCCCACTCGCGGGCGGGCGCGATGATCCGCAGAGGCTCTCCGTGTGCGGACAGCGTCTTCACTCCTGCGTCGAAACGGACCTGGTCGTTGCCCTTGCCGGTGCATCCGTGGGCAACGGCTTCGGCCCCGGTCTCCCGCGCCGCCTCGACCAGTTTCTTGGCCATAAGCGGCCGTCCGAGGGCGGTCGAGAGCGGGTATACGTCCTCGTACATCGCGGCAGCCTTGAGACCGCGGAAGACGTACTCATTGACGAACTCATCCTTCACGTCCCAGACGAGCGATTGGATGGCGCCGGCCGAAGCAGCCCTCTCCTCCACGCCCTCGAGTTCAGGACCGCCTCCGAGGTCCAGGGTCAGGGTCACGACATCCATGTCGTACTGCTCCTGGATCCACACGACTGAAATAGTGGAGTCCATGCCGCCGCTGTAGGCGAGGACGCATTTTTGTCTGGCCATGTCGGTCCGTTCCCAGGGCTCGTCCGCTTGGAGTGCGGGCGGGGGTTTAGTAGCGCGCAAGGACAATTGTGGCCGTCCGGGGGGCCGGTGTCACCTGCCGGGTGGGATTGGGGACAAGACCACAAACCGGACACCACTAAGCGGATCAAGGTGGGCCGCGTCTCTCAAATGAGAAAGTCCCAGGCCCTGCCCAGATCTGGAGTGACATATTCTCAAGTGAGAGAATCGAACCCGTTGCACAAACAAAAAACAGGTGTCTATCACAGTGCGAATCCGCATCCGATCAAGTACCCGCAGGCTGTAGAAATGCCCCTTGGCCTTCGCAGAGGCAACACCGTAGTCGAGCCGTACGACCCCGATTGGCCGGTGCTGTTCGAGGAAGAGCGGCGTCGGATTGTGGCTGCGGTCGGACACATCGTAGCGGGCGTCCATCACGTCGGCAGCACGTCCATAGCTGGCATGCCCGCCAAACCAATACTCGATATCGCCGTACTTTTACACGACTTCGATGACGGGGAGCGTTGCATCGAACCTTTGGAGAAAATTGGTTACGCGCACATGGGCGTCATGGACAACATTCCCGGTGACCGCGTGTTCCACAGAGGCGACGACCTGCCTGGAGGCTGCGTTGACTTTGACGACGATAAGACCGCTGCCAGTCCCGGCCCGACAGGGCTGACCAATATCCGCCAGACTCACATCCTCCACGTGTATACGGTCGACAACCCCGTCAGGCAGCACCACCTCCACTTTCGTGACTACCTGATCGGTCACCCCGAGACGGCAGCCGAGTACGCCAGGCTGAAGGTCACCCTGGCAGACAGTCACCCGAATGACCGGAAGTCGTACAGCGCGGGCAAGAGGTGGTTCATAAAGGCGGTGCTCGCGAAGGCCGCGGCGGAATTCGAGTAACGCCGCACTGGGGACTTCCATCGGACAGCATCATCAATAACCCAATGAGAGGAACCAGCCTTACTATCCAGATCACCTAACCTGGGGATCGGCTTTGTGCAACGCGTAACGTAACCTCAGCGGCAGAACTTATCGGGTTTCCTATAGGGGCAGGCCCGAATTGCAAGTACCCAGCAATCCCAAAACATCGTCGGCCGACCCGGCGACAATGGCCAGCTTCCGGCAGCGATGCGCTTCCGC
>CBDCPN010000017.1:0-181589 GCA_965220275.1 Dehalococcoidia bacterium | reverse complement strand
CGTTCGGCGGCCCGGAAGGCGTAGCTGATGAGTGCGCCAACCGTTACCCCGAACCACGCGTAGGGCACGATCGCCGCGGCAAAAACGATGAGCAGCGTCCGGTTCGCGCCGAGCACGCTGCCGGTGTCTGCTAATGCAAGGACCAGGCCGATTACCACCGCCGGTATGGCCATCAAACCGGCGACCAACAACCCGAACCATATGATCCGTTCTTCGTCGGCGCGCGCAATGCCACCGCCTACGAAACCGCCGATGAATGGGCTGAGGGGAACGGCTATGAAGTGGACGATCGGGATCGGAATTGAAACCAGCATGATCCCGAATGCGATTAGCGCGCCTTTGAGCATATGGAGGTCCTCGGTCCCCGAGTATTGCGCAGTGCCCGGCCAAGCGGCGGAAAGGGCATTCTACGGACTCTCAATGGTCCTGTTGAGGCCGCACGAGCGGATGAAAGTGGCTGGGCCGGACAGCAGCCATGATCAGACGGTCTTGAAACCCGCGACAACGACCAAAACGGCAGGGTCTGATTTCACAGAAAATGGGAACTGAAGGAGAAACTCGGGCCGGTCAAAGGTGTGACGGATCTGGTTCAGATTGGACCCAGTTATGATGCCCCGCCCGGCAGGTACCTAATGATCGCGACCGCGATCCCTACCAAGCCCGCCTGCGTGAGAAAGAGTGCAGTAAAAAGCTGCCACTTGAGTCGTTCAAGATCGGACTTTGTGGCAAGGTGTCGAAGCTCCGTGCGGAACTCAGTCTCCAGCGCGATTACTCGTTCCTCTACTGTGACCAAATTTGTTCCTCCGTACCTCCCCTGAGAATATCACGGTCAGTGATTTTGTCGGCAGATAGTGTCGCAGTGGGTATGACCGGATGCGCGAGGACTGTTGGTTCTGGAGCAAATGTGACTTCGGGCAGCGAGACCCACTGGCAAAGTGATATCTTACCGGCCGCGGGTACGCGGACCGGGCCAACTTGCCCGGCGAACGGCCGCAAGACAAAACATGGCCACGGAACAGGGTAAAAATAACCGCACGATTGATGTGCTTATCATCGGCGCCGGGGCGTCCGGCGGTGCGGCGGCGTGGCGACTGGCACGGGACGGCTTCGAGGTCGTCATCCTCGAGCAGGGGTCGTGGCAGCGGCCGGAAGAGTATCCGACGACGCGCAACGATTGGGAGTTGAAGGCACGCACTTCGTGGAACATCGACCCCAATGTCCGCGGCCTGCCGGAAGACTACCCGGTGAACGACAGCGAGTCGGACGTCACCCCGCTCATGTACAACGCCGTGGGTGGCAGCACGATCCACTGGACCGCGCACACGCCCCGCTTTCACCCGTCCGACTTCCGGGTCAAGTCGCTCGACGGTGTGGCGGACGACTGGCCGCTCACGTACGAAGAACTCGAGCCCTGGTACGACCTGAACGACCGCATGATGGGCTGCTCCGGCATCGTCGGCGACCCGGCGAATCCACCGCGGTCCGAGCGGCCGATGCCTCCCTTGCCTCTCGGCCCCGACGGCGAGGCGGTTGCCAGGGCTTTCGACGCCCTGGGGTGGCACTGGTGGCCTTCGGACAACTACATCAATTCGGAACGATACGACGGTCGGGCCGCGTGCAACAACTGCGGGCCGAACACGTACGGCTGCGTGGTGAGGGCCAAGGCCTCCACGGACGTTACGTACCTGCCGAAGGCGCAGGAGATGGGCGTCGAGATCAGGACTAACAGCCGCGTCACGGAGATTACCACCGGCGCCGACGGGCGCGCGACCGGCGCCAACTACATCGACTCGAACGGCGACCGCGTACACCAGTCGGCAAGATCGGTCATCATGGCCGCGAATGGCATCGGGACGCCGCGGCTGCTGTTGCTGTCGAAGTCGGACCATCACCCCGACGGTCTGGCCAATTCGACTGGGCTCGTTGGCAAGAACCTGATGTTCCACCCCTACTCGATCGTCACCGGGTTCCTGTCGGAGATGACCGAAAATTTCAAGGGTCCGCTGGGCAACATGATCCTGAGCCAGGAGTTCTACGAGACCGACCCGCGTCGTGATTTCGTTCGCGGCTACACGTACCAGATAGTGCGCAGCAGCGGGCCCGGACTTACGGCCTTGGGGCTGTTTGCGCCGCCGGTCAGCTGGGGCGACTCCCACCACGAGGAGTTCGCATCGCGGTTCGGCAAGGGCGTGAGCCTGGCGGTCATCTCGGAAGACCTTCCGGAGTTGCACAACCGCGTAACGCTCGACGAGTCGCTGACCGACTCAGACGGTATTCCGGCGCCCAGGGTGCAGTACACGACCAGTCCGAATACCCGAAAGATGCTTGACCACGGCATCCGAAACGGGGTGCGAGTCCTTGAGAAGGCAAACGCCCAGGGGATCGCGGTCACCTCGCTGCTGAAGGCTTGCGGGTGGCACCTGATGGGCACGGCGAAGATGGGCGAAGACCCGGCTGCGTCGGTTGTCGACAAGTGGGGCGCCGCGCACGACGCCGACAACCTGTTCATAGTTGACGGCAGCGTGTTCGTCACCTCCGCCGCTGTGAATCCCACGCCAACTATCCAGGCATTGGCCCTCCGTACGGCGGATTACATTTGCGAGAGCAGGGGAGACCTGAAGGGATGACCGTCAAGCGATGAAGACAATCTGAGCCGGATAATGTTGACTCGGCCCAACAGTCACCAGGCAGACATGACAAACGACCTGAAAATATCCGACGCCGACCGTGTCACGCTCAGTGAGGTAATGGACCGGCTGATCCCGGCCGTGGATGACCTACCGGCCGCGGGGGAGATGGGTCTTGGGCCCGAGGTGGAGCGCATGGCCGTTGGTGTGCCGCGTTATGCGAAGGCGATGGAGATCGTTCTCGATGCATTTTCGACCGACCCACAGTCGCGCGCGACCGGCGGATTCCGGGCGCTGAGTCCCGACGACCAGGACAATGCCATTCGTGTCATCGAAAGGAATATGCCGGACGCTTTCGGAACGTTCCTCGAGATCGTGTACCTGACCTACTATTCCCAGGCTGCCGTGCATCAACGGATCGGGTGGGTCGGCCGTCCGCCGCAGCCGGAAGGGTTTGACATGCCGCCGTTTGATGAGTCGATACTGGAGACGGTGAGGAAGCGGGAGCCGTTTTGGCGGAAGGTGGGGGAGTGAGGGGTGGCGGGTCCGGCCGCATGGCGGTCGACGCCATGAGCGGATGGCGGCCGAGTGAGGCCGCTCGCTCGTCAGTCTCACCATTAGCGTTTTCCGGCCACCCCCGTTAACAGTGGCTCCAAGGATCCGCCAGACCAAGGTCATGCTATCTCGAATAAGCTCCGGGTCCTGCAGTACAAAACCAGTTGCCATGGAACGAACGGACCACATCAGAGCGGTTACCATGCGATAGAGGGTCGACCGTGTCTGCCGGCCTGTTCAGAAAGCTAATGAGCGGCCCCAATACCACAATCAGGAGGTCAGTCATGTCGGTAAAGAAAACAGTCGTCGATCTTGAGTTGGACGTTGACCCCCAACCGGAAGGGGGCTTTACTGTTACGTGCCCGGCTCTACCTGGCCTAATAACCGAAGGCGACACCCTGGAGGAGGCGTTGTCCAACGTTTCGGACGCGTTGCTGGCGCTTTTGGAGGCGTATCAAGAGGCAGGCCGTGAGATACCAAGGGAACTGATTGTTGCAGAGACCGATGGACGAATGACTCTCCGGACCACTCAACTTATCTCGGTCTAATCCTCTTTGAAGATTTCGTCGCCGCGTTGGAGGCGGACGGCGATGTTGTAGGTCTGGTTGACGGCTCGCGGTGTTGGGTAGTGGGCGGCGAGGAACCTGGTCGCGCCGACTAGGATGTGACGGGCCTGGTCGGTGCTCCGGCGTTCCTTGTACTGTTTCAGCGCAGCGTCGACGATCTGGAAGTGGTGGAAGGTCGAGTCCTCCCGAAGCATGGCGTGGGCGAGTACGGGAAGCAGGTCGTCCAGGCGCGGGGATGACGCGGCGTAGTCGGTCACAATGCGCGCCGCCTGCTCGACCTGTTGCTGCGAGTCCATTGCCGACAGTAGCTTCGTGCCCAATTCGTCCGAATACTGCGCTCCGTTCGGCTCGGGCATGCGTTGAGCGGGCATGTTGAGGAAGCGGTCGAGGTAGATGCTGATCGCGGTATCGAATACGGCGCGCATTAACTCGACCGACGGGGCGCGTTTCAGCGCCTGGTGCAACGCGTTGGCGGCGGTGAGGGTGTTGTGGACAGTGTCCCAGTCACCGAACTCGTTGGAGGTGTGGAAGTGGGCCATCCTGAGGAAGGCTGCGTAGGCGACAGCGCCGCCCAGTTGCCCGGCCGTTGCGCCGGTCCGGACCGCCTCTTTCAACTCGTCCAAGGTCGCGGCCGGATCGTCCGACAGGATGGTGTCGACGAGATGTCCCTCTCCGTCCCATGCACCGCGCAAGCCGGCGCCCTGCGCCCAGAGTTCCGGCAGGGCGTCGCGTGTCTCTCGGACCATCGAGGCTAGGTCGATGGGATTTCGCCAGGAGTTTAGTTCCTCGCTGCGGCGCGCCGTTGCGATGCCGTGTACGAGGCTGGTCAGGACCTGGCCTGCGTGTTCCCATCCGATGTGGTCGAGGAGTTCGAACGCCTTGTTGCAGAAGTCGAGGACGTGGCCGCCGTCCAGATAGATCCGGTCGGTCGCCGCGGCGAAAACCATGTCGGCTATGTCGCGGGGCGATGTGCCGAGATCGATCGCAGTGCGGAGGCACCGCTCGGCGCCCTCGTCGTCACGAACCTCGATGAAGTCACGGAACCATCCCTTGAAGACCTCGGGGCGCGTCTCGCCGGTCGGCAGAGGATCGACGAGGAAGCGAGGCGGTCGCCCCGCGCACTCCGCGGCCACCTGCCTGATGCCCTGGTAGAGGGCCAGCGGCCGGTCTTCTGCATTCAGGTGCGGGAGCATGTTTGCCGAGCAGGTCATCATGGTCAGGGCCGGCCCCCATCCACTTTCCAGGTAGGTGGTCCCGAACACCGCGCCGATCGTCAAAGGCGTGCGGTAGTCGGCGGCGGAGGAGTTGAGACCGAGGACGGACTTGGCGATCACCAGCCGGATGTTGTGCTCCATGCCGTCTTCGAGGCGGCGCGACCATCGTGCTACGGGATTTGCCTCAGGTGGGCTGGGATCGACCCACACGCGGCCTTCGGCCACTGTGACGGGGAATGCCTTCACGTCGTCAGCGAATGGGTCGAAGGTGCCGCCGCTGGAGAGATCGAACCTGGCGTGATGCCAGTGGCAGGTGAGGATTCCGTTGCTGACTGTGCCCCTGTCGAGCGGGAAACCCATGTGGGGACACCGGTTGTCAACCGCGGCGAAGCGGTCGCCGAGGGGAAATACGGCGATGGCGTGGCCGCCGCCGGTGACGAGCGTGCATCCGCGGGCACGCACCTCTTCGACAGTCCCGGCGCTGATCATGCGTTCGGCGGTCGAGGTCATTGGACGCCTCCCGGTGAATTGAGGTCGGCGAGTTTATCGCCTCAGGATAGCAGCGAGTTTCGCGGCGTTCTCTGGCTACGTCAATTCACGCGGAGGTTGTCGCTTGGGGACGGTGTGAATGCGGGAAGAAGGTGGTCCGAGTGTGATTGGCGGCGGGTGTTGGCGTATGGCGAGCGGGAGGTTCTTCGCTTCGCTCTAGAATGACAGAGACGGTGCTTGGGAATGACCTTGTACTTGTTAAGGCCGTACGAGGTGATGAAACTGGGGTGGCCGGATAGCAGCCGGGGTCAGGCGGGTTTGAAACCCGCCGCTACGAACACGTTCGATGTTGAGGTAAGCCCGACTCAGATTCCTCCGCTTTGGTCGGAATGACAAAAAAAGGGTCGGAATGACACCGTGGCTGGTATCTGGTCGGTTCGGGGATGACGAATGGAAGCCCGAGCGACGTTTTTGGGAGGGAGGCCGGGCAGGTCTATTTTCATCGTAGGCAAGGGTTGCTTATGTCACGCCAATTCGAAGGGGATTTCGAATTCGCCGCAGATGCTGCGGAACCAGTCGATTACTTCGGGGTGGAGCGGGACGCCGTGTTCTAGGCGTTCGGCCTCGGTTTCCACTTCCGGCATTCCGGCATAGACCACGCGGTCGTGGCCGGGCATTGGCTTCGTCTCCCGGAGCGTGCGCAGCATGCCGTCCATGGCGTCCTTGAATTCATCGACCGGCCCGAAGGCGTCGATGCTGTAGGCGGCCACGAAGTGCCCGCGGCGCATGAGGGTGAGGTCGTTGAAACCGGAAGCAAACGATAGCTGGCCGCACATGATTTCTACGATCATGCTGAGGCCGTAGCCCTTGTGCGAGCCGAGTTCACGGGTGCCGCCGACCGGCAGTTGCATGCGCTTGGTCTGGGCGGCGAACTGCTGAATCATCTGGCCACCCTCCATGTCCGGAGTGCCGTCGTCGTGGGCGACCCACCCGCCCTGCATCGGATGGCCCAGGCGGGCAGCCAGCCCCACCTTGTTGCCGGCGATAGCCGTCATGGCGGCGTCGAACAGGAACATCGGCTCGTTGCGGGCCGGGGCTGCGACCGCGATCGGGTTGGTCCCGATCATCGGCTCTGCGCCGAACGTCGGGACCATCGCACGCCCGCCGGCCGTCATGCACCAGCCGATCATGTCTTCCTCGGCTGCCATCGCGGCGTGGTATCCTGCTGCGCCGAGGTGGCCGGCATTGCGAATGGTCACCACACCGGTGCCGTACTCCTTCGCCTTGTCTATGGCGATCCGCATCCCCTTCGGCGCGATCATCAGGCCCAGACCGGCGTCGCCGTCCATGACCGCGGTTGTCGCCGTCTCCCTTACGATGCGCGGCTCGGGCGTCGGGTTGGATAACCCTGAGCCGTACATCTGAACGTAGTTGCGGAGCATGTTGGAGACACCATGGGTGTCGATGCCCTTCAGGTCAGAGAACATGAGCACGTCGGCGCCGACGGCGGCCTCGGCTTCAGGCACCCCGCACTTCATGAAGACCGACTCGGTCGTGGACCGGAGCTTCGCTATGTCTACCCTTACGGCGATGTCATCCGGGACCTGGAAATGCTGAAGCAATACGGGGTTTCCTTTCCTAGAGAAGCCGACCGCGATGACGTGACTTCCCCGTCCGGCCGTTTCTGCAGTTCAAGTATTGGCGGCCGGGATTTTAGCACCGGCTTTGCCGGGCGACGTGGATTCTCGCACTCCGGCGCGCATGTATGCCAGGGCTTACTCCTGTACCCCCTTGTCGGGGGTCCTGGCGCCCGCAAATCGCAGGAAAAGGTATCCCACAATTCCTGCGATGAGAGAAGCTCCGAATATGCCAATCTTCGCCTGGTCAACCAAGACAGGATCATCGAAGGCTATTCCGGCGATAAAGATAGCGACAGTGAACCCAATTCCGGCAAGGAATCCAGCTCCCAGGACGTGTCGCCAGGTGACCCCTGACGGCAATTGACCCAAGCCCAAGCGAACGGCCAGCCAGGTCATGCCAAGAACGCCAAGGGGGTTGCCGACCAGCAGCCCAATGGCGACGCCCAGGGTGATGGGGCTGCCAACGGCGCCGGATAGCGCGCCGGACGTTAGGACTACCCCTGCGTTGGCAAGCGCGAACAGGGGCAGGATTACGAAGCTCACCCACGGGTGAACGATGCCTTCGAGGCGTTCCATCGGTCCCTCGGTGCCCCGACTGAGCGTCTCGATCTGTTCCACGGTGGTCTGTGCCTTCTCCTCGTCGTGGTTCTTCATCGCGAGCCGAAAATCGTGCAGCAGGTTCTCCACCGCGGGGGCGTAGTCTTTGCGGCGGAGGCGCGGCTCGGTGGGGATGATGGCGGCCACGAGGACTCCTGCCAGCGTGGCGTGTATTCCGGATTCGAGGAAGAACTGCCACATGATGACGCAAAGGATGAGATAGAAGCCCAGTGAGCGAATGCCGATGCGCAGGCAGCCGGCGATCACCAGGAACAAGGCCACGCCAAGGCCGAGGTTCGCCCAGTGGATCGTGTCGGTGTAGAAAGCGGCGATGATAGCGATCGCCCCCAGGTCATCCACGACCGCCAGGCCAAGCAGAAACACTCTCAGTTCTGCCGGGACTCTCCTCCCCAACAGAGCGAGCACCCCCAGAGCGAAGGCGATATCGGTCGCCATGGGGATTCCCCACCCTATGGCGCCCTCCCCCGACCTGTTGAAGAGCACGAATATGAGCGCGGGAACCGCCATTCCGCCCACCGCTGCCACGAAGGGGATGGTGGCTTTCCTGACGGAAGACAACTCTCCGTGGAGCAGTTCTCTTTTGATCTCCAGGCCGACGACAAAGAAGAAGACGGCCATCAGGCCTTCGTTTACGAGGTGGCCGAGGTTCTCTGAGATCGCAAAGATGTGGATGTCAAAAGAGATGTAGATGTGCCAGAAATCGAAGTACGAGTCCGACCAGGGGGAGTTGGCCCAGACGAGCGCAGCCGCGGCAGCCGCCAGCAGGGCGATCGCGCCGACCTCTTCCGTGTGGATGAATGTCTGTATAGGCGCGCGGACCGCCCTTACGATGTAAGACGGTTCCCTGAAGGCTTTGGGATTTTCACGAGGGTTTTCTTCCACCGATTACTCCTTGAGCCGGTTTCGCATCCGTCGGCAGGATAGGGGCGCGTGGGCAAGCCGACGCACGACTATAGTACTCAACTAAAGGCGAGTATCAGGGATGTAAATTGCGGTACCGCGTCCCGGAACCGCACTTACATAGGAGGGTCAGGGTAGGCCACGCTGACCTCGGCCTTCTCCGATAGGCGAAGGGCCGGGTAAAATTTGCCTGAAGCCGCCGCACGTCCGGAAAAGGGGCTAAAGATGAGTGAACACCTGACCACAGAACAACTTGAAGCCGGGATGGAGCACGTCTTGCAGTCTCCGGCCGACGTTGGCGCGCTGCTGAAAATTGTGAGACGGCCCGATGTGGAGAGGCGTGAGGTCCTCCAGGAAGGCGAACTCGACGCGGCGGAAGGTCTGGTCGGGGATAACTGGAAGACCCGCGGCAGTCCCAGCACGAATGACGGCGCCGCGCACCCTGAAGCGCAGTTGACGCTCATCAACGCCCGGTTGATTTCACTGATCGCCCGGTCCGAGGATAGGTGGCAGTTGTCAGGCGATCAGCTTTTCGTTGACATGGACCTCAGCGTCGACAACCTCCCGGTCGGGACGAGGCTGTCCCTGGGATCGGCCGTCCTGGAGGTTACGGCGAAGCCGCACACGGGTTGCGGCAAGTTCTCCAGCCGCTTTGGCAAGGACGCGTTGCGGTTAACGGCAACGCCGCAGGGGAGGGCGCTGCGGCTGCGAGGCATGTACGCGCGCGTGGTGCGGTCGGGGACGGTGCACGTGGGGGACGCGGTGGCGAAGGTTGCCGCGTAGGCCGGAAGCCGATTGGATAGGCGAGGCCGCGGGCGGGTTTCAACCCCCCCCTACGATGGCGTAATTGCCTTGAGGGCCGGATACGACTCGACGCCCTGAATCTGCGGCGATGCGAGTTGGGGTCGCGCCGACGGGTTGATGGGAACCTGACCGGTACTGTGGCACAGGTCCCCACTTGAGATCGCCTGCCCCGTTTGCGGTCGAGCAGTTGGGGCAGGCGTATTGGGTGCTAGTCGATGGTGACGACAGCGCCGGCGTCTTCGAGCCTGGTCTTGGCGTCTTCGGCCTCTTCCTTGGAAACCGCTTCCTTGACTGCAGTCGGGGCCGACTCCACAAGTTCTTTGGCTTCCTTGAGTCCGAGCGGCGTGAGTTCCCGCACCACCTTGATGACGGCGATCTTCTTGGCGCCGAATTCCTTGAGCGTCACGTTGAATTCGGTCTGCTCTTCTTCGACTGCCGCCGCGCCGTTGCCGCCCGGCGCCACTGCGACCGCTGCGACCGGCGCAGCCGCGCTCACGCCGAATTCCTCTTCGAGCTCTTTGACGAGGTCTGCGAGGTCAAGTACCGACATGCCCTTGATGGCTTCGAGGATCTCTTCCTTTGTGGTCACTTTAAGTGCTCCTTTTTTGTTGTTTCCTGGTTTATGTGGTTGTTCGTGATGGGTGTGGGGTTGCGGTCAGGGCGGGTTTGAAACCCGCCCCTACGGAGTCTTGGCGGTGCCCTCACCCCAGCCCTCTCCCACGGGGAGAGGGAGATATTCAACGGGTTCCGAGGGAGGTGACATTTGTGATCGTGTGTGTGTCAGGTGGCCTCTGGTTCGGGTTCGCCCAGTTGCTCTGCACGGCGTTGAAGCACCGTTACCAGCCCGCGGATATTCCCGGAGAGGACGTTCACTAGTCCGGTGACCGGGGCGTTCATCTGTGCCAGCACCTGTGCGACCAGTTGCTCACGGCTCGGCAACTTGGCCAATTCGTCGACCCGCTCCGCGCTCAACGCTGCGGTGCCCAGCACGCCGCCGATCATCTCGATCTCGACGCGGTTCTCCGTCGCGAACGTGACGATGGACTTGGCCGCAGTCGCCGGATCTCCCTGGGTCGTGAGAAATCCGATTGGCCCTTCGATTGCTGTCTTGAGTTCGGGCTTGCCAACCTCGTCCGCTGCGATGCGAGCGAGGGTGTTCTTGGCGATCCGGAAGTCGCCGTCGCCCTGCTTGATCGCGACCCTGAGCGCGGTCATCTGCGCCACGTTCAGGCCGGCGTACCTGGTCGCGACGATCAGTTCGGAATTCGAGAAGAGTTCTGTCAGTTCCCTGACCGTCTGTCTGCTTTTTTCGTTTGGCATCTGCCCTCCCGCGTCGTCGGATGCCGGGGCCAACAAAAAACCCCGGTCGCTTGGCGCCGGGGTCGAACGCGCATGTATTGCGCTGGTTCTGACCTCGGCAGGCTACTGGTGAATTACCCTGGGCGCTCCGCCCCGGACCTGCTGTCTACAGCCTTGTTATTCGGTTGCTTGTCTAGTTTAGTCCTGGTTTGCCAGGTCATCCAGGCTTCCCAGGTCCATCCGGATGCCGGGCCCCATGGTCGTCGTAACGGTTGCGGTTGTGACGAACTGTCCCTTCACACCGCTCGGCTTGGCGTTCCTGACGGTCCTGTACACGCTGGCGAGGTTCTCCATCAGTTGTTCTTCCGTGAACGAGACCTTGCCGATGCGGGCATGGATGTTGGCGGTACGGTCGAGGCGCACCTCGGCCCGTCCCTTTTTCGATGACTCGATGGCCCTCGGAATGTCCTGTGCCTGGACCACTGTGCCGGTGCGCGGGTTGGGCATCAGGCCTTTGCGGCCGAGGTAACGACCCAGCCGGCCGATCTTCCCCATCTGGTCGGGTGTTGCGATCGACACGTCGAAGTCGCTCCATCCACCTTCAATGCGCTTGATGATCTCGTTGTCGGCGATGAAGTCCGCTCCGGCCTCTTCGGCGGTCCGCGCCGCGTCGCCCTCGGCGAAAACCATGACGCGCACCTGTGCGCCTGTACCGTGTGGCAGCTCGGCGACTTCCCGCATCTGTTGATCGGCATGGCGGGGGTCTGCGCTGGTGGCGAAGTGCAACTCCACCGACTCGTCGAACTTGGCGAATGAAAGCTCTTTGGCCATTTTCACCGCGTCGTTCACCGGTGTCGGACGTGTGTTGTCCACCTTGACCTTGGCTTCAGCGTATTTCTTGCCTCTCTTCATGTCCTTTTCCTGGAATTGACGGGTTAGTCACGTTGCCGGTTCGGATGCCGGGAATTGGCCTTCGGGCTTCGGCAGGGCAGGGCGTCCGAGAATCCGGTCTCAGCCGGATCCTCTCAATCAGTCAGATACGGTGACCCCCATGCTTCGCGCTGTACCCTCGATGATCTTCATCGCGGCCTCGATGTCCGTGGCATTCAGGTCGGCCATCTTGGTCTGTGCGATCTCCTGCACCTGGTTGCGCGTGACCGAACCGGCAACGAGCAGACCCGGCGTGGCGGACGCCTTTTCGAGTCCTGCCGCCTTGCGCAGGAGGTCGGACGCGGGCGGGCTCTTCGTCTCGAACGAAAACGACCGGTCGGCGAACACGGTCACTTCGACCGGAATGATGTTGCCCGCCTGTTTGGCCGTCCGCTCGTTGTATTCCTTCACGAACTGCATGATGTTTGCGCCGTGCTGGCCCAACGCGGGACCCACCGGAGGGGCCGGGCTGGCGCCGCCGGCCGGGAGTTGCAGTTTGAGGACTGTGAGGATTTTCTTGGCCAAGTTGTGTCTACCTGTGGTCCTTTTGGAGAGAGTTGGGGGTGGAGGGGTATTCCGGCGTTGTGGTCAGGGCGGGTTTGAAACCCGCCCATACGGTGCGTTGATTTGTGTCTACCTGTGGTTTTCTAGTAGTGGTGAGGGTTGAGTGTCATTCCGGCGTTGTGGTCAGGGCGGGTTTGAAACCCGCCCCTACGATGCGTTGGTTTGTGTCTACCTGTGGTCTTTTTGGAGAGTGTGGGGGTGGAGCGTTATTCCGGTGTTGTGCTGAGGGCGGGTTTGAAACCCGCCCTGCGGACGCCCACAAGAGGCGCCCCTACGAAATGGCACGGCGTCTGAGGCTATTTTCGTGGTGATGTCACTCTCGGGAAGGATGGGGCGTGGTTGACGGCGGCCGTCGTGGATGGGGAGAGGCCGAGTCGCGATGCGTTAGGCCTTCTCCACCTGTAGGAAGTCGAGTTCGACCGGAGTTTCCCGTCCGAAGAACGACACGAGCACTTGCATCTTGCCGCGCTCTTCATTGACGTCGTCGACCGTTCCCATGAAGTCTGCGAACGGACCGTCCTTGATCCGCACCGCGTCCCCTCTGTCAAATCCGATGCGTACCCGCGGCGTGTTCGACTCCATCCGCCGCATGATGCGGTCCACTTCCGCCTGTTCGAGCGGTATGGGCTTGGGGCGCTTCTCCGTCTCGTCTTCGGCCGAAATGAATCCGGTCACGCCGGGTGTGTTACGCACCACGTACCAGCTCTCATCGTCCATTTCCATGTTTACGATGAGGTAGCCGGCATACATCTTCTTCTGCACCGTCCGGCGCTGGCCGTCGCGAATCTCAACCTCTTCTTCGGTGGGGACCACGACGCGATAGATCTTGTCCTTGACGTCCATGGTCTCGATTCGTTGTTCGAGGTTGTTGCGGACGCGGTCCTCCTGGCCGGAGTAGGTGTGCACGATGTACCAGCGGCCAGCCTCGACTGACTCGTTCGGGCTGCCGGCTGTGCTTTGAGTGGTCATTGGGCTAGGTCCCGGCGAATAGCTGCAACAGACGATTGAAGCCGGTGTCCACCGAGGCCAGGATGGCGCCTACGATTGCGGAAACGACGATGACCAACTGCGTGAGCCGGAGAGTCTCCTGGCGAGATGGCCAGTGCACTCTCCGGAGTTCGGAGATGATGTCCCCGAAGAAGCCGCCGATCGTGCCGCCCCTCGAGCCGGTCCCGACATTCTGTATGCGGGGCGCCGTTCTGCCTGTGTTGCGCATCGCAGCTACTCCCTACCTGACTTCCCGGTGAATCGCCCGTGACCGGCAGCGTTTGCAGAACTTATTGAACTCCAGGCGGTCCGGGTCGTTCCGCCGGTTCTTTTCCGTGTGGTAATTGCGCTCTCTACACTCCGTGCACTGGAGCGTTACCAGGATCCTGGCGCCTGACTTTCGTGCCATCGCAGTCTTACCGTCTCGTCTTCGGGGTCAGTAGCAGAAGAGCCGGGCCGAGTCGGCCCGGCTCCCCGGTTAGTTTACGCTGCGACTTCGATGATGACACCCGAGCCGACGGTCCGGCCGCCTTCTCGAATGGCGAATCGCAGATTCGTCTCGAGGGCTACCGGGTACATCAGTTCGATGTCCATCTCCGTGTTGTCGCCTGGCATCACCATCTCGACGCCGTCGGCGAGTTTGATCTCTCCCGTAACGTCGGTCGTGCGGATGTAGAACTGGGGCTTGTAGCCGCTGAAGAAGGGCGTGTGCCGCCCGCCCTCATCCTTGGTCAGCACGTATACCTGGGCCTTGGCCTTCGTGTACGGGGTTATCGAACTAGGTTTCGCAAGGACCGCGCCGCGGGAGATTTCGTCCCGCTCCACGCCTCGCAGGAGTGCGCCCACCGCGTCTCCCGGCAGGCCCTCATTGAGCGTTTTCTTGAACATCTCGACCCCGGTTACGACGGTGCTTTCCGTCTTGCCGAAGCCCACTATCTCCACGGTGTCTCCGACGTTGACCTGGCCCCGTTCGATCCGGCCGGTCACTACGGTGCCGCGGCCCTTGATGCCGAACACGTCTTCGACGGGCATGAGGAACGGCAGGTCCACGGGCCGCTCGGGGATCGGGATGTAGTCGTCAACCTGTTCCATAAGGTCGAGCACCTGCTTGACGGCCGGGTGCTCCAGGTTGTTCGAGTTTTCCAACGCATCTAGCGCGCTGACCTGTACTACCGGGATGTCGTCACCCGGGAAGTCGTAAAGGCTGAGCAACTCGCGGATTTCGAGTTCAACCAGCTCCAGGAGTTCCTCGTCGTCCATCATGTCGACCTTGTTCAGTGCGACCACGATTCGAGGCACGTTGACCTGGCGGGCGAGCAGGATGTGCTCCCGCGTTTGCGGCATGGGGCCGTCAGGCGCGCTGACTACGAGAATTGCCCCGTCCATCTGGGCGGCGCCGGTGATCATGTTCTTGATGTAGTCGGCGTGACCCGGGCAGTCTACGTGGGCGTAATGACGGTTATCGGTCTCATACTCCACGTGAGTAATGGCGATGGTGACACCGCGTTCCCGTTCCTCGGGGGCGTTGTCGATCTCATCGAACCCTTTGACTTCGACGTCCTGTCCGGCGGTCTGCAAATTTGACAGCACGTTTGAAATCGCTGCCGTGAGCGTCGTCTTACCGTGGTCGACGTGCCCGATCGTTCCCACGTTTACGTGGGGCTTTGTGCGGTCGAAAACCTGTTTTGCCATTCTCTCCGGGGCCTCCGATTATGGTTTTGCTGCTCGGCAGAATTGTTTCCGCCTCTTATTGTATCGCTGGCGCGGCATGCCGGTCGCCGTATTTGGGTTGGAGCCCACACCCAGACTTGAACTGGGGACCTCGTTCTTACCAAGAACGCGCTCTACCGCTGAGCTATGTGGGCCCTCGCTCGGCCTCTTTCGTGTGGGCGTTCCGTGGTGCAGGGGGCAGGATTCGAACCTGCGTAGCCGGTACGGCGGCAGATTTACAGTCTGCTGGTTTTAACCACTCACCCACCCCTGCCCAAACTTGAATAGTAGCACAGCGTTTTGTGCGGTTGCAGTTCAAAATACGAATCTCGTAGGGCCGCCAGGCCCTACAAAACGCGGCCTGCGTGGAGCCCCAGGGGGGATTCGAACCCACCGACCTGGCGATTACAAATCGCCTGCGCTGCCACTGCGCCACTGGGGCATGTTCAGGCCGGTTGCTGTTTCGATGGTAGTCACCGGTCCGGTGGATAGTCAACGATTTCGGTAACCCCTGGGGGATACGCCAGGAGGGGGTTGGTGTTTGGCGGCCGGGAGATTCTTCGGCTACGCCTCAGAATCACTATGGCCTTGTTAAGGCCGCACGAGGTGATGAAAGTTGGGTGACGCCTGCCGGTTTGTGGTTGTACATGTTGGGCGTGCCCACCTCCGCGCACCACCGTGGGTACCGGGTTACCCCGGCACGACGATGTGGGGGCTGCACGGCTTATTTTCATAACGAAGTCGGCAGGTGAAGAATGGGAGGAACCGTCAATATTGCCGTTAATGCCAGCAACCGTCTCAGATCCCTCGGCTTCGCTCGGGATGACATTTTGGGCGAGCAAGCTTGTTGGCCGCGCGGGGTGGGGGTACAAGCGTAGCCTCGTCCGGCCCCGGGACTCTGGTCTCCGCCGGTAAGACGATTTTCAGTGGGCGGGCCGAGAATGCGATTCGCGGCGGATGCGGTCCATGACTTCCGCAAGTGCGAGATTGTGCTCGACCGCTATCCGGCGGCAATCCTCGTATTCGGGAGCGACCTGTATAACTTCCCCATCCTTCTTCTTGAGTTTCAAAGTTACGCGGCCCACGGAAGACTCGAACTCCATGAGTTCGCGTTCCGCCTCGTAACGTTCGACCGGCCGCCGCCGGATGCCGAACGTGGATGTTTCTGCGAACAGCAGGTGGGCGGCGTTGTCTGCGATGGTGTCCGGAACGAGGGCGGACAGCAAGACGCCGGGGCGGTTCTTCTTCATCTGTATGGGCGTGAACCAGACGTCCCGTGCGCCCATCTTGAACAGCAATTCCTGCACGTGCCCGAACAGCTCGCCGGGCATGTCGTCGATATTCGTTTCGAGTAGCGTCAGCCCCGTTGCGGGCGGGAGGCCGGCACCGGCGCTTTCCAGTTCCTCGCCCAGCCACAACCCGGCGACGTTTGCGTGTGACGACGGGTTTCTCTGGCCGGCGCCGTAGCCAGCCTGGCCGATTGTCATGGACACCGGGGCGAAATCAGCGACGGTCGTGATAATCGCGGCGCCTGTGGGGGTCACCGTTTCGCCCGGCGGCGCCGTCGCTCCCCCGGCGCGTACCAGAGCGCCCGTCGACCGGTAGATGGCCATCGTCGCCGGGGACACTCCGGCCATCGGCCCGTGTTCGGACTTCGCGTTGCCCGAACCGGCGGGGAAGGGTGAAGCGTGCAACTTGTCCACGCCCAGCAGTTCCAGGCCGGCGACTGCGCCAACAACGTCGACGAGGGTGTCCACGGTCGCCAGTTCGTGGAGGTGTCCGGGCGTCCCGCCATGGGCAGCGGTCTCGGCGTTCTCCAGCGCGTCGAATATGCGCCCGGTCGTCTGCTTTGTGCCGTCCGACAGCCCCGACTGCTGGATTGAATTGTGGAAGTCGGCGAAATTGCGGGGCCTGCGCCCATCGTCGTCAAGGTCAACGTGAAGGAGAGTGGCGTCGAGCGCGCCGCGTTTAACCCGTTCGGCCGACAAGTCGTATCCGCAGTCTGGGAGTTTCGCCAGTTCGGATCGCAGGTCGTCGAGGCGAAGGCCGACATCCAGCATTGCACCGAGAATGATGTCTCCGCTCACGCCCCCGATCATGTCGAGGTAGGCGACTCTCTTGCCCGCCATGACTGTGCAGGCCCCGGTTCAGTTTGCAGCCGGGGACGGCTCAAGGGACTTCGAACGTCCCAGTATCGCCGCGTTGAGGCTGCCGGACCGGAACCCCCGCGGGTCGATCTCTACGTCCGTGTACCCGGCGGAGCGCACCGCTTCGATCACGCGGTCGGCGAAGCCGTTCGAGTCTTGGTCTGCCATTTCACTCCTGGCGATCTCGACGCGTGCCAGGTCCCCGTAGTGACGCACCCGCAATTCCCTGAGGCCAAGGCCCTTCAGGGCGCGTTCCGCGCGGCCGATGCGAGCGAGCGATTCGACGGTTACTCGCGTTCCATAGGGAATGCGGGAAGACAGGCATGGCTGGGCTGGTTTGTCCCACGTCGGCAGGCCGCGCGCCCGTGATAGGGCCCGGATATCGTCCTTCGTCATGCCGGTCTGGACCAGTGGAGAGACCACCTTGTAGTTCGCCGCCGCTTCCAGACCCGGCCGATAGTCGCCCAGATCGTCGGCATTGGTCCCGTTGGCAATCGCCGGGTAACCCATGTTGGCGGCGAGTTGGCCCAATTGTGTGTACAACTCCGTCTTGCAGAAGAAACAGCGCCTTGGGCCGTTTTCGGCGTACCCGGGTTCTTCGAGTTCGCCCGTTTCGATCACCTTGTGCCGCCATCTTCGGGCTGCTGCCAGGGCGATTGCGGCTTCGAGTTCGTCCGGGGCCACGCTGGCCGACGCGGCGGTAACGGCCAGGGACCGCTCTCCCAACACCTCGTGGCAAACGTCGGTGAGGTAGGCTGAATCCACTCCACCGGAGTAGGCGACGATCACGGAACCCAGGTCGCGTAGCAGAGCAGCCAGCTCGCCTTCCTTGTGGGTGGGGGCACCGGCGGAATCGGATTGTCCGGGCGAAGGCGTCGCGAAATCCGGAGTGGATATGTTCCCGTTTTGGACCATTTCGCTTGATGCAGGCAAGCTTGCCTTCGGTTGAAGGGGTCAATCCCTCTGCGGCGCCAAGTGTATTACCGGCCGGTCTGGTAACCGTGGATGCAGTTTACGCGATTTGGCAGAGCGTTGATTTTCTCCGAGGCCACAACATCAGCCTCCTCGATGGCCCACCTGGTTCTACGCCAGTGCGGCAGCCTTGAAGTCCTCGACCTCGATTTCTCTGGCTCGTTCCCGGGTCTGCCACAGGTCATAGGCAGTCTGCAGTCCGAGCCATGTCTCTGGCGTGGAGCCAAACGCTTTGGACAGGCGAATAGACATCTCCACCGAGACGCCAGCCTTTTCATTCACGAGGTCCGACAACGCCTGGCGCGTCACTCCGAGCCCTTGCGCTGCCCGCGTAACAGTCAAGCCCAATGGTTCCAGGCACTCGTACCTTACGATCTCGCCTGGATGGGGAGGGTTATGCATACCCACTGGTCCCACCTCCTCAGTGGTAGTCGGTGTAATCGACGTCTGCCGCGTGTCCATCCTCGAACCTGAAGGTGACCCGCCAATTCCTCGACACCCACACGCCGTAGTGGCCAGTGAGTTGACCTAGCAACGGATGGAGTCGAAACCCTGGAAGGTTCATATCCTGTGGCACTCTGCTTCGGTCGAGCACTGCAAGGATGCGCCTCAGTTTACGGACATGCTCAGGGGCCACTCGCCGCGCACCTTGTCCGTTGTAGAGCGCCCTCAGACCCCTGTGCTTGAACGACAGGATCACAAGATTAATCTAAGGTGTCGCCTGTCGCCTGTCAATAGACAGCAACGCTCCCATACGCAAGTTTCGTGGCGGGTAGTTTCCTTGCGCGACCAAACTTTTGAGCGTAAACGCCTCAGTCCGGTTAACAGCTTGACCTCGCGGCATGAAGTTGGCAATTCAGTCATGGGCGGCAGGCCTATCGCATGACAGAAATCGGCGGCCGATAGATGAGTACGAGTTCTGGGACCGAGCAGACTGTCGATCCAATGATCAAAGCCGCGCCCAGAAATGAACGGCCGCCCGACCCGTCCCCCGTTAGCTGGCGGTGGCTTCTTTTTGCCTGGCGGGGGCCTTTGGCGCCGTGATGGTCACGGTGCCGTCGTTGTCGATGTCGACTTCGACCACGTCGCCGGCCTTGAATTTGCCGCGCAGCAGGTCTTCGGACAACTGGTCTTCCAGTTTGTCCTGTATGAGCCTGCGCAGGGGCCGGGCGCCGAATTTCGGGTCGAACCCGTTGTCGGTGATCCATTCCCGGCCGGCGTCGGTCACCTGTAGTACGAGACCCTTCTCCAGGACCTTCGCCTGCAATTCCTGCAACATCAGGTCCACGATCTCGAGGATCTGGTCCCTGTTCAGGGCGTGGAACACTACCGTCGAATCGATACGGTTGAGGAACTCGGGCTTGAAGTTGCGCTTGACTTCGTCCAGCACCTTGTCCCTCATCCGCTCATAGTCCCGCTCGGACGATTCCACTTCCGCTGTCCCGGAGAATCCAAGGAAACTGTCCCGGCGGATCAGGTCCGACCCAAGGTTGGACGTCATGATGATCAGCGTGTTTTTGAAGTCCACCTTGCGACCCTTGGAGTCGGTGAGTTGACCGTCTTCAAAGATCTGCAGGAGGACGTTGAACACGTCTTCGTGCGCCTTTTCGATCTCGTCTAACAGGATGGCGGTATAGGAGTGCCGTCTCACCGCTTCCGTGAGTTGGCCGCCCTCATCGAACCCGATGTAGCCTGGCGGCGCGCCGACCAACCTCGCCACCGAGTGCCGTTCCATGTACTCAGACATGTCCAGCCGGACCATCATGTCCTCGGAGCCGAACAGGAATTCCGCCAGTTTCTTGACGACGTGTGTCTTGCCGACTCCCGTCGGGCCGAGGAACAGGAACGCTCCGATCGGGCGTTTCGGGTCTTTGATTCCGGCTCTTGCCCTGCGAACGGCGCGGGCGATCATATTGACGGCTTCGTCCTGGCCGACCACCTGGTCGTGGAGGGTCTCCTCCATGCTCAGGAGCCGCTCGCTTTCCTCGACGTCGAGCCTCTTGACGGGTATGCGCGTCCACATGCTGACAACTTCGGCGATGTCGTCGGGGGTGACCAGGATGTTCTCGGAGGGCTTGGCCTCTTTCCATTCCCGGTTTAGCTCTTCGACCACCGTCACCTGTTTGAGTTCCGAGTCCCTGAGTTGGGCAGCGGCCTCGTATTCCTGGTCGGCGATGGCCTGGTCCTTCTGCCTTCTGACGTTTTCCAGTTCCTTGTTCGCCACCCTTAGAGGCTGCGGAGTCATGCTGTTACGGATGCGCACCCTCGAGGCCGCTTCGTCTATAAGGTCGATGGCCTTGTCCGGCATCTGGCGGTCGGCTATGTAGCGTTCGGCCAACTGGGCCGCGGCCTCCAGGGCCTCTTCCGATATCTCGAGCCCGTGGTGTTCTTCGTAGCGGTCCTTGACCCCGCGCAGGATATCTACGGTGTGTGTCACGTCGGGGGGGTCTACGTGCACTGGTTGGAAACGTCGCTCGAGGGCCGGGTCTCTCTCGACGTACTTGCGGTAGTCGTCCGAAGTGGTGGCCCCAACTACCTGCAATTCGCCGCGTGCCAACGACGGCTTGAGAATATTTGCGGCGTCCACCGCGCCTTCGGCCGCGCCGGCACCGACCATTGTGTGCATTTCGTCGATGAAGAGCACGCAGTTGCCGGCGGACTTCAATTCCGTGATGACCTTCTTGAGACGCTCTTCGAACTCGCCGCGGTACTTGGTCCCGGCGACCAGCGCGCCCATGTCCAGTGTCACGACCCGTTTGCCGGAGAGGTTGTCCGGTACCTCGCCCTCGATCACCGACTGCGCGAGCTTTTCAACGATGGCGGTCTTGCCGACCCCGGGCTCGCCTATGAGGACCGGGTTGTTCTTGGTCCTGCGGTTTAAGATCTGGATCACGCGGTCGAGTTCCGTTTCCCGGCCCACCACCGGGTCGAGTTTCTCCTCGCGTGCCAGTTGAGTCAGGTCGGAGCCGAGTTCGTCCAGCGTCGGTGTGCGGTTACTCTGCCGTGTCTGGGAACTCGACTGACTGGCGCTCTGGGAAAGGATGCGGTTGGTCTCCGCCCTCACTTTGTCGAGCGAAACTCCCAGGCTCTCGAGTACGCCGGCGGCCACGCCCTCACCTTCGCGCATTAGGCCAATGAGCAAGTGCTCTGTGCCGATGTAATGGTGGCCGAGGCGGCGGGCTTCGTCGACCGCCAACTCGATGACCTTCTTCGCCCGCGGGGTCAGTCCTATCTCCCCGGGCGTTGGCCTTTCGCCGCGCCCGATGATGAACTCCACCGCGGAGCGGACTTTGACAAGTTCGACGCTCAGGTTGGCGAGGACTTTCGCTGCCACACCCTCGGTTTCCCGGACCAGTCCCAGAAGGATGTGCTCGGTACCGATGTAGTTGTGGTTAAAGCGCTGCGCTTCCTCCTGCGCCAATGACAGGACCCTGCGAGCTCTTTCGGAGAATTTTTCGAACCTGCTGGGCATGTTCAGCTTTCTCGAACCGGCTGCGCCGCCTTGTTACCTATACCTGGTCGATCAGTCCGATCAGGGGTTGCTTCCAAAAATGTCGTCGAAGTTTTCGCCATGCCCATCCTGGCCCGACGATGCCATGGATGGAGCGTCCAAGGATTGAGCTTGTTTGAGGGAGAGCCCCAACCTTCGCCGTTCGGGTTCTATACGTATGATACGCAAATCGAACTCATTGCCCTCGGACACGACATCCCGCGGATGCTTTATGACCTGATGGCTCAGTTCGGAAATGTGTATCAGTCCTTCGATTCCGCCGTCAATGCGGGCGAACGCGCCAAAGTTCGCGAGCTTCGTGACCTTTCCCTTAACAACCTGGCCGACGTGGAACTTGGAACCCACTTCGTCCCAAGGCTCCGGCTGAAGTCGTCTCAGGCTCAAGGCAATCTTCAGGTTTTCCCTGTCCACCTTGAGCACGAAGACGTCCAACTCCTGCCCAACGTGCACCACGTCTTCGGGGGAATTTACCTGTTCCCAGGAAAGCTCCGATATGTGAATCAGGCCGTCTGCTCCACCAAGGTCTACGAATGCGCCGAAGTTTGAGATTCCGGCGACGCGGCCGCGTCGGATTTCGTTTTCGGACAATTCCTGGACCAGGCGCATCTTCTGGATCTGTTTCCATGCCTGCAGGGCGGCCCTCTCCGAGAAGATTGCCCGGTTCCGGCGGCGATTGAGTTCGATTATCTTGAACTCCACCTCCATGCCGATGAAGCCTTCCTTCGGCGGCTCCCCGCCAGGCACGTACAACTCCCGCGCGGGTCCCACCAACTGCGACAGGGGGATGAAGCCCTGCACGCCCTCGGCTTCTACGACGGCGCCCCCGCGGTTCGATCCGATGATCTTCCCGTGGACCGTCTCGTTGGCGTCCATGGCCTTCTCGAGCGTTCGCCAGCCCTGTTCGCCCCGGGCCCGGTCTATAGAAAGGATGGAAGAGCCGTCCGGGCCTTCCGGATTGATCACATAGACGATTATTTCGTCCCCAGGACCCAGCTCTTGAAGAGTCTCCGGCTCGACCGACCGCATTTCCTTGACAGGCACAAATCCCTCGGACTTGTACCCGATGGACACGAGGATTCCCTCTCCGCTCTTGCTCATCACTTTGCCGTCGAGGATCTCACCGCGGCGCAGCGCTTTGGTGGGGACGAATTCATCGAGCAGGCCGGCCATTGTCTCGGCGCCCTGCGGGGCTGCCTCGGTCTTGGGTTCAGCCGGCTTGTCTGCTGTTGTTTCGGTGTTGGAAGTCAATACGTTTCTCTTAAGGTGAAAACCAATACGTTGGGCTCATTATATGCCCACGGTTGTTGCCCGTGTATTGCGCATTGTCGGCGGCATTCCCAGTTTGGACGCAATTTGCCCGGCGGGACTTTTGCCTGCGGATCGCGGCGAGAGCCGGACCTGTCAGTTTGAAAGTTGCCGCAATCGAGGATCGAACCTGTCCCTGAACCAATCTCCAAGGAAGTTGAACGCGAGCACAGTCAGAAAGATGGCCAACCCCGGGAACAGGGCGATCCACCACGCGGTGTCGAGGTAGTCCCGGCCGTCGGCAACCATCACGCCCCATGCCGGTGTGGGCGGTGGAATGCCTACACCGAGGTAACTCAGGATCGACTCGGTCAGAATCAGTCCTCCCACCTGCAACGTGGCTATCACAATGATCGTGTTGATGACGCCGGGCAGGATGTGCTTGGAGAGTATGAGCAGCGGACCCGCGCCGGCAACTTTAGCAAGCGCGACGTAGTCCAGGGTTCGCAGTGAAAGCGTCTCGGCGCGAACCTGGCGGGCGAACCCACCCCAACTGAACAATATCAGCAGAAATATGATGACCTCCAGGCTCTGCCCAAAAACGATAAGGACCGCAAGCGCTACGAGGATAAATGGAATGGCGAGGGATAGATCGACGAAGCGCATGAGTAACTCATCAACCTGCCCGGCGAAGTACCCGGCGACCAGTCCGACCACAGCCCCACCGACAGCGCCAAACACGAGCACGATTGCAGCGATCTGCAGCGATATACGGGCGCCGAAGATGATGCGGGTCAGTATGTCGCGGCCCAGGTCATCGGTACCCAGCCAGTATTTCAGGGTCCCGCCTTCGAGCCAGGCGGGAGGCGTGTTTATTGCCCTAAGGTCGCCCCACTCGTGGTTGTGTGTGGTCAGGAGCGGCGCAAATATGGCACAAACGATTAGGACGACCAAGATAATCCCGGGGATGACCGGCCAACGGCGCATGAAGCGCCAGGACGCCGCCAGTGTTCCTTGACGTCGAGCGCCGATTTCGTACGAACCAGAGTCTTGGACGGTGGTCATTTCCTAGTAGTACCTGATTCGCGGGTCGAGATAGGCGTACGCGATGTCCACGACGAAGTTCAACACGACGTAGACCACCGTGAACAACATCACCACCCCTGTCATAACCGGGAAGTCGTTGGCGAACACCGACTGCACCGCCAGCCTGCCGAGCCCGGGCCAGGCAAAAACCGTTTCGGTAACCACGGTCCCAGTTATCATCCCGGCCAGAAGAAGCCCGGCATATGTCAGGGGAGCAAGCATGGCGTTTCGCAGCGCGTGCTTCCAAATTATTCGCTGGGAGTTCACTCCCTTCGATCGAGCGAACTTCACAAACTCCGAGTCGAGGACCTCGAGCATCGCCGACCGCATCAGTCGCAGGAATCCGGACGCGGCGAGCCAGCCCAGCGTAATGGATGGAAGTACGTAGTGTTCGATGCCTCCCCGTCCAAAAGGCGGCAGCCAGCCGAGACGGACCGCGAAAATCAAAATAAGCATGATCCCGAGCCAAAATGGCGGCAACGCCTGGCCGAACAGAGCGAAAGTGCGGCCACTGTAGTCCAACGCCGAGCCGCGGCGGACGGCCGAGAATACCCCGAGCGGCACCCCTACGATGAACGCAAAGACGAATGATCCAGCCGTGAGTTGCAAGGTGGCGGGAATACGCGTAAGTATGACGTCCAGAGAGTTTGTGCGGTGGCCCAAAGACTGTCCGAAATCCCCACGGGCGGCGTTACCTACCCATATCCCGTACTGCACAATCAGCGGCTTGTCGAGGCCTAGCTTTTCTCCCCAAGCTTCGTACTGTTCCAGGCTTGTGTACTCGTCAAGGAGTACGTCCCTGGGATCTCCGGTAACGCGAGACAGTCCAAATACAAGGGCAGTCGCAGCGAACACCACGACCACCATGTAGATGGACCGCCTGATTATGAAAATCCTCAATGGCGCCGTATTCCTTGAGCCGTTCTTTGAATCGTGAGAATACTGGCTACCCGAGGACTTTCGGTAATCAACACAGGCGTCTCAACACCGGCGCCAAGCGGACTCCGCTCAGCGTTATTCGCCTGCCCGGTTTACTTGGCCCCAGCCGGCGCGCCTCCGGGCGCGCCGGCTGGAGATTGCGGTCGTGATTACTGTGACAGCACCACTGTTTCGGGTGAGTTGAATCCGCCGAAGTGCGGAGTCCACTCGACCACTTCGGGCCGGACCGTCCAGAACAGGACGCGCTGGACTATCGGCGCCACGAGACGTGCGTGCGATACCCAGTCCTGCACCACAGCGTTGTTCTGAATCAACTGGCTTTCGCTGATGATCTCGCGGTTGTCGTACCACGGCTGTGCCACGTCGTTGGGCAACTCGATGCCGTAGTTGAATCCTGCCGACGGGACCATTGAGTGGAATTTCGACTGGTAGAGGAATCCGTACGATTCAGACTGCATCAACCACGGGTTGTCCATGGAGCGGTCCACGAGGCGAGGCCGGTTGGCCGAGTAGGCGACGTTGGAGATCTCCACGTCACAGCCAAGCTCGGTCCACATTTGCGCCACCACGTTGCCCACGTCCGGAGTGATCAGGGACGGCAGGTCGGGAGCGATCTGCAGGACCATGTGGAAGCAGTCCGGCACGCCTGCTTCGGCCAGCAATTGCTTCGAACGGGCCGTGTCGTAGGGTATGAACCACTCGTCTTTCCAGCCTGGGTCTCCGGGCAGGAATCCGGCGTTGGTGTACGTCGGGAACCCGAGGCCGTCGAGCGCTACGTCATTCACCAACTCCCGGTCGATCGCCATGGCGAGCGCCCAGCGAATGTTTCGGGCGTTCTCGTATTGCCCGGGATTCGAAGGGTCACCGATCCACGGGTGGTCTGCATCAGGCTTGAATCCGTCCCGGGGGAAGATGTTCTCACCGGTGTCGGGCCAGATTTCGGCGTAGTAATTCCCGCTGAAGATGATCGACTGGCCCGTGCCCCTGTCTGTCTGCACAGTGTATGAGCCGGGCACAGCGTCGAGAGTAGGCTTGATGAACTTCAGCGACGGCCGGATTATGTGGACGTCTCCGGTCTCGAATGCCGCACGTTGCGTCGATTCCTCGGGAAGTTCGACGTACCGGATCGAGTCGATGATCGGTCCGCCGCGCCAGTGGTCCTTCACCGCGTCGGCGACCAGCTCTTCGCCACCGACCCATGAGCGGACCTGGAACGGGCCTGTCGCGACCATGGAAGTGACCGCGGCGGCTTCCCCGTTTTCTTCGTAGAACTTCTTGCTGACCAGGGGAACGTGGTTCCCGTTGGTCTGGGCCTGGGCCTGCCACCAGTTGGGGTCTATCACGTCCTTGATGTGCAGCACGACGGTGTTCTTGTCTATGACTTCCCACCGGTCCATGTAGCGCTTGAGCTCGCCTGCGCGGCCGAAGTTGCTGTCTTCCCGGATGGCGTCGTTGAAGCTGAACGCTATGTCGTCGGCAGTCAATTCGCCCCAGCCGTCGTGGAACATCACGCCGTCACGGATAGTGAACGTGATGGTGCCGCTGGGTATGTCGTATACCCAGTCGGTCGCGATTCCCTCGGAACTCTCGACACCCAACTCGGGGGGCTGCACGTACGTGTACCTGACCAGGCTTTCGAATACGCCGGAAGAGGCGTTGAACACGGCTGATGAGAATGCCGACTGTGAAGGCAGGAATATCGGCGGGTCGACCTTGGTCATACCTACCACCAGCGTTCCGCCTCCGGAGGGCTTCATCATCATGCTTTCATCCGACTTGGAGACCATGGCGGTCGCGGCCGGCATTGCGGTGGCAGCAGGTTTCGCTTCCATCGCGGGCATCGCCGTGGCGGCTGGTTGTGCAGGCTCGGCAGGCTTTGCGGGGGCCCCGGCTACGGGGTCCTCCGGCTGCTGCGGCGCGCCCGGTTCGATCGTTTCCCCACCGCAGGCGACCGCGAATGCGACCAATCCAGCCACCAGAAGGGCCATAAGGCCCGTACTTCTTTTGATCAATGACACGTCGACACCTCCTGGGTCATGAATGCGCGCCGTTAGTTTAACCAAATTGTCAGTAGTCTATGCGCCCCTGGGTCCCGAATCCGTACAGGTCGTTGTAGTACGCCTGCCCGTATTGGCCGTGGATACCGGGCTGCGCCTTTTCCCAGCCGTTGGCGTCACCGAACGCTCCGATAACCCTTTCGACCGCCGGGAACGGCTCTTCCTGGCCGCCCGTGCCGGTGCTGACGACCGACACCACCTCGGGCGCAGACATCAGCAGGGGAGGGGCGGTGCCGTCTTCATTGTCCTCTTCTTGCGTCAGGAGGATGGTGGGTATGCCCGCGCGCTCGCACGCGCGTACGCCCAATATAGTCTCGACGAACCGCTGGCCCCGGATATCCGTGGTCAGGACGGCGCCTTTCGCGCCCAGGCTCTTTGCAAGGTGGGCCAGGCGGTCTGCCATCAGGTCCTTTTCCGTCTGCAAAGTCCAGTTGGATCGTTGGACGATGACTCCGATGTAATTGCACGTCACGCCGTGTTCCCGCGCCATCTTGAGGGCCAGCGGGTTGTTGGTCATTGCCCAGGTGCTGCCGGAGTGGCCGGAGTGGTATACGGCGCCATCGAACAGTTCAGTGGGGCTGAGGAGCCACGGGGCCGACAGCCGGGTCTGGCCGTAGACGGACGTCCCCAGGACGGACCGCGCGCCGCAGAACCACTCGTCGGATGCGAGTACGAAGATGTTCACCACGCCGTCCTTGTCTGTAGCGGGCGAGGTGTCGAACGTTTCGACGTCGGCAGGATTCGCGTCCAGCGTGGTCTCGGCAAGGCGGTCGACGACTTTCAGCGTGGCCCGGCCCACAGCCGAGTGCCAGTCGTCGCCGGTCAGGCCGTCGCGGGTCTCGAGTTCGACGCAGACGTTGTGGAGCCAGCCGTAAGGCCTTTGGCCGCCTGGCCCCGACTTGTCGATGAACGCGCCCGGTGCGCGCAGCGGGGGCCACGTCCGTTCTTCGTAGGTTAGACCGGACGGATCGGCGCACTGGACGACCGCAACGCCGTCCAGCCGGTTGGTGCGGCCCTCGCCGACCTGGTCGACCGGTCGTCCGAATACGGCAGGGTAGACCGTCCCCGGGCCGTCGACCTTGACGGCCGGTTCGACGATGTCTCGCCAGTTGATGATGCGCGCCGAGTCGCCTGGGGACGCCAGTTGGACGCGCGCTCGTACGATGTCCTGGTCTTCGAGCGCCAGCGCCTCGAGTTCCTCGCAGTCAACGTGCAGGACCCCGTCCCGGAGTTCCGTGCGACTTCCAGAGGCGAGGCCGCTTACCGGGAAAGAAGCGCGTTCATACTGCACTGGCTGCCACCTCTGCGACTGGCTCTTCGGGCGGGACGAACCGTGTCGGCTGGTCAACGTCGGTCTGCAGGGCTTCGAGCGCGGTCTCTACGATTCGCCGGCCCAGCCGCCGGTCTAATTCCGGCGTTAGCCTTGGGTCGCCGCACACGTGCTCCACGCGTACTCCCCTTATCACGCGTGAGGCGCCCACCGAAAGCGGGATAACGGGCAGGGCGGTCATCATGGCCACCGGAATGCCCTCTCGCTCGATCTCTTTCGCCATCGTTGCGCCGCAACGATTACAACTCCCTCAGGTGGCCACAAGGAGCACGCCGTCGATCCCTGCCTCCCTCAGTTCCTGGCCGATCTCCGAGCCCATGCGCCGGGCCGTCGTGACCGGGGTGCCGTTGCCGGTGGTCGAGAGGAAGTGGGGGTATACGCCGGCGATCGTGCCCTCCTGCTCGAGGTCTCGCACGATGGGGAGGGGCAGGACGTAGCTGGGGTCGATGGTGTTCAGATGAACGGTGCTGAAGCCCATGTGCACCGATTCCCAGTCGTCGGTGCTGAGGCGGTCCAGGCCGTCGATCGAGTAGCTGAAGAAGTCCCGGGCCCGTCCGCCTACCTGGTTGTCGGGGTTGCCCTTCGGCACGAGGCCGCCGCTGGTGACCAGCGCGAGGTTGGCGCTCGACATGTCCTTGATCGGCGGAGCCGGCGCGACGTTCTCGTAGCCGGGCACGAGGACCTCCGATAAGTACTCCTCGCCGTTGACCCTGGCCATCAACATGTTGAACGCGCGGTCGGCGCCGTTCAGGTCGTGAATCTTTTCTTTGCGGATGCCGCGGGGTATGTAGCCTTCGTCCACGGCAGAGCCGAGTTCTTCCCCGGCCGCCATCCGGAGGCCGAGTCTTGCCATGGCCGCAATGGCGGGCTGCATGCCGGACGCCTCCGTGCTGGTGGGGACGGCGGTGATGTGGAGCCGGTGTGTCAGCACGCCCGTGTTTTCGGGGTGCATGCCGGTGACGGCCGGGATGCCGCGTTCGGTGGCCGCCCTGCATACGAGCGCGCAGCCGACTCCGTAGCGACCTGCGTCGAAGGCCGGGCCGGCAACTACCAGGTCGGGCTTGTAGCGGTCGAAAACGTCGCCGATGGCGTTAAGGGCCGCCTCTTCGTTCTCAACGATGTAGTTGTCGCCGCACACGATGGTGCCGACGACGGACCCGCCCGAACCCTGGAGCGTGGAATGGAGCAACCGTCCCGGTCCTACGGGACCGTCCTGTGCCTGGGGAGGTTCGTTGGCGTGCTCTTCGCCGCCAATGCCTCCGAAGAACTGGTTGAGGTAGTGGATTACGCGGATGTTGTCAGTCATGGGAATTGCCTGTGGTTCGTAAAAGACGGCGTGTGTGAGTGTGCAGCGCCCGACCAGAGCTAATCGTTCCGGCTCAAGTCTGCCTAGCTGGACTTCGTGTGCGCGACCGGTTTATTTGGCGGGTGTGGACGCGATCCCGATGATAGTGGATTGGTGGGATGGTGAACAACGGGGAGAGACGGGGTTGGGTCGGCCGATGGCCCATCATTGCTCGGCGGGAGCCTCAGGGTAAGCGGCACGCCGGATTCTAGGATCCATTATCACTCTCACGAATTCTGACGCGAACAACGCCGCCGCGTAGGCGGCAGTTAGCCAAGTAATTGCGGCGAAAGCCAACCAAATATCTGAGAGGTACGCTGCAAAGAAGACCAGTCTCCCTAACCCCGGCAACACGAATACCATTTCAGTGATGATTATGGCGGTCAAAAGACTCAGCAGCCAGACCGGGGAGTAAGAAAGCAGTTTAGACAGTGTTACTTTGCCTACTCGGGCCCAAAACAAGGGAACCTTGACCTGGCGGGTTTCGCTCGAATTTACGTTGTATTCCTCAGCTCTGACACGCATCACAGCAGGTATCAACAATCGAATGGTGCCATATGCTATGAATATGCCCACTGTCACTGACGCGAGGATTAGTCGATCGTCCCAGCCCTGTTGTTTAATCGCGGATGTCAATCCGGTCCATTCAGTAAATACCAGTAAGAGAAAGATTCCTAGGAGAAAGACCGGAACGGCTGGGCCAATCTTCTTTAGCGCCTTGGCCGCGTAGTCAAGCTTTGGCCCAAGGAGGCTCAAGAAGAGCAACATAGTCAAACCCGAGAATGCGACAGACGCGAAGATGCCGCCCAGGAGGAGTCTCAACGTTTCGGGTGCGTATTCTGCCGCGACATTAGACGCTGGTCGATGCTGCCAAGTCGAATAACCGTAGTTTCCTTTAATCGTCCCAAAGACCCAGGATGCATATTGATTCAGTACTGGATCATCGAGGCCTAGTCTCACACCCCAAGCGTCCCATGCTTCCTTTGAGTAGTAAGCGTTCCTGAAAATAATAGAGGGTCGAGGATCCCCCAACGACTTCATCGCGAAGAATACAATTGTGATCATCACCAGTACGATAATCACGGAATATGCGAACTTGGACAGCAAATAACGCGCCATATTCGAAAATCCCAAAGAAGTGCCGGTTACAGGAGCGGTTCCGTCTGAGAATCGACAGGGCCGGGCAGACACCAGGCGATGGTGAGCCGAGGATACCACAAGCGTCGAAGAATCCCGCCAGGCGCAACAAAAAAGAGGCCGGAATGTTCCGGCCTCTTCAAGTACATTAGCCCCCTGGCAGTGACCTATTTTCCCACACCCTCACAAGTGCAGTATCGTCAGCGCTATGGCGTTTCACTTCCGTGTTCGGGATGGGAACGGGTGGTTCCACCATGCTCCAACCACCAAGGGACCACAATATAAGCCCGCCCTGGCGCCGGCGCTAAACCGGCCGGTCCGAGGCGGGAAGGGTGTCGTGGTCGCGGGGGTAGGATTCGAACCTACGACCTTCGGGTTATGAGCCCGACGAGCTGCCACTGCTCCACCCCGCAAAGAGTTTTTGACAACCGGGCGAGTTGCCTGGTTGCAAGAAGTCGATTCCGCAATTTCCGAGCCCACGTAGCGGTTCCTCAATGTGGGCCAAGCCCTCGGCCGATTAGTACCGCTTAGCTTAGGACGTTACCGTCCTTACACACGCGGCCTATCTAACCGGTAGTCTCCCGGAGGCCTTACTCTGCCCGAGGGCAGATGGGACACCTCATCTTGGAGTGGGCTTCGCGCTTAGATGCTTTCAGCGCTTATCCCTTCCCGATGTAGCTACCCGGCAGTGCGGCTGGCGCCACAACCGGCACACCATTGATCAGTCCACTCCGGTCCTCTCGTACTAGGAGCAGATCTCCTCAAGTGTCCTACGCCCACGGCGGATAGAGACCGAGCTGTCTCACGACGCTCTGAACCCAGCTCGCGTGCCGCTTTAACGGGCGGACAGCCCGACCCTTGGGACCGCCTTCAGCCCCAGGATGCGACGAGCCGACATCGAGGTGCCAAACCTCGCCGTCGATGTGAACTCTTGGGCGAGATAAGCCTGTTATCCCCGGGGTAGCTTTTATCCGTTAAGCCACGGCCCTTCCACTCGGTACCGTGGGATCATTTTGCCCGACTTTCGTCCCTGCTCGACTTGTAGGTCTCGCAGTCAAGCCACCTTATGCCAATACACTCTTAAGCTGATTTCCATCCAGCCTGAGGTGACCTTTGGGCGCCTCCGTTACTCTTTGGGAGGCGACCGCCCCAGTCAAACTGCCCACCAGACACTGTTCCCCGGTTGCGCCGGGGTTAGATCAAAAACTAAGAAAGGGCGGTATTTCAAGGTTGACTCCGCCCAGGCTGGCGCCCAGGCTTCAACGTCTCCCGCCTATCCTACACAGTTTTAATTTCGAACCAATGCCAAGTTGCAGTAAAGCTCCACGGGGTCTTTTTGTCCTGCCGCGGGTAACCCGCATCTTCACGGGTCCTGCAATTTCACCGAGTCCGTCGTTGAGACAGTGCTCAAGTCGTGACGCCATTCGTGCGGGTCGGAACTTACCCGACAAGGGACTTCGCTACCTTAGGACCGTTATAGTTACGGCCGCCGTTCACCGGGGCTTCGGTTTGGAGCTTGCACTCCGCCCCTTAACCTACCGGCACTGGGCAGGCGTCAGCCCGTATACATCAGCTTTCGCTTTAGCACGGACCTGTGTTTTTGGTAAACAGTCGCTTGAGCCTGTTATCTGCGGCCTCAAGGGCTTTGGGCGCGTAGCTTTAATACCCATGAGGCACCCCTTCTCCCTAAGTTACGGGGTCAATTTGCCGAGTTCCTTAACGACGGTTGTCTCGAACGCCTTGGGGCGCTTACCCCTGTCTACCAGTGTCGGTTTACGGTACGGACGCTCTGGCTCCTCGATGGCGAGGCTTTTCTTGGCGGCTAGGGATCAGTGCCGTTCCCCGTGGAGTACCACAGGGTCCGCCCGCCCCTCAGCTCGAACGCCCTGGATCTTTTAACCTCCAGGGCTCACATACGGGCAGTCACACGCCATATCCAATAGGCATGCGGCACCTACCAATCCGCGTCCCCCCGCCATCTCAAACGGAGGCCAGTGCGGGGCTGGAATCTTGACCAGCTGTCCATCGGATTCGCCTTTAGGCTACTCCTTAGGCCCGCCTAACCCTACGTCGATCAGCGTAGCGTAGGAAACCTTAGACTTTCGGCGTTCTGGATTCTCACCAGAATTGACGCTACTTATGCCGACATTCTCACTTCCCAGCGCTTCACCGGACTTCACAGTCCGACTTCAACGCCCTGGGAACGCTCCCCTACCTCCCGGACCGCAGAACGGTCTGGAATCGCGGCTTCGGTGACATGCTTGAGCCCCGTTTATTTTCGGTGCGGGGTTCCTTGACCAGTGAGCTATTACGCACTCTTTCAAGGGTGGCTGCTTCTAAGCCAACCTCCTGGCTGTCTCTGCAACCCCACTCCCTTTCACACTTAGCATGTACTTTGGGACCTTAGACGGCGATCTGGGCTGTTTCCCTTTCGACAATGGAGCTTATCCTTCACTGTCTCACTCCCGGGGTGCCCTTTACGGTATTCGGAGTTTGGTTGGGGTTGGTAAGCTCACGCCCCCTTACCCATCCAGTGCTCTACCTCCGTAAAGTAACCCCCGAGGCTGCACCTAAATGCATTTCGGGGAGAACCAGCTATCTCCGTGTTCGTTTGGCATTTTACCCCTACCCACAGCTCATCCCATGAATTTGTAACTTCAACGGGTTCGGCCCTTCATCCCCTGTTACAGGGACTTCAGCCTGGCCATGGGTAGCTCACACGGTTTCGGGTCTACTCCGCGCAACTTGCTCGCCCTGTTCAGACTCGCTTTCGCTTCGGCTCCGGCGCAAAACGCCTTAACCTTGCTACGCAAAGTAACTCGTCGGCTCATTCTTCAATAGGCACGCAGTCATACGTTCTTGACGTACTCCTGCGGTTTGTAGGCACATGGTTTCAGTTCTCTTTCACCCCCCTCTCGGGGTGCTTTTCACCTTTCCCTCACGGTACTAGTACGCTATCGGTCGCCAAGAGTATTTAGCCTTGGAGGGTGGTCCCCCCAGCTTCCCACAGGATTTCACGTGTCCCGTGGTACTCAGGAACACAGACGGGAGTCAAGAACCTTTCGCCTAAGGGGCTATCACCCTCTGCGGCCGGCCTTTCCAGGACTGTTCGGCTAGATTCATGATTTCTTACTCCCTGGAAGATCTGGGGACCTTCCAACTGCGCCCTACAACACCACCGGGGCTCAGGCCCCAGCCGTTAGGCACCGGTGGTTTGGGCTGTTCCCCTTTCGTTCGCCACTACTCAGGGAATCTCGGTTGATTTCCATTCTTCGGGGTACTTAGATGTTTCAGTTCCCCCACTTACCTCGCATACCTCATGGCATGCGTGACCGCCCTAAGGCGGACGGGTTTCCCCATTCGGGAATCCCCGGCTAAGCTCGCTAGCCAGCTAACCGAGGCTTATCGCAGACTTGCCACGCCCTTCTTCGGCTCTTAGCGCCAAGGCATCCCCCATGCGCCCTTAGTAGCTTGGCCCACATTAAGGAACCAACTACATAGACTCGGAAAATGCGGAATCGATCTTCGGTTGTTAAGGTGCTGAGTAGCCCGGGGCAGGAAAAGCCCCACGCAACAGGCCCCAACAAAAGCGGGGCAGACTAGAAATGTTAAACAATCCGCTCAGGCCGGTCAACATTTCACGCCACTCCAACCCCTGAATTTTCGCGCACGCGCGCCCGCGAACCGCGCCGGGACCAGGAACCAGATAACGCAGGGTGCTCTGAGCCGCCCCCGCTCATAACTTCGCAGGCTGTTTCGGGAGCCGTTGAATCCTGGCGAATGGGACCCCGGAAAACGGGCGACGTCCAGGCCGTGGATCGAATTGCCCGCTGCTATAATTCAGCCCTTGGAAATGTTTTTCCGTACGGCCCGGTCGCCAATTCGCCCGGGCCGATACGCGCGCCGTTCGAGAGGCTCATGCCTGCGTACGCAATCATAGGCGCCCAATGGGGCGACGAAGGAAAAGGGAAGATCATCGACTTCCTGGCCGAGGACGCGTCCGTCGTTTCAAGGTACTCGGGCGGAAACAACGCCGGGCACACCGTGATTAACGAGTTCGGCACGTTCAAGTTCCACCTCGTACCGTCCGGCATCTGCTGGCCGCACACCATGAACCTCATCGGCAACGGGGTGGTAGTCGACCCGGAAGTGCTGATCGAAGAGATCGAGATGGCCCGGGACGCAGGACTGCCCGGCAACCTGGGAGTAAGCGACCGCGCCCACGTGATCATGCCGTACCACATCACCCTGGACCAGTTGGAAGAAAAGCGGCGCGGCCAGGGCGCCATCGGGACAACGGGGCGGGGCGTCGGTCCGGCGTACGTGGACAAGGTGGGCCGCGCCGGGTTGAGGATGGGTGAATTGCTGGACCCAGAAGACCTGCTGATGCGGTTGCCGGACATCGTGGCCCACAAGAGCGAGATCATCACAAAAATCTACGGCGGCGAGCCCATCGACCTCGAAGAGGTGTTCGAAAAGACAAAGCGATGGGCGAGTGCCCTTGCGCCTTATGTTCGCCGGACCGAGGACATCATCGGCGACGCCCTGGCGGACGGCGAAAACGTCATCATGGAAGGCGCGCAGGGGGCGCTGCTGGACCTGGACCACGGCACCTACCCGTACGTGACGTCGTCCAACCCCACGGTTGGCGGCACGCTGACCGGCTCCGGCCTCGGCCCTCGCAGCTTTGGCGGCGTCGCAGGCGTCTTCAAGGCATACTGCACGCGCGTCGGAAGCGGGCCGTTTCCTACCGAACTGGACGACGAGGTCGGCGAGGAGATCCGCCAGAAGGCCGGGGAGTTCGGCGCCACCACCGGCCGCCCCAGGCGTTGCGGGTGGTTCGATGCGGTGGCCGGCCGCTACTCGGTGCGGGTTAACGGGTTCGACTCCATGATCGTTACGCGGCTGGACATTCTCGACGGCTTCGAGTCGCTGAAAGTGTGCGTCGCGTACGAGTTGGACGGCCAGGAGATCGACCGGTTTCCGGTGGACGCCGTGTTACTCGACAGGTGCAAGCCGGTATACGAAGAGATTCCAGGGTGGACCGGCTCTACGAGCGGCCTTACAGACCCGGCCGACCTGCCGGATGGGGCGCGTGCCTACGTTCTCAGGCTTGAAGAGTTGCTCGGCATCCCCGCAAGCATCATCTCGACCGGCCCGAGGCGCGAGGAAACTATGATGCTGCGCCCGTTCTTCAACGACAACGGCGCGGCGGCCTGACGGCCGGGCGGTACCGGTAGCCTGGGTGCCGCGGATTGCCTGGCCGAATCGACCGGGCAGGCAGTCTCAGCGGTTGTCTAATTCGTCCCTAACCGATCACGAAATGGCATCGCGTCAGTAGCCGCGCCCCACCCCCTCAGGCGCCCACAAGAGCATCCGTTCCAACTAATTGATATTGGGACCTTTCTACCCTTTGGGTAGGACACCTCCGAGTAGTAGAAGGACATGACTACTCAGAGGAGGAATGTCGAGAGATGTCCAGTACAGCCATAGCCGGTTCAGAGACGGTAGGGAACATTGAGAAGTTCATTCGGGAATGCCTGGAGGACATGGAGCCGGATCACGAAGTCCAGGGCGTCGGCAGGCCGCGCATCCTGCCTGCTATGGCTCTGTGGGCGGGACTGCTGGTCTGCGTCCTGAGAGGCTTTGGCAGCCAACTGTCGATCTGGCGTCTTATCTCGGAACGCCAACTCTGGTTCTTCCCGAGGTTCGAGGTTACGGATCAGGCAGTCTACAAGCGGCTCCACAGCGCGGGAACCAAGCCGCTGGAGATGCTCTTCGAGCAGATCAGTAACGTGTTGGCGGAACGACTCAAGGGTGTGGTGTCGGAGAAACTGGCGCCCTTCGCCGGGGATGTTGTGTGCATAGACGAGAGCACACTGGACGCCGTGTCTAGGACCCTGCCCGCTTTGAGAAAGGTCCCTGAAGGCGATAGCTGTCTCCTCCCCGGCAAGCTGTCCGGGGTGTTTGATTTGAGAAGCCAGCAGTGGAGGACCGTCAGGTTTCAGCCGAACCCACGCCAGAACGAGAAGGTGCTGGCGCGAGATTTGGCGGCAGACTTACCGGCGGGAACGCTGGTGGTGGCGGACCTGGGATACTTCGGCTTCGCCTGGTTTGACTGGCTCACAGACAAAGGTTGCCACTGGCTGAGCAGGCTGAGAGCGAAGACCAGCTACGAGGTCGTCCACGTCTTCTATCAGCGAGGCGATGTCTTCGATGGCATCGTGTGGCTGGGAGCGCACCGTGCCGACCGGGCCAAACACGCCGTTCGGCTGGTGACCTTCAAACAGGGCAAAACCGTTCGCCGCTACATCACCAACGTCCTGGATCCCCATACGTTCTCGATTACAAGCATGGCCGAGGTCTACGCTCGCAGGTGGGACATCGAGATGGCGCTCGCACTGGTCAAGCAGCACCTCAAGCTGCGTCTTCTGTGGTCTGCCAAGAGGGTGGTGATCCTGCAACAGATATGGGCGACGTTGATCATCTCGCAGGTACTTCAATCGATGAGACTTGAGATAGCCCACAAGGCCGGAGTTAACCCGTTCGATGTGTCCATTGGTCTGCTGGTGCAGTATGCGCCCCAGTATGCCTATGAAGGCAGGGACCCAGTGAAGATCTTCGTGGAGCAGGGACGTAGACTGGGCTTCATCCGGCCATCCCGCAGGACTCGCATCCACGCCCCAGGCGTGCCGGCAGATGCGATCCTCCCGACGCCACCAGGACTGGTGCTAGTCCGCACCCCAAGATATGCCAATCGCAAGTGTTTCAGACGTACCCCAAGCTCGGCAAAAGCGAATTAGTTGGAACGGATGCCACAAGAGGCGCCCCTACGAGTGGTCGTCTGAGAGCGTGTCTGGGAGAAGTTGCGCGGGTCTGCGCATCCCAATGCCTTTTGGACACCCTCTCAGACCGGGAGATCTACCTCGTAGCGGTCCATCACCGGGTCGAAGCGCGCCCTGAAATCTTCGTCCGCCTCGGTCATTGGCAGGCGGGGCATACCGGCGTCGAAGCCAGCGCGGTTCACAGCGTATTTGACCGGTATCGGGTTGGTGACCCAGAACAAGGCGTTGAAGATCGGCAGCATCCGGCGATGCTCTTTCGCAGCGCTTTCGATCTCGCCTTCCAGGATGAGGCCCATCATGTGCTTGATCTGCAGTCCGATGATATTGGAGGCGACGCTGACCACCCCGTAACCGCCGGTGCACATGATCGAAAACGTCTCGTTGTCGTTGCCGCTCCACACCTGGAAACCGTCCGGCGCGCCGTCGATTATGTAGGTGATCTGGTCGGGCATGCTGGAGGCTTCCTTGACACCGATGATGTTGTCGACCTCCGCGAGCCTCAGAGTGGTAGTGGCTTCCATGTTCAGGGACGTGCGACTGGGCACGTTGTAAAGGATGCCCGGAATGGAAACGCTTTCGGCGATGGCCTTGAAGTGGCGGACCAGGCCCTCTTGCGGCGGTTTGTTGTACGCAGGGACGGTCAGCAAAAGAGCGTCCACGCCCACCTTTTCCGCCTCTTTCGACAACGCGATCGAAGCGCGGGTGTTGTTGTCGGTTGTACCGGCGACAACGGCGCCGCGTTCGCCGATTTCCTCTTTCACCTCAGCGAACAGCCGCAGGCGTTCTTCGTCGTTCATCGACGGCGCCTCACCGGTCGTCCCGCCGATCACGAGCCCGTCGCTGCCGGAGTCCAGCAGCCCGCGGGCGAGCGCTCGCGCCCTGTCGTAATTCACTTCTCCGTCTTCGGTGAACGGAGTAACCATTGCTGTCAGCAACCGGCCTGGTTCAGCCATTTCGATCATTACCCCCGTACGCGGCCGCGGCGGTAAGAGCCGCCGGCCTCAGGCATTCCCGCCTAATCACCTCTTCCAGTATTTGCAGGGCGTTCAACGCTGCGCCCTTGCGCAGGTTGTCGCACGCCAGCCAGAGGACGATGCCCCTTGGATGGGACGCATCTTCCCTTATTCGTCCGACAAATACCTCATCGCGGCCTTCCGCGTGGTGGGGCATAGGGTAGCCGCTACTTTGCAGGTCGTCTACGATCTCAACGCCGGGGAAGCGCCGCATAGCCTCGCGCGCTTCGCCTGCGGAAACCGGCCGTTCGAACTCGACGTGGGCCGCTTCGCTGTGCGAGACCTGCACGGGAACCCGCACGCAGGTGGAAGACATCGGCAGGTCCGGCATGTGCAGGATCTTGCGTGACTCATTGAGCATCTTCTGCTCTTCAACGGTGTAGCCGTCGTCCAGGAAATCGTCCACCTGCGGCAACACGTTGAAGGCGATGCGGTGCGGGTAGACCTTCTGTTCGTACGATTCCCCGGCCAACATCGCCCTGGACTGGTCGGTCAGCTCCACCTGGGCCGCTGCGCCGGTACCTGAGACCGACTGGTAGGTGGCCACGGTCACCCGTTCAATGGCTGCTACCCCGTCGAGCGCCTTGAGCGCCATTACCAGGGGTGTGGTCGTGCAGTTCGGGATGGAAATCACGCCCTGGTGCCATTCGACGTCTTCGCCGTTCACCTCGGGTACCACAAGGGGCACCCACGGTTCCATGCGAAATGCGCTGCCGTCGTCGATCACGATGGCGCCTCTCTTGACCGCCTCTGGAGCAAGTTCCCGGCTCACTGCAGACGATGCCGATATGAAGGCCGCGTCGACACCCTCGAACGCGTCCGGAGTCGCTTCGATGACCGTCAGTTCACCCCCGTCGTAGGGCAGTCGTTTACCGGCCGAACGCTTGGAGGCCATCACCAGCAGCCGCTTTTTGGGATGGGAGCGGTCCTCTAGTAGTTGCAGGGCTACCTGTCCGACTGCGCCTGTGGCGCCCACGATGGCGATGTTCAGGTCACTTGTGTCCATTGGTCCGTTGTCCGCGAAATTGGCGCGTCAATCTGAATCGCGCATTCAATAAGGATAAGCCACACGCAGTTGGAAGCGGGCGGCCTTTTGCGGCGGGTAGCCCGCGTTAGTCCGCCAGCCCCAGGACTTTGTCCAAGCCTACAACCATGCCGTCCAGCGTCATGACGTGCCTGATTGCCGTGACGACGCCCGGCATGAATGAGCCGCGGTCGATCGAGTCGTGTATGAGGGTCAGGGTCTGGCCCTGCGCTCCGAATACGACCTCGTGGCGCGCCACCCTCCCTTGCATGCGCGCGCTGTGGACGTTTATTCCGCTGTACACCCCGCCTCGTACTCCGGCCAACGTCTCCTTCTCCGTGTTGGATGAGGTGAACGGACCGCCCTTGCCCCGCGCCATCGATTCCGCGATGGAGAGCGCGGTACCGGATGGCGCATCAACCTTGGCTTCGTGGTGACACTCCAGGAGGTCAGCATAGTCGAAGTATTGAGACGCGATGCCCGCCAGGTGCCCAAGCAGGACTGCTCCCAGCGCAAAGTTCGACGCCGAAATAACTCCGACGCCCCGCTCCGATGAAAGCGCCCTGGCGCGTTCGAGGTCGTCAGCAGAAATGCCTGTCGAGCCCGAGACGACGCGCACGCCGCCTTCAATTGCGGTGGTCATGGCCGCGGCCGCTGCCTCGCCGTTGGTGAAGTCGACCACAACGTCGACAGCGACGGAGTCGAGAAGGTCTCCAAGGTTATTGAATGCCGGGACGGAGCCGGACCCGTCGGGCAGGGGAATCGAAGTACCGGCGCCGGCGAGCAGGTCCGACCCGCCCACCGGCGTCATGCCGGGCTCTGCGGCAACCGCGCCCAGGACCGTGGACCCCATGCGACCCATGATGCCGTTAACGGCTACATTGATTTCAGCCACTGTTTTGTCCTCCCGCCGGGACGCCGGCACACATGTTTGGCGGGAAAATGGTAACGCTTAGTCGTCGTCGGAGAACCGGTCCCGACCGCGTTGGTAACCGCCGCCGTCGCCGCCAACCCGCCTGCGGGGACGTGACTCTCTCTGCGGCCTGAAGTCGCCGCCGCGTCGGTCGCGGCGGAAGTCGCCGTCACCGTCTCTGCGATCGCGTCCGCCGCGCCGTTCTCCGCGGTAGTCACCGTCGCGTCTCTCTCGCCGGAAGTTATCGCCGCCACCTCGCCGGTCGCGCCGGAAGTCGCCGCCTCTTCGATCACGCCGGAAATCGCCATCGTTGTCTCGCCGGTCCCGTCCGCCGCCGCGTCGGTCTCCGCGGAAGTCTCCGCCCCGGCCGCCGCCGTTACGGTCGCCCCCGCCGCGTCGATCGCGTGGACTGCCGAACTCGGGCTCGATGCCCTTTGCCTTCTCAATTACCGCACGGGCCGAGAGATCGACTCTGCCCATGTGGTCGATGTTGATGACCATGACCTCCAGCTCGTCGCCAATCTTGACCACGGACTCAACATCCGGGACGCGGTGCTCCGAAAGCTCGCTTATGTGGACCAGGCCGTCCTTGCCGGGGAGTATCTGTACAAATGCCCCGAACGGCATGAGCCGGACTGCCTTGCCCTTGTAGACGGCGCCGACCTCAACTTCGCGCGTCAGCAGGTCTATCTGCTCTTTCGTCTTGTCGGCGTTTACCTGGTCTGGCGAACCGATGACCACCGTGCCGTCGTCGGAGACGTCGATGGTCACACCGAATTCTTCGATCATGCCGCGAATGACGCTTCCGCCGGGACCGATGATGGCGCCGATCTTGTCCGTCGGCACCTTGAACGTCACCATCCTGGGAGCAAACTCGCTCAGTTCTTCCCTGGGCTCGTCGATGGTCTCGGTGAGGTGGTCGAGGATCTTCAACCTGGCGGTGCGGGCCTGCTCGAGGGCCTGTTCCATTACCTTGAAGTTGATTCCCTTGACCTTGATGTCCATCTGCAGGGCCGTCACACCTTCGGCCGTGCCGGCGACCTTGAAGTCCATGTCGCCCGTGTGGTCTTCGGCTCCCTGAATGTCGGTCAGGACCGCGTAATTGCCGTCCTCGCCGGTGATGAGCCCCATGGCGATCCCGGCGACCGGCGCACTTATCGGCACGCCGGCGTCCATGAGGGAGAGCGTTCCCCCGCACACGCTTGCCATCGAAGTGGACCCATTGGAACTGACAATGTCCGAGACGACGCGGATCGTGTAGGGAAAATCGTCCTGGTTGGGAAGTACGGGAGCCAGGGCTCGCCCGGCTAGCGCGCCATGTCCGACTTCCCGCCGCCCGGTGAAACCGAACCGTCCGGTCTCCCCCGTCGAGTAGGGCGGGAAGTTGTAGTGGTGCATGAAGTAGTTTTCCGTCTCAGGGCTCAGCGAGTCGATTCGCTGGCGTTCGCCGAGAGATGCGAGAGTCACGGTGCTCACAACCTGGGTCTCACCCCGGGCGAAGATTGCTGACCCGTGCACTCGCGGGAGGTATCCAACTTCGGAAGCCAGTGTGCGGATATCTTCCAGGGCCCGTCCGTCCGTCCGCCGCCCTTCGTCGAGAATGGCTCCTCGAACGGCCTCTTTTTCAAGGTCCCAAAGAGACGACTGCACGTGGACCGCGTCGTGGTCTCCGGACAGCGCTTCCATCGCCTCGTCCATCGCTTCATCGACGGCGGATTGCCTGCTCGTCTTGTCTCCGGACCCGGCCAGCGCTTCCTTGATACGGTCGCCCACGTGCGCGCGAACGGCCGATTCCGCCGCCTTCAACTCCGGCGTGGTTTCAGGTGCGGGCAGCTTGGTCTTCCCGACCTTTGCCTGCATTTCGCGGATCTGCTCCACGATGGTCCCGTTGACTTCCTGCGCCAGTTGCAGGGCATCCAGGAGGACGGCTTCGGACACGAAGTTCGCGCCGGCTTCGACCATCATGATGGCGTCGTCGGTGCCTGCGACCGTGAGGTCGAGCTGGCTGTTTTGGAGGTCCTGGTACGTCGGGTTGACGACGAGTTCCCCGTCCAGCAGGCCGATGACACATGCGCCTATCGGATCGTCGAAGGGGATGTCCGAAATTGCGAGCGCCGCCGACGCGCCGATGATGCCGATGGGCGAATACGGGTGCACCATGTCAGACGCCATGACGGTCACGATGATCTGCACCTCGTTGTGGTAATTCTTGGGGAATAGGGGGCGCAGCGGCCGGTCGATCAACCGGCCATTCAGAATCGCCTCTGTGCCTGGCCTTCCTTCCCTTTTGAAAAAGCCGCCGGGCAACTTGCCCGCCGCATACGCCTTTTCAGCTACGTCGATAGTCAGGGGAAGGAAGTCGATGCCGCTGCGCGGCTTCTTGCTCGCCGTGGCGGTGACCAGCAGGAATGTGTCTCCGTATTTTGCCGTCACGGCGCCGCCGGCCAGTCCGGCAATGCGGCCCGTTTCCAGTTCGAGCACTTGCCCGCCCAGCTCCATTTCAAACTTAGAAATCATGTTTTTCGTTGTCTCCAAAATTTGCGCACGCTCTCCCTGGGGGAAGAGGCCGCATGAACAAAAAAAGAACGCTCCGATGCCGGAGCGTTCTGGTTACCTGCGAAGGCCCAGCCTGTTGATCAGTGTGCGGTACCTGTTGACGTCTTCCCGGCTCAGGTAGTTGAGGAGCCGGCGACGTTTGCCCACGAGTTTGAGCAGTCCCCGGCGGCCGGCCTGATCATGCCTGTGCCGTCGAAAATGTTCGGTTAACTCGTTGATTCGGGCGGTAAGAATAGCAATCTGGACTTCAGGGGACCCGGTGTCAGTTGGGTGGTTTCGGTTCTCCTCAATTACGGCCGCGCGTGTGGACTGGTCCAAGGTGTCAGGGAATCTCCGTATCTATCTATGGCTGTTACGCCAAGGGGGCGCTTCGCCCCGCGCAGCCTGGCTCTTTGCTGTATTCACTCGTATTTCGCAAGTCAAATGATAGCACGCCGACCGGTCTGAGTCGGTCCGCGGGCCTGCCTGTTGCCCCGGCGGACGACAGGGGTGGGCAGCAGGTGGCCCGTTTAAGGTTGGACGACGGCCTGCAAACTGGGTGTTAAACGGGGTTGAAGTGCCCCAAAGTACGTGGCATCTCTCCTTGACATGGCCGAAATGCGAAGAATATGATGGGCGCCGTAGCCCCTCTTGTAAGGGTGCTTAGCGCGCGCTTAATCAAAATCAAAATTTAACCAGGTCCTAACCAGGCTGAGCGCGTAATTCTCGGGCATTTGAAGTCCTGTGGGGAACTGATGGACGATACGGAGGACGAGGCCTAATGAATGGTCTGTTCCAAAAAAGGTTCGCTGCCTTTTTCCTGATTCTTGCGACTACTTTGCTGGTGGCCCTTCTCGCGTGTACCGGACCTCAAGGACCTCCTGGAGAGCCGGGCCTGCCTGGAAAGGCAGGACTGCCAGGCGCACCCGGAGAACCCGGCGCTGCCGGCGCCCCCGGCGCCCCCGGTGAGCCGGGAGACCCCGGCGCCCCAGGTGAGCCAGGCAACCCTGGCCCTCAAGGTGAACAGGGCGTGCAGGGCATACAGGGTGAACAAGGCGCCCCGGGCGCAGATGGCGCGGATGGCGTCGACGGCAAGAATGCCGCGCTCCTGATTCTCGATGAGCGAAGCGGCATTCCCGGATTCATCGAACTCGTCGACGACGGTGTCCCAGGCGGTCACTCCTACGCCAAAGTCTTGGGCGCAGGGTTCGTCGCTGGTGAAATGGTCACGCTTCGAGTACGCATCCCGACCGCCGGCACCTACCTCCCGACGATAGTCGAGTGGGACCAGGGGAAGGCTCGCGGGTCAACATTCCCGGTCGAAGTCGGCCAGGCAAACGGGGCCGGCGCAATTAGCGCGACAATCGGCCTGAACGTCCTCGAGGTTCCCGAAAATCCGGACGAATACCCATTCGCCTGGCACAACAGCGGTCCCCTGCAGTTGGAGGCCCGAGGTGACAAGGGCACCGTGCTCTACGCCCCGTTCGTGATGGTGAACAAGGACCCCGACTAACCGGTCGCAAGACCTCATAGCGGATAAACCTGAAAGCGCCCCGGTATTCGCCGGGGCGCTTTTCTTTTGCTGGATCATTAGCCTCTGCGCGACAGCTCACTATGATTCCCGGCTTCAGGGGTAAGGGATATTGCTCCGAGCCCGTTCGGGCCTTCAAAACCGTTCGGCTGGTGAACCGCTGCCGGGCCGCTGCGAGGGCTCGATTCCGTGGAGCGGCTGCCTGGTGTTGACGGGCGACGGTTAAACGACTTACGACTTTCGCTGTCCGCGCTACCCGGGCACCGGCGCTCCGGCAATCGCGTGAATCTGCCAGACCGGTCGCCCAGTTCTGGAGCCTGGAAGCCGCGCCGGGTCCGCTTTGCCTGGGCTTAGCTGCCCAGATTACTTCCGGTCCGCCTGAACACCCCAGCCCGGGCCTCTACGACCAGGATGGTCAACTGGCCTGCGTTTGATCCAAGCGACGCCAGTGACCTATGAAGACTACGCTCCGGCGGGAGTCGGGCGGCTGCCGGGGACTAGCCGGCCCGGCCCACGCGGACGCGGTGAATGCGGCGGCCTATGGTGGACTGGACCGTTATCACCAGGCCGTCCACCTGGACTGTGTCACCGTTAGATGGCATTTTGCCCAGTTCCCGGTAGACAAGCCCGCCGACGGTGTCGAATCCTTCCGCCTCAATTTCCGTGCCCAGCTTTTCGTTGAGCAGGTCGATAGATGCCCGTGCGTCCACAAGAGACTCGGAGTCGCTGATGCGTTGCACCTCCGGCTCTTCAACGTCGAACTCGTCGATCAGTTCACCGACGATCTCCTCTATCAGGTCCGTCACCGTGACCAGGCCGGACACACCTCCATACTCGTCCACAACAATGGCGATGCTGGTCCGCCGCTCCTGGAATTCCTGCAAAAGGCGTTCCAGGTTCTGGGACTCCGGCACGAACATGGCCGGTCGGACCAGGCTGTGAACGCTTGCCGCGTTGCCGTTCCCGTCATCGCGGGCTCGGAGCAGGTCCCGCGCATACAGGACGCCTGTCACGTTGTCGATCGAGTCTTCGTAGACGGGGATCTTGCTGTACCCGCCCACTGCCATCAACTCGGTGACCGCTTCCAGATCGGAGTCGACCGTAGCGGCGACCATATCGACGCGCGGCCGCATGATCTCACGCACCTTGACCGAGTCCATTCGCAAGACACCGCGAATCATGCGGAGCTCTTCCTGTCCCTCCGGAATCCGCGCCGCCTCGAGCCTGTCCAGGCTCTCGAGCAGCGCGGCGCTGACCTCTTCGTCGCTGGCCGCCGCGCCGGGTTTTCGACCCGTTACTGCGGCGGAAATCAGCGAGACGCCGGACAGCAGGGCGCCCACCCTCAACACAAATGCGACCGGGGCGAACACCGGCCTGAGACGGTCTCGGAAACGGTTGCCGATTGCCGAGGACACCGCCCCCGTTGCGGCGCCTATGCCCAGACTGGCGCTGCTCCCGACGATGATTGCGTTAACCATCGCCAGCGTTCCGTCCAACGCCACGGTAAACGCCGCTGCGCCCGCCAGCAGGCTCCCAACGCGCAGCGCGTTTCCAAAGACCCCTACGCCTTCGTCCAGTACTGGCGGGTCCTCGGTATCCAGCCCGTCGTTAGTCTGCCCAACGGCAGCCAGTCCGTTGATCGTCTGGCTGTACACGGTCATCGCCATGCTTATCATCAAGCCGGCGAATGTACACAGGCCCACTACGGCCCAGGGTAGCCACGCCTCGGAGGTCATTGTCGTTCGCCCCCGGCCGCGGCGCCCGTATCATCCGGGTCCACCCCGGCGCTCGTACTGCATCCAGGTTCTTCGAGATTTGTCATTGGGGTCACCTATCTCCTGTCGAGTGGTTTTTTGTCTAATCTGCGGGCCGGAACGCCGGCGACCAATTCGCCGGCCGGGACGTCTTTGGTCACCACGGCCCCCGCGCCGGTGCGCGCGCCGCGACCAATGCGGACCGGCGCAACCAGCATGGCGCCGGAACCGATGAACGCTCCGTCGCCGATGATTGTCTTGTGCTTGTTCTCTCCGTCATAGTTGCAAGTCACTGTGCCGGCGCCGATGTTCACGTCGCTCCCGACTTCTGCGTCGCCCACGTAGCTGAAGTGGCCGATGTGGGTGCCGGTGCGGACCACGCTGTTCTTGATCTCAACGAAGTTCCCGACCACAACGCCATCGCCGAGTTTCGCGCCGGGGCGTAGTCGACTCGATGGGCCGACGGACGTAAAGGAACCGATGTCTGCGTCTTCACAGTGGGAACTGATCACTTTCGCACCGTCTCCCACCTTACAGTCCTTTAGCCACGAGCCGGGGCCGACGTGACACTCCTTGCCGATTTGGGTGTTTCCAAGGATGTGGGTACCCGGGTATACGACGCTGTCAGGACCCGGAACCGCGTGCACGTCGATGTAGGTCGTGCCTGGGTCCTTGAGTGTGACCCCTGCCTGCATCCATCGAGCCCGTATGCGGTCCCTCATCAGTCCCTCTGCAACGGCCAACTGGCTGCGGTCATTTACCCCCGTTGCCTCCGCGGAATCCTCCACCTCGACGGCAACAACCGAGCCCTCGTGGGCGGCCATCTCAAGCAGGTCTGTCAGATACTTTTCGCCGTTGGCCGAAAACCTCGCCCTCTCGAGCGAACTCCACAACCACTCCGACGCAATGCAGTACCAACTGGTGTTGACCTCACCGATTCCGAGGGTCTCTTCGTCCGCTTCAGTCTCCTCGACAATGGCGACCGGTTGGCCTGCGGAATTCCTGCGAATTCTGCCCATCCCATCAGGGGAGTCCACGCGGGCTGTAAGCACGGTCATTAGCGCGCCCATATTTCTGTGCTCCGCCAGGAGGCGAGAGACCGAAGAAGGTCTGACAAGGGGCATGTCGGCGGCGCCTACCAGGACACGGTCGGACCCTTCGCACACCGCCTGTGCAGCCAACAACGCGTCAGCCGTGCCGAGCGGTTCGGACTGAACGGCGATCCCGGCGTCGTTTCCGGCGGCGGCCGCCAGTTGCGGAGACTCGGCCGTCAGCGGGTCCGCCACCACCACAACCCGGCTGACGCCTGCGTCTCGAATGGCCGCAGCCGCGTGGCTGAGCATGGGCGCCCCGCACAGTTCGTGCAGGGCTTTGGGAATGCGGGACTTCATCCTGGCGCCTTTGCCGGCGGCCAGGATGACACCCGTACAGGCGTCCATCATTCTGCTGACCCGACCTCCTCCGGACGCGGGTCGGCTACTGCCACGGCTGAATCGGGATTGGACAAAACAGGACGTTTACGTGGTCCGACGGAGACGTGGGACACGTTCGGTTTCATGGGTTTTGAGCAGGTACGAATGACGACTTGAGCACTTGGCTGATTTGATAATGCTAAGTATGGCGTTTCGAAAGTGTCAACCCGGAGTACTGCCTGAATAGGCCAAATTGAGCCGCCGGACGGCCCTGGCCGAACGGTGACGTCAACTTGGCCTTTGGTACAATTTTGGGTCCGGAGAGGTGGCTGAGTGGTTGAAAGCGCCGGTCTCGAAAACCGGTATACCCGTTACGGGTATCGCGGGTTCGAATCCCGCCCTCTCCGCCAGGCTGTACGGTCCGCGTTAAGGGCAATTCCTGACTCGCGTACCGTAGGGTTGGACCGTAGGAGAGGTGCCGGAGTGGTTGAACGGGCGCGCCTGGAGAGCGCGTGTTCCGGGGAACCGGAACCGCGGGTTCGAATCCCGCCCTCTCCGCCACGGAGCCCAGGATTGGATGAGCCTCTTCTTAACGAAGGGCGGTCCGCTGTCGGAACCGTAATCATCCTGGAGTAGTGCACAACGGATTTCGGCACGTATGAACAGGCCGTGAACCGCCCCAATTCTGGATTGACACTGTCATTACCGTTGTCAAGTGAAATACCTGCGTAACACGTCTTATTTTCTACTCAGAACTGCCAGTTTACAAATGACATAGTCTGTGACATTGTCAGTGAAAGCAACAAGTTTTGTTCTTGAAGAGGGGACGGAATGCCTCGCTGGAACGTGAACTTTGAGATGCGGCTTGACCAGGATTCACCCGAATTGGTGGCGTTGGCGCAGGTCATCCACGCCATCGCTGATCTGGTCAAAGCCCTACCTCTGCCCCCGGACGTGGACGCGCGATTGAACGCCCTCAACATCGCCAGGGCCGTAGCTGGGACGACCGGGATCGAAGGGTCCACCCTGACAGTCGATGAGGTCGAGAACATCCTCAGCAACCCGGACCGGAGGGTGCTTCCTCCTTCCAGGGACAGGGAAGTGGTCGAGGCCAGGAACGCCGAGGAGGTGATGAACTACATCGCCCGGACTTCCAGTACCGAAATAACGGAGCCGCTCATCTGCAAACTGCACGAACTGACCACTGCAGGCATTTCTTACGAGGGGAATGTGCCGGGCCGATACAGGTCGCATCAGGCTGTAGCCGGTAGTTACGTACCTCCCGGGTCAAACCACGAAGTCCGCAGGCTCATGGATGAGTTTGTGTCTTGGATTAACAGTGGGCCGAGGCGAAACTGGGATTCTGTCGTCAGAGCAGTGGTGAGCCACTTCTTCCTCGTGAGCATCCATCCATTTGGCGATGGCAACGGCAGGACCTCCAGGGCGCTCGAGAGTTTTGTTCTGTACAAGGGAGCGGTGAACGTTCGCGGCTTCTATTCATTGGCCAACTTCTACTACAGAAACCGAGCCGAATACGTTCGCATGCTGGATTTCACGCGGTTCCGGTCGAACGGGAACCTCACGCCGTTTGTCCTTTTTGCCCTCAGGGGCCTGAGAGAAGAACTAGATGAGGTTCGGGCAGAAGTGACATCAGAGATGCGAATGATTGCCTTCAGGGACTACGCACGCGAGCTGATATTCGGTCCAGGTGGCCCGTCCACGCCCCGCGTAGCTGACCGGCTTCTTAGAATGACACTCCAACTACCCGACCATGGAGCGCCTATCCCGGAGACGATTCAACTCTGCATGGCAAATATTCGCGAGTACCGCAGGATCAACGAGCGGTCGATCAGGCGAGACATCGAGGCCTTGCTTGAACTGGAAGTGGCCGTCATGCGGGACAACAAAGTTGTACCTAACATCGAACTCGTGGACAGGTACTCGGCGCCGGTCCCGTCGTGAAGACTCGATTCTCCAGCGGCAGTCGAGTCTGACACCGCCGCGGGTTTTCAGGTATTGAACCTGTAAGGTAATCTTTGCCGGGCTCGGACGCCGAGCCGTGATTTAGCCGCAGGTCATTCACTTGCCTACGTTAGAAGATGAACTCAAGTACTGGGTCGCATTTCACCGGATTTCCGGTCTGGGACCAGCGCGTTTCGCAAAGCTGGAGTCGTTCTTCGGCAACCTCGAAGATGCCTGGAACTCCGGTCCCGCAGAACTATCGGCAGCGGGACTGGACGCCCGTACGACGGCCGAAGTGCAGTCGGACCGGCCCCGGATAGACCCTGACGGAGAGCTCGAATCGCTCGACCGGGCCGGTGTCAGGGCGGTCCACCTGCGGTCCGACGAATACCCGCATCGCCTCCGCGAAATATACGATCCCCCAAGTGTCATTTACGTTAGGGGAGACCTGACGCCGGAAGACGAACGCGGAGTGGCTGTCGTCGGCACGCGGCGGGCATCGCCTTATGGGCGTGAGATGGCGCGGAGATTGGCCGGAAACCTCGCCGCATCCGGGGTTACCGTCTTCAGCGGACTGGCCCGCGGAATCGACGGCATCGCCCACCAGGCTTGCCTGGACGCGGGCGGCCGCACTGTCGCCGTAGTCGGAGGCGGCCTCGATCGCATATACCCACCAGAACACGCCGGCCTGGCATCGCGCATCTGCGAACAGGGCGCGATGATCTCGGAGTATCCGCTCGGTAAATTGCCCCAGGCCCAACACTTTCCTCGCCGTAATCGGGTCATCAGCGGGATGTCGCTCGGCGTGCTGGTGGTGGAGGCCGGGATGAAGTCGGGGGCCATGCTCACGGTCAGGTGGGCGCTGGACCAGAACCGGGAGGTGTTCGCAGTACCCGGACCGGTCATCTCCGAGAACAGCGCAGGAACAAACTGGCTGATTCAGCAGGGCGCCAAGCTCGTGGTCGACCACAACGACGTTCTCGACGAACTGAACATAGCGGGAATTGGCCAACAACTGGAGATGGACAGGGCGCAATCACAGACCAGCCATTCCACGGTTAACGATTCACAGGCTTCAGCAGATGGTATCGTTTGCGCGTCCGGAATCTCTGCTAATAATGAAATAGCGGAAAATCGCATCCTCGCCGCGCTGTGCGATCTTGGAGGACAGGCTCACGTCGATGACCTCATACGGACCGTGGGCTTGCCGCCCGCTGACGTAATGTCTGGCCTCACGGTGCTTGAACTGCAACAGAAGGTCAGGCAGTCCGGCGGCATGCAGTTCGTTTTGGGGTCGGACAGGACCAGGCAGCAATTAAGGGATCGGCTGAAGGTTGGCAAGAGCTAAGAACAAAGACCTTGTGATCGTCGAGTCGCCTGCGAAGGCGCGCACGGTCGCTCGTTTCCTGGGCAACGACTATGTCGTAAAGGCCTCTATGGGCCACGTGCGGGATCTGCCCAAGAAGACAATGGGCGTCGATATCGAAAAAGACTTTCAGCCCACCTACGAACACGTGCGGGGCCGGGAGACGGTCATTCGCGACATCAAGAAGGCGGCGAAGTCTGCCGATAAGGTCTATCTAGCCACCGACCCCGACCGAGAGGGTGAAGCGATCTCCTGGCACATGGTCGAGGCGGCCGGGCTGCCGCAGGATTCCCCCGCCCTGAGGCGAGTCGTATTCCACGAAATAACCAGGCCCGCGATCGACGAAGCGTTCAATGACCCACGCCAGATCGACATGCAACTGGTGAACGCACAACAGGCCAGGAGGATCCTGGACCGAATCGTCGGGTACAAGCTCAGCCCCGTCCTGTGGAGCAAGGTGAGGAGAGGCCTCTCCGCAGGTCGTGTCCAGTCGGTCGCGCTCAGGCTCATCGTCGACCGCGAGCGGGAAATCGAAGCATTCAAGCCTGTCGAATACTGGTCCATCAGTGTGGACCTGTCCAACCAGGCTGGAAACGGCTCCCGTCCGTTCACAGCGAATCTTCAGAAGATTGCGGGTGAAAAAGGGAAGGCCAGCGTACCGAACGCGGAGCGGGCCTCCGCCATAACGGCCGACCTCCGGACGGCTTCCTACCGTGTCGCCGAGGTAAAGAACCGCGAGGTCAGGCAGAGGCCGCAACCCCCGTTCACCACCAGCACTCTGCAACAAGAGGCGGCCAGGCGGCTGGGATTCGGCGCGCAGCGGACGATGCGCGTTGCCCAGGAACTCTACGAGGGGATCCAGTTGGGCGACGGGGACCCCGTTGGTCTCATCACCTACATGAGGACCGACTCGGTGAACGTCGCCGCTAGCGCGCTGGCGGAGGCAAGCAAGTTCATCAAGCAAAAGTACGGACCGGAATTCACCGGGAAACCCAGGACCTACAAGACTCGTGCGCGCTCAGCACAGGAGGCCCACGAAGCGATAAGGCCCACCTCCGCGTTCCGCACGACCGCCGAGATGAAGAAGTTCCTGAATCGGGACCAACTTCGCCTTTACGACCTGGTGTGGAAGCGCCTGATCGCCAGCCAAATGAAGGACGCCATTTTCGATTCCACGACCGTCGAAATCGAAGCGGCGGCAAAAAACGGTAATGGCTACACCGTTCGCGCTTCCGGCAGGGTGATGAAATTCGAGGGCTTCCGCATCGTTTACGTCGAGGCCCGCGACGACGAAGAAGAGAGCAATGAGAAACGCCTGCCGAGACTGTCCAACGGCGAGGACCTCTCGCTCCTGGATGTCAAGTCGGAACAGAAGTTCACCAAGCCGCCGCCGCGTTTTTCAGAGGCGATGCTCATACGCACTTTGGAGGAACAGGGAATCGGGCGGCCTAGTACATACGCATCCATAGTTGGCACAATCGAGCAAAGGGAATACGTGAGCAGGGAGAACCGCAGGTTCAAGCCCACGCCTCTTGGCAGCGCGGTGTCCGACCTGCTCACCGAGAACTTCCCGGACATCATGGATCCAGGCTTCACCGCAGGTATGGAGGAGCGCCTGGACCAGATCGCCGAAGGCCGGGTCGAATGGGTTCCGATGCTCGGAGCCTTTTATGGACCGTTCGACAGGCAGGTGGAACACGCAAAGGAGCACGCCGCTCGAGTAGACCGGTCCAAGCTGGTGGAAAAGAGCGACGAAGTGTGCGAGAAGTGCGAACGGCCAATGGTCATAAGGAGCGGCCGCTACGGCAAATTCCTGTCGTGCAGCGGCTTCCCGGAGTGCCGGAATTCTCGGCCCATTCGCATTGGCACGGGCGTTGTCTGCCCCAGGTGTGGCGAAGGCGAACTGCTGGAGAAGAAGAACAGCAGGAAACGCACGTTCTACGGCTGTTCGACGTACCCCGACTGCGACTTCCTGACCGGACGGCGGCCCCTGAAGGAGGGCTGCCCGGTGTGTGGCGGCCTGCTGACCATGTCGGGACGAAACACGGCCAGTTGCGTGGACTGCGATTTCAGAGGCCCTCCGCCGGACCCTGTCCAGACCGATCAGGTACCGGAACTCGCACAGGTCTAGTCCGTTCCGCCGTCCTTTGCGGCATCCTTCCAAACTACAGTCGGCCGTGGTTTGCGGCGATTCCCGCGGGGTACGGCCGTGGGTAGCGCGAACGGCGAGCAGGTCCCCGTTCGCGGGCTTGGCTATGCCCTGGAGGGCACGCCCTGGAGTGCCGTCGTTTCCGAATATGCAGACCATCTGCGCGCGGCGCGGCAACTCTCCCCGTATACCGTGCGGAACTACCTCAGTGATCTCGCGCCATTCTTCATGTACCTGGACAAGCGGGGAGTCCATAAACTCGACAACCCTGACCGCAGGTTGTTGCGCGGTTACCTGGCCTGGCTGATCGAGATCGGCTATGAGCGCCCCAGCGTCTCCCGCAAACTGACCGCTCTTCGACAGTTCTACCGCTACATGAAAGAGACGCGCGGGGTGAAGTCGGACCAGGTCGAGTATCTATCTGCGCCGAGGCTCGACAGACGCCTGCCCGGCACCGCAACGCTGGAGCAACTGGAACTGCTTCTCACCGAGCCAGACACGCGGACCCCAGTGGGCACACGGGACAAGGCCCTGCTCGAGGTCCTTTACGCGTCGGGGTTGCGGGTTTCGGAGGCACACGGCGCCGACCTTGGCGATCTGGATGTCGCGGCACGGGAGATACGCGTTATCGGCAAGGGATCGAAGCAGCGGGTGGCCCTGTTGGGAACGCCGTCGGTAGAGGCGCTCAAACTCTACCTTGAGCATGGACGGCCAGCCCTGTCCGGCAAGCGCAGCGGCACGGCCCTGTTCCTGAACAAGTTTGGCAACAGGCTGTCAGTGCGTGGAATCCAGTTGGCGGTCAAGAAGTACGCCCTCAAAGCAGGACTGGACCCAGACTTTCACACGCACACTCTCCGCCACAGCTTCGCCACGCACCTGCTGGACGGAGGCGCCGACCTTCGCGTCGTACAGGACCTGCTGGGCCACGCCAGTCCGGCAACAACGCAAATCTACACGCACGTCTCCGCGGAGAGTGCACGAAGGGTGTATCTTGCTGCTCACCCGCGCGCCGGCAAGGCTCGCAAGTCAAGCACGAAAAGCCCGGCTGGCTAGGCCGGCGCCCATTTCGGAACATTGAAAGTGCGGCGCCGCGGACCGCGTAGACGTGATCATGCGGCCCGGTTGATGAGGCAGGAACATGAAGATCGCAGACGCACACCACCACTTGTGGGACCTGGAGAACTACCGATACCCGTGGTTACAGGAACCGGTTGAGCACTTTGCAGGTGACTACGCGGACATCCGCCGCAGCTATCTCGTTGGCGACCTTCATCGTGATGCCGCCGAATTCGACCTCGCCAAATCGGTCCACCTACAGGCCGAGTTCGATCACAACGATCCGGTGGGCGAAACGGCGTGGCTACAGTCCGTACACGACGATCCGGCGTCGAAGGGCCTGCCGACCGCCGCGGTGGCATATGCCGATCTTGAAGCAGACGACATCGAAGAGGTCCTGCCCCGCCACTGCGAATATTCCATCATGCGCGGCATCAGGTACATGCTCAACTACGGCGACGAGCCAACGATGAAATTCGCCCCCAGGGACGGCTTGATGCAGGACTCCAAGTGGCTTTCCGGATACCGCCTGCTCGGAAAGTTCGGCCTTTCGTTCGATTGCCAGGTTTGGCCATGGCAACTCAAAGAGGCGGCGAAACTGGCCAGTGACAACCCAGACATCCCGATGATCCTGAATCACACCGGCATGCCCCTCCGGCGAGACGCTTCCGGTATGCAGGAGTGGCGAGACGGGCTCAAGGCGCTGGCGGCAAATCAAAACGCGTCTGCGAAGATCTCAGGGCTTGGAATGGTGGACAGGGAATGGAACGCGGAACGCATCAAGCCGTTCGTGCTCGACGCGATCGAAGCGTTTGGTACGGACAGGTGCATGTTCGCCAGCAACTTCCCGGTGGACAGGCTGACCGGAACATACGCAGAGATTTGGCGGGCGTTCGACCAAATTACGATGGATTTCTCGCCCGAAGAACGCGCGAACCTGTTCCACGATAACGCGGTCCGCATCTACAGGTTGTAGGCTTGTAGCCAGAGAAATTTCACTGCGGTCAGGACTGGCACATTGACCAAGTTCATCGTAATCAACGGACCGAATCTTAATAATCTGGGCCGCCGGGACTCGTCCCAATACGGTTCGATCACCCTCGAGGAGATCGAAAGCCGCATAGCAGACCGCGCCCGCGATCTGGGCGTGGAAACGCAGTTCTTCCAGTCCAACCACGAAGGATCCATTGTCGACTTCATCCAGGAGAATTCAGGCGACGCGGCCGGATTCATAATCAACGCCGGCGCGTTGACCCAGGTCGGGTACTCGATCCTGGACGCCCTGCTGGACGCCGGGTTGCCGGTCGTGGAGGTCCACATCTCCAATATCCACGGCCGGGAGGAGTTCCGGCGGCACTCGGTTATTGCCCCGTACGCGGTCGGCCAAATCGCCGGACTGGGGTGGCGTGGATATGTCTATGCGCTCGAGTTCCTGGTAGCCCGGTCGAATGACTGATCGGAAGACTCGGCGCAACCAATTGGGAGTTACCTCCGAATGACCAAGCAACGGCTCGATAACCTGCGCGCCGCCATCGACGAGAAGGGTCTCGACGGATTGCTCATCTCCGATGCCGACAATCGCCGTTACCTGTCGGGGTTTGTCGGGTCGGCGGGTTACGTCTTCGTCGCACGCGACGGCGCGGTCCTACTCACCGACTTTCGGTATACGGAGCAGGCGTCGGAGCAGGCGCCCGACTTTCGGGTAGACCGGATCTCCGCCAAGTTGGACTGGTTGCCGGGGCTGTGCGCCGAATTCGGGGTCGAGAAGTTGGGCTTCGAGGCGGACGACGTCACCGTATCGCAGTTCGCGCGCTTCAAACAGGCTTTCAACGACAAGGGAGCCGAGGTTTCGCTTAAATCCACCACCGGACTGACTCTCGAGCTGAGAGCGGTCAAGGACCAACATGAGCTCGGTCTGTTGGCCCGCGCCATCGAAATCAGCGACGAGGCGTTCGACGAGGTCTCCGAAGAAATCTCACCGGGGATGACTGAGGCCGAGGTCTCGGCACGCGTAGAACAGGCGGTGAAAAGTCGGGGCGCCGAGTCTATTTCCTTCGAGACCATCGTCGCGACCGGTCCTAACGCGGCGCGTCCCCACCACCGTGCCGGCGACACGGTCATCCGCGAGGGGCAGACCATCGTGATAGACATGGGCGCCCGGTACCACGGTTACTGTAGTGACCTGACCCGCACGATCGTGCTTGGCGACGCCGATGACAAGACAAAGCGGGTCTACGACATCGTCCTGAGCGCTCAACTGGCGGCGATCGAACTGGTAGAGGCGGGCATGACCGGCGGTGAAACTGACATGCTTGCCCGCAAGGTGATCCAGGAGACGGGCCACGGGGATGACTTCGGCCATAGCCTTGGGCACGGAGTGGGTCTGCAGGTCCACGAGAACCCCGGCGTGGGCCCCACGAGCAAGGGCGAACTCAAAGACGGCATGGTGTTTACCGTCGAGCCAGGCATCTATCTGCCGGGATGGGGCGGTGTGAGAATCGAGGACATCGTGGTGTTGGAGCAGGGCAAGGCACGCGTCATGAGCAGGGCCCGCAAAGTGTCGCCCTGATCGGGGTCGGCAGGAACCAAACGCGGGACCAAATCCCGACAATGACGGGAATTAAAGAGGAGCTAACCGACCGATGACGATTTCATCGAGTGAAATCAGGCGGAATATGACGATTATCCTGGATGGAGACTTGTATTCCATCCTGGACTGGCAACACCGCCAGGCGCCGAAAGCGCCTCCAACCCTCACGATGAAGTTGCGCCAGATCAGGACCGGCAATGTCTATGAACGAAAGGTGCAGGGCAACCAGAAATTGACCGTTGCCCAGACTGAACGCAGAATGTCGCAGTACCTCTACAGCGATGGCGACCTGTTTTACTTCATGGACAACGAGACGTACGAACAGTTTCCGATTACCCAGGAACTCATAGGGGACTATCTCCAGTACATCGTAGAAGGGGACACGATCGAGGTGCTGGTCTACGAGAACAACCCCGTACAGGTGGAATTGCCGCCCGCAGTCAACCTCACTATCGAACACGCCGAGGTTGGCCTGAAGGGCGATACGCAGAGCGGCGCGACCAAGCCGGCTACGACGTCGACAGGCCTGACCCTGCAGGTGCCGCTGTTCATCAACGCAGGCGACGCAATCAAGGTCGATACGCGTTCCGGCGAGTACCTTGAGCGCGTCGGATAGGGTGGTGGTCCGCACCCTGCGCCTGCCGGCTCCACAATGAGAGTCCTTGTTGAACGACCTGGCCTCAACTCGGCCCACAGGTACATCCAACACCTAAGACAACTTCAGCAAGCGTTACCTAGCCCGCCATGGAGCCCATGAAAACCTCATCGCCTGCCGACGCATGGGGCGAGTCCGTATACACGGTTTCCCAGGTCTCCGGATACCTCAAGGAATACCTTGAGGCGCACCCGATACTTGCCGATCTCACGGTCGTCGGCGAAGTTGCGAACCACCGCAATCCCGGTTCGGGTCACCACTATTTCACGCTCCGGGACGAGAAAGCCTCGCTCAACTGCGTGATGTTCCGCTCCGGCCGCGGCGGCCGATTCCTCCAGGACGGAGCGCAGGTCGTGATTCACGGACGAGTCTCCGTGTATGTCGCGCGTGGTGACGTGCAGCTATATGCCGACTCCGTACGTCCGGCGGGGCAGGGCGCGCTACAGCAGGCGTTCGAGGAACTCAAGGCCCGGCTGAATGCCGAAGGACTTTTCGACCCCGGTCGGAAGCGTCCACTGCCGGAATTCCCCGGCAGGATCGCCGTCATCACATCGCCGACGGGAGCGGTCATCCAGGACATTCTGAACGTACTGACCCGTCGCTACCCCCTTGTCGATGTGGTCGTTATCCCATCGGCGGTGCAGGGGGATCGCGCTGCGCCGGAGTTGATCGGGGCGTTCGAGACCCTCGAAACCGAAACGGACATAGACCTCGTTATCCTGGCCCGCGGCGGAGGGTCGCTCGAAGACCTGTGGCCGTTCAACGAGGAGTTGGTGGCGAGGGCGATATTTGCCAGCCGCATCCCAGTCATCAGCGCAGTGGGCCACGAGACCGATTTCACGATCGCCGACTTCGTTGCAGACGTGAGGGCGCCCACGCCCTCGGCTGCAGCCGAGATGGCCACCCCCGACATGATGGAATTGGCGGCGCGGGTTGCCGGAGCCGCTCATGTCATGGAATCCAGGTTGTTGACCCGTTTGAGGGATGCACGAACAGCGCTGGAACAGGGCATAGACCGCCTGGTCATGCGCGTGCCGGATACTAGGACGCCCCGGCAACAGATCGACTCGATGTTGAGGTCGGCGGGACTTGCAGTCGGGCGAATCCTCGAGACTAAGCGGGCGGACCTCCACGCGCTGGAAGTCCAACTTGCCGCGCTCGGCCCAGCAAAGATCCTAGGACGCGGCTACGCACTCGTTCGTTCACCGACCGGCACGGTGATGACCGGAGTAGAAGACGTAAGTCCCGGCGACGTGATGTCCGTTACGTTCAGAGACGGCGAGGTTGACGCCGAAGCAAAGGCGGTCAGGCGAAATTCTTGACGCGCCGGATGGCCAATACCCAGCGGCCTCATGCGATTCGAACTTACAATGGCGGTCCAGGAGCCAGGAACACGTAGATGGCAAAAAATTCACAAGAGAGCAATGCCAGCCCGAAGAGTCGTTCCAAGACCTTCGAGGCGTCCTTGCGGGAGCTTGAAAGCGCGGTGCGCCGGTTGGAGGAGGGCAATCTCACTCTCGACGAGGCCACCAAGCTATTTGAGTCGGGCATGCTTCTTGCGTCCCGATGCAACGAACTCCTGACTTCCGCCGAGTTGAAGATTACTCACCTGCAGTCACGTTTTTCCGATCAGATGGCCCTCGTCCCAGATGAGAGCGATTACGAAGACGATCCTGCAGAGGCATGACACGCAGCCCGATCAACGGGACGGCCAATAGTAGGTGGACGTGGCGCTGACTGAGTCGATCCCGACCCCGCTCAGGCTCGGCTGGTTTTCGACCGGACGCGGCCAAGGTTCGCTCGGACTGCTGACCGCAACCCTTGAAGCCATCGAACGCGGCCGCCTCAACGCTTCGATAGATTTCGTCTTCTGCAACCGGGAACGGGGCCAGGCGCGTGGTTCCGACCGCTTCTTGGACTTTGTCGAGTCTCGGGGTATTTCCCTGATCACACTGTCGTCGCGTCGCTTTCGGCGGGACCGCGATAACCGTCCCTGGCGCGAACTGAGGGAATCGTTCGACCTGAGCGCCGCCGAACTGCTCAAGGACCACGCCCCGGACCTTTCGGTCAACGCCGGTTACATGTTGATCGCTCCGTTGCTTTGCCGCCTTTACAGGATGATCAACGTACACCCGGCTCTACCCACGGGCCCCGCAGGCATGTGGAACAACGTGATATGGGAGCTGATCGAGCAGGGCGCGGACAGTAACGGCGCAATGGTCCACTTGGTAACGGAGGACGTTGACGAGGGGCCCGTGCTGTCGTACTGCTCCTACCCGATCAGGGGCGAGCAGTTCGACACCCCCTGGGCCGAGACCGAGGGCCTTGATTCGGACCGCCTTAAAAAGGACCCGGGCGAGGACTTGCCACTGTTCCGGGCCATCAGGGAAGCCGGACTAATCAGGGAACGGCCGTTGCTGGTTGAAACGCTGTGCGCCGTGTCGGATGGCCGGTTGGACTTGGAGGCCACGTCGGCGGGCGAAGGCGTCCCTGCTGACCTGACGGAGGTGGTGGAGCAGGCCGTGGCGCAGGCCGAAACTGGCTAGGCTGCCGTACGGTCGGCCGGCAGCAGGTCGTTTAGCTGTTTGCCCGATTCGTCTATCAGGATCGGCCACCGGCCTTCCGTAATCGTCTCGGGCAGGATCGTGCACTTGGCCACGTTGTTGATGGACGGTATCTCGTACATGATGTCGACGAGAGTGTCCTCGACGATCGCCCGAAGTCCACGGGCGCCGGCCTTGCGCTCCTTGGAGAGCCTGGCCGTGGCTTCCAGCGCCTCCCTGGTGAATTCCAGTTCAACACCGTCGAATGAGAAAAGGGCCTTGTATTGCTTGACGAGCGCATTTCTGGGCTCGGTTAGCACGCTGATCAACTCTTCGTGCGTCAGGTCCGAAAGGCCCACCACCAGCGGGATCCTGCCTACGAACTCCGGTATGAAGCCGTAGGAGATGAGGTCCGAAGGTTCGATGGGCGTAAAGCCCAGGGATACTGTGTTCCCGGAACCCGGTGAGAGGAGGGGCGAGCCGAATCCCATCGCCGAACGGTCCTTCGTTATGCGGCTCTGCAGGACTTCTTCAAGGCCGTCGAAGGTGCCGCCCAGGATGAAAAGGATATTCGACGTATCTATCTGGATAAATTCCTGGTGGGGATGCTTACGCCCGCCCTGGGGGGGAACATTGACCTTGGAGCCCTCCAGGATCTTCAGGAGGGCCTGCTGGACCCCTTCGCCCGAAACGTCCCGCGTAATCGACGGGTTGGCTGCCTTGCGAGCGATTTTGTCGATCTCGTCAATGTAGATGATGCCCTGTTCGGCGCGTGCCATGTCGAATTGGGCGTCCTGGATGATGCGGAGAAGTATGTTCTCCACATCCTCTCCCACGTACCCCGCCTCCGTCAGGGACGTGGCGTCGGTAATGGCAAACGGCACGTCCAGGATCTTGGCCAGTGTGTGTGCCAGGTGGGTCTTGCCGGAGCCCGTGGGTCCAACGAGCAGAATGTTCGTCTTCTGAAGCTCGATGTCGGAGTGTTCCGCGCCCAGCCAAACGCGCTTGTAGTGGTTGTAGACTCCGACACTGATTACTCGTTTGGCGCGCTGCTGGCCGATCACATAGTCGTTCAGCCGTTCGAATATTTCTCGCGGCGTCGAAGGTTTGACCGGAGACGGGGCCTCCGGGTTCTGACCGGACAGGATCTGCTGGCAGCGGTCGACGCACTCGTTGCAGATGTATATTCGTGACGGACCGGCTATCAGCCTTCTGACCTCATCTTGGCGCTTGTTGCAGAAGGAGCACGCGTAACCCTCTACGCCATTACCGCCGTTGCGTGTGGATGAGGTGGTCATTGTTGGTCCGTAGCGAGGGTGTGCTGAGACTGCGCCGGCAATCCGGCGGGCGGTCTAACTGGCTCCGGATGCGCCGTTCGAAGACTCCGGATTCGCGCGAAGTACTTCGTCTATGAGGCCGTACTCCACGGCTTGTTCGGCTGTCAGGTAGTAGTCCCTGTCCGTGTCCCTGGCAACCCGTTCGTATGGCTGTCCTGTTTTGTCTGAGATGAGTTGGCGCAACCTGTCTTGCAGCCTCAGTATCTCCCTTGCGGCAATCTCGATGTCGGAAGCCTGGCCTTGTGCGCCACCGAGGGGCTGATGCATGTGGATGGTGGAGTTCGGCAGGGCGAAACGCTTTCCCTTCGTGCCCGCCGCCAGGAGGACGGTCCCCATGCTGGCGCAGGCCCCCACGCAGATGGTCGAGACGTCGCACGGGATGTGCTCCATCGTGTCCATTATCGCGAATCCGGAAGTGACCACTCCGCCGGGCGAGTTCAGGTAGAGGCTGATGTCCTTTTCCGGGTCTTCCCGGGCCAGGTAGAGAAGTTGAGCGACTATCAGGTTGGCTACCTGGTCGGAAATCGGCGTGCCAAGGAAGATGATTCGCTCCTTGAGGAGAAGGGAGTAGATGTCGAACGCGCGCTCGCCGCGGGCGCCCTGTTCGATCACCATCGGGATTATGTTCTCCGGCCGCATCGCCATGTGTTTTTCCCTTTCCAGGTTGGCCGTCCAGGTTTGTCCGGAACGGCCAGGCAAATTGACTAAGTCTCCGCCGCCTTGCTTCCGGCTTCCTCGGCCGTAGTTGCGGTTTCTTGTCCGCTGCCGGCCGGGGTCCAGAGCTGGCTTTTTTCTTCGCGGGCAATTTCCACCGCCCTGTCCAGGGCCGCTCTGCGCCTGAGCATCCGTCTGACGGCGTCTCTCGTTTCGTCGGAATCAGGATCAGCGCCTTGTTGCCCGTTTTGGCGGATCTGTTCGATCTCTTCTGAGATCTGCTCGTCTGAGACTTCTATGTTCTCGGCGTTCGCAAGCTCTTCGATAACCAACGAACGTTTCAGACGGGTCTCCGCGTCCGATCGGGCGCTGTCGACATAGTCGTCGGTTGTTTGTCCAAGGCTGTGGATGTAGTTTTGGAGGCTGAGGTTGTGCTGGGACAACGTTTCCTGCTGTTGGCTCAGCATTTGTTCAGTCTCCTGCTCGACCAGCAGCGGCGCCATCTTGATATCCGCCCCTTCCACGAGGGCGTCGGCCACCTTTTCTTCGAGTGATCGCCGGAGTTCGGTCTCGGCCCTTTCTTCCAGGTTGGATCTCAGCTTCTCACGGAGGTCATCAAGGGTTTCCAACTCAGGGTCAAAGTTCTTTGCAAGTTCGTCGTCGATGGCCGGTTGCTCCGGCTCTTCGAGGCTGTGCAGTTCGACCGAAAAGTTGGCGGTCTTGCCTGCGAAGTCAGGCTGACGATGGTCGTCAGGGACCGAAAGTTCGAAGTCCCGGGTCTCACCTGGATTCAATCCGGTCACGGCCTCCGAAAAACCGGGCAAAATTCGTTCGGCTTCCGGGTCGATGGGGAGGCGGGTGCTTTGAAGGTCGAGCATTGACTGACCGTCCACGGCGCCGTTGACCGTGAGGGTCGCCATGTCTCCCACTTCGACCGAGCGTTCGACCGGACTGTAGGTGGTAAGAAAGTACCGAATTCGTTCGATGGACTCGTCCACCTGGCTTTCCGGGACCGCCTCGGGTTTGTCGTCAAATTTGATGGAGTTGTAATCGCCCAATGTCACCTCGGGGCGCAGGGCGATAGTCGCGTCCAGCTTCACCGTTGGTTCGCGTTCGATGACCGAGACCCTCGGCGTGGCGGCCGGTTCAAGGCCCTGTTCCCTCACTGCGTCACTGATCACCGCGGGTACGAGGCCTTCGAGCGCCTCATCGAGCATCAGGTCGCGGCCGACGTATCGCTCGACAATCGGGCGCGGGGCTTTTCCTCGCCTGAATCCGGGGATGTTTGTGCGCTGGACTACACGCTGGTAAGCGCGGTGCATGTAGTCGTCTACTCGGTCCTCGTCGACCTCGATGTGAAGGATGGCCTGTCGATCTGGCGTGTCCTCACGGGTGATTTTCAAGAACTGCTCCTAGGGGCTCGAATGCCAGGGAATCAGTGACATAAATTCGACGACAACTCTCATATTGTATCGCGCAGCCCTGGCCACCGAAGCGACGACGACAGTCGCGAGACGCGCGGGACCCTAACTTGAGACCCTCAACCAGAGGGCCGGATGTGGAGTTCGTTCAGTTGCTCTTCGGATATCGGCCCTGGAGCGTCGAATAGTGGGTCGACTGCCGTCTGGGTTTTGGGGAAGGAGATCACTTCTCGTATCGACTCCTCACCCGCCAGGACCGCCACCAACCTGTCCAGTCCCAGTCCCATCCCGCCGTGCGGGGGCGCGCCGTACTCGAATGCTTTGAGCAGGTGCCCAAAGCGGACATCCACTTCTTCCGTGCTGTAGCCAATGACGTTGAAGACGCGTTCCTGGACGCCCCGGTCGTGTATCCGAATGCTCCCGCTGCCGAGTTCGGTCCCGTTGCACACGAGGTCGAAGAGTTGACCGTGGACCTTGCCGGGATCCGTCTCCAAAAATTCTTCGTGACCCGGCTGTGGGGCGGAGAACACGTGGTGTTCGGGCACCCACTGCCCGGTGTCATCGTCGTACTCGAACAGCGGAAAATCGGTAACGAATGCGTACTTGAATTCGTCCGGGTCGGTAAGTTCCAGCCGCCGCCCCATTTCGTTCCGCAGGTTGCTTAGCGCCGCGTTCACGGTCTTCACCGGCCCTGCGACGACCAGAACCAGGTCTCCCGGGCCTGCGCCTGTCAGGCGAGCGATTGCCGCGATCACGTCTACTGAGACATGTGACTTGATGGGCGAACGGATGTCATCTGCGGAGAGATTCTCCACATCAGCGTCTTCGTTCAGCGCGACGGTAATCAGCCCCTGCGCGCCGCTGCTCTTGACCAGGCTGATCAGTTCGTCTGTTTGCCTGCGGGTGTATCCGGCGCATCCCGGTGCAACGAACCCGCGTATGGCCCCGCCGGACGCCGCCACCGCCTCGAAGACGCGAAAACCGCTGGTGGCTACCGCTTCCGTCAGCGTGGCCAGTTCGAGGCCAAACCTGAGGTCCGGCTTATCTGTGCCATATCGTTCCATGGCGTCGCGGTGCGAAATGCGTGTGAACGGGACTTCGGTACTCGAGTCGGGTCGTATTTCGGCGGTGATGCGCTGATAGAGGCCCTCGACGAGGTTGAGCACGTCTTCCTGGTGGACGAAGCTCATCTCCAGATCAAGTTGCGTATGTTCGGGCTGCCGATCCGCACGCAGGTCTTCGTCCCGGAAGCACCTGGCGATCTGGAAGTACCGCTCTACACCTGAAACCATGAGGATTTGCTTCAGTTGCTGCGGCGATTGCGGGAGGGCGTAGTACTTGCCTGGGTTTACCCGGCTCGGCACAACGTAGTCTCGCGCTCCCTCCGGGGTGCTCTTCAGCAATATCGGCGTCTCTACGTGGACGAAGCCGTTGTCCGCCAGATGATCCCAGATAATTCGTGTCGTCTCGTGCCTCAACCGCAACTTTTGCTGCATCGAGGGGCGGCGCAGGTCGATGTACCGGTAGGTCAGGCGAAGAAGTTCGTCCACTTCGACGTCATCGTCGACTTCGAATGGCGGTGTTTTTGCCGGTCCAAGGACTTGCAATTCAGACGCCGCCAACTCGACTTCGCCGGTCGGCATGTTCGGGTTTTCGGCTCCCGGGAGCCTGCGCCTGATAATCCCGGTCGCCTGTACGACCCACTCCGAACGCAGCTCCCCGGCGAGCGCGTGGGCGTCTGGCGAAACTTCGGGATTGAATACAACCTGGAGTAGGCCCGAACGGTCCCTCAGGTCGATGAATATCAACGAGCCGTGGTCCCGCCTCCTGTGGACCCAACCGGCGACCGTTATTTCGATGCCTTCGTCACGGCTGCGGGGCGCCCCGCAGTCCCTGTTCTTGTACATGTTCTTTCTTCCCCGGAACTTAGGAGAATTCCACTGTCTGTCCGGCTACTCGGACTGTCCAGTCTGGCTCACGAAGCCGCTTCGAGGGGGAACACCACTCCTCGCGGTGTTTGACGTGGTGAAACGGTCAGGACCCCGGCACATGCGGGATCCTGGGACCGGGAATGAGTCAAATGCCGCTCAAGCGGTTTGGAGCGTGCCGAACCCTGCGTCTAGGGGGTTCCGGCTGATTCACACCGGAATGCCGGCGGACCGTTTCACCACCGCAAGGTTCACGAACGTTTCGGTGCGGCGGACACCGCCGATGGTGCCTACCTGGTCCCGCAGGAATCGGCCCAGTGTTTCGGCGTTTGGCAATGTGGCCCACGCAAATACGTCATAGGTGCCAGTCGTAACGGCGACCCACCGGGTTGCGGTCAGTTTGGAAATCTCGTTGGCGACTGCATCAATCTTGTCGGGGTCGACCTGAACGCCTATCAGCGCCTCGGACTCGTAACCCAGTTTTTGAGGGTCCGGCAGGGCCACGACGTTTATGATTTTTTCGTTGATCAGGCGCTTGAGCCGGCGTCTCACGGTGCCTTCGCTGACGCCTACGTCCCGAGCGATGTGGGCGTTGGGAGCCCTGCCGCGTTGCCCGAGAATATTGATGATTTTTCGATCGAGATCGTCCATGGTTCCCCGTTCTTCGGCCGCGTCGGCCAGGATTTGGCGGTCAAATCTCCCGCGCTGACCCCATGAGGGCAGGTATTCCCGTTCGGCAGCGACGACTGTGTTTTAGCCAGGCGGCGGAATTCGCAGAACATGAACCGCAATGCCGCCTTATTCGAAACTATACATACCAAAACTGCGAGTCGAAAGCCCAATTCGTACGAAATGCGATTTCCCAGCCCGATAATCTACTCTTCCAGGCCGATTGCCAGAAGGTGCCAATCATCAAGTAGAATGATCTTGGCCAAATTGATAAAGCGACCTTTGGAAATGAGCGCGCCCGCGCCGATTTCCGATGCCGGGAGGAGTCGATGGTCATCGAAAACCAGCAGATCGTGGCGTTCACCGAGGCCGCCTCGACCAAGCTGTCTGAGGTCCTGAAAGAGCAAGATGCCGAGGGCTCTTACTTGCGTATCGCGGCGACTCAAAACCCTTCAGGGGGAGTTGAATACGTGTTCGGGCTTGAAGAAGAACCCGGCGAAGATGACCTGACGATTGAGGCCGGTGGCGTACGGGCGCTCGTCGACGAAGACAGCGTGCCACTGCTTGACGGTTCGAGCATAGATTATGTTGAAGGTTTCCAGCGTTCCGGATTCGTTATTTCCAATCCGAATTTCGCCGGCGGCTGTGCTTGTGGCGGAGGCGGTTGCGGCTGTTCGGGTGGGTAGCAATTGGCGCCGGTAATCACGCCCCGCAAGGGAAACTGCCGGTTTCGTATAATCCGCCATCGTGTTCAGACTTGTTGATTTCGCGCGCTTGATGTCTGCCGCGCCAGGAGAGGTCGCCGGATGACTTACATCATCGGAAAAGACTGCGTAGACGTTATGGACGGAGCATGCGTCGATGTATGCCCCGTCGACTGTATCTACTCCAAACCAGGCGACCGGCAGTTGTTCATCAGTCCGGACGAGTGCATAGACTGCGCCGCATGCGAGCCGGTTTGCCCGGTCAATGCGATCTTCCCCGAGGACCAGGTCCCGGAAGACCAGCAGGAATTCATCGCCCTCAACTACGACTACGACTACGACAGTTCTGAACCCGGCCTCAACACCTGAGACGGGGCGGTCGTAACCCGCGCCAGGCGCATACTTGCTTCGGTGATGCCCCGGGCATCTGACGGCAGGCTCACGCGGCCATGCCGGAACATTGGCTCCTCGTCGCCTGTGCTAGTTGTTTCAGGGTCTCGACTCATGGGGAACGCGTAAGTCTGGTTCATAGGCCTACCTGTTTACCCCACGGATCCGGAACAGCCTTTACACTGTACGTATCGCGTAAATCTTGCATATTGGATGACAGTCGCTGAGGAGACTGAGATGAGTGCCAAATACGGGACGCGCCCGGTCCACCCGGGCGAAATACTGGGCGAAGAGCTCCAGGAACTTGGCATGTCTGCAAATGCCCTTGCAGGCGCCTTGGGCGTTCCCGCGAACCGGATTTCGGCGATCCTCAAGGGCCAGCGCGGCGTAACCGCCGACACGGCCCTGCGCTTGTCTCGTTACTTCGGCACCACCCCACAATTGTGGCTGAACCTCCAGCAGTCCTATGAATTGAGGGTCGCGGAACTCGAGTCAGCCGCGGAGATCGAATTGCGAGTTCAGCCTCGGCAGCCTGCGCAAGTTTCAACGGACTACGCGGTCCTGCGAGTGGCTGAGGACAAGGCACCCTACAGACCAGCGGACCGTTGACCGAATTCGGCAACCAGAGATGGCCGCGGCGCGTCATCCTGTCGAGGAATCCAATTGCAAAAAACACCCAGACAACCAGGTGACCGTGTCCGCCGAGAGATCGAAGAGATCCTTGCCGAGGACGAAGCCAAGGCTCCCTTGAAAGTTGCGGCCCCGAGGCCGGCGCGCATGACCTCTCGAATCGGCGCGATGAAGGTGACTTCCGGCCACCTCGTCGTCCTGGGCATGGTCGTTTTGATCGCGGCCGGATTCATAAGGGGTGGCTTCACGCTTCCGCTCGTCATCCTGGGAGCCGGCCTGTTCGGGGCCGGCTATTGGTTGTCCGTAAAAAACCGTCGGAAGGCTGGTAGCCAGGTTTCCGGTAAAGGCCAGACCGAGAATTGGTGGCGCGGCCAGAGGATCGAAACGTCCCGAGACACCGGCAAAGTCATCGACTTCGATGCTTCCCGAAGCCTGCTACGCCGGTGGTTTAAACGCGGCAAACGCTAATTCGCCGCCCCGCGCGTCGTTCTTCGTCCTCGAGGAACGAAGAGATACTCCCCCTGGGTCAGGGGTCGGTTACTCTCCCTAAATCGCGGCTGGGTTAAGGCCTGACTAAACGGCGCATTCGCCTTCGCCGCGCTCAAGCTTGTAGAGGACCGTCTTTCCCCAGTCCATGTAGCTGTCGATGGTTTCCCTGCCCAGGGGCCCGACTTCATCTTTGTAGGGACGGAACATCTCTTCGAACGGCGCAGTACCGACGCGTTGTACGAAATTGGCGAATGGTTCGTCTGCGTTTCGGTTGTCGCGGTAGTAGTCAAGCAACGACGTGAGCGCCCGCGGCGCGAACTTCGCAGGCACCCGGGCCCTAACGCGCTGACCCACTCGAACGTCACCGTCTTCGTACTTGCCGCCGAGGAATAGCTCGTAGGCCGGCACCTGGCCGCCCTTTCCTTTCATCACGGCGCCGTGGAAACCGATGTCGGCTATGTGGTGCTGACCGCATGAATTGGGGCATCCGCTGGCCTTGATGTGGATATTCCTGACCTGCTTGTCATCCGTGTCGAGCTTGTCGATGACCTCGCCCAGGGCCTTGTTGAGCCCCATCGAGGATGTGATTCCCAGTTTGCAGGAGTCGGTCCCCGGGCACGTGACTATGTCGCGGATGGTCTCCGGGCCGGCTTCGGCCATGCCGAGTTCCTTGAGCCTCGAATACACGTCGTACATCGCCTCGTCGCGGACCCACCGGAAAACCAGGTTTTGCTGCTGATCGATGCGCGCACGGCCACCGGCAAAGCCTCTCGCGATGTCACCCAGCGGGGACCACTGCTCAGCGTAGATGTCGCCGCGTTCAACTCGCACGTAGACCAGGTTGAAGCCCGATTGGCGCTGCGGCTTGGTGTTCTCTCGCTTCCAGAGTTCGTACGCGCAGTCGGCTGTCGGTTCGGGCGTGTACTCCGCCACCGGGCCGGGCGCGTCGATTTCCTCGTCTTCTACAAATAGCAACTCGTCTAGGTCGACGCTCTTCTTTGCCCACTCTCCTTCGAGTTCCACCTCTACCATGCGTCGGAACGCCTCGATCCCCTCGCGGGCGATGAGGAACTTGATACGAGCCTTCATAAGGCTCTTTCGCTCTTCAGTGGACCTGTTGAAAATTCGCAGGCACGCTTCAGATACCTTCAGGAATTCCTCTACCGGGACAAATTCGTAGAGCGTGTCGGCCATCCGGGGCATGATCGACAGGCCCCCGCCGACGACTATCTTGAAGCCTCTCTTGCCGTCCCGGACGCGGGCAATGAAACCAACATCGTGGATGGCGGTAATGGCAACGTCGTTTTCAGAACCTGAAAAGGCGGTCTTGACCTTTCGCGGCATGTTCTGGGTGGTGGCATGCCGCAAAAAGTACCTCGCGTACGCGGCTGCGTACGGGGTGACGTCGAACACCTCGTCCTTTGTCACACCGGCCTCGGGGGGCGCTACGACATTGCGTACCGTATTGCCGCAGGCTTCACGGGTGGTCAAGCCCACGTCGCCGAGGGTACGCAGGACCTCCGGGGTATCGTCCAGCGGCACGTGGTGATACTGGACATTTTCGCGGGTCGTCAGGTGGCCTTTTTTCAGCGGCGCGAAACGATCGGAAATCTGCCCCAACGCGTCCATCTGGTCCGCGGTCAAGCCACCGAACGGGACCTTCACCCGAATCATCTGCCTGTCGGGCTGCCTTTGGCCATAGATGCCCTGGCGAAGCCTGAACCGGGTGAACTCGGTGGTGTCCCACTCGCCGTTCCGGAAGCGGCGTACTTCCTCTTCGAAGGTCTCGATCTCATCCGCCAGGATCGGCAGAACGCGTTTTCCCGCCGGATTCGGAGTCCATTTTTCTCCGGCCATGGATCGATTGGCTGTGGTTGTCAATTTTGCCTCCCTGTACGCCTATGTTGCCTGGCGTCACAGTCTGGCTTGCATCCGGGTACGCAGACGCTGACCGGGTCTCCGGTCCGGTTACAACTGATGGCCATTAAAATTTTCGGCCCCACGCCGATTGCTTGGTGTGGGGCCGAACTTGTCGCGATGTGTCAAAGCCGTGCCCTACGGGCCACAACATGAACGGTATTCATGCTTTGACTCCACGGTGGCAGTTTATCAACGGGCCGGAGACAGCGTCAAAGTGGAGGGAAAGCGAATCTCGGGTTGCGCGCGGCACCTGCTAACCGCACCATAGCAGGGAACTTGAACAGCAAATTGGCGACAAGGTGATCAACATGGCCGGAGACCGCTCCCTTAACGGCATCCACTTCATGCTACCCACTCCGTTTTCACCGGATGGACGCATGGACACAAAACCCTTTCCGCGGCTACTCCAGGCAGCCCGCTCCGCCGGGTGCCGGGGAGTAGTGTGCCTCGGCGTAATGGGAGAAGCGCATCGGCTGACAGATGCCGAACGGTCGAAAGTCATCGAAGCGGTCATCGAGAATTCCGGAGACTTGACCGTAACGGTCGGGATCAGTTCCGACAGCGAACCGGTAGTCGCGGAGCGGGCGCGGGAGGCTGAGGCAGCCGGGGCGACTGCGGTGATGGCGTCGCCGGCAAGACTGGCTAAACCCAACCCCGCATCCACATTCAGTTACTACGCCAGCATTCAGGGAGCGACGGCAATTCCAATCGTGGTCCAGGACCTGCCCGAACAGACCGGCGTCCACATGGATCCCGCGTTCCTCGCAAGGCTAAACAGTGAGCTCCCCGGGGCCAAATACCTCAAACTTGAAGACCCGCCAACACCGCCCAAGATCAACCGGGTCCTTGATCTGACCGGGGATCGCATGGGCGTGTTCGGCGGAATGGGAGGAGCATTCCTGTTCGAAGAACTCCAGCGCGGCGCCGTCGGGACGATGACAGGTTTCGCGTACCCCGAGGTGCTCGTCGCCATACATCGCCGTCATGCTGAAGGTGACGTGGAGGGCGCCCGCGCCGTCTTCTATAGATGGCTACCCCTGATCCGTTATGAGAACCTCCCGGGAATCGGGCTGTCCATCAGGAAACACATCATGGCCAGGCGCGGCTTCCTGGACTCCCCAGCGGTGCGTAGCCCCTCCCCGGCTATTGACGACGCGACGCGGGACGAACTGGAAGACCTCCTTGGAGCCCTGAACCTGGACGTGTCAGACCTGTAGAAAAAGCTGGCCTTAGCCGTCAGAATCATCCCGTGGGAGAACCAATGCACCCATTGCCAATCGAGCCTGATGCCCGCCCCTCGATCCCTCAATACGACGTTGACCTGACCGAAGGCGTGAAGGTCGCCGCATGTGACGGCGTATTACTTTCGACCGACGTGTACCTGCCTGCGCGCGACGGGAAGCCTTTGCCCGGTCCTCTCCCAACGCTCCTGCAACGGAGCCCTTACAACAAGACAGAGGTCGAGTTGTCATCCGGCGATGCGCACTGGTTCGCCGAACGCGGTTACGCGGTGGTGATCCAGGACTGCCGCGGGTGTTTCGAGTCCGGCGGAGACGTCAACTTCCTGTTCCCCGAGGCGGAGGATGGGTTCGACACGATGGAGTGGATCAAGAAACAGCCCTGGTCAAACGGCCGGGTGGGCACGTGGGGTTGTTCCTGGGCCAGTTGGACGCAAACGGCGCTGGCGGCGCTCGGGCCCGACAACCTGGCCGCCATGGTCCCCAACATGAGCGGGGCGAGCGCGCACGAGAGTTCGGTCAGACAGGGCGGGGCGCTGGAGCTTCGATTCCTGGCATGGGCATTCTGGCATTCGGCGTCCAACAGCCAGGCGAAGCTCAAGGACCGCGACTTCGTCACACCGGCGCTCAACCTGGGAGCGCCAACGTTCGGCGATTGGCTGACGAAAATGCCCATCCGCAAGGGCCAAACCCAATTGGCCCTTGTGCCGCCCTATGAAAAGTGGGCTCTGGAGGTACTGACGCACTCTGATTACGACGACTACTGGAAGAACCCGAGCGCCAACCCCAGGGAGCACTTCGACAACTTCCCGGACGTGCCCATCCAACTGGTGGGTGGTTGGTACGACTCGTACGCCCGCGCCTCTGTAGAAAACTTCAGGGACCTATCGGCAATGAAGTTCGGCCCCGTTCGCCTGCTGATGGGCCCCTGGACTCACGGGACCGCCACCACTGAGGCGGACTACTCAGGCGATGTCGAATTCGGCCCCACAGCGGCCCTGGATAGCTTCAGAATGGTCCACCTGAAGTGGTTCGACCGCTGGCTGCGAGGCGTGGACACCGGCATCGAGGACGATGCGCCGCTCCGGATTTTCGTCATGGGGGGCGGCTCAGGGCGCCGCACCCCAAGCGGGCGCCTGATGCACGGAGGCCTGTGGCGGAATGAGACGGAATGGCCCCTGGCACGAACTTTCTTCACCGATTACTTCCTGCATGAAGACGGCTCGCTGGACACATCCCAGCCGCAGGAGGCCGGATCTAGCACCACCTACCGCTTCGACCCCGGCAACCCGGTGCCGTCGATCGGCGGCAGCGTGTCATCTCTCAGGGAGCTTGCGCCCATGCCCGCAGGCATTTCAGACCCTGGCCTAGCGGCGCGGTCGCAAAGACAACACGACCTCATGCTCGCCGGGGGTTTTGATCAGGTCGAACACCCGGACGTTTTCGGCTGCAAGCCCCCGTACTTGCCGCTGGGTTCTCGCCCGGATGTGCTCGTTTTCCAAACGAGTCCGCTCGATAGTCCGACCGAAGTCACCGGTCCAGTTGAGGTCGTCTTGTGGGTGGCTACCGATGCGCCTGATACGGACTTCACGGCCAAGCTCATAGACGTATACCCTCCGAGTGAGTGGTATCCGTTCGGCTATCATCTCAACTTGACCGATTCGATAATGGGGCTTCGCTACCGGAACGGATTTGAGCGCGCTGAATTCGTCGAACCCGGTGAAGCCGTCCAGGTGACGATCACCTTGTATCCAACCAGCAACTTGTTCGCACGCGGCCACCGAATCAGGCTCGATATCTCGAGTTCCAACTTCCCGCGATTCGACGTGAACCCGAATACCGGCGAGCCGATCGGCCGGGACCGCAGGCGCGCCGCGGCAAACAACACCGTGTTTCACGACCGTCAGCGGCCGTCCCGGGTCATCCTGCCGTTGATTCCCGCATCTCCTGAGGGATGAGGATTGCACCACGGGTTGCGGCGTGACATTACAATTACGTTGACGACGAATTATCAGGACGCGTCGGTATGACATCCGACCCCACAAGTTCAATCTTCTGTGCTCACTGCGGCACCCGCAACAGGGCGAACGCCTACATGTGCGATCGCTGCGGGGAGCGCGTCTACCGGCCGAATCCCGATCAACCGCCTCCGCTCGGTTTTGCCGCTTGCGGAAAGTGCAACGCAACAAACGAGGCCCACGCCTTTTACTGTGTCGACTGTGGCAACTCCATGGAGTCGGCGGTCAGGATCTCCCCGGAGGGAGCCACGTCCTCAGGCCCGGCGGTAGAGAAGCCGCAGGCGCGCACACGGGTCGACAAGCCTCAGCCTCAGCAGCAATCCCGCCGGGCGCCGGAGCCGCGGGCCAATATCGGTAGCCGCGAGGCAGTACAGCCGGCACAGGAATTGCCGAATTCGGCTGGTTCGGCCGTCGAGAACGGGTCCGGGGTGCGTGGCGCGAGGTTGCCTGAATCGCTGAAGGGTTTCAACTGGGGCGCGTTCCTCGCCACGCCGATCTGGAGCCTGATAAACCAGGTCTGGATAGGGCTGTTAGCCTCCATCGGCTTGGCTGTAATTCTGTTGGTATTGCGAGTCCCGCCATTAGCCGCGTTCCCACTTCAATTGCTATTGGCCTTGTACTTCGGATTCAAGGGCAATGACCTCGCTTGGCAAAGCAGGAAGTGGTCCAGCACCACGCACTTTTCAGACACCCAAAGGACGTCTCTCATTCTGGGCCTCGCAGCTAACGTGGTCCTGCTGATCTTGCTGATAATTGCAGTTCAAGGCGCACCGGACCAAACTGTTCCCTAGCGGCCCCGATAAGCAACACTCGATCAGGCAGCCTTCAGCGTTTCGTCTCACCCACAGTGCTGCCCGCCGTCGAAATTGGAGACGCCGATTCGGCGAGCCCGTCTCCTATGAGAATGGCGGCAATGGAGACCGCGGCCAATACTATTCCCGGCCAGATGATCAGCCACGGCGCGGCGAACGCGTAGGTCTGCGCCTCACCGCCAAGTAATGAGCCAAGCGACGCGCTGCCGCCCGGTCCGGCGCCCAGGAAACTGAGCGACGCCTCGGCGAGAACGGCCCCACCGACCTGCGTCGAAACTACCACCGCCCACGGTCCAAACGCGTTTGGCGCCAGGTGCCTCGATACGATGTGCAAAGTAGACGCCCCTGAGGCCCAGGACGCCTCCACGTAACCGGCCTCACGGAGAGTCAGCGCTGACGACCTGGCCACCCGCAAGATCAACGGCGTAAAGGCGACCGACAAGGCAACTATCACCCCAGTCCGCGTCGGGCCGGTCGCGGCGATGACCGCCAGCGCCAGCACGAGCAGGGGCACCGCCATTAGCGCGTCAGTCAGGCGTTGCAGGAGCATGTCGGGCCACCCGCGCCAGAACCCCGACGCCAGGCCCAGAATTCCGCCCGCGATTCCGGATATCGCAGCGACCGATGCCCCGACCATCAACGATCCTCTAAGACCCTCGGAGACCCGCGCAAAAAGGTCCCGTCCGAGTTGGTCGACGCCCATGGGATGTGACCATGAGGGACCGTTCAGACTGTTTTCGAGGTCGCCCCGCCCAGAGGTCTCGCTCCCGATTGGACCAACAAACATCAGCACCAGGAGTACCAGCGTTAGCGTCACGCCGGCCCTGGTGGCGTTCGACGCCGCCACGCGTGCTGCAATTCGCGTGAGCGTCATGCCGCCAGCCTTACCCTCGGATCGAGGCGCGAGTATGCGAAGTCCACTATGAGGTTCGACACCACGGCGAACAGCCCGAACAGCATCACCAGGAACTGGACGACCGGGTAGTCGCGGGACAGAACGCCGTCGGTCAACAGCCGACCGAGCCCGGGCAGGCCGAAAACCTGCTCGATTACTACCGAACCGCTCAGCAAAAACACCGTCTGCGCGCCCAGCACCGTCAGGCCGGGCAATGCCGAAGCGCGGAATGCGTGGCCCCACAGGATCCGGGGACCGCCAAGGCCCTTGGCACGCGCCGTTCGGATGAAGTCACTTTCCAGCATTTCGACCGTGGTGGTCCTGACAACCCTGAAAATCAGCGCTCCCGGCCGGACCGCCAGGACCGCGGCCGCCGGCATCATGCGGAGAAGGTTCCCGGCCGGGTCCTCCCAAATCGGTCGATAGCCGGCGGCCACGAACAGGTCGAACCAAATCGCCAACGCCAGGACCACCAGCAGGCCCAGCCAGAACGCAGGGGCCGAGAGTCCCGCCATGGACGCAACATTCGCGCCCACGTCGAACCGTCCTCCCTTTGAACCGGCTGCGATAACCCCTGTCACCGCGCCCGTCACACCTGCCAGCGCCAGGGCCAGCGCCGATAACTCCAGGGTCACGGCGATCCGGGGCAACACCTCCTCGCTCACGGGAACCCCGCTCACGAGGGACTTGCCGGCGTCAAGCCGCGTCAGCCCCGTGATCCAATCCAGGTACTGGACGGGGTAGCCGCGGTCCAAACCGAGGGCTGCGCGGCGCTCCTCCATCTGCTGCGCACTGAGGGTGCCCTCGCCGGGCGACCTTGCCATTGCGGCGAGTACGGCATCGCCAGGCGCCACGCGCATCAGGGCGAACGCGCCCAGGGTCACCACCCACAGGGTGATGGCGGATAGCACCGCCCGCCGCACCAGGTAACGGGTCACTTCGCCAGGAGGCTTGTTGGCCTACTCCACCCAGACCTGTTCCAGGCGTCTTCCCTGGTACAGGCTCGGGCCTCCGGGTTCCATTCCGTGGACATTCGCCCACACCGGAGCGCGTCTGGAACTCCACTGGAACCAGATCTTGGCGTTTTCGTGCCAAATCCGGCGTTGGATTTCGTCCAGGAGCGCTTTCCGTTCCCCCTGGTCGAGGATGCGACTCTGCTGCCCAATCATTTCGTCTAGCTCGCCGTCGCACAGACCGGGGAAATTCTCGCTCCCCCCGCACGCGTAATGATCGGTGAGTATGGGATCGGGATCGTCCAGCGAGAACGAGTGGCTGTGGCCGATCAGCTTGAAATCGCCGCTTCTGATGACCCGCTGGTATTCGACCGGCTCCACCGGAGTGACTTCGGCCCTGATGCCCACCAGCCCAAGTTGCCCCGCTGCGAATTCGGCGAGCGTCTCGAAGAATGGGTGTGCCTGTGTCAACATCGGCACGTCGATGCCGTCCGGGTATCCGGCCTCATCCAGCAGCATGCGCGCTTCGTTGCGTTCCGCTTCCTTATTGCCATAACCCGGCAGCTCCAGGACGTCGCTCTCATCGAGCCCCCACGGCCCGCCGGGAGGCAGGATTGCGCCCGCATACCCGGGCCCCAGTGCGAGGTCCGCGTCCGGCCGTGAAAGAGCGAGGTTGACGGCCAGCCTGACCCGCGGGTCGTCGAACGGGGATTCATTCAGGTTCAGTTGGACTGTGTTGCCACCGGCCTGTGGCGACCTGTAAACGTTAATCTGCCCGGCGAAGTCTTTTTCGAGGCCCTTCGCTTCCGGCTCTGTGATGATCGCAATGGCGTCGATCGCGTGGGTACGCATGGCGGCCATCCGTGTAGCCGGGTTCGGCATCACGAGAAACCGGACTTCATTTAATTTGGGCAGGCCCGGTTCGTAGTACCCGGGGCTCTTCAGCAGGCTGTAGGACGAGCCCCGCGTCACGGGGCCGGGGGTGAACGGACCGCTGCCGATGACATCGGAAAACTGCGCCATGGACGGCGGATCGAGGCTCTCTGTTTCGGCCCTCGGGAATACCGAAACGTAGACGCTCGACAGGTTCGGCAGGAACGAAGCGGCAGGAAAGTCCGTCGTGACTACGAGTGTGGACTCGTCCGGCGCAGTTACTTGTGTCACCTCGCCCGCGTATCTCGCGATGACCCCGCCGCGACCGATCGTCAACCCTTCCGGAGGACTGATGATTCGATCCAGGCTGAACTTCAAATCATCGGCAATGACCGTCCTGCCGTTATGCCAGCGGGCGTCCGGCCTGACGGTGAAAGTCCACACTGAACCGTCGTCCGATGACTCCCAACTTATCGCCAGATCCGGCTCGATGACGGCGTGGTCCCTTGTCGAGCCCCTGACGATCTGCGAAAGCATCGGGTTGCAGGGATGGACCGACTGGTAACTCGTGGCTTGTGACATCGGCAGGTCGCAACTCGTCGGGTCCCGCGCCTGCGCGATCCGAAGCAACCCCTCCGCAGGTTTGCCGGGCGACTCGTCCGACGGGCCATGTCCAGACGAATCGGTAGTCGCAGTAGCTACAACAGTTGGTGTAGGGGTGGGAGCAACCGCTGTCGGTTCGGCCTCGGCAGAACATGCCGCGACGACGAAGGCCGCGAATGACATCGCGCAGGCAAGTAACAGGCGGTGGCTGGCGAGGGAGGAGTGCATCGGGTTACTTGGGCCGGGCTTTCTTGCGGGAACGTGGGAACGCCGATTCAATGGGAAGTGACCGCTCGGCCGAATCAGACAATTGCAGTGCCTGTCTTGCCCCAGCGGACCTCGTACTTGTCCAGGAGCGTGCGGAATTTCCGACCGTAGTGTTCGGACTGGATCGGCGGAGTGCTCATTATGATGGCGTCTTCACCGCCGGAGTAGTATCGCTTTCTGACCCCGGCGTCCTGGAACCCGTACTTGCCGTAGAGGGACCTGGCTGCGTTGTTGGATGCCCTGACCTCCAGCGAGACAATGCGGGAGTTTCGTTGGAAGGCCAATTCCAGGCACGCGATCAGCAGTAACTCCCCGATCCCACGTCGTCTTTCGGTCGGCCTACTCGCGATGATCACGATGTGGGCCTCGTCCAAAACAAACCAGATTCCCGCAAACCCGCCTATGAAGTCAGGGTCCCGCTGGCCCCCCAGCGCAGACGGTCTCTGGGTCATCAGCCGGAGAGCCATTTGCCTGAACCTCGACAGGAGACCATTGGAATATTCTTCGTCGCCCGAAGGATGCTTGCCCCACCTGGCGTTACGCCTCTCGTCAATAGTCCATCGCCGCTTCGCCACGAAGTACGTTGAGTTGGCGCGCTGCAACTCCCTGCGAAACCTGGTCGGATGATCGAGTTCGGGAAACGCTTCCTGCTCCAGCCCGGCCAACACTTGTGAATCGCTCGGGTCCGCGAGGCGAATTCCGTAGGGGCTCTTCAGGCGACCGGCGTCGGCGCCAGTAAGCTCCGAGGCCAAGGCGTCGCGGGCCGACGGGCCGTGCGTACGTTCGGTATTGGAAATTGAGCGCACGTCGTGATTAGTTTTGGGAGTGGCTGATCGCACCGGTATGTTAGCAATCGCCACGGTCCCGCGACGGCCCGATTCAACGTAACCAGCCTGGATTGGCCTGGCTTACAAGCTCAAAACGGCTGCAAATCGCAACGGATTACGCTGCATCCGGGGTGTGGCGGCGCGACACTTGTGTTTGCACGTCCAGAGTTCTACGCGAGATTCAGTCACGGCCGCCACAGAATCAATACGGGTGGGACGCGGTGTGGGCAAACCGCGTCCCCAACCTGAAGCCCCTGAACGCCAGCCGAACGTTGCGGTAGTTATCCGAATCGTCCGCATGGCGGCGCGTCACCGGCTGCGGCTTGCCATAGCCTTTGCGGCCGCAATCACCGCAGCGGCGTTCCAACTCTGGATACCCCAACTCTTGGGGGAATCGGTCGACGGCGCTCTCTCCTTGCTTGAGGACCCACTCGTCGACGTAGGCGAGGCCAGAATGCAACTAATCTGGACGGGTGTCCTGTTGGTGGTGGCGGGTGGTCTGCGCGGCGGATTCTCGATGTTTTACACGTACCTCGGAGAATCGATTGGTCAACGCATTGCGTACCGGCTTCGAATGGCCTACTACGAACAGCTTCAGCGCCTCAGCTTCAGCTACCACGACCGCGCGCCTGTCGGCGACATACTGGCCCGCGGCATTCTGGACCTCGAAGGCGTGCGCATGTTCGTCAACACGGCGATGCTGAGGACCGTATATCTGTCGATTCTCATAGGAGCAGGCGCCTATCTGATGATCTCGACCCACTGGCAACTGGGACTCATAAGTCTGAGTTTCGTTCCCATTGTGGCCTGGAGAGCATCGGTCTCGAGAATCAAGCTGCGCAGGATGTGGATGGAACGACAGGAGAAGATGGGCGAACTTACCACGGTCATGGAGGAGAACCTCGGAGGCACCCGGGTTGTCAGGGCGTTCGCAGCCGAGGACTACGAGATGTCCAAGTTCGACGACAAGTCGAACGAGGCCCTGGCCCTCTCGAACGCGACCATCGGAGTCTGGGTTCGCAACTCCACATTCATCACGTTCGTGTTCCTGGCGGTTTGGGCAGCGATCGTGTGGGTCGGAGGACTGATCGTGATTGACGGGAGCATGTCTGTAGGCGATCTAGTCATGTTCCTCGCGTACATGGGAATGTTGCAAATGCCGGTACGCCAACTGGGCATGATGGTAAACGGGTACGCTCGGGCGACAACTTCGGGTGCCCGGCTGTTCGAGGTCCTGGACCTCGTGCCGGAGATTCGGGACAAGCCAGGAGCGAAAGACCTGGAGGTCACCAGGGGCGCCGTTAAATTCAGTGACGTCCACTTCGGCTACGACGACGACGAGGTGCTCAAAGGCGTTTCGTTCGAGGCGCGACCCGGCCACACCATCGGCATCGTCGGTCCGCCGGGCAGCGGCAAGTCCACGATCGCTCACCTGATTCCGCGGTTCTACGACTGCACGTCCGGTTCCATCACGGTCGACGGCCAGGACGTGCGGGATGTCACGCTCGACTCTCTGCGGCACGCAGTGGGCGTGGTGGAGCAGGACACGTTCATGTTCTCGACCACCCTTTACGAGAACGTGGCGTACGGTGAGCCATACGGCAGAAGGGCTGACATCGAACACGCGACTGACCTTGCCCAGCTCCACAAGTACATTTCAAATCTGCCGCTCGGGTACGACACGCTGGTAGGCGAACGCGGCATCACGCTTTCAGGCGGGCAACGGCAACGGTTGTCGATCGCACGCAGCATCCTGCTTCGGCCATCCGTAATCGTCTTCGACGACTCGACGGCAGCGATCGATGCGGCCACGGAGAACCGGATCAGAGCGGCCCTGGCCGACGTCACGCGGGACCGATCCGTGATCATCATTTCACACCGGCTGAGTTCGCTCATGCATGCCGACGAGATCCTGTTCATAGAGGATGGGATAGTTGCTGAACGCGGGACCCATGAGGAGTTGATTACCAGGGGCGGCAAGTACCAGGACCTGTACGAACTCCAGATTCGGCCGGCGATGGACCTGCATCCGGAGAAACCGGGAGAGAACGTCGGGGGGTCGAAGTAATGAGGGGCGGCGGCGGCGGCATGGGCCGCATCTCGATGGGCCGTCAGTCTTCAGCGCGGCCGGGCCAGACCGCCGAAGAGATCTTCGGGGAAGCCTTCAACGGGCAGGTGATCGGTCGGTTCATTGCATACCTGAAGCCGTACCGGAAGCTGGTTGCCTTCACCATAGCCGCGGTCCTGGTATTCAGTGCGACCTCACTTGCATTTCCACTGCTCGTCAGATTCGCCATTGACCGGGGCCTTCAGGGCGCGGGCAACAGGGAACTGCTAGGCGTCGTGGTGGCCGCGCTGTTCGGCGCGGTGTTGTTGAACTACGTAAGTAACTTCCTGCAGGAAATCATCGTAACTCGCCTCTCCATGCGCATTCTGTTCAACATGCGGCGGGCGATGTACCTGCACCTCCAGCGCGTGTCCATGTCGTTCATGGACAAGACGGAGGTCGGCAGGTTGATGGCGCGTCTGCAAGGGGATGTGTCTGCGCTCCAGGAATTCCTGGAAACTGCGGTATTCGCCATCGGAGACGCGATCACGTTGCTCGGGATCATCGGACTTCTGCTGTATCTCGACCCGGTCCTTGGCGCCCTGACGCTCATAGTCATTCCAGCGCTGTTCCTGGTACGCATCGTCTGGCTGCCGCGGGCCAAGAAAGCGTTCCTGCGGGCAAGGGAGTTGCTGTCGGAGGTCAACGGCGCGCTGAACGAAAACGTCAACGGCGTGAAGATCGTTCAGGGAATGGTCCGGGAACGCATCAACTTCGACATGTTCAACGACAAGGCGTCGGAAACCTTGCGGAGCCAACAACGCGCGGCCCTGTACGGGCAGTCCCTGTTGCCGGTGGTCGACACGCTGACCGGTGTGGCTATGGCCATCGTGGTGATCGTTGGCGGCAGTTTCGTGCTCGATGGCGCGCTCGAGGTGGGCGTGATGGTGGCGTTCATGCTCTACGTGCAGAGGTTCTTCGATCCGATCCGGTCGCTGACTATGCACTACACCACCATGCAACGGGCGATGGCGTCAGGCCAGCGCATCTTCGAAGTGCTCGACGTGCCGGTGGACATCAAGGACAAGGACGACGCGGTAGAACTCAAAAAGATTGACGGATCGATTGAATTCAAAGACGTCACCTTTGGCTACTACCCAGACCAGCCGGTGCTCAGGAACGTGAGCTTCCGGGTCGAACCCGGGGAAACGGTTGCCCTCGTCGGCCCAACCGGCTCGGGCAAGACGTCTACAACGGCCCTTATTCACCGCTTCTACGAGACCTGGGAAGGCCAGGTGATTGTTGGCGGACATGACGTCCGCGACGTGACCCAGGAGTCCCTTGGACGACAGGTGTCGATGGTGTTGCAGGACCCGTACCTGTTCACCGGGACCGTATTTGAAAACATCAGGTACCGGAAGCTGGAGGCGACGAGAGAAGACGTAGTTGCCGCGGCCCGGGCCGTGGGCGCGCACGAGTTCATCATGCGTCTGCCCAACGGCTACGACACCATGCTGGAACAGCGCGGCGGCAATCTTTCGATAGGTCAACGCCAACTGGTCAGCTTCGCACGGGCCATCGTCGCCGAGTCGAAAATCCTCGTGCTGGACGAGGCCACGGCCAACATCGACAGTTACACCGAGATGCTGATCCAGCAGGCGCTGGCCAGGTTACTGGAAGGACAGACCGGCGTGGTCATCGCCCACCGCCTGGCGACGATAAGAAACGCCGACCGGATCATCGTCCTGCAGGACGGCCGGATAATCGAGACCGGCACACACGACGAACTGATCGAACACGGCGGCCTGTACGCTCGCCTTTACTCGCTCAACTACGCCTCGTTCGACGACATTCCGGACGAATTGATCATGGAAGTCACCCAGGCGTACAGGACCGCCACCTGACTGTCCGGAGGTCCTCTGCCGGTTTGAACGAGGACGGGTAGCAGCGAGCAATTGACGTCCCGACACCGGGCCCTGTTTTACGGGGACTCGTAGTGTTAGGCTGAGGGCCGGAACCTCCGAGCCCCTGGATGCACCGAGGTCTCGCTACGTAAATGCTCCCAGCCCGGGAAAAACAGCAGCTGGCCGACCCCGACGACGTTCGCAGAAACGTGAGAGACCGGGTCCTGTGGCTCGCCTGCGCCATGGTCCATTGGGCCAACAACGTGCGGGTAAACCCGGATGGGATGAAGGTCGGCGGTCACCAGAGCGCGTCCGCCTCCTCTGTCGCACTCCTCACCGCTCTATATTTCGAGACGCTAACAGCCGCCGACAGGGTGGCCATCAAGCCGCATGCGTCTCCCGTTTTTCACGCCATCCAATACCTCCTGGGCAACCTGTCCGAGAGTTACATGGAACGCTTCAGGGCATTCGGAGGCCTGCAGGCGTATCCAAGTCGTACCAAGGACCCCGACGACGTGGACTACTCCACTGGCGCGGTCGGTATGGGACCCGCCGCGGTCGCCTTCGGCGCATTGACCCGGGACTACCTGGCGTCCCACGACCTGTCGCCTATATCGGGCCGCTTCTTTGCGCACATCGGGGACGGCGAACTGGACGAAGGCTGCGTATGGGAGTCTGCCGACGAGCCCCTGGTCGAAGACCTCGACGGATGCATTTGGATCATCGACCTCAATCGCCAAAGCCTCGACCGCGTGATACCTGGGATTCGCATTCACAGGTTCCGCCAGATGTTCGAGGCGAATGGCTGGAAAGTGATCACCGCAAAGTACGGGGACCAGTTGACGGAGTTGATGGAACGCACGGGTGGCGAAGCCCTGCGCACGCGTATCGACGACATGAGCAACGAGGAGTACCAGGGCATGCTCCGCATTCCGGACGAGGAAGTGCGAGGCAGGCTCCTGGACGGCGCGGGACCTCTGAGGAACGACCTGAAACTGCTCCTGAACGACGTGCCGGATGACGAGCTTGCAAGCCGGATCGCGAACCTCGGCGGCCACGACGTCGGCACCCTCGTAAGGTGTTACGAGGAAGCCTCGGCCACCCAGACGCCTGCGGTGGTGTTTGCGTACACGATCAAGGGCTGGGGCCTGCCCACGGCAGGTGATCCTCGTAACCACTCGTCCCTGCTCACACAGGTCCAGTACGAAGACCTCGCCGGCCGCTGCGATGTTTCGCTTGAGGACCCGTGGGCAAAGTTCGAACAGGGGTCGCCGGAAGACGAATACGTAAAGGCGGCGGCAGACCGATTGGGGCGTCCGGTCCAGGAAAAAGAGGAGCCAATCGAATTCAATGAGACCGGTCTTTCCGTGCCGAGGTCGGCGTCGACCCAGGACGCGTTTGGCAGGATGCTGGTGGAACTGGACCGTAGCTCACCCGAGTCGGCCAAGCGCGTGGTAACCGTTTCACCCGACGTGGCGACCTCCACGAACCTTGCCAGTTGGATCAATCGCTGCGGCGTGTGGTCGCACGAAGAATCACCAGACTACCTGGGATTCGAGGACCGGATACTGAAGTGGATCTACGGCCCGTCCGGACGCCACATCGAATTGGGCATTTCGGAAAACAACCTTTTCCTGCTGTTGGGTCAACTGGGGTTGTCGGAAGAGTTGTCCGGCAAGCGGCTCATTCCCATAGGCACCGTATACGACCCCTTCATCAACCGCGGCCTGGACGCGCTCATATACGGCGTTTACCAGGGTTCGCGGTTCATAGCCGTCGCCACTCCTTCGGGCATTTCCCTGAGTACAGAGGGAGGAGCCCACCAGGGCCTGCTGACCCCGGGTTTCGGCATCGGCCTTCCCGGAACGACCTACTACGAGCCGGCCTTTGCGCGCGACCTGGAATGGATTCTCCTGGAAGCGGTCCGCAACATTGGGACCGGGGAAGGGGAGTCGGTCATCCTGCGGTTGAGCACGAAGCCGGTCGACCAGTCGTTATTCTCCGAAGATTCGGTGGGGTACGACCCGGCTGTACGCAGGCGGCAGGTCCTCGAGGGGTGTTACCGGCTGCGCGCAGGGGATCCGGCGGCCGGTGAGATCATTCACATCTTCGCCGTCGGCCCTATGGTGCCCGTCGCGGTTGAAGCGGCGGACAGCCTGTTGTCAGAGGGCATTTCGTCAAACGTGTTTGTTATTACGAGCCCTGACCTGCTTTACCGCAGGTTCAGGGATGCTGCCATCGGGACCGTGTACGGCGACGAGGATGCACACCCGGACCCCACCGGCTTGCTGGACTGGCACGAGCTTGGCCGCCCTGTCGTCACGGTAATCGACGGGCACTCGCAGGTACTGAGTTTTCTTGGCAGCGCGCTGCAGGGCCGTTCGATCCACCTCGGCGTAGACGCGTTTGGCCAGTCAGGCAGCATGCAGGAGCTTTACCGGCAGTTCGGTATAGACGCGGAAGGGGTCTTCTCCGCCGCGTTATCGCTATTCGACTAGGAACGGCCAGCTGCAACCCCGAACGGGCCCGGTCGAATTCACAGTAGGCGTTGCTGGCTGAGCGGGTCATCCATCTGGTGCGGTGCACCGACGTGGTCCATTCCTATGCCGGTCGCCTTTCTGCCGCCTGGCGTCCGCACGATGAAGCCGATCTTCAGCAGGAACGGCTCAACCACGTCGGTTAGGGTCTGTCTTTCCTCGTTGATCGTAGCGGCGAGCGCCTCGATGCCGGCCGGCCCGCCGCCGTAGTTGTGCGCGAGTGTCCGCAGGTACAGGCGGTCAAGGCGGTCGAGCCCCAGTTCGTCCACCCCTTCTAATTCCAGTGCGTCCCGCGCGACGCCTATCGTCACGTCCCCGCCCGTTTCGACTTCCGCAAAATCCCTCACGCGTCTCAGCAGCCTGTTCGCGATCCGCGGAGTACCGCGTGCCCGACGGGCGATCTCCTCCGCCGCGTCAGGTTCCACCTCGGTGTGGAGTATTCCGGCGGAACGCATTACGACCCGCGCCAGTTCGGCTTCGGAGTAGTAGTCGAGGTGGTAGGCGAGGCCGAATCGCTCCCGCAATGGCGCGCTCAGCATCCCGGCGCGGGTCGTCGAGCCAACCAGTGTGAATCGCTCGACTGGCAGGCTGATCGTCTTGGCGAATGCGCCTGACCCCGTGACGAAATCGATTCGATAGTCCTCCATCGCAGAGTAGAGATACTCCTCCACCGCCGTCGAAAGGCGGTGGATCTCGTCAATGAAAATCACATCGCCTTCTTTGAGGTTCGACAACAGCCCCACCACGTCGGCCGGCCGCTCCAGCGCGGGCCCCGAGGTGTGTGACAGGAGGCTGCCCAGGTCCCTGGCGATGATGTGCGCCAGGGTTGTCTTGCCCAGCCCCGGCGGGCCATGAAAGAGGACGTGGTCCAGGGCCTCTTCACGCGATTTCGCCGCTCGAACGGCGATGCTGAGGGCCTCTACGACCTTTCTCTGGCCTACGTACTCGTCAAAGTTCCTGGGCCGCAGGTCGCTGCCCATACGCTCGGCCACTGCTTCTGAGGGTGATTGCCGCGCGTCTGTAGGCGAGTCGGGCGAACGGCTATTGCCGTTCTTCCTGTTTACAAATGTCTCTTTCGCCACGTCCGGTCCGGATCAATTGCTATCGCGAAATTCACTGCGGACTCGCTTCTTGTTGGACAGCCGCCTGGCCCCTGAACACCTCTCTGACCAGTTCCTGCACCTCGTCCGCCGTCTCAGGGCGCCTGTTAACCGCGTCCATGACTCGTTCACGCGCTTCGACGGGCCGGTAACCAAGGCTTATCAGTACGTCTATCGCCTCGACGCGCGGATCGTCGACCTGGGAGGCTGCCCTGGATTCCGGTATCCTATCGTCCCGCAGCAGGGCGGTGGCCGTCACTTTTCCGCGCAGTGTGGCGATCATTTTTTGGGCTGCCCGCGCGCCCACGCCCGGGAGTTGTGTGAGTACGGCCGTGTCCTCGGATTCGATGGCCTTCGCGATAACGGACACGGGAAACACCAGCGCCGCGGCGGCGCGGACCGGACCGATGCCCTCGACCTGCACGAGTTGTTCGAAAAACTCCCGTTCGTCAGCCCGCCTGAATCCTACAAGCAGCGGCTTCGGTTGCCGTTCCGTAACGTGGTAGTAGATTTCAAGTTCCAACTCGTCGCCCGCGTCCAACCGGTCATTGGCTAGCGACTGTTCAACGAATACGGGCAGCGTGACCTCGTATCCGACGCCGCCGCACACGACCACAGCGCGCGCCGGGTCACGTTCGAGGGTCCTTATGTGTCCTTTCAGGTAGGTGATCATGAATTCGCCTGGTTGCTTCGACCCTGGCGTACCCGCTCAGGACCTGGAGGCCGACGCCAGTTTTCTTCGCCCGCGTCCCATGTCGTTTCCCGCTGCTGCAATGGCGGATACCGCTTTGCTGTCGGCCATGATGGCGTGGCAAATCGCAATAGCAAATGCGTCGGCCACGTGCTCATTGCGGGCCGCGTCCGGCTCGTCGAGATGCACGGCGACCGCGCGCCTGACCTGGTCCTTGCCGGCGCGGCCGAAACCTGTCACGACGTTCTTGGCTCTTGTCGGCTGATAGTCGAAGACCGGAATACCTGCTTCCGCAGCGGCCATGCACACGACCCCGCGTGCGTGTCCCATCAGAATTGCCGTCTTCTGCATGGGGTACCGCGAGTGTAAGTCTTCGACCGCCATGGCATCCGGCCGGTTGGAGCTGATCACTTCCCGGACGTCCTGGTAGATGGTCAGCAGGCGCTCCTCCAGCGGAGTCTTGGTGGGGGTCGTGATCACCCCGCCCTCGACGGCCGCGTAGTCCCGGCCCGTGGAGTCGATAACACCGTAGCCGGTGTTGCTTAAGCCGGGGTCGATTCCGAGAACACGCACAATTCCACTCCCGCGCCGTCGGAACTGGTCTGCTTTCACGATGGGGCGCCGTGCGGTGATTCTACGGAGTTCCCATCACGTGCGCGCCCCGCGCGTCACGCAGCAGCACTCCGGTCACCAGCGGCCTTGCGGTGCGACAATGCTCTACGATGGTGATGGAATCTGAAAATCACGGAGGTCGTAGTTGGAAATCCGTCAATTAAGGCAGTCGGACTCGGATATGGTCCGCGAACTGGACAAGCGAATCCTCGGACCGGACCGGTCGCAGACATGGGCCACATACCTTGAGCGATTCCTTGCCGTTGGGGAACTCGACGTGCTCCCACACCCGCCGTGGGGCTGTTTCGTGGCGGAGCAGGATGGTGAACTGGCCGGATTCCTCATGTCTGAGAAGCAGTCGTCCGGCTACGGCCTGCCGCCCGGGGCGCGCATAGTCGCCCTGACGGTCGCCCCGGAGGCACAACGGCAGGGCGTGGGCACGCGCCTCGTAAACGCGTTGGCTGAGTATTGTCGGGCGCAGGGAATCGAGCGCATATATTCAATCCTCAGGGCCGAGGACGAACGCGACGCAGCCTTCCTGACCGCGTGTGATTTCGAGACGGCGTCGGTGAAGGTCTTTTCACGAAAGACCTGAGTCTCCAAGACTTGGCAAGGGGCCGGGCCCCGCGGTTTACGAATCTCTGCCGCCGGAGCGCCCAACATCGCACCTTGGCTAGGCCGAGTTCATCGCTCCGTCAAACGGATGTATCGTGATGCGAGTCAAGTCAAGTAGTTTCACAGTTCGGCGAAATCGATGAATCCTCTTTACTCAGAACAGCAAAACATGCTCGTCGCCGCGGTCTCGGAATTCGCCGCGGCAGAGATCGCGCCGCATGCGGCCCGCGTTGATGAGTCGGGCGAATTCCCTACCAGCCAGTTGGCCGGCCTGGCCGGTCTGGGCGTCACCGGTCTGACGTTGGACGAGGCATACGGTGGGGCGGGCGGCGGATACCGGGACATGATGGTGGTGGTTGAAGAGGTCGCAGCGGCCTGCGGGTCGACCAGCACGGTCTTCGTCACCCACGTGTCTCTCGGCTCACAACCAATTAACCAGGTGGGCAACGACGAGCAGAAGCGCCGTTGGATACCCGACCTGGCATCGGGCAAGCGCATAGCCGCTTTCGCGCTAACGGAACCGCAATCCGGCAGCGACGCCCTCGGACTCGTTACGTCCGCAATTCCTGACGGGGACGAATTCGTTCTCAACGGAAACAAGGTCTTTTGCACCAACGGCGCGGCGGCAGATGTCTTTGTCGTATTCGCCAACCAGGACCGTTCGGCCGGCTATCGCGGCATCAACGCCATAGTGGTCGAAAAGGGCACGCCCGGCTTCAACGTCAGTCCGCAGCACGGCAACATGGGTATGCGGGGGTCCGGCACGGCAGAGCTTGTCTTCGAGGACTGCCGGGTTCCCAGGGCGAATCTGCTGGGCGAAGAGGGTTCAGGCTATCGGACGGCAATGACGATACTCAATTCGAGCCGCATCATGATCGGGGCGCAGTGTGTTGGGCTAGCGCGGTCTGCCCTCGAGGCGGCCATCGAATACGCGCAACACCGGGAGTCGTTCGGAAGACCGATCGCGTCCCGCCAGGCCATTCAGTTCATGCTGGCAGACATGGCGACCGAACTCGACGCAGCGCGCCTGCTCACGTTCCGCGCGGCCAGCCTCTACGACGCCGGTGCGTCCCACGCCGCAGAAGCTGCGATGTCCAAGTTGTATGCGTCCGAAGCAGCCGGGCGCATCGCCTCCAAGGCGCTGCAAATTCATGGCGGCGCAGGGTACTTCCGGCCCAGCGTGGTCGAACGCGTCTACCGCGATCAGCGGGTGACAGAAATTTACGAGGGCACTTCAGAGATTCAGCGGATAGTAATCTCTCGCGCTCTCTTGGGGAATTCCTCGGACTGACCGAGCCGCAGCGCGGAATGAGCAGGACGCGCCTTACGTGCCGCCGCGGACCTGCTTAACGCGGATCGTTAAACATGTTGCCGTCAGGTTACGATCTCGTTGCGCAGACTTTGTGAATATTGACACATACGACCGTCACGCATAGTATTCCGCTTTGTGCCCATTTGGGCACCCGTGCAGCCGTTGGTCTATTTCGGCACGATGATATTCAACGTATCCGGACTGATAACGGGGCCGACGGGCGGCACTCGGCGTTTCGATCTGGATGGTGAGATTCTCGAAACCGAGTACGGAGATTTCCGGGACATTTCCGGCCCGGTGGAGTTACTACACACCGGCAGGACCGTCCTGGCTACCGCAGATGTCAGCGGGTACACCTCCAGTAGTTGTGCACGCTGTCTCGACCCGACCCTCATCGAACTCAGGACTACTATCGAGCAGGAGTACTATCCGGTAAACGCCAGCCTCATGGACACGGGTTCGTTCCCGACAGACCCTGAAGAACAGGTCTTTCTCATCGACGAACGGAACTTTGTTGATCTTGGAGAGGCGGTACGCCAATCACTCACAAGCGCAATTCCGATGGCCCCGCTCTGCCGGGAAGAATGCAAGGGACTTTGCTCTGACTGCTCGGCCCGGCTGGACTCCGAGCCCTGCGCATGCGAAGAACCCATTGTGGACCCAAAGTGGAGCGCCTTGGCAGAAATCGGGCTAGGCCTCAAGGGCCCGACCGGTTGAACGACCCGCACCAAGTAAAGCGATACGTAAGAAACGATGCCCCCACTACCTAAGAAAAAGCACTCCCGCGCCCGTAAAGGCGGAAGGGCAGCGCACCATGGCCTGAAGCGAGTTAACCTCGCGACGTGCCCGGTGTGCGGCGCCACGCGGTTGCCCCACCGGGCATGCCTGGAGTGTGGCTACTACAACGGCCGTTACACGACGGTTGACCAGGGCGGCCCGGGCGGTCAGGAAGCCGCGCCGACGGAGACCGCGCAATAGTCGCCTGAGGCCTCAGCTAATCCAGGGAGCTTTTCCGAGAATGACAGTTTCGAACGGTCACAAAATTGCCTACCTGTTTCCCGGCCAGGGATCTCAAGCGGTGGGCATGGGTAAAGAACTTTATGCCGCCTCCGCCGCTTCAAGAGCGGTATTCGACGAGGTGGATGACGCCCTAGGCTTGAAACTCAGTTCGATCATGTTCGAAGGCCCGGCCGACGTTCTGACCCGTACCGAGAACGCCCAGCCTGCGATTGCGGCAGTGTCTCTGGCAACCTGGAAGGCCCTCGAAGAGGTGTCTGAAAACCCGCGTGTCCCAGACCTGACCGCCGGCCACAGCCTTGGCGAATACACGGCCCTGGCCGTTGCCGAAGTCCTATCCATCTCCGACGTGGTCCGCCTGGTGTCCCAGCGCGGCCGGTTCATGCAGGGCGCGTGCGACGAACGGCCCGGTGGAATGGCGGCTCTCATTGGAATCGACGAGATCACCGTCGAAGAGATTTGCCGTGAGACCGGCGCATACACGTCCAACATCAACGCTCCCGGTCAGATAATCGTCAGCGGCAGTCATATGGACCTCGCAAGGGCCATCGACCTGGCGGCTGCACGTGGCGCCCGCAAAGCAATCCCGCTCTCCGTCGCCGGGGCGTTTCACTCGGGCCTCATGGCGCCGGCCCAGCACGAACTCAACGACTTGATCGAATCTCTCGACTTCAACGACCCTGCAATCCCGATCGTAGGCAACGTCGAGGCAAAGCCGTTGCATACCGCCTCGGAAGTCAAGGAAGAGTTGCAGATGCAACTGACGTCTTGCGTGCAATGGAACCGCTCGATGAGTCACATGCTCGACAATGGCGTGAGGCACTACGTCGAACTCGGTCCGGGGCGGGTCCTGGGCGGAATGATGAAGCGGATCGACCGCAAGGCCTCGGTTACGAGCATCGGAGACTACGAAGGCGTCTGCGCCTACGCGGCGGCCTAGTCCCTTCTCACGAAACCCCACATTGCCGGCGCCAGACTTGATGCCCGCCGCCGCGACTCCTGCTCCGGACGCGGGCGCATCCGATAATGACGATCTGAATGACCGGCTTACGGATATGGTCGAAGGCGAACCGGTCAGCGAATCTTCACCATCCCTGCCCGCCGGCAGGCGCCGCGCCCGCGCGCTGGTGGTCCAGGCTCTCTACGAGACCGATCTCAACGGTCGCCCGGCCCTCGCGGCTTTGCAACGACTGGCCCGCGAGCAAGGGCTCAACAAGGGCCAGCTTGAATTCGCCTCGAGCCTGGTTGAGCGCGTCGAACCTGACCGGCTCCACCTCGACAGGCAGATTAGCGAGAGGGCTGACGAGTTTCCAACCGGCCAGATCGCCACTATCGACCGATGCGTCCTCAGAGTGGCGCTGGCTGAATTGAAGGCCTTCCCGGATGTGCCTGTTGCGGTGGTTATAAACGAGGCGGTGGAAATCGCCGGTCTGTTCGGTTCCGAATCATCCGGAAAATTCGTTAACGGCGTCCTCGGCGCTCTGCTACGATAATTGGACTGCGTTGACTTCGGTTATAGATCACGCACTTACACACGAATTGACAAATGTTGGGCCCACCGTGGCCGGAAAAAGCAAATCGCGGAGGTAGAGGCACATGGCCAGCGTGTTCGAGCGGGTGCGGGACATCACAGCGGACAAACTCAGCGTGGACGCGGACGAGATTACCGCCGAGTCATCATTTACAGAGGACCTGAACGCCGACTCGCTGGACGTCGTTGAACTCATTATGGCCATCGAGGAAGAGTTCGGCAGCGACGAACAGCCCCTGGAGATCTCCGACGAGGACGCCGAGAACATCAGGACCGTCAACGACGCGGTCACGTACCTCAACGAGCGCGGCGTAACCGATTAGCCCGGCTCCTTCGCCAAGACGCTTGGCGGCGCCTAACCCCACGGGCGTGTAGCTGCGCAGGGGCTTGTAATCCGGCTCCGCGAGCCAGAAAGTTCGCGTGGGCCCTTATCTGATCTGGACAATCATGAGGGCATAGCGCCTCGGGCGGTTGTGATAACTTTGGGCCGTATTTCCAGCCCCTTCTCCGCGGTCTTATCCCGTACACGTAAATGCCCCAGCCGCCCGGCCTGCAATCCTGGGATTCCCTTCAATCCGTCTCCGACGACGTGGTCGCCTGCACGAAGTGCCGGTTGGCCGAAACTCGCACCCAGGCCGTGCCCGGAGAGGGTTCGTCCACGGCGGCCGTGATGTTCATCGGCGAAGGGCCGGGTTTCAACGAGGACCAACAGGGTCGGCCATTTGTCGGAAGGGCAGGGAAGTTGCTCGACGATTTGCTTGAATCAGTGCCCATGAAACGGGAGGACGTGTTCATCACGAACATCGTCAAGTGCAGGCCTCCGGACAACCGTGACCCGCTGCCCGACGAGGTTAGCGCCTGTCGCGATTACCTTGAGGCGCAGATCGAATTGCTAAACCCGAGAGTGATAGCGACGCTTGGCAGGCATTCCCTTTTGCGCTTCATTCCGGACGCACGAATCTCACGGGACCACGGGACAATCAAGCGTTGGCAGGGCCGAGTCATCTATCCGCTCTACCACCCGGCCGCTGCGCTGAGATCGACCCAGGTCATGCGGGCCACTGAAGAAGACTTCAAGCGGCTCCCGGAAGCGATTCGCGCAGCTCTGTCCGCTGTTGAACCCGCAGCGCCGGATGACGGCGGCCACTTACCTGAGAAGCAGCAGGTCCATTCCGCGGCAGACGAGGACTCAGAAGACGCGGACGACCAGCAACAGTTATCGATGTTCTGACCGCGACGGTCTCTCGCAATGAGGACCATCGACGTCAACAAGCTCCCCAATTGGAGGCTTTCCCTGGTGAAGCCACACACCACGCCACTAAACGCATGCCAGTAAAGTCCGGCCGACGTCCCACTCTCAAGGTCTTGCCGCTCGGCGGACTCGGTGAAATCGGCAAGAACATGATGGTTCTGGAGGTGGGCGAGGACATCGTGGTCATCGACGCCGGCGTGCTCTTTCCGGAGTACGACATGCCGGGCGTCGAGGTGGTCATCCCCAACCTCGATTACCTGGCCGAAAACGCCGACCGCGTCCGCGCGATCATGATCACGCACGGTCACGAGGACCACATCGGCGCTGTGCCGTACGTGGTCGACCATGTTTCTGCGCCTGTATATGCCCCGGCTATGGCCGTCGAACTCCTGCGGCACAAGCTGCGCGAGTCTCGCCGTCTCGATAAGACGGAACTGCGGATCGCAAGGCCCGGCGACACCGTTTCGGCGGGCCAACTCACCGCCGAGTGGTTTCCGATGTGCCACAGCATCCCGGACGCGCACGGCATCGCAGTCCACACGCCCCTGGGCACCGTCATCCACACGGGTGACTTCAAGATAGACCACGACCCGGTGATCGGCTATCCGACGGACTTCACGGACATGGCGCGGATCGCCGGGGACGGGGTGTTTCTCCTCATGTCCGACTCCACCTACGCCGAGGACGAGGGTTACTCCGGGTCTGACCGCATCGCGGCCGAGGGGCTATTCAAGGTCATCGCAGAGGCCGAGGGACGAGTATTCGTCGCCAGTTTCGCTTCGCAAATCGCGCGTGTTCAGATAGCAGCGGATGCCGCACGGGCCACCGGTCGGAAAATGGCGGTGCTCGGCAGGAGCATGATCAACAACATTCGTATTGCCCGTGAACTCGGCCACTTGGACGTGCCTCAGGAACTGATGGTCAAGCCGGCCGAGGCGGCCAGCCTCCCCGATCACAAGGTCCTGTACATGACGACCGGCAGCCAGGGGGAACCGACCTCGGTGCTGGTCAGGATGTCACGCGGCGAACACAGGGACGTGGATGTTCGGGTGGGTGACACGATAGTCATCTCCGCGAACGCGATTCCCGGCAACGAGGTGTCCGTAAACGAGTCTATAGACGACCTGGTCAGGCAGGGCGCTCGCGTCATCACCAACCGGCAGCAGGTGACCCACGTGCAGGGACATGCGCGGCGTGAGGAGCTTCGTACGGTACTCAACCTTACTCGGCCCCGCTATTTCGTTCCCGTCCACGGCGAATTCAGGATGCTGAAGGCCCATGCCGAACTGGCAATGAACCAGGGCGTAGCCGAAGATAACGTCTTCTTACTCACCGACGGCGACCAGCTCGAGCTTTCCGAGAATCGAGGCGAGCTGATCGACAAGCTGCCGGCCGGCCACGTGTTCGTCCACGGACTCGGCATGTGGGACGAGTCGGGCAATGTGGTGGTCGAAAGGCGCTCCCTAGCCCGCGACGGCATCGTCGTAATTTCGCTGGCCCGCGGGCGCGACGGCCGGATCAAGGGCGAGCCGAAATTCGTCTCCGCCGGCTTTGTTCACTCCGATCAGTCAGACGTCCTTTTCAAAGACACCAAAGACGCGCTTTCTCCCATCCTTGACCGGGCTAGAAACGAGTCCCTACAGTGGACGCGAGTTGAAAATCAACTCAGGGTGGCCGCCGCCCGGTTTCTCGGAAAACGGACTCGCAGGCGCCCGTTGATCATCCTGGTCCCGGTAGAGGTCTAGGGCGGATCGATTCGGGCCTCGCCGCGACCCGGCCGGGACAACCTCCAGGCGGCCGTTGATGTCATTAGCCCGGCCGACCCGGCCGACTGATTTGGCGTTGGGATACTTCTGGTGAGATCTAAGTTAAAGAACTTCGCTGGCGCGTCGTTCCGATTGCTCGGGACCCAACACGGCAGGCTGTTGGCGCTCGTCGTCGTGGTCGGCCTCGTGGTCGCGTTTCTCGTGCGTGCGCAATTCATCCACTGGCTCGGCTGGAGCGCGGTCCCGCTCCTCGGCTGGCTGGCGGTCTTCCTCTATCTTGCGAACGGCCGTCCGCGGCTGATCGTCGACTGGTACCGGGGTCTGTCCGCCGGCCTGCTGTTGGCATTGGCCGTTTCGGTCGCGCTTGGAATGGTTGCCAGTCCCGGAGCGTTCTACGCCAACGAATCGCTGGGCGGGCGCGTGGGCGAACTGATGGCTCGGTGGCCCGCCGAATGGGACGCCTATGGTGTCGCCACCGGAAATTACTTCCTGGCCGGCGTGAGAGTTGCAGTCCTAGTCTTGCTGGCCGGGGCGGTCGTGTGGCCGCGCGGCGCCTTGATTGCGGGCCGCGGCGCCTGGATAGGCGCGCAGCATGGCGCGCGTTACGGCGCGGCGGCGCTCGCGGCCACGGCGGCATGGACGGCGGCCACAAATGACGCATGGCGAGAAGCACGCGCTGCCCGCGGCAAGGAGAAGGCAGCGGAAGCGGCCGCCTCTGCGTCAACGGAAGAGATGACCATAATCGGAGCGGAACTGGTCGAAGAATCGTTCGAACCGGCCCCTGTTTCCGACACCTCCACGGAGGTGGACGACTACGACGATGTGGACGTGCCCGAACTGGCCGAGGCGGACGAACTCGCCGACATAGACGACCTGGATGCCGCGCCGGAAGGCCCCGCGCCTGCGGCGCCGTCGCCCGGCGTGGCCGCCGTGGGCATACCCCCGTTTCCCTGGAAGCTCCCGTCCATGTCTTTGCTCAAGTCCGCCTCCGGCGGCGGGGTCTCGAAGTCCGAACTGACGGCCACAGGTGAGCTGATCGTCGAAGCCCTCAGGCAACACGCGATAAACGTCTCCATTGACCAAGTCCGCGTCGGCCCCACGGTGACGATGTACGGGCTGAAGCCCGGCTGGAAGGGCGAAGGCGGCGAGAAGGAGGGCACGCAACGTGTCCGAGTCGACACGATCCTCAATCGCGAAAAAGACCTTGCCCTGGCTCTGGCCTCTCCCAATCTACGTTTCGAAGCTCCGGTCCCCGGCGAATCGGTAGTCGGCATCGAGGTGCCGAACACTAACCCGAAACCGGTCACGGTCAAGTCCGTGATGGACGTCGACGCGTACAAGGCCGCTCACCCCAAGATGGGCCTTCCCGTGCCCCTGGGACTCGACTCCGGCGGGCAGCCGGCGATCGCCGACCTGACCAGGATGCCTCACGTTCTCGTCGCAGGTGCTACCGGTTCCGGCAAGAGCGTGTGCATGAACGCCCTGATCGTGGGTCTGCTGATGAATCGCACCCCGGAACAGGTGCGAATGGTGATGATCGACCCCAAGCGGGTCGAATTAACGCCCTATGCCGGAATTCCTCACCTGTACACCGAACCCGTCGTGGAGCCCGAACGCGCGATCGTGATCCTGCGCTCCCTGGTGCAGGAGATGATGGAGCGATTCCGGATCCTGGAATCGGCCGGCGTCAGGAATATCGCGGCGTTCAACACCAAGTCCTCCGTGAAGATGCCTTACCTGCTGATCATGGTCGACGAATTGGCTGACCTGATGCTCACCGGCGCCAGTGACGTCGAGCGGTTACTCGTGCGTCTTGCCCAGCTTGGACGTGCGACGGGCGTACACCTGGTTGTGGCCACCCAGCGGCCGTCGGTCGACGTTGTGACCGGTCTGATAAAAGCCAATTTCCCAAGCCGGATCAGCTTCTCAGTGATGTCCCAAATCGACTCCCGCACCATTCTCGACAGCCCCGGCGCAGAGAAACTGTTGGGCAAGGGAGACATGCTGTTCCTGCCGGTAGACCGGGCGAGACCCGCGAGGGTTCAGGGCGCATTCCTCGGAGACGACGAAGTAGAAGCCGTCGTCGACTACTGGCGAAAAGCGGACCGTCCCAAGGAAATGCCCATGCTGGAGGTCAACTTCGAGGAAGAGGGCGGCGGTGGTTTCGAAATGGCATCCGGCGGGGGTGACTCACTCTTCGACAACGCCGTGTCATTGGCAAAGACCCAACGCACCCTGTCAACGTCCTTGTTGCAGCGCAGGCTGCGGATCGGCTACCCGCGGGCGGCGCGGTTGATGGACGAACTGGAAGAAGAGGGCGTCGTGGGTCCGGGCGAAGCGGGCAAGCCCCGGCAGGTCTTGTAGAAAGACCACTGCCAGCGCGGCCGCGAGGTGACCCGCGGCCCGTGTCCAGGCCCGGAATTCGCCCCGCCGGAGCGGGGAAATATGCCGATACGGTGTAATTCCGGCGCTCTTACCGAATCGCGCCGTCGGATTATGTGCAAAACTTTAATTGAGTACCTGTTCTCGAAAGACTGAAGTCACGCAAAACCCTTCTCATGAGCAACGTCACCCCACTTTTCCCAGAAGAGCGGTCTGAACAGGATTTGACGGACCCGCCGGTCCTGGACCTTGAACGTCCCAGGCCGAACTGCCTGGCGTGCGGCGTTGGCCTGAGCAAGTCCCAGCTCTACCGGCGGCTGCGCGTCTGCCCAAGGTGCAAGTTCCATTACAGCACCACTGCGCGCCGCAAGATCGCGATTCTCGCAGACGAGGGCACGTTCAAGGAAACGAGCCAGTGGATCAGGTCCCTGGACCCGCTGGAGTTCTCACCCCGGGTCTCGTACCGGGTCAGGCTGCTCCAGGACCAGACCCGTACTGGGCTGGACGAGGCCGCCGTTACTGGCACCTGTTACATCGGCGGCACCCACGCCGTGGTCATCGTCCTCGACTTCGGATTCCTTGGCGGCAGCATGGGCCTCGTGGTGGGCGAGAAGGTGTCCCTGGCGCTCGAACTCGCGGCCCGGCGGAAAATGCCGGTCGTGGCGGTCGTCACCAGCGGAGGCGCGCGCATCCAGGAGGGCGTGCTTTCGCTTATGCAGATGGCGAAGACGATCGTGGCGGTCAACTCCCTGCACAGCAAGGGCATGCCGTTGATCGCCGTGCTGGGAAATCCGTGTACCGGCCAGGTACTGGCCAGTTTCGCCTCGCTGGCCGACGTCATATTCGCAGAGCCTGGCGCCCAGATGGGGTTCGCGCCATTCAGGTCCGACCAGGGCGGGAATGGGCACGGGCATGCCGAAGACGACTACACATCTGAGTTCTTCCTGGCCCACGGTCACATAGACCGGGTGGTCAGCCGGCAGAGGCTCAAGCACGAAGTCGCGTCCGTACTGGACCTGATAACTCCGGAGTTCAAGTTGGCCACGTCACGGCGCATGAAACCGGCCGAGACGAGCATCGCGCCCCTCGAGCCGTGGGAGATGGTCCAGAACGCCCGGAGGGCCAACCGGCCAAAGGCGCGTGACTACATCGATCGGGTATTTGCCAATTTCATCGAGTTGCACGGCGACCGGCTGCGCGGCGACGATCCTTCCATCGTTGTCGGGCTTGCGAGGCTGGCCGGGGAATCGGTGGTGGTCATCGGTCAGCAGAAGGAGTCCGGACCGGCCGACCTGGACGGAAACGACGACCCTGCGGCCAAAGGACGAATCACCAGCGAAGGATTTCGCAAAGCCACCCGCGCCATAAAACTGGCCGAGCGTTTCACGCTGCCCGTTATAACGCTCGTGGACACCCCGGGCGCAGAACTTGGACTCGACTCGGAGCGGGAGGGCATAGCTGCCGCAATCGCCGGGACCATAGACGCCATGTCAAACGTGGAAGTCCCGACAGTTTCGGTACTCATAGGCGAAGGGGGCAGCGAGGCCGCATTGGCGCTCGGCGTCGCAGACATAGTCCTGATGCAGCAAAACGCCATCTACACGCCCATTGCTCCGGAGGAGGGCGCAGAAACGGAGTTGAGCGACGCCGACCGCGCGGACGAACTTGCGAATGCGTTGAAGCTCACCTCTGTCGACTGTCTGAACATGGGCATCGTGGACCAGGTCGTGCCGGAGCCTGTCGACGGCTCGTTGGACGAGGCGGCCCGCCTGCTCAAGCGCAGCCTCATGCGCGCCCTTATCGAATTAAGGGACAAGAGACGGCGCACGCTCGTCCGACGACGACAGAAGAAGTACCGAAACATGGGCGAATACGGGAGCCGGTTCCGGTCCGCGCTGCGTCGCGAACTGCGCGTTTGGCAGGCTGCCCTGGCCGCGGGTGTCAGCGCCCTTCGGCGAGATGATTCCGAATTGCCCGACGCAGACGAACGGACCTAAAGAACGAATCGTTCGATGGCTTCGGCGAGGCCGTCGTCTACCTGGTTTCCAACAACGAACCTGGCGTGCCGTTTGACCTCGTCCGACGCATTTCCCATCGCCACGGGCAGGCCCACCAGGTCGAACATCGACACGTCGTTCAGACCGTCGCCAACCGCCGCCAGTTCGCCGGGATCGAGCCCCAATGTTTTGGCGAACTGCCGGACGCCGTGGGCCTTGTCGATCCCCGGGAGCACAAAGTTCACGTACCAGAATGTGCCGTCCTGGTTCGTGGACAGCTCGGTCGTGGTCTCGTCCGACGCCAATTTGCGCATCACAGACCTGGCGATCCGTTCGTCTCCGGCATTGGCGGCGATGATCGTCACGGCCCACTCCCGGAAACCATCCCGCGTGCGTACCATCCGGCCATTCTCGACGGCATAGAATGTCAGGCCTTCCGCGCAAATCGAGTCGATCAACCTGCGTGACAGCGCTTCTGGCATCGGACTCTGGTACAGGGACCGGCCCGTAAGGGGGTCGACCAAGCGCGCACCGTTATCGCACACCTGGGGTCCCTCAAGTCCAAGCATCCGCGCAAAGTGGGACACCTCGTCCGGTTCCCGTCCCGACGCAATGGCCACCGGGATTCTTTCGGCGGCCCGCTCGACGGCCGTTGCGACCCCGGGCGAAAACCTGTCGTCCATGTCGACCAACGTGCCGTCGAGGTCGATCAACAGTCCTGATGGCTTGAGCACGAGTCCGGCTGTTTCAGTCCTGGATAACGACCGCGCTCAACGGCCTGTCGCCGTTCAGCACCCGCCGCGCGTTTGCGTATGAAAACTCCAGGGCCCGGTCCACTCGTTCCTGCGTTGAGCCGGCTATATGCGGCGTGACGACGACGTTCTCCATCTTGAGCAGAGGGCTGTCCGCCGGCGTCGGCTCCACCTCGGTCACGTCGAGTCCCGCAGCCCTTATCTCCCCGTCGTCCAACGCGGCGATAAGCGCGTCTTCATCATGCACCGGGCCCCGGCAGGTATTGATGAAGACCGCATGGGGCTGCATCAGTTTGAACTCCCTGGTGCTGAACAGGCCGCGGGTAGCGGAGTTGAGGGGTGTGTGCACCGTCACGATGTCGGACCGCTCCAGCAATTCGTCGAAGGGCACGCGGGTGACCTCCAGTTCGCGCTCGGTCTCGGGCGGCAGGCCCTGGACGTCGTAATACAACGTCGTGGTCTCGAAACCGCGCAGCCTCCGCGCCACGTATGAGCCGATGTGCCCGATTCCTACAATGCCCACGGTCTTGTGGGTAAGTTCGAATAGCTGGCCGTAGGGACCGGACTTTGCCGGTGCCTGCCAACCGCCGTCGCGCGCGCCGTCGATGGACTGGGAAACCCGCTTGTAGACGGCCAGCATGAGCATGATGGCGTGTTCAGCGACCGAGTTGGCGATGGCGGCCGAATTATTGCAGACCTCCACGCCCCGTTCGCGCAGGCCGATTACGTCGATAGTGTCGAAACCGGCGCTCAGGATTTGCAGCGCCTTGAGTCGGGGCATCAGGCTCAGGGCTTCTTTACTCGCGCCTCCCACGCCCCCGATGATGAACTCGCAGTCGGCCAGTTCATGGGCGAGATCGACTTCGCCGTCCGGATCGACGAAAGCTACGTCCAGGTCCGCCGGGACCAATTCCCGCGCCCGCAATGTCCGCGGGTCCGCGGCGCTTCCCCAATAAATGACCCTGCTAGCCATGTTCGATCTCCATCTTCAGACTTTAGACCCGGGCGATCCCGGAAGGCGGTATTTTCTCATGTTCGCGAGTCACCGGCGGAAGACGTGCCGATGGCAAATCCCTCAAATCGACCGGGATTGACGTTCCATTGGCCCCAATCTACGCTACGCTAGTAATGACTCACTTCCGTTAACGGCGGGAGTGCCGGGGGAGCTTGAGAATTCAGGCTGAGAGGGCGAAGAGATTGCGCCGACCCCACTACCTGATCTGGGTAATGCCAGCGGAGGGAGTACATGGAAGCATCCGCAGACACCGCTGAGCCAGGCGGTGTCTTTTCGCGTAACACTCCTCGTCCGGTCGGCGGGGACGCGCCTCGCATGCGCTCCATGCCCGGGAACACGGAGATGAAACTATGAATGACGACCTTGTAATTGCCGGCGTGACCTTCAAGTCCCGCCTGATCACCGGGACCGGCAAGCACCGCTCGAAACAGGACCTGCTCGATTCCGTAGAGCGTTCCGGGACCGAGATGATCACCGTAGCGATCCGACGGCTGAACCTCGACGACCCGACCGAGGAGACGTTGCTCGACCACCTCGACTGGGACCGATACCGGATTCTTCCCAACACCGCCGGATCGACGACTGCAGATGAAGCCGTATTCACGGCTCGCCTGGCCCGCGAGGTGACCGGGTCGAACTGGATCAAGGTCGAGGTGATCCCGGATGCGCAGTACCTGCTGCCGGACCCCGTTGGCACGTTCGAGGCGTCGAAGCGGCTTATCGACGAGGGGTTCGTCGTGCTGCCGTACATCCACGCCGACCCGGTGCTGGCGAAGCGTCTGGAAGACATCGGCTGCGCCACGGTCATGCCCCTCGGTTCGCCGATCGGGTCGGGCAGGGGAGTGCTAACCTCCGAGGAGATCCAGATAATCATCGAACAGTCCAGCGTTCCGGTCGTCGTCGACGCCGGGCTGGGCGTCCCGTCGGATGCGTCCCACGTCATGGAGATGGGCGCCGACTGCGTGCTGGTGAACACGGCCATCGCGCAGGCGGACGACCCCGGCGGCATGGGTGAAGCGTTCAAGCTGGGCGTCGAGGCCGGCAGGCTTGCGTACCTTGCCGGCCGCATTCCAATGAAGGACCAGGCATCCGCCAGCAGCCCAACCACAGGCGTAGCCGTTGCCGCCGGGAGTAGCGGCTGACGCCGTCTCGCCGATGTGAGGCGGCCGCATCCGGATGGGTCCAAACTCGATCCCTCAGCTTCCGGACCGCGTGCTGTGCCTCGTAGCCGGACCCGGTCCGCGTTTGTCGCAACCTGGACTGGTCGACGCCAGCGACGCGGCGATACAGGGCGGCGTCAACATGGTCCAGTTGCGGGACCGCGTTTCGACTGGTCGAAAAAAAACCGACTTGGCCATGGCCATTCGTGACGCAACCAGGGACCGGGCAATGTTCGTGGTAAACGGGGACCCGGAATTGGCGGCCCGGATTGGAGCCGACGGTGTCCACCTGCCCGAAGCGGCGATGTCAGTCTCGACGGCGCGTCAAATCGCCGGGCCCGGCGTTTTAGTTGGCCGGTCGGTGCACAGTACCGCCGCCGCGAAATCAGCCGCGGCGGAGAACGCCGACTATGTGATCGCGGGTACCGTGTACCCATCGCCGACCCATCCAGGCGGACAGGCCAGCGGGACGGTCATCGTCCGGAGCATCACATCGGCGGTGGACCTGCCGGTAATCGGCATAGGCGGCATAGACGCATCGAACGCAGCCCGCGTGATGGCCGCAGGCGCGCGCGGCGTTGCCTGCATAAGCGCGATACTTGCTGCCGAAGACCGCGCCTGGCGGCTGCCCAAATCTCAAATGCCATCAATCAGCAAAAGCCGGACGATGACACGCGATGATCTCCGTAACGATTAACGGAAAGCCATACGAACTCGACGGTCCCACAAGCGTCGTCGACTATCTCGAAGACCGCGGCCTCGCCAACCGTTCGCTTGCGGTGGCCATCAACGGGGATGTACTGCCCCGCTGTGAATTCGCCGATGTCACGATCCGTGACGGCGACCGGGTCGAGATTGTCCGGCCTGTTGGCGGCGGCTGAGCCCGGCCGTTCGTCGGGCCGCGCGCGTTAAAATCCGCCGTGCCTGCCTGTTTTAGGGCAGTGCGCTGGAGGACAACTCTTGAGTGACCCGAAGATCCGCGATGTCCGCACGATACTGACCCAGCCGGACAACAACGCCCTCACCGTCGTGAAGGTCGAGACTACCGAGCCCGGCCTGTACGGCCTCGGATGCGCCACATACGATCGGCAGCCGTTCACGGTCAAGACCGCGGTGGACGAATACCTGCGCCCGTTTCTCATCGGCCGCAGCGTCTCAGACATTGAAGACATATGGCAGTCCGCCAATGTCAGTTCCTACTGGCGCAATGGGACGATTCTTGGAGACGCCCTCAGCGGGGTGGACCAGGCGTTGTGGGACATCAAGGGAAAGATGGCGGACATGCCGGTCTATGACCTGCTCGGCGGCCGCGCGAGGGAGGCCGCCGCCGTCTACGTTCACCCGAGCGGACCGGACAATGAGGCTGTGGAGGACCAGGTCCGGGCGTACATCGAGCAAGGTTTCCACTACCTGCGCGTCCAGGTCGAGACACCGGGATACCAGACCTACGGCGCGCAGGGCGGCGGCGAAGTTTCCGGACGCGCCGGCGTGATTGGCGTGCCGCGTGCCGTTACATCTTGGCGAGGCGGCATCTTCGAGCCTAGGCCCTACATGAACTCCGCCCTCAGCCTGTTCGACCATCTTCGCAGCAGGGTCGGCTGGGACTTCGAGATGCTGCACGACGTCCATGAGCGCATCCCTGCCATCGACGGGGTGTGGCTTGCGAAAGAGGTGGAGCAGTACCGCCTCTTCTTCCTCGAAGACCTCTTCACACCCGAGGACCAGGACTACTTCCGCCAGGTGCGCGAGATCTGCACAACCCCGATCGCTATGGGGGAACTCTGGTCCAACCCGCACGAGATAATCCCGATGGTCAGGGACCGCCTGGTCGATTTCATTCGCATACACGTCTCGCGCGTCGGCGGCCTGACGCCGTGCCGCAAGTACGCCGCGTTGAGCGAGATGTTCGGCGTGCGCACCGTTTGGCACGGGCCGGGCGGCACCTCTCCGGTCGGGCACGCGGCGAACCTGATGCTGGAGTTGAACACCTGGAACTTCGGCGTCCACGAATGGGCTGTGTTCCCCGAGCGGACGCGTGAGGTATTCCCCGGCTGCCCCGAGGTGCGGGACGGTCACATGTGGCCCAACGGCAAGCCCGGCCTAGGCATCGACCTTGACGAGGACCTCGCCGCCAAGTACCCGATACAGGAACGAGACATGTTCAGGGAACTCGTTCGCCGGGCCGACGGCGCAATCGTCCGACCATGAGATTCCCCGCAAAGCCCGCGTCGGCCAGCCAACAAGCGGCGCCGCGGACAAGGAGATTTACTTGAGCGACGTCACGATCAGAGACATAAGGGTCATCCTGACCGAGCCGGACGGTATCCGGCTCGTCATCGTCAAAGTGGATACGAGCGAACCGGGCCTCTACGGCGTCGGCTGCGCCACGTTTACTCAACGGCCGCTGCCGGTCAAGGTCGCGGTCGAAAAGTACCTGCGCCCGTTTCTGATCGGACGCAACGTGGCGGACATCGAGGACATCTGGCAGTCGAGCTACGTCAGTTCGTACTGGCGCAACGGCGGTGTTCTCAACAACGCGCTCAGCGGGGTGGACCAGGCGCTGTGGGACATCAAGGGCAAGATGGCCGGCATGCCGGTGTATGACCTGCTGGGAGGCAGGGCCCGCGAGGCCGCCGCTGTATACGTCCACGCCAGCGGACGGGAACCGGCGGAGGTGGCGGACAAGGTGAGCGCGTTCATGGACGAAGGGTTCCACCACATACGGGTGCAGGTCGACACGCCCGGCTACGCAACGTACGGCACCAAGGGCCTCGATAAACCGCCCGGCTCCGCAAAAGGGTCAAGTAGCGGACCCCGGAACGTCACTACTTGGGAAAAGGAACTTTCGCCCGAAAAACAGTACGCCCACCCGCCCGGCATCTTCGAGCCGAAGCCCTACATGAACAGCGCTCTTGGGCTCTTCGAACTCGTACGGTCACAGTGCGGCTGGGACTTCGAGATGCTGCACGATGTCCACGAACGCATACCGCCGATCGACGGCGTTTGGTTCGCTAAGGAGGTGGAGCAGTACCGCCTGTTCTTCCTCGAAGACCTTTTTTCTCCAGAGGACCAGGAATACTTCCGGTTGGTCCGTCAGCAGTGCGCCACGCCGATTGCGATGGGTGAACTGTGGAACAACCCCCATGAGGTAATTCCCATGGTCAAGGACCGGCTGATCGACTTCATCCGGATCCACATCTCGCAGATGGGCGGCATAACGCCGTGCCGAAAGCTGGCCGCCATGGGGGAGATGTTCGGGGTGCGAACGGCCTGGCACGGTCCGGGGGACACTTCGCCCGTCGGCCACGCGGCGAACCTGATGCTCGACCTCAACACCTGGAATTTCGGCATACAGGAGTACGCCTTCTTCGGCGAACGGACCAGGGAAGTCTTCCCCGGCTGTCCCGAAGTGCGGGACGGACACATGTGGCCGAACGGCAAACCCGGGCTGGGAATAGACGTGGATGAGGAGCTCGCCGCGAAGTTCCCGCACAAGAAGTGGGAATTCGGCGGAGCCTGGAACGAGGTCCGCCGCGCCGACGGGAGCATCGTAAGACCGTGACCCTAACCGGCCGTATTTTTCGTCGACACCCCAACACTGAACAGCTAGTCAAGGTGTTCCAGGGTCAAGCCAGACTGTGAAGGTCGAACTTAGCCGCGCCGAGGCGCGCCGCATCGCCCTCGCCGCGCAGGGGTTCGTTGGCAAAAAGCCGTCTGGCCGGATCGACTCCCGGCACTACGACCGCCTGCTCCGGCACGTCAAGCTACTGCAACTCGACTCCGTCAATGTGGCGGTGCGGGCGCACTACATGCCCGCCTTCTCCCGCCTCGGCCCATACCGGCGCGAGCAACTGGACGACTACGCCTACCGCAAGTCCCGGCTCTTCGAAGGATGGGGCCATGTGGCCTCGCTCCTCCCGATGGAACACTATCCGTTGCTGCGGCATCGCATGGAATCGGCGCGACCGTGGCCGCGGCTCGAAGGCCTGATCCAGGAGCAACGCGCCTACATCGACTCGGTGCGGGGCCAGGTGGCCAACCGCGGCCCCCTGACGGTCTCTGACCTTGACGACGGAGGAGACCGAAACGGCCCTTGGTGGGGCCTCAGCAGGGGCAAGATCGCCCTCGAATGGCTATTCCACAACGGCACCCTCGCCGCCACCAGGCGCGGGAACTTTACGCGCGTCTATGACCTCGCCGAGCGCGTGATCCCGTCAACTATTCTGAATTCTCCCGAGTTGACACGACCGGACGCCCAGCGGGAGATGCTCAGCCTCGCCGCCGAAGCTCTCGGTGTCGGGACTCTGGCCGACCTGGCCGACTACTACCGCATCAAAGTCCCAGAAGCGCGGCCCCGAATACGGGAACTGGTAGAAGAGGGAGTGCTTGGCGAAGTCAGCGTAGAAGGTTGGCAGCAGCCCGCCTACATGCACAGGGACGCCCGCATGCCGCGTCGGGCCCGCGCAACGGCCATCGTCAGCCCGTTCGACTCCCTGGTCTGGTTTCGCGACCGTACGGAACGCCTCTTCGACTTCCTGTACCGCATCGAAATCTACGTACCGAAACCCAGGAGACAATACGGATACTACGTTTACCCGTTTCTTCATAACGGCGAGTTGGTTGCCCGGGTCGACCTGAAGGCGGACCGCTCCAACGGGGTCCTGCTAGTCCAGGCTGCGCACATGGAGAAGGGCCGCGACGCCGGCGAAGTATCGACGGCGCTGGCCGCTGAACTGAAGTCGATGGCGAAATGGCTCGACCTGCGCCACGTCGCCGTCGAAAACCGAGGCGATTTGGCTGGGGCGCTTAAACAAGCGGTGATATGAGCCGCTGGCTGCGCGCAGCTTGATTCAGATTGGCCTACAATCCGGCCAACCATCACCAGTCATTACAGCGGGGTAGTCCGATGCAGGAATTGGTCCAATACGTCAACGGAGAGTTCGTTCCGGACTCTGAGGCGAAGGTCTCGGTTTGGGACCGCGCCCTTTCGGTGGGCGATGCAGTGTTCGACACGGAGCGCACTTTCGGCGGCAAGGTATTCCGCCTGAGGGAACACCTGGAGCGGCTGTACAGGACCCTGCACATGGTCCGCATCGATCCCGGAATGTCGATAGACGAGATGCAGGATGTCACGGAAGAGTTGGCCCGCCGCAACGACCGGATGCGGGAGCCGAACGCAGACTACTCGGTTACGCAGATGATCTCGCGCGGCGCGGTCAATTCGGTGCTGGAGCCGGAACACGCGACGGTTGTGATCAGGATGAAGCCGATACCGTTCACTTCGTACGCCAGGTACTACGACGACGGCGCGCACGTCGTAATCCCGACCACTCGCAGGGACCCGGTGCAGTCCCTCGACGCCAGGCTCAAGACGATAAGCCGGATGAACCTGGTAATGGCCGAAATCGAGGCAAAGCTGGTCGACCCGGATGCCTACGCCGTGCTCCTCGATGTAGACGGCAACCTGTCCGAGAACACCGGCGGCAACTTCTTCGTGGTGACCAACGGCGTGGTCCGCACCGCCCCGGCGCGCAACGTCCTCGCGGGCGTCAGCCGGATGACCGTGCTCGAACTGGCAGGCGACCTCGATATCCCGACGGCGGAGGAGCCGCTAACCCCCTACGACGCCTACAACGCCGACGAGGCGTTCCTGACGACCACCAGCTACTGCGCCCTCCCGGTTGGCAAGATCAACGGCAATCCCCTCCGGAACGATCCGCCCGGTCCGATCACGAAACAGATTCTGGCAGCCTGGTCTGAACGGGTAGGGATGGACATCGTGGACCAGGCCATGAGCCACGTGAATTAGCCAAGGCCGGAACAGGCATATTCAAACTTACTGCCCGCTAATTCGCGTCGTAGGGGCGGGTTTCAAACCCGCCCTCGGATGTCCTGCGACGTGGCGCGTCGACCTCGAATCAGGCAGTAATAGGCCACCGCCGCTCAGTCCGGCTCGGCGGAATCCCCAAATAACTGGACCAAGCGCTCATGGTGCTCGCGACGCAACGCCGGCTTTTCGAGCGCCCTCGCATTGGCCTCCAGGTGTTCGATGCTCGACGTGCCTGTGATCACGGTCGAAACCGCCGGGTGGTCGGCGCCGAACTTGTAGCCGGCGGAAATTACCGAGTCCACATCGCCGCCTATCAGCCAGTCGAACGGTCCGTCATCCGGCAGGTCTTCCGGGCCGATCAACCCCTCGTCCTTCCAACGGGCAACTACTTCGCGAGAGCGTTGCGGGCGGGTCAGTGAAATCCGTACCGCAGCCATGTTCAGTACGCCGATCCCGTGTTCGACGGCCAGTGGAAACACCTCCTTGGCCGCCCACTGGTTCAGGAAGCCGTACTTGAGCATGATCGTGTCCCAGAGGCCCGGATCGCTCTGGAGCGCGTGGACCGCGGTTTCGTGCCGCGGCTCCGACCTCAACTGGAAAGTCGCCCCGATGAACCGTATCTTCCCCTGATCCTGCAAGTCCTTGAGTATCGGGTAGTAGCGGTCTACAACATCGCTATACGTCGCCTTGGCCACGCCATGGAATTGCATTATGTCGATGTAGTCTGTTTTGAGCCGCTTGAGACTCCGCTCGAACGAATCGACCAGTCCCGTGGACTGTTTTCTCTCACCGTCGCTCCACGTACCCGGGGGACCCCACTTGGTGGCGATGAGGAACGAACCGCGGTCCGTTCCCTGCAACGCGTCGCCCAGCCACTCCTCAGAGTTTCCGTAACCCTCCGCGGTATCGAAGAGGTTGACGCCGAGGTCCAGCATGCGTCGAATGAGCCGGTGTCGGCCCGCGCGGTCGACTCCGGTCCGCGCGCCGAACCCGCTCGGCCCGCCCGTGCCGTAGCTGAGCAGCGACACTTTCTCGCCGGTTTTGCCAAGAGCCCTGTAGATCATCGCCTGTCCTTGAATTTTGCGGCCGCTGGCTACTCAACAGCGCCTCGGTCGGGTCAGTTCGCGGGCAGATAGTATCGCGCCGTGGCGCAGGGTGACGCCCAATAGGCTCGATAGTGACACGGAAACGCGGCGGGGCGTGGACTCGGAGGAGCAAGCCTTTCGCGGGAGGATGGGCCAATTCGCCGGCCGCCCCATCCGCTATTCGAACGTCGACGCGTTCTCGCCCACCCACTTAACGATAATGGCATTCAGGGTCCCATCTGCCTTCATCGACGCGAGAGCCTCGTTGAGCTTGCCCTTCAGGTCACCGTCCTTGCGGACGCCGATGCCGAGACCACGGTCCAGCAGGACCGATGGCCCCACGATTTCCAGTTGGCCTTCGTGCTCGGCAAGTTTCTCCACTCCATATCCGTGGTCCACCAGGATAGCGTCCACCATCCCGCTGAGCACCGCCTCGACTCCGTCTATCTCACCGTCCAGTGAAACGAATGGCATGCCCAACTCCGTGAAATAGTCGGAGTAGATGGTGTTTGGCGATGCGCCAATCGTTCCCTGGACGGCTGCGTCGCCCTCGCCGGCCCTTGCCACGTACACCGACGGGGTTGGCGGGTAATAGGGTTGTGTGAAATCGATCAACTCCTCCCGTTTGGCGGTGATGCTCATGCCGGAGAGGATCACGTCGAACTCTTCGTCCAAGAGCCCGGGGATCATCAATTCCCAGTCATTCAGGACCCACTCACACTCCAGGCTGGCGCGTCGGCACAACTCATCCCCCAACTCACGCTCCAGACCGTCTATCTCACCTTCATCGTTGACAAAGTCGAAGGGGTGGTAATTGCCGACAGTGGCAATCACCACCTTGTCCGCGCCACCGCATGCAGCCGGCGCTGCTATCAGCGCCGCCGCCAGGAGAAGCGCGGTCAGCGCGAATATGGACCGGCTCTTCAGCTTCAATCCCAATCTCGATCGAGTAAACGTGCCTGAATTACGGCTAAGGCGATTGGCGGAATGACGTAGGGCCTTCCCCGGGGATTCTCACTTTGCGGAACATACAGGAGCGTATGCAGGACGTTCAATAGTCTCAAACCGTCATCGCTGGGACGTACGTACCGTAACTCGGCGATACATATTTTGGGCGCGCGCCGTGTCCGTTCGCGGGCAGATAACGTCCGAGGCAAATCCCGGCCTCGCTCTACGAGATGCGACAGGGCCGTATCATGTCCACTTACTAGCGGTCGGCCAAGCGGCCCGGAAATCATCGCCGCGGGATTACCAGGAACAGCGAAGTGAAAATCCAGGACATCGAAACATTCATTGTGCACCCGCCTGTATCCAAGAACTGGGTATTCGTAAAGGTCACCACAGACAACGGAATCGTCGGCTGGGGCGAGGCTTACACGCAACGGGACCGCGATACGGCGATCACGGCGCACATCGAGGAGATGAAACGCTACCTCATCGGCCGGGATCCGATGCAGATCGGCCACTTTCGCCACTGGGCCTACGAGGACATGTTCCTCAAGCGCGGCTCCATGGATGTCTACAGCGCGGTGAGTGGGTTGGAGATCGCCATGTGGGACATCACCGGCAAGGCCCTCGACCAGCCTGTCTACAACCTGCTCGGCGGCGCGGTCCGGCCCGCGCTGCGGGTCTACGGCGGCGGAGCCCATGGGAATACGCCCGAGGAGTGCGCAAATAGCGCGTTGAACTCCGTGAAACTGGGCTACGATGCCCTCAAGTTCGACCCGTTCCCCGGGCCATGGCGGTCATTTGTAGACCACGCAGATCTGGAACTGGCGGCCGCCAAGGTCGGGGCTGTGCGAGAGGCCGTCGGGCCCCGCGTCGAGATCCTCGTCGAAGTACACCGTCGTCTCTCGCCCGTCGAGGCGATCATGGTCGGCCGCATGATCGAGAAGTACCGGCCCTACTGGTTCGAAGAGCCGTGCCCGCCGGAGAACATTCGCGGAATCGCAGAGGTCAAGGACGCCCTCAACATCCCGGTAACGATCGGAGAGGCGATCTACGGGCGGCGCGGCTTCGTCGAGGTATTCGAACGTCGCGCTGCCGACTACCTCAACCCCGATATTTCGAACACCGGCGGAATACTCGAAATCGTCCAGATCGCCGCCATGGCGGAGGCTTACGACATGGGCGTCTCACCCCACGGCGCCAACAGCGCTGCGGTCTCCTTCGCGGCCGGTGTGCAGGCGTCGGCCGTAATGCCCAACTTCCTGATGTACGAATACCCACACGGCCATCAGGAAGTCTGCAACAAGCTGATGGTCAAACCGCTCGTGCCTGACCAGGGTTACGTGGAGTTGCCCACCGAGCCGGGCATAGGCATAGACATAGACGAAGACGCCCTCAAGGACTATGCCTACGAGCGCGACGCGCCCCGGCCTCTCAGGACCGTAGAGGACGAACGGATATTCCACACAGCTGGCGTCTCACCCCCGCGCGAGGACTAGGGGCACTAGCAACCGGATCGTTTCCCGCCGCGTTCTTCATACTGCCCCCTTCGGGCTGTCGGCTGCCTTTCCGCCCTTGCCTGATCGCTCAACACGTGTGCGACAATTGTCGTGTACTAGGGTGACGCGAAACTGCATGAGCAACGGGTTATTGGTGGCTTCAAACATGGCTGGTAAAAAGGAAGATTCCTCGAAAGGATGAAACGCCGGCCCAGAGATTCGAACGGATTGCAAAGAGAGTCCTTTCCCGCGATCGCAGAGCCATAGCGAGACGGGAGAAGCGACTCCGCGAAATGGCCGCTACGGGCTCGCAATCGTCTCCTGGACCAGGCGCCTGAGATCACCCAAGTCCAGCCGATGTGGCGTAATCGCTACCCGGCCTCAAGAATCTCCAACAACCGCTCCGCCACTACCACTTCCTCCCCGTTCTGCAGGCACACCATGACGAGGTTGATCTCGTCAGCGTAGTAGCCCATCCCGACGTGTATGGGCGGGTCGCCGTCGAGTAACCGTTGCCTGATCTCCGCAGGCGAGGGACCGCGCCACCCCGGTTCGAAATAGACCACCGGCTGCGGCCCGTGCCGGTCAGCGCTCGATTCCTCTATGACCACCCGTAGACCGGGGATATGCTCAAGCTGGCCGAGAATATAGCGCGCCTTCGACATCCATCCCTCGTAAAGGGCATCATCGCCCGTTTCGATAAGGAGTTCGAGCGCGACCACCATGCCCACGATAGACTCCTTGGACGCCTTCATCCCGCGCCCGACTCCCGCCCGAGGCGCGTCGAGGTTGACCGCGTTGATGTACGCGGCCTCCATGAGGTCGGCGCGGCCTGCGAGCAGTCCGGCGTTCTGCGGACCTCCGATGCCCTTGCCGCCGGAGAAGAACGCCAGGTCGGCGCCGTCTTTCATGTAGCGGGTCAGGTTGGCCAGTGGCGGTACCTCGGCAGCGGCGTCGACGATCACGGGCACGTTGCGTGCGTGTGCGACCTCGCACATTTCGCTCACCGATAGCCCGCGTTTCAAGAGCGGTTGGAACACCGCCGCCACCGCGCAGGTGCGGTCGGTGATCGCGGCGTCCAACTGGTAAGCCGCCCCGGGGCCGGGTATGCCCCACTCGACGATCCGCGCACCCGGCAACTCGAACGACATGTCGTAGCGGTTGCGCTCCCCCCAGAACACCACCACCTCGTTCTTCATGCCGGTCGAGTCGGGCAACTGCTCCACTTTTGCCCGGTCGACGCCGGTCATGCAGGCTGCCACGGCGATCGTTCCGGCCGCCGAAGCTCCCGCGGTTACCATGCCGGACTCGGCGCCGCAGGCGCGCGCCACCACCTCGCCCGCCGCCCGGTTGAGTTCGACCATGTCCACGAAGCACGTCGCCGCCTCGTTCATCGCGCTCAGCACTTCGGGACGCATGAGGCTGCCGCCCAGGGCCGTCACCCAACTCTGAGCGTTGATGACCGGCTGTACGCCCAGCCGCGCATAGGCTTCCGGCGTGCGAAACGAGGGCGCCATCGCAGTTGCGTCTCGGTTATCCCGACGTGAGGATGTCGTACAACCGGTCCGCGATAATCTTCTCTTCGCCCGGCCGCAAATTGACCATAACGACGTTCAACTCGTCACCGTAACCGCCCGAACCGATCATGATCGGCGGGTCCCCTTGTTCTAGGCGGCTCCGCACTTCGGCTGGCGTCGGTCCGTTCCAATCGGACTCCGGGTAGATCACCGGCTGCGGTCCCTGCCTGTTCTCGCTTTCCTCGATCACCACGCGCAGCCCGGGGATTCCTCGGACCCTGTCGGCGATGTGATCGGCCTTCGCGCGCCAGCCGGCCCATACCGCCACCTGGTCCGTGTCGAGGAACAACTCGATCGCCGTGACAAGTCCGATTATCGTCTCCTTCGACACCTTCGCCGGCCGTGCGATCCCGACGCGCGGGGGGCCCGGCAGGTAGTTCAGGAAAGCCGCCTCGATGAGGTCGGCCCGACCGGCCAACAGACCTGAATTCTGCGGGCCGCAGATGCCCTTGCCGCCCGAGTAGGTGACCATGTCGGCGCCCAGCCTCATCGGCAGGGTCAGGTTGTCCATCGGCGGCACCTCCGCCGAGGCGTCTACCAGCACCGGCACATCGTGTGCGTGACCGATCTCTATCGTCTCTTCCAGTGTGAGCGGGCGCGGGTGAAACGGCGCAAGGATGTAGAGCACGCCCGCAGTCTGCTCGCCGATGGCCGCCTCGAGCTGGTACGCCGTAGCCGTCTGCGGCGTGCCGACCTCCACCAGTTTACCTCCGGGCATTTCGAAGGCATGGTCGTACGCGTTTCGCTGCGACTTGAAGATTACGAACTCGTTCTTCATTCCCGTCGTGTCGGGAATCCGGTCCACCCTGTCCCGGTCCGTGCCGGTGATCGCCGCGGCCGCCATGAGTAAGTTCCCTGCAGCCGCTCCCGCACACACCATGCCCGCCTCCGCGCCGCACGCCCGCGCCACGACGTCGCCGCCGGCCGCCATCAACTCGTCCATGTCGATGAAGTGCTGCCCCGCCTCCTCCATGGCCGCGAACACCTCCGGCCGCATGATCGATCCGCCGAGCGCGGTCACCCAGCTGCGGGCGTTGATCACCTTCGTGACGCCAAGGCGGTCGTAAATGTCTGGTCCGTTCATCTTTTTCTTTTTCTCCGTTTTGTCGCGTTGATTGGCAGGGTCGGTTCTACACGTCGGATCGGTTATTGGTCAATAGAATTCAACGGCCCCGGCAGTACCGTTGGATAGCATTGCGGGCGTTCCGCAGCGTTGTAGTATTCCACGCCGGGCCTCCTAAGGCCTGGGAGACAGGTTCGAATTTGGCACACCCGGAACACTGCATCATCGTTGGCGCCGGCCACAACGGCCTGGCCGCCGCATATTATCTCGCGCGGGCCGGATTTGCCGTAACTGTCCTGGAACGCACGGAACGGGTCGGCGGCGGTGCGGTAACGGACGAGCTTTTCCCCGGGTACCGGATCGGGACCTGCGCATACGTCTGCCACATGCTCCAACGCCGGATCATCGACGACATGGAGTTGCGCCGCCACGGCCTGCACATCTACCCGCTCGACCCGTCGGGCATGTTCATATATCCCAATGGCGACAGCCTGAGGTTCTGGCACGACCACGAACGGCTCGATGAAGAGATTGCCTTCATTTCCCCGCGCGACCGGGGCGCCTGGCCGAAGTGGATGGAGTTCTGGGAAGACGCGGCGCGGCTCTTCCAACGCTACTTCCTGTCGGAGCCGCCGACGTTCGACGAAGTCGCAAGGGACGCGGCCGGCACGAAGTACGAGGCCGTCTGGGAGCGGTTGCTGAAAGTCCCGGTGCGGGCCATGGCCGAGGAATACTTCGAAGACCCGCGCATCGCCGCCGCGGGCATCGGATCGGGCGACTACGGCGCAATATCGGAAACGGGGAGCGCGCTGGCGCAGACGTACTTCAAGATGAGCTTCCTGACCGCCGACGAAGACCTCGGCATAGTCCGCGGTGGGATGGGAGGCACAACGCAGGCGATGGCGAGGTCGGCCCAGGAAGCGGGAGTCGCTATACGGACGAACGCTCCCGTCAACTCGATCATCGTCCGCGAGGGGCGAGCCACCGGCGTCCGGCTCGAGTCCGGCGAAGAAATCGGAGCGGACGTTGTGATTTCGAACGCCGATCCCAAGTCGACGTTCACGAGCCTGGTGGACGAAGATGCGCTGCCACCGGGGTTTGCCGGGAAGGTCCGGGACCTGTCTACCTGCTCGGCGTCGATGAAGCTGCACGCCGTCTTGAAGCGGCTGCCCGACTTTTCGAGATACCTGCGCCCGAGAGACCCTGAAACACTGATCGCAATGGTCCGGATCATGCCGACCCCCGACTACATCGAAGCGAGTTGGCGCGACGCCATGCGCGGGACGCCGACCCGCTACCCGATCATGCAGTTGCAGATCCCCACGGTGTTCGACCCCACACTCGCTCCCGCCGGCGGGCACGTCATGTCAATTTGGGTGACCTACGAACCTGTGCAGCCCCGCGGCGGTTCGTGGTCGGAGATCAGGCGGGACGTCGGAAACGCCCTCCTGGACGAACTCGAGCGCTACCTGCCGGACATACGCGACTGCATCGAAGAGTGGGACGTGTTTACCCCGTCGGACATCGGCGAACGGGTGGGCATGACCGACGGCAACATCCGCCACCTCGACCTGTCGCCGGACCAGTTGCTCGCATATCGTTCGTTGCCCGGGTGCGCCCCGTACCGCACCCCGGTGTCCGGACTCTACATGTGCGGGTCCGGCATGCACCCAGGCGGCGAGGTTTCGGGCGCGCCCGGCCACAACGCCGCCCACGCCGTGATCAGGGATCTCGCCTGACCGTTTGCCGATTTTGCGCCGCGGGCGCGGAGAGACTACATTCGCCTGAGCGCGGCACACGGTCGCAACTGAAGACAGGTCTACCCAGGAGCAAGACGAATTGAAGATCACGAAAGTCGAACCGGTATTCCTGGACAGGTTCCTGCTGGTGGAGATCGAGACGGACGCTGGAATCACGGGTCTTGGAGAATCCGGCGCGGCGGGTTACCCGGAGTCGTCCGCCGCGGCGATCGAGAAGTACGGCCGCTACCTCGTCGGAAAAGACCCACTGCGCATCGAACACCACTGGCAGTACATGTACCGCTCCTCCCATTTCCGCGGCTCGGTCGTAATGGGGGCCATCAGCGCGATCGACATCGCGCTCTGGGACATTGCCGGCAAGTATTTTGACGTGCCCGTGCACCAGCTTCTGGGCGGAAAGGTCCGGGACAGGGCGCGTGTCTACTACCACGTATTCGGCGACACACGCGAAAAACTGGTGAACGGCGTAAAGGCCGCAAAGAACGAAGGTTTCACCGCGGTCGGCCACCTGACGCCATTCCTCGACGAATCGCGCGACCTGCCTTATTTCAAGACCCACGTGGCGAAGATCCGGGACGCCATCGACACGGTTGCCGAGTACAGAGAGGTTGCCGGACGCGACGTCGACCTGTGCATAGAGATACACCGGAGGCTCACCCCCACCGAAGCTGTGCAACTCGGCCTGGGCATCGAGGAGTTCCACCCCTACTTCTACGAGGACCCGGTTACGCCGGACAACATCGACGAGATGGCCTACGTGGCCGACAAGATCAATATCCCGATAGCGACAGGAGAACGGTTCGCGTCGCTGTGGGACTTCGAGATGGCCCTCAGTCGAAACGCAGTCCAGTACGTGCGGCCGGACGTGTGCATGGTGGGAGGCATCTCCGGAACCAGGAAGATCGCCGCGGCGGCAGAGGCCAGGCACGTCGGCGTCGTGCCGCACAATCCTCTCAGCCCGGTCAGCACCGCGGCCTGCCTGCAGATAGCCGCGTCCATCCCTAATTTCGCCCTCCAGGAGTATCCGGCGGGTGAGAACGAGCCGCCCAAGAGCGACATGATCACCGGCACGCCGGAACACGACGGCCACGGCTACCTGATCATTTCCGACGAGCCGGGGATTGGCGTCGAGCTAAAGCCGGACGCCCGCGAGAATGCGCCGTATACGCCGCGCGAAATCAGCACCCGGCTGCACGTCGACGGTTCTGTTGTGGACCAGTAGAAGCGTCGTTGCAGCCGCGTGAGACCGGCGCCCGGGCCGAGCGTTGACGGTTCCGTCGTGGACCGGATGGAATTTTCGCGCCGTGCCGGGGAGCGATCCCCGGTCGGCTCGATGGTTTGCATCGCGTGTGCGCCGGGATAACATTCGCTGGCGCCGGGACGCGATCACCGGCCGGCGCAAGTCAACTCAGGAGAAAGACGAATTGAAGATTACGAAAGTTGAACCGATCTTCCTCGACAGGTACCTGCTCGTTGAGATCGAGACGGACGCCGGCATCACCGGCCTGGGCGAATCCGGAGCATGGGGCTACCTGGAGTCTTCCGCGGTGGCGATTGAAAAATACGGCCGCTACCTCGCCGGAAAGGACCCTCTGCGGATCGAACACCACTGGCAGTACATGTACCGCTCATCCCACTTCCGCGGCTCGGCCGTGATGGGGGCCATCAGCGCAATAGACATCGCCCTCTGGGACATTGCCGGGAAGCACTTCGGCGTCCCTGTGCACCAGCTTCTCGGAGGCAAGGTCAGGGACAAGGCGCGCGTCTACTACCACGTGTTCGGCAATACACGCGAGAAGCTTGTGAACGGAGTAAAGGCCGCAAAGGAGCTTGGTTTCACGGCCGTAGGGCACCTGACGCCGTTTCTCGACGAGGGGCACGACCTGCCGTACTTCAAGACACACGTCGCCAAGATCCGGGACGCCATCGACACCGTCGCTGAGTACCGGGACGCCGTCGGGCGCGACGTAGACCTGTGCATCGAGATACACCGGCGGCTCACACCTACGGAGGCGGTCCAGCTGGGCCTCGGCATCGAGGAGTTCCACCCCTACTTCTACGAAGACCCGGTTACCCCGGACAACATCGATGAGATGGCCTACGTAGCCGACAAGATCAATATCCCGATAGCGACCGGCGAGCGGTTCACCTCGCTCTGGGACTTCGAGATGGCGCTCAGCAGGAACGCAGTCCAATATGTTCGGCCCGACGTCTGCATAGTGGGCGGCATATCCGGAACGAAGAAGATCGCCGCGGCGGCGGAAGCCAGGCACGTCGGCGTCGTCCCGCACAACCCGCTCAGCCCCGTCAGCACGGCGGCGTGCCTGCAGATCGCCGCGTCCGTGCCCAACTTCGCCCTGCAGGAGTACCCCACGGGCGAGGACGAGCCGCCCAAGAGCGACATGATCACCGGCACGCCGGAACACGACGGCAACGGATACCTCATCATCTCCGATGAGCCGGGAATCGGCGTCGAGCTAAAGCCGGATGCCCGCGAAAAGGTGCCTTACACGCCGCGCGAGATCAGCACACGTCTGCACGTCGACGGTTCGGTCGTCGACCAATAGAGTAACGCGCGCCGGGGCCGGAACGCATGGCCGCCCCGGCGCGACTAACCCGGCTTATACGGGGCGGGACTATTGGCCGGCCGCGCTGGCGACGGCCTGCGAAATAGCTCGGTTGTACCCCACGAGATACGCGACGTACATCTTGTGCTGCGGACCGTCGCCAACCAGGTTGACCGCGTTCGGATGGTCGTAGTCGAGCACGCCCTTGTATCCGACCTCGTCGAGCGCCTGGGCGACCTTGAACATGTCCAAGTCTCCCTCATCGGGCGCCACCTCGTCGTACACGCCGCCATCCGGGATCGTGCCAATCACGTTCCGGAAATGCACGTGGAACAGCCGGCCTTGGCGGCCGTACTTCCTGATTCCGGCCAGCACGTCCTCGCCCGACTCGTAGCGCGTCCCGACGCAGTAGGTGAACCCGTTGTTCGGAGACGGTAGCTCTTCGAACAAGCGGTCGAAATCGGCGAAGTTGTGGAGGATCTGCGGCACGCCGTGGACCGACGGGACCGGCGGGTCGACGCCGTGAGTGGCCACGAGGACCCCGGAGTCCTCGGCGACGGGCAGAACCTGCCGGTAGACGTTGAGGGTGCCCTCCCATAGCCGCTCGCGGGTCGGCGCATCCGGCCGCGTCGGTCCGCCGAGCGCGGCGTTGAGGTCCTGGCGCAAGTGGGTCGAACCGCCGCGGCCCTCCGGCCAGGAGAGCGTGTCGTCCCAGCTGACCACCTGCCTGGCATGGAACACCTGTATGCCGAGCACGGGGATATCGAACTCCCCGAGGACCGCCGTGTTCGCAACCAGGTCGTCGATCTCCTCCTGGCCGCCCGGCTGACACATGAACGCGTTGCGGAGATCGTTGTGGGTCACCTGGCAACGTTCCATGCGCAGCCCGGCGTCTTCGAGAACGCCCACCGTCCTAGCCACGTCGTCGCGACTTAACCGTCGGCCGTTCGTCCGGTACTCGGCGAACGCGTCGATCGTCGTATCAACGAAGTCGATGCCGATCTGTTTCAACAGGGCTAGGTCGTCCGGCCGCCCGAGCCAGTCCGGGCCGATGCGTGCAGCTATTCGTAGCATTTCTTCTCCATTCCCCCTAAAACGACTTGATCAGGCAACCATTCCACCGTCACTCCTGTGAAGACAGGTAGTTCCAGTGATGACATTCCCAGTCCCTCAAGTGTTTTTTGAGCGCACAAATTGTCGTTCCGAGCGCAGCCGAGGAATCCGAGACGTCCATCCCCAAACAACGCTCAATGTTCCAGCCCAAAACGCGCGCAGCAACAGCCAACCGGGATACCCCATTTTCATCAACTCGCGTGGCCTTCGCAGGGCCACAGTGATTCTGATGCATGCTTCCCCAAGAACCCCTGTAGGGGCGGGTTTCAAACCCGCCCGTGGTCCTGCACACCGCTCGACCGGGCCCCAAAACGTCATTCAGGAGCGAAGCGAAGAACCTCCCGGCAATCATCTGACCAGCTCCGTCCCCGGCGGCATCGACGCACATCCAGTCACCAAAAATCAGGCAAGAACGCGTTCAAAAACATAACGGCCTGCATCCCTGTTCTCCCGGAACTCGAACCCGTCGAAGTCGCCGTTGTACCCGACGATCGGTACATCCCGCTCGTGGACCGAGCCGTGCGACCGGAGACCGTCGGGAAGCGAGACCTCGTCGGCGTCGCCGAAAACGACGTGCGCCCCGGCCGTCACCACGATGTCGCCGATCGAGTCCGGCCTCAGATCGAACCTGGCCGCCGCATCCTCCCTTGTAAACGCGTCGTCGACGCCGGGAATGTCCCGGAGAATTTCTATCGCCTCGGAGACCTTCGCAGGTTCGAGGTATACGTACATGCAGCCGCCGAGGTTCGAGTGATGCAGGACGTAGCGGTCCTTGATGATCGCGACGGGGTTGGACTCTATGCCCCGCGCCGAAAGAACGGCCTTCAGGTCGACCAATTCGGTCTTTGCATTCATCCCGTGGTCGGCGGTGACCAGTATCGCGGCGTCGGGGTGGTCGGCGGCGAGACGGCCGATGGCGTCGTCGAGGATGGCCATGTGCCGCAACGCATCCGGGTGATCGGGCGCGTTCATGTGCATGGCGAAATCCGTGGTCGTCAGGTAGGCGATGTCGACGGGCCGTTCCTTCATCAGGAAGTTGCCGACGTCTACCACCCAGCCGTTCACCTCCAGCGAGTAGACCTCCGGCGGGTCGCCCACTGCGGCGGCGATCCAGTCGGGCGCCCGCTCGGAGGAGACCGCCATGGTGGCATCGACGCCCACAAGCGTCCGCAGCTTGTCTTTCGCCGTCACCACGACGGACGTAAAACCGAGTTCGTCCGCCCGCCGGAACATCGTGCGGGAGCGGATGTACTCGGCCGCCTCCACGTATAACCCCTCGCCCGTTTCCCCGTCCCACCTGTAGTTCGAGCAGATGCCGTGGTCAGCAGGGTAGCTGGCGGTGACGAGCGAGACGTTGTTGACGTTGGTGACCGACGGCATCATCGACTTGCCGGTCGTCATGAACCCCTTCCTCCCAATCTCCCGCAGATTGGGCATGTTGGACGCTTCGAGGTATTCGGGATCGAACCCGTCGATGCAGATGATGATGATCGGCCCGTCCATGTCGCTCCCCCTGAGGCGCCAGTGATGGCGGGATTGTACGCAAGGAGTGTTAGGGTCATGCAAAAGATGCCGTTAATGCGGCGTGCCGCAAGTCCGGCCGACGGCTGATCGCAGCCGCGGCGGAAATGCGAGAGCAGACGAGGAGACAAGATGCCGGCGATAACGGACGTGGAGTTCAGGCGGTTCTCGGCGAAGCACCACAACGCCAGCCGGAACTGGCTGATGATCAAGCTGAATACCGATCAGCCCGGGTTATACGGCCTGGGCGATGCCAGTCCCATGCAGAACGACGCCGAGGTGATGTCGTTCGTGGAGGCGCTGACCGCGCGCTACCTCGTGGGAAGGGACCCGCTCGACTCCGGCGTGCTGCACAACGTGATGTACATGGACCAGCAGGCGAGGGGCGGGCGCATCGCGACCACTGCGTTGTCCGGCATTGACATCGCTTTGTGGGACCTGAAGGGAAAGGTCCTAGGACAGCCCGTCTACCGGCTGCTCGGCGGCGCGCACCGCACACGGATTAGGGTGTACGCCAACGGCTGGTACACCAACCCCGGGACGCCCAGTCAGAACGCCGAAGAGGCAAGGACGGTCGTGGACATGGGTTACACGGCCCTCAAGTTCGACCCGTTCGGCCAGGAGAACTATTACACGATCTCGCTCAGCGAAGCCCAACTGGCGCAGGACCGCGTCGCCGCCGTTCGCAACGCGGTCGGGCCGGAGGTCGACATCCTCGTCGAGGCGCACGCCAAGTTCAACGCCGCCACCGCAATCCAACTCGGAAAGCGGATGGAGGCATACCTTCCGCTGCTTTATGAAGAACCGGTCTCCCCGGAGAACGTGCACGAGATGGCGGAGGTGAGGGAACGTGTCGACATCCCGATCGCGACGGGCGAGCGCCTCTACACGATCTTCCCCTTCAACCAGTTGCTCAAGGCCAGGGCGGTAGACGTGCTCCAGCCGGACATCGCCAACGCGGGCGGCATCACGGAACTGAGGAAAATCGCCACGCTCGCCGAGCCGGAGCACGTGACGATGGCGCCGCACAACGTGTGTTCCCCGGTGGGCGCGATGGCGGAAATGCACCTCGACGCGTCGGTGTGGAACTTCCTCATCCAGGAGTACCACGCAGAGTTCTACGATCCCCACTACTTCGACGTAACGGCAGGTTTCCCGCGGCAGGAGGGCGGCTACGTGGAACTCTCCGATGCGCCGGGACTGGGCCTCGAGTTCGTGGATGACGAAATAGCCCGCCACCCGCCATTCGAACGTACCACCGCATCAGGAGGGACCACCCGCGGCATATAACGCTGACAGCGGCGCCGGCGTGGTCGAGACGATTCCAGTGACGTTGCATTAGTTGGTGGTGCTATTGAAACGAATCGGTATCATTGGGCAACTTCAAGACGACCGGATACGATGGTTTGGCAGTCAGCCTGCCCAACGACTGATGGTCGAAATCGCGGACGAGGCGGCCAACACACAAGAATACGGACCTAGCGGTCAGAGGTAAAAACAAAAAAATGATTGAGAATTCGATAATGCGGAGGAACCGGGAAGGCCGGAAGGCCGTAGGGTTCGGGTTGATATTTCCCTCGATGCAGCTCGTCGAAATGGCGGCGCAGTGCGGGTTCGATTCGGTCAACGTCGACGGCGAGCACGGCCACTTCACCCCCGAGTCGGTCGACGAGATCTGTCGCGTCGCAAACGGGTACGGCATGTCGGTCACGGCGAGGGTCCCGAATGTCGCCTCGGACACCATCAACCTGTTTCTCGACCGCGGGGTCCAGGGCATCGTCGGGCCGCACATCGACACGCCCGAGGAAGCGCAGATGCTCGCGGACGCCTGCCTGTTTCCGCCGGACGGACAGCGGTCGTGGGGCGGAGGCCGTGGGACCGAGTTCGGGGACATCGAGAAATTGGACTCCTACGGCGGCAAACTGGGTTTCGCCAAGTGGTCAAACGCCAACATGCTGGTGTTCGGCCAGATTGAGTCGAAGCAGGCCTGGGACAATCTCGAAGAGATCCTGGCGGTTCCCGGGCTGACGGGAATTACCGCCGGACCCCACGACTTCGCTGCGTCCCTGGGCCACCCGGGAGAACCGGACCATCCGGAGGCGATGGCGGCGTGGCAGGAGGTCGTCAGGACCACCCGCGCCGCGGGTAAGGGACTGAACGCGGACTACTCCGTGACCTTAGGCATCAATGACCTCATGTTTGACCAGGCGCGGGCGTACGTAAACGCCAATCGCGATAACCCATTTGGCGGCTGACCGCCGATGACACCTGCGATTGGCGTCCTACGCGCGGACCGGAAACTGGCCTATGGGACCCGAAACGTCCTGTTTAGGCATGTCGTTCGCGAGGAACCGGCGCTCTACCATGCCGTCCGGCCAGGAGAACACGTTGGCGAAAGGGCCGTTCGCTGCGCCGGCCGGAGCCAGGCGCCCTCCCTGTCGCTCGCTGACCGCCCGGCCCGTGCCTACAAACGCAAGCCGCGTGGAACCCCCGAGAAGACGCTCCAGGACGCGTGGCGAAGGTCCGCGGCGCGCGCCATCTCCCTCAAGGCCAGCGACGGTCATTGGTACCGGGTCCTCTATGCCGGCAGGTGGGGCGGTAGCTACGGCCCGGACTTCGTAGACGCGGTGCTGGAGAGGAGCGACGGCACGCGAGTGACCGGGCACGTGGAGATCCACGTGAGGCGGGACGGCTGGCGTGCGCACGGTCATCACAAGGACCCGCGTTACAACGGCGTGACCTTCCACGCATTCCTGGAAAATACAGGCGAAGCGGACACCATGTCGGCGGACAACCGGGCCGTTAAGGAGCTAAGGCTGGGTCCGCTGCTGGGTCACAGATCACGCGTGGAAAGCAGCCCCGCCGCCCCGACCGTCCCAGACATCCCGGTCGCCGCTCCATTGCCGTTGCCGATGGACCTGAGCACCGCCGGCGAGGAACGCTTTGCCGCCAGGGTGAGCGGAGCCGCGCTGGCGATGCGCCACGAAGGTGTGGACCAGGCGCTCTACAGCGCAGTCCTGGAATGCATGGGCTTCCCGCGCAACAAGCGCCAGTTCCGCGAATTGGCCCGGAGACTGCCGTGGTCCGTGTTGACATCGTGGTCGGCAGCCGGGGACGTTCCAGGGGTCGAAGCCCTGTTGCTCTGGGCGGGCGGACTCGGGTCCCGGCCCGGCGGCGCCGGCCGGTTGAACGGGAAGTCCCCGGCCTGGACCCGGCCGGCAGGAAGGCCGGACAACGCGCCTGACAGACGGATCAGGGGAGCGGCGCGACTCGCCGCGCGCTGGACCGAAGCCGGCGGCCCGGCGCGTGCGATGACCGATATCTTACTCAGCGCAAAGTCCCCCCGGAACGTTACCCGCGCGTTCGAGGCGCCGGGAGAAGACGGCGGGCGTTCACTCATCGGCAGAGGACGGGCAGCGGAGATAGTCGTGAACGCCGTCCTGCCGGGGCTGTGCGCCGCGGCGCGCTTGCACGAAGACCGGAAACTGGAGTCTGCTGCCCTGGACCTCTACCGGAATTTTCCGGCCCTGCCGGAAAACTCGATTACGCGAGAGGCCAGGCTGATATTTTCGTTCGAATCGCAGAAGCGGGCATCGGATTACGGCGCAAGGGAACAGCAGGGCCTGATCTACTTGTATCGATCGCAGACATCGCCGATGGACCTGGCGCGGCAGTTGCCCCTGGGAGCGGCGCGATTGGGGTCCCGCCGCTGAGGCGGCCCGGCGCCCGGCAGGAACCGGTTTATGGCAGTTGGACCACGACAAAGCACCGGCATTCATGAGGACGGCTCCCCGCAGAGCGTTCCCGGTCCGTTCACCATGCTCCACGGGGAGGAGCCGTTGGCCGAAACTCCCGGCGCCGGAGGCGCGCGGTTCATTCTCACGAACCTGCGGGTCCTGTACGCCGGCGGTACAGAAGACGCGGTCGAATTCGAATCGGCCCGCGTCACCGACGTTGCAGCCGTGAGGATGGAGCGCAGGTCGAGAGACAGGCGAAGCGCAATATGGAGCGTCATAGGGCTCCTTGCCGCGGTCGGCGTGTGGCAAGTGACCAGGAACGAGACCGTCGGCGCCGTCGTCGCTGCCATAGTCGGAGTTGTCTCCATCGCGCTCCTGTCCGACTACTGGCTCAGGCGGCCGGGGATGATGTTGACGTTTCTGACACCGGGCGGAGCCATTGGAGGGCAGGTCCAGGATTCCGACGCACAGGCCGCAGAGGCGTTCATCGGTAAGTTCGAACGTCAACGCGCCGAGTTGTCGCGGCGAGCAACGGACCGGCCGGTTACGCGTCGTTACGGGCCCATACGCCACCCCCTGCTTTAGTTTTCGGCTAAGAGGGTTTCTAAAGTGGCATCGGGATGCGCTGACCGGCGCAACTTCTCCCAGACACGCTCTCAGACGACCACTCGTAGGGGCGTCTCTTGTGGCATCCGTTCCAACTAATTGATATTGGGACCTTTCTACCCTTTGGGTAGGACACCTCCGAGTAGTAGAAGGACATGACTACTCAGAGGAGGAATGTCGAGAGATGTCCAGTACAGCCATAGCCGGTTCAGAGACGGTAGGGAACATTGAGAAGTTCATTCGGGAATGCCTGGAGGACATGGAGCCGGATCACGAAGTCCAGGGCGTCGGCAGGCCGCGCATCCTGCCTGCTATGGCTCTGTGGGCGGGACTGCTGGTCTGCGTCCTGAGAGGCTTTGGCAGCCAACTGTCGATCTGGCGTCTTATCTCGGAACGCCAACTCTGGTTCTTCCCGAGGTTCGAGGTTACGGATCAGGCAGTCTACAAGCGGCTCCACAGCGCGGGAACCAAGCCGCTGGAGATGCTCTTCGAGCAGATCAGTAACGTGTTGGCGGAACGACTCAAGGGTGTGGTGTCGGAGAAACTGGCGCCCTTCGCCGGGGATGTTGTGTGCATAGACGAGAGCACACTGGACGCCGTGTCTAGGACCCTGCCCGCTTTGAGAAAGGTCCCTGAAGGCGATAGCCGTCTCCTCCCCGGCAAGCTGTCCGGGGTGTTTGATTTGAGAAGCCAGCAGTGGAGGACCGTCAGGTTTCAGCCGAACCCACGCCAGAACGAGAAGGTGCTGGCGCGAGATTTGGCGGCAGACTTACCGGCGGGAACGCTGGTGGTGGCGGACCTGGGATACTTCGGCTTCGCCTGGTTTGACTGGCTCACAGACAAAGGTTGCCACTGGCTGAGCAGGCTGAGAGCGAAGACCAGCTACGAGGTCGTCCACGTCTTCTATCAGCGAGGCGATGTCTTCGATGGCATCGTGTGGCTGGGAGCGCACCGTGCCGACCGGGCCAAACACGCCGTTCGGCTGGTGACCTTCAAACAGGGCAAAACCGTTCGCCGCTACATCACCAACGTCCTGGATCCCCATACGTTCTCGATTACAAGCATGGCCGAGGTCTACGCTCGCAGGTGGGACATCGAGATGGCGCTCGCACTGGTCAAGCAGCACCTCAAGCTGCGTCTTCTGTGGTCTGCCAAGAGGGTGGTGATCCTGCAACAGATATGGGCGACGTTGATCATCTCGCAGGTCCTTCAATCGATGAGACTTGAGATAGCCCACAAGGCCGGAGTTAACCCGTTCGATGTGTCCATTGGTCTGCTGGTGCAGTATGCGCCCCAGTATGCCTATGAAGGCAGGGACCCAGTGAAGATCTTCGTGGAGCAGGGACGTAGACTGGGCTTCATCCGGCCATCCCGCAGGACTCGCATCCACGCCCCAGGCGTGCCGGCAGATGCGATCCTGCCGACGCCACCAGGACTGGTGCTAGTCCGCACCCCAAGATATGCCAATCGCAAGTGTTTCAGACGTACCCCAAGCTCGGCAAAAGCGAATTAGTTGGAACGGATGCTCTTGTGGGCGCCCGAGGGGGCGGGGCGCGGCAACAGATGCGATGTCATTTCGTGAACGGTCAGGGACTTTTTGGGCACCCCCTGAGGCCTGAAATGGAGACAGCGCAGGGTCGTAAGTCCCGTGCGTGCGCTTGAAGGAGCCTGTAGTTGCTGCGCCTGCGCCTGCGACTTCGCAATAGGCATACGCTCGCAACGCTGCAGGAAATAAATCAGGCGGCCAGACGCAGCCCTGGGACCACGTCCAGGTCCCACCCGGCCGTCCCGCCGCGCTCCAGTTCCACCAGCCCCGCAATGGCGATCATGGCGCCGTTGTCGGTGCACAGCGACACCGGTGGAACAGCGACGTGAACATCCGATGCATCCGTCAGCGCCCGCCTCAAAACCGAGTTGGCAGCCACCCCGCCGGCCAATACCACCTCGCCGCATCCGAATCTCGCCGATGCGTCGACGGTCTTCTTCACCAGGACCTCTACCACCGAGTCCTGGAACTCCCGCGCCAGAGAGGCCACCCTGTCCCGTGGGGGACCGCCCTCAGGGGGCGGATAGATCCCCTCCTGCCGCGCCCTGCGGATGACCGCGGTCTTGAGCCCGCTGAAACTGAAGTCGTCGGTACCTCTCAACCAGGCGCGGGGAAACGGCTCGGTCCGGGCAGCGTCTGCGGCCGTGCGTTGAATCTCCGGTCCGCCGGGGTAACCCAGGCCCAGCACCCTGGCCACCTTGTCGAACGCCTCCCCCGCTGCGTCGTCGCGTGTCTCTCCCACCATGCTGAAGCGTCCCTCTTCGTCCATCAACACCAGCTCCGTGTGGCCGCCGGACACTATCAAACACATGCGCGCCGCGCCCCGGCCGCTGCCGGGAACGGGGAGCCGGCCGTCCTCCACGGCCGCGCCGTCGCCGCTGTCTATCCACGCCGCGTACACGTGCCCCGCCAGGTGGTTGACTCCGATGAGCGGGACTCCCAGCGAAGCAGCCAGTCCCTTGGCGACGTTCACCCCGACGATGAGCGCACCGGCCAGTCCCGGTCCGTTGGTGACGGCGACGGCGTCGATGTCATCCCATCCGCACCCGGCCTCGACGAGCGCCCTGCGGAGGACGCCCTGTATCGACAGCAGGTGTTGCCTGGACGCCACTTCGGGCACCACTCCTCCGAACCTGGCATGCAGTTCAGACTGTGAGGCCACGACGTTTGCCAGCAGATGGCCGGACTGGTCCACCACGCCGGCCGCCGTCTCGTCGCAGGAAGTCTCTATCCCCAGGATTATCTTTTTCGAAAGACTCATGTTCATGGCTGAATGGCTGGATTTTATTCGCAGTCTGATCGGGTTTGAGCGGCTCGCCGGGCCGCCATATCAGGCGGCGGCGCAGGTTAGCCGATAAACTAGGTTACTCCGGGTATGGGACCCGGCAACGTATCCTTGCGGTCCTGTTGATCGCAAAACGGGAGAGGTAGAAGTTGGAATCGAACGAACTTCCATTGTGCCAGGCCTGCTCGACAGGAGTCCTGGTACCACTTTCGGACTTTGGCGGCCAGGGGGCGGCCGTTCACTACAAGGCGTGGGTATGCATCGTTCCCGACTGCGGGTACAACATCAAGATACGAAACGGGGAGATTCACCTCAACGAGCCGATAATTCCGGGGGCGAGCCCGAGATACCACTGAGAGAAAAACGCGAGGGGTCTCGCGCACCGGAAAGTCCGCGCCATCTCGCTGAGCCAGAGGCGCGGACAAAGTGAAGATCGGCGACCGCAGTGGTCACCGGTCCTGGATGCGTCGTATGACCAAGATCGCAGACATGCGCCGAACACCGAGAGTCCGACGCCCCTGGTTGACGACGATATCGATAACGCTGATCGTCGCCGGACTGGTCATGTTCGGCCTCGTCGCCTTCTACCTGTACTCCAACGCGCGCTCCGGCTCCGATGTGGATCAATTTCGGGTCGAGGCGCCGTCCGCCGAACTGCCGGCCCTGCTCACGCACTCCGCACCGGTCAAGCCCGTGAAGGGACCGGAGACCCGGTCCGAGAATCCGTCGCGACCGGGAACCAACGGGGTGGTGGAGGAAGATTCGGCCGCGGCCGTAGACGGTCCCGTAACGGAGGAACCGCAGCGCCCGGACGTGCTCGATCTCGCCTCGGTCTACCCGGCCAACCTGACCAATCCCAGGTACTGGGCTGAGCCATACTGGGCCGGGGCAGCCCCCTTCGGCGGACCGGGCCTGCCCGAAGGCTTCGAGCCGGTGTCGTCACGCGACACGAACGTGGCGGCGGAGGCGGGGAGCGCCGCCGTCCGAATGAGGATCCCCGCGGTGGGTCTCGACTCGAGTGTCTCTGAACTTGGCCTCGTGGATATCGAAGACCAGCTTGCATACGAAACGCCGGACAACACGGTCGGCCACATACCGGAAACTGCGCGGCCGGGTGAGATGGCGCAGGGCTGGTACTTCGGGCACCTCCGCAGCGTCCTGCAGGGCGAGGGCAACGTGTTCAGCCGGCTGCCGGATATTGCCGGCCTCATCAGGAATGACCCCGTCGACGTGGTGCTCGTGACCGATGACGCAGAGTACCTCTATCGGGTGGTCTCCACGGACCAACTGCACCAGGACGACCTGGAAATCACCAACACGCCAAACTCCAGCATTATTCTGGTTACATGCTGGCCTCCGAACGTGTACGACAGGCGGATCGTGGTCCACGCCGAGTTGATCGCGGTCAAACGCGCCTGAAAATTGCAGGACTGTCAGTAACTGTGTTCTGCAGGCAAAAGGCGACGAGGCCTAACCGATGAGCACTCCGGTCAGCGGGGGACCGCGCACCGGTTCCGGTGGACTGCCCCTCGCATTGCGTGACCGATGGCTGGTGTGGCTGCTGGTGGCGTCGTTGATCGGCGCAATACTGCAGATCACGTTTGGCGGCGTCGTGAGGGTAACGGAGTCGGGGGACGGCTGCCCCGACTGGCCGCTCTGCTACGGGCGACTGATTCCCCCGGTCGAAAAGCACGCGCTCATCGAGTGGACGCACCGCACTGCAGGCGTGCTGGTCGGACTGACGATCGTTGCCGCGACCGCGCGGGCGTGGGCTCGAAACAGGGACAACATGCGGGCGGCATGGTTGACGAGCGCGTCCCTTGTCTTGATTGCGATCGTCGGCGGCATAGGCGGGGCCGTGGTGTTGAGCGCCCTCAATCCGGCGTTGCGCACACTTCACCTGGCGATGGCCGAATTGGTGGTCCTGCTGCTTGGCTTCGCAATCGTCGCGGCTGCGTGGCCGGGAAACGGCCAAACGGCAAGCGACTATCGAACGGTCGGAAAGCCTACGCGAAGGCTGGTCGCCTGGGCCTCGATCGCGGCAATGGCGGCGATACTCACCGGTTCGTACGCCGTGTGGCGCGGCGCGGGCGTGGTCTGTCCTTCCTGGCCACTCTGCGGCGGCGCAATCGTCCCGCAGTCGGAACTGGCGTGGATACACGTGGCCCACCGGATTGTGTCGCTTGCGGCGGCCGTCATGGTGGTCGTAGCGTCATTCCGGGCATGGCGCGAGCACGCCGCCGGCGATCTCGTCAGGTGGGGCGCGGGCGCAGCGGTAGGACTGGTCCTGGCGCAGACGATCGCCGGAGCGGCGAACCCCTGGACCACGTTCGACGAGTGGGCGAGGGTGCTCCACCTGTGCCTCGGCACTTTGCTCTGGGCCGTCATGATTACGCTGACCGCGTTGGTCATGAGGCGCGGATCGCGGCAACAGGCTGGGGAAATGCCTGCGACCGACCGCAAGCCCGCAGACGCCGCGCGGCCCGCAGCGGACCTTTCGTAGGCGCATCACGCGCCGGGCGTTTTGTCGTTACTCTTATACGAGTCCGGCGCCGTTGTTCGGGCCGAATAAGTCCGGCGGCGGCCTCGGCAAACCGACGGAGTTTGCAATGGGCTGGGTGAAAAAGGTCGCGCTTTTAGGCGCCGCGGCTGCCGGCGCCTACATCGCAGTTTCGGCCGGCATGGCCGCGGGCATGACCCGGTCCGTCAGGATCAGGCCGGAGGATGACCCGTCGACCGTCGGCCTGGACTTCAGCGACGTCTCATTCAGGAGCCGGGACGGCGAATTGGAGCTGTCCGGCTGGCTCGTACCCCCGCAGGGCGAACATGGAGCGAGCGACCTGGCGGCCGCGCGCTGGATCGTCATGGTCCATGGATTCGGTACGAACCGGGCCAATCCCGCAGCCGGTGGTCTGGGGCTGGCGAGGGACCTGTCGGACCGCGGATTCGGCATCCTCACGTTCGATATGCGCGGCTGCGGCGACTCGGGAGGAGACTCGGGGTCGGTCGGCTTCTACGAACGTCTCGACCTGTTGGGCGCCCTGGATTTCCTGGTGTCCGCCGGAGCTGACCGCGGGCGCGTCGGCGTGCACGGTTCTTCGCTGGGAGCGGCGGTGGCGCTCATGACCTGCGCCAACCCGGGCACCGCGGCAGCGGTCGTGGCGGACAGCTCGTTTGCGGACCTGACCATCAGGATCCGCGAGAGCCTCACCGGGGCCAAGAGACCCCTCTACCTGTTCACGCCAGGCATGGACGTCATGGCCAGGCTGCTGTTCGGGCTGGACGTGAAGGAAGTCTCGCCTGCCAGGATGGTCGCCGCGTCCGAGACCCCGGTCCTCATCGTGCATGGTGAGGCCGACGAAATGGTGCCGGTACGCCATGCGCAGATTCTCGGCCGGGCCATCGGAGCGGATGCGGAGACTCCTGTTCCGGGACGCGGCGTGTGGATAATCCCGGGCACCGGGCACGTACAGGGATACCGGAACAGGCGGGCGGAGTACGTAAACAGGGTGGCCGGGTTCTTCGACCGGCACCTGGCGGCCTGAATTCGCCGGGCGGGCCCGTACTCAGGCGCTGACGGCAGACTTGGCCGTCTTGACCACTTCCGAAAAGGCCGTCGGCTCCCGGACCGCCAGGTCCGACAGCGACTTACGGTCCAGTTTCACGTTGGCCAGCTTGAGGCCGTGGATCAACTCCCGGTAGGTGATGCCGTTCTCACGGGCCGCGGCGTTGATGCGAATGATCGCGAGAGACCTGTTTTCCCGTTTCTTGAGCTTCCGGCCGATCGTCGAGTAGGCGAGCGCGTGAAGGAGCGATTCCTTCGCGAGCCTGTAACGCCGGTTCCTGGACCCGCGATGGCCGCGCACGGCCTTGAGTACTCGCTTGTGCCGCCTTCTTGTGTGTGGTCCGCTGGTTACCCTGGTCAATTTCTTCTCCCGCTGCTCGTGCGGTTATCGGATGTATCGGGCGCTTTCCGCAACCGGAATGATTGAGACCCGGGGTCTTCTTCCGGCGGGCGCGCCTTATTCCGCTGATACTAGTCGCTCAAATTTGCACAGATCCCGAAGCGGGCACACCGCGTCGGGGCGCAGCCCTAACGCCGGCCGCCGGATATGGCGTGCTTGATGCGCCGGGTGAATGTCGATGAGTCGAGGCCCACCTTGCGGGCCAAAAGTCGCTTCACCCGCCGCGCCTTGTTCCGGCGAAAGTGACTCTTCGGCCCCTTCGTGCGGAGCAATTTACCGCCGCCGCTCAGGTGAAATCGGCGTTTCGCGCCCTTGTGGGTCTTCATCTTAGGCATAACGTCAGCTTTCGTTCTCGCCTGTACTGCCTGGGGTCCTTGCCGGTGACGTGGCGACCGCCTGGGCCGCCTGTCCCGCCGTCCCCGCCGGCGCCAATACGATGGCTATGGAACGCGCCTCCCTCGTTGGCGGGCGCTCGAGCCTGGCCTCAGACGCGACCCCTTCGGCGACGCGTCGCAGGACTTTCATGGCAACTTCAGGGTGTGTGTTCTCCCGTCCTCTCAAGAGTACCGCCACGCGGACCTTCGCGCCTTCCGCAAGCAGCCCTTTTACCGTTCTGATCTTGGACTGGATGTCGTTGTCGGAAATGCGCGGCCGCAATCTCACTTCGCGTTGCTGGTTCGTGCCCCTGGAAGCCTTCCGGGCTTCCTTGGCCTTCTTGGCCTGGATGAACTTGAAGCGGCCATAGTCAAGCAGCCTGCAAACCGGCGGCGATTGGTTGGGGGCCACCTCTACCAGGTCGAGGCCCTCCTCATCGGCCAGCCGAATGGCGTCCTGTATGGGCATCACGGTCGAACTGCTGGAATCGTCGCCCCGGATTACGCGTACTATCGGGGCGCGTATGCGGCGGTTGACCCTGTAATCTCTTGCTATTCTCTTCGACTCCTGAAATCGGCCTCCCCCGCAATCACGGTCAAACGGCCGCCTGCAGGGGTGAACTCCAGGACATTCTCCCGGAGTTGGGATTATATAGCAACGGGCCGAAGGGGACCGTTGGAGACGGCGGCTTCATTTGCGTTTTCCTGCCATCTGTCCGCAAGTTTCCGTCGTGAAAAAACCAGGGAGCGGAAACTGCCCCTGTGTTAAGATTGACTGAACTGCGGACGACCCGTTGGCACGCCCCGGAAAGCCGCTCGAGACCGGCGATTCGGGCAATGCCGAGGGTCCCGCTCACCTCAGGATTCGAGAGTTTCAGGTAATGACATGAGCCACCGTTGCACGCGTAACGGTATCGTCTACTTGCTGATCGTGGTGGCAGTAATCACGGTCTTCATCCTGTTCTTCAACCGGCCCCTGGGAGGACCCGACGAGATCCCGATCTCCGAGGTCATCTCCCTGGCGAGCAACAACGCCAGCACCGAGCGAATTCAGATAGAGGTGCGCGGCGATTCCCTGACCGTTACCGACGGGGCCAGGGTGTTCAGATCACGTAAAGAAGAGGGCTCGAGCCTGGTCCAGCTGTTGACCGAGGCCGGTGTGGACCCCTCGGCTTACTCGATCGAAGTCAAGGGTTCGAGCGGGCTCAGCAACCTCTTTGGGGTGCTCATCAGCTTCCTGCCTCTCATCCTCTTCGGCGGCGTGCTCCTGTTCATGATGCGGCAGGCGCAGGGCAACAACAACCAGACCCTCAGTTTCGGGCGCAGCAGGGCGCGCATGTTCGTTGGGACCAAGGCCACCGTCACCTTCTTCGACGTGGCCGGCGTGCCAGAGGCCAAGCAGGAACTGGAAGAGGTGGTGGAATTCCTCAAGTACCCCGAACGCTTCCAGGCCCTCGGCGCGCGTATACCAAGCGGCGTGTTGCTGGTCGGACCTCCCGGCACGGGCAAGACGCTGCTGGCCCGGGCGGTGGCCGGAGAAGCCGGAGTGCCGTTCTTCTCGATCAGCGGTTCCGAGTTCGTAGAAATGTTCGTGGGCGTGGGCGCGTCGCGGGTACGCGACCTTTTCGACCAGGCCAAGCGGCACTCGCCCTGCATAGTGTTCGTAGACGAAATCGACGCGGTGGGCAGGCACCGGGGCGCGGGACTTGGCGGCGGTCACGATGAAAGAGAACAGACTCTCAACCAGATCCTGGTTGAGATGGACGGCTTCGATACCGCCACGAACGTGATAGTCATCGCCGCCACAAACCGGCCGGACATCCTCGATCCGGCCCTTCTGAGACCCGGGCGGTTCGACCGTCGCGTCATCCTGGACAACCCGGACATCCGCGGCCGTACGGCGATACTCGACGTGCATGCCAAGGGCAAACCCATAGAAAAATCGGTCGATCTGACGTCTATAGCCAAGCAGACGCCGGGATTCTCGGGCGCAGACCTCGCGAACCTGATAAACGAGGGAGCCCTGCTCGCGGCCAGGCGCAACAAGAAGTCGATCGAACTGGAAGACCTCACCGAGGCAATCGACCGCGTCATCGCCGGACCGGCGCGAAAGAGCCGGGTGATCAGCGATCGTGAGCGTGAGTTGACCGCCTACCACGAGGCCGGCCACGCGCTCGTCGCATACCACATGCCCGGCGCAGACATGGTCTGGAAGATATCGATCGTGTCCCGCGGCCAGATGGGCGGATACACCCGGTACCTGCCGGACGAAGACCGCTACCTGCAGACGCTGAACCAGTTCGTGGCCATGATCGCAACCGCCATGGGGGGCAGGCAGGCGGAGGTGATCAAGTTCGGAGAGATCACCACCGGCGCAAGCAACGACATTGAGGTTGCCACGCGCATGGCCCGCCAGATGGTGACCCGCTACGGCATGAGCGACAAGCTGGGGCTGCGTTCATTTGGCAGGCGGCAGGAAGCGATTTTCCTGGGACGCGAGATATCCGAGGAACGCGACTACAGCCTGCGCACCGAAAACCTCATCGACAGCGAGGTCAGCAGGCTGCTGGACGAGGGCGGCGAAAGGGCACACCAGATCCTGCAAGCACACGAAGACCAACTAGACAAGTTGGCCCAGTTCCTCCTCGAATACGAGGCCATCGACGGGGACCAGATGAAGGTGCTGCTCGAAGGCGGTGACCCGCTTTCCCTCAGGCCTATGAAACCCGAACCGTCCGGACCGCCCGGTGATGATGACCCCGCGGCCGGAGATGAACGGGCCGCGGCGCCTGCCACCGATCCCGAACCGCAGACCCTCTGACATCCGGCCCGTTTCTCCCGCGGGCGCTGCGTAATATTGTTTCCCGGTCCAATCCACCAGGAAGCGGACTTATTGTCCAGAACAGCCGCGAAAGGAATGTTGAGTCGCCATGTCCTTAGTTCATGAAGGCGCCCGCTGGAAGATCGAACGGTTCATTTCCGGGTTCGCAAATAATGCATACCTGATAACCGCAAAGGCCGACCGGTCCAGCATCATCATCGACACGCCGGACGAGCCGCATGAATTGATCGCGGCAGCCCGCCGGACCACCGTCAGAGGCGTGCTGATAACGCACAACCACTGGGACCACCTCGAGGGTTTCGAAGACGTACTGAACGTGTTCCGCGTCCCGGTGGGCATAAGCGACCTGGACGCCCCGGCCATCGAGGGAAAGACGACCGGAGGCGCCATCGATGTGTCGGACGGCACGGTCGTTGACATCTACGGAATATCGCTGACCGCCATCTTCACTCCGGGCCATACGGACGGTTCCACATGCTTCGTGCTGGCCGACCCCGACGACCCTAACGGCGTCCGGCACCTGTTCTCAGGCGACACCCTGTTTCCGGGGGGGCCGGGCAGGTCGAGAAGCCCTGAGGCATTTGCGCAGTTGGTGGAGTCGATCACGTCGAAGCTGTACCTTCTGGACGACGACACGGCGGTGTTACCCGGCCACGGCGACTTCACCACAATAGGCGAGTCCAGGGCCGAATACGCCGGATTCGCGTCGAGGGACCACCCTGCGGACCTGTCCGGCGACGTGTCGTGGTCAGAGTCCTGATCCCTTGGCAGTCCCCGTCACATGATCCGGGCGCCATGGAACCCACGTGACGTAGTATTCGCGACCCTCTTCGGCGCAGCAGCGATATTCATCGCAATGTTGGCGCTGCTGGCGGTGTCCGGCTCCGCCGGTGAAGGCGATACCCCTCTGCCCCTCGAGGGAGAGGAGTTGCTGGGTGTGCCGTCGACCATCGTGCTGTTCGCGTTGCTCGAAGGCATGTTCGTCATCGCCGCCCTGTTGTTTTCCGTCGTCAAGTACGGCGCCGGCATGTCAGCCCTGGGATTCACCCGGCCGCAAGGGAACCTTCCGTACCTCCTGGCGATCGGCGGATGGATCGCAGGGCTGGCGGGCGTTATCGCATGGACATTCATCGTCGACCTGCTGGACGCCTCTTTCCTCGTCCCGCCCGACACGGCACACGATCTACTTGCGGAGGCCGGCGGATCGTTGGCAATCGCGTTCATCCTCGTCGGCCTCTGGGCCCCGGTCGCCGAGGAAGTCTTCTTTCGCGGGTTTGCGATGTCGGGCCTGGCTAACCGGTACGGACTGGCGATGGCCGTGGTGCTCAGTTCCGCGCTGTTCGCCCTGGCCCACCTCGACATTGCGTCCCTCGTGCCCACCTTCATACTGGGTTTGGCGCTGGGGTGGGTGTACCTTAGAACGAGGTCCATCTGGCCGTGCATCTTCGTTCATGGACTCCATAACACCATGGCGTTGATCGTAGCCAAATTGGCCTGATCGAAGAATCACTCGAATCGAGGCAGGAAAGTGAACGAACCCATCCGAGAGGCGTTCGACGCCGCGCGGCGGGAGGGGCGCATAGCGCTTGTTCCGTTTGTGACCGCCGGCCATCCGCGGCTCGACCTGACCCCGGCAATCGTCAAGGCCATTGCCGACGCGGGCGCCGACGTCATCGAACTGGGAGTCCCGTTCAGCGATCCGCTGGCGGAGGGCCCCACGATCCAGAAGTCGAGCCACGATGCCCTGACGCAGGGCGCGACGGTCCGGTCGTCGATCGAAGCGGCGCGGGCCGCACGCGACCTCGGTGTGGACGTGCCGCTGGTCCTCATGGGCTACTACAACCCTGTGCTGTCCCTCGGTGTCGAGCAGTACTGCGGCATGTTGGCTGGCGCAGGAGCTAACGGCCTGATCGCGGCCGACCTGCCGGCCGAAGAGGCCGGTTTGCTGATCGACGCGGCCGCGGCTGCCGGGATGAGTGTCGCCCCGCTGGTCGCGCTCACGTCCACGGAGGAACGCGTGGCAGCAGCCTGCCGGCGCGCCGGCGGATTCGTCTACTGCGTGTCGGTTCTGGGAGTGACCGGCGCCCGCGCCGAGATGTCAGGCAGGGTGCGGGATCTTGTATGGATGGTGCGGCGGAACACAGACCTTCCCGTCGCGGTGGGGTTCGGCATCTCCACACCGGAACACGTACAGGAAGTCGCCTCCTACGCAGACGGCGCGGTGGTGGGCAGCGCGCTCATCGACGCCATCAACGCGGGACCTCCCGAATCTTCGCCCGAACGCGCCGGAGCATTCGTCCGGAAACTAGCTGCGGCCACGCAGCGGCCCGCTTGATTTCCGCGAGGACCGGGGCCCCACCGCGGCCTGCATTTGGCCCGGACGTTGTGGACGGGGTAGAATCTGCCCCGGCCGGGGCTGATGGTCGGCCCTGTTGCCCGGGTCCTTCTGACTGTGGAAATTACGGAATGAAGGCTCGGCGAAACATGCTCGGAATACGCTGACAACAGCATGCGCAGGGGAGTTTCTGAATGCCGGTGAGGGGCATAAGAGGGGCGACCACCGCTCCGGAACGGACCCGTGACGCGGTCATGGATGTGACGGTAGAACTGCTGCAGGCGCTTGTCAGTGAAAACTCGTTGGACTCGGAAGACATCGCTGCGGTCCTGTTCACAGCCAGCCCGGACCTTGCGGTCGGATACCCGGCGACTGCGGCACGCGTGGGCCTGGGATGGACCAACGTCCCGTTGGTGTCCGCCCAGGAAATAGCCATCCCGGGTGGGCAGGAAAGGTGCATAAGGATTCTGATACTCTGGAATACCGATAAGAGTCAGCGGGAGATCAAGCACGTATACTTGAGAGAAGCCACCAGCCTGCGTTCCCGCGTCATGCAGTAACCCAGATGATCACCAACAGCCCACATTCAGACGGACCCCGTAACCTCTCTCCGGGCGATTTCAACGCGTATTACGGGCTGGCCCCTTTGTTTACGGCCGGGTGTTCCTATAGCAGTTGACACTGCGCGAGAACATCCTTACCCCACCCCCTCGCGGCGCTACAGGACCTGTTCCTGCGCGTGCCGCGGGACTTCGAAGCCCGACAGCATCCTGACTGCAAGCGCGTTCCAACCGCACCACGACTAGAGAAAAAGAAATGACTTTACGCCAGACCTCAGACCTGAACATCGAAAGCATCACGCCGTTCGAGCCGCCAAACGCTTTTCTGGAACGATTGCCGGCCACACCGGAAATATCCGAGACCGTCAACCGTTCCCGGCAGGAGATAAGCGCGATCCTGAACGGGGAGGACGACCGCATGTTGATGCTGGTCGGCCCGTGTTCCATACACGACGAGGCCGCCGGCCTGGAATACGCCAAGCGGCTCGCCGACCTCTCAACCAGCGTGAACGACCGCATAGCCGTCGTGATGCGCGTCTACTTCGAAAAGCCGCGAACGACAGTTGGCTGGAAGGGTTTCATCAACGACCCGCACCTGAACGGAACATTCGACGTTTCACACGGTCTGACGCGAGCGCGCCGGTTCATGCTGGACGTTCTGGACCTGGGCCTGCCGACGGCCATCGAGTGGCTCGATCCGATAACCCCGCAGTACATGGCCGACATCGTCTCCTGGGGAGCGATAGGGGCCCGCACCGTAGAGAGCCAGACCCACCGCCAGCTTGCGAGCGGCCTCAGCATGCCCATCGGCTTCAAGAACGGGACTGGCGGCACCGTCCAGATAGCAGTAGACGCACTGCTCGCGGCCAGGACGCCGCACGTCTTCTTCGGCGTGGACGGGGATGGCAGGTCCAGCATCGTCAAGACCTCCGGCAACCCGGCGGGCCACATTGTGCTCAGGGGCGGAAAGACCGGGACCAACTACGATGCCGGGTCCGTCGCCGGCGCCATCGAGGCGTTGAAGGCGGCCGGTGAAAACCCGAACATCGTCATCGACTGCTCGCACGCAAACAGCAACAAGGACCACAATTTGCAGCCGGTCGTGTTTCGCGACGTGATGGCGCAGCGGGCCGCCGGCAACCGGAACATCGTGGGCATGATGCTCGAAAGCCACCTCTTCGAGGGTAGCCAGTCGATCCCTGCCGACCCGTCCGAGTTGAAATACGGCGTTTCGATCACCGACGCCTGCGTCGGCTGGGACGCCACCAGCGACCTGCTGATGGAAGCGGCGGAAACGTTGGGGGCCAAAGCCGGCGCCCTGGTCGGGTAGAAGCGGCGCCGGTCTGAGGACCTGCAGACGGGGTTGGACCGAAATGAGACTGTCTGACTCACTCACGGGGCGCGTGGGTCAAGCCCGCGGGTCGGCTGTGTGTGTAGGCACCTTCGACGGCGTTCATCTCGGCCACCGGTCACTGTTGAACGCCACGAAGAAGGCCGCGTCGGAACAGTCGCTTGCATCGGTCGCGATCACCTTCCGCCAGCAGCCGCGCAGCGTGATCAACCCGGACCACGCCGCACGGTATCTCTGCCCGCTGGAGGAGCGGCTCGAACTCCTGGAGAGCGCCGGTCTGGACGTAGTCGCCCCTGTGGATTTCGACGACTCCGTCAGACGCCTGTCGGCTTCGGAATTCATAAACACGTTGAAGAAGAAAGTCGGACTGCAGGTGTTGGTCATCGGCCCGGGCGCGCGCCAGGGACATGACCGGCTGGGCAATGCCGAGTTGGTCGCCATGGGCAGACACAACGGATTCGAAGTCGTCGAGGCCCAGCCTGCAAAAGTCGGAGACGAGTTCGTCTCGTCGTCGGCTATTCGCAAGCGAGTCGAAAGCGGACAGGTGGACAGGGCCGCCACCCTGTTGGGGCGGGATTTCAGCCTTTCGGGGCCGGTCATCCACGGAGACCATCGGGGCCGGGAACTGGGTTTCCCGACAGCAAACCTGGCGGTTCCGGGGAACTGCGTGTTGCCGCCGGACGGCATCTACGCAACCCGGGCGGTGCTGGACGACGGCGCCCGGCATATTGCGGCCACGAGTATCGGCGTCCGGCCGACGTTCGGCGCGGGCGAGAGGTTGATCGAGGCGTACCTACTCGACTTCGATGGTTCCCTTTACGACCGGCAATTGACACTGCAGTTCGTGCGCCGCCTGCGCGGAGAGGTCGCCTTCGACGGCGTGCCCGAATTGACAGACCAGATCAGGAAAGACGTAGAAGAGACGCGAGCCCTCCTTGGAGCCACGCCATGAGCAAACCATTCGCCAACGTTTACGACGAACTTCAGTGGCGCGGCTCCATCTATGACATCACGGCCGGGGCACAGGATGTCCTGAGGCAGGAAAAAATCACCTGCTACAACGGGTTCGATCCCACCGCGACGAGTCTGCATATCGGCAATATGGTCCCAGTTCTCGGACTGGTCCGCCTGCAACGCCACGGCCACACCCCCATCGTCGTAGTCGGCGGCGGCACAGGCATGATCGGGGATCCCGGGGGACGGGCCGACGAACGCTCGCTCCTCGACGTTGCGCAGGTCGAACGCAACTCCGACCTCATCCGTGCCCAACTCGAGCAATTTCTCGACTTCGGCGCGAAGAGCAATCCTGCGATGATGATCAACAACGCCGACTGGCTGTTGGACCTGCGACTGGTCGAATTCCTGCGGGACGTCGGAAAGCACCTCAGCGTCAACTACATGACGGCCAAGGAGTCGGTCAAATCGAGGCTCGACAGGGACAGCGGTATTTCGTACACCGAATTCAGCTACATGCTCTTGCAAGCGTACGACTTCCTGCGGCTCTACGACGACTATGGCTGCACCTTCCAGATGGGCGGCAGCGATCAATGGGGCAACATACTGGCAGGAGTCGAACTGATACGACGGGTGCACGGCATCGAGGCCATGGAAGCCGGCAACGGCAAGGGCAGGGCGCACGCTCTCGTCTACCCGCTCATCACAACCGCTTCGGGAGAAAAGTTCGGGAAGAGTATCGGAGGGGCGCCCTCGATAAACCCCGATGAGACCTCGCCGTACCGGATGTACCAGTTCTTTTTGAACACTGCCGACGCCGACGTCATCCCCTACCTGAAGACCTTTACGGACGTCACCCCCAAGGAACTTCCGGAATTGGAACACGGCGTGGAGACTGAACCTCAAAAGAGGACGGCACAGCGTCGGTTGGCGCGTGACATTGCGCTGCTCCTCCACGGCCAGTCCGGCCTCGACCAGGCGGAACGCGTGACCCGGGCGCTATTTGGAGGAGACGTCAAGGACCTTTCCGCGTCGGAGATCGAAGACGGGTTTGAGGGCGCGCCAGGCGGTTTTGTTGCGAAACATGAAATCGACAACGCCGCGGTGACACTGGCAGAGGGTCGCAGTCGACCAGGAACTGTGTTCCTCGGCTGGCGAGGCCCGGAGGCTGGTACAACAGGGCGGCCTGTACCTGAACGGCGTGCGGGTCGATGACTCGAGACGAACGGTGTCAGTGAACGACCTGATCGACGGCCGAGTGTTCGTCCTGCGCCGCGGCTCGAAGGACCACCGGCTCATGCGCGTCAGGTGATTCCGGGGCGTATTCTTGAATCCAGGGTTGTCCCAACACGGGCGCCCGCCTCAACCGGAGACGACAATGACCACAACTGAAACAACTAGCGTGAACCTGCGAATCCCGGCCCCGTGCCGCTGCCGGACGACGTGCTGGCGCTCGCCGGGTCCCAGATGATCAACCATCGCGGGCCTGAATAACGCGGACATGCTCGACCGTATGACCCGCAACCTGCAGACGGTCTTCGCCACCGCGGGCGACGTCTATTTCATCACTTCCTCCGGCACCGGCAGCATGGAGACGGCCGTGGTAAACACGCTCTCGCCCGGCGATAAGGTGCTGTCGCTCGTCATTGGCGTGTTCGGCAAGCGGTTCGCCGAGATCGCCGAGGCGTACGGCGCCGAAGTCACGCGTCTCGAGTTCCCGCTCGGCACGGCCGCCGATCCGGCAGACGTGGCGAAGGCCCTCGCCGAAATCCCCGACTGCAAGGCAGTCCTCTTTACCCACAACGAAAGCTCCACCGGCACGACCAACCCGCTGCAGGACATCGCCGGGGTCGTCCACGAGAATTCCGACGCGCTCGTGCTCGTCGACGCCGTCAGCAGCGCGGGCGGCGCGCCCATATCGGTCGACGCCTGGGGCATTGACGTCGTGGCCACGGCCTCACAGAAGTCGTGGGTCTCGCCCCCGGGCATCAGCATGGTGTCGTTCAGCGACAAGGCGTGGAAGGCGCACGAGACCGCGACCATGCCGCGGTACTACTTCGACGTCGAGCAGTACCGCGACTACCTCAAGATCGGCCAGCCGCCGTTCACGCCCTGCCTGCCAGCCATTTACACGCTCGACCGTACTCTCGAAAGGATGGTCGCCGAGGGCGTCGAGAACGTCTTCGCCCGGCACGCCATGATCGCCGAGCACACGAGAAACCGCGCCCGGTCGCTCGGCCTGGAGATACTGCCTGAGGAAACCTTCGCGTCCGCCACCGTGACCGCGGTTAGGGTGCCGGAGGGCATCGACGGACAGGACCTCGTCGGGCGCGTGCGCGCTAACTTCGACGTTATCCTGGGCGGTGGCCAGCAGGAACTCACGGGCAAGATCTTCCGCGTCGGTCACATGGGCTGGGTCGATCCGGCCGAGATCGACGACGCTTTTGACGCGGTTGAAGAAACCCTGAAGTCGATGCAGGCGTAAAATATTGTGTGAGGCAGGGGGTCAGTACTCCTGACCAGGGAAATCAAGTGACAGATCGACGCAAAAATCGGACTATGCCGAGGTACGTTCTGGCGGCCTTGACCGCCATGTTCGTAGCCGCTTTTGCGGCCGTCGCGTGCAGTTCCGACTCGGAGCCGACCAGCCCGACCCGTGGGCCTGACCAGGCGACCCAGGCCCCGTCCGTCAAGGCCACCTCCGCACCCACCCCTCCCAGGACTCTCCAACTCGTCCAGAGTTACGACCCCGCCGGGTTCCCCTCCTTCACGTTGCCGCGTGCCGACGGCGGTGAACTGAACAGCGCCGACTACATCGGCCAGCAGGCGGTAGCCGTCATCTTCTACCGCGGTTTCTTCTGAGGCATCTGCCACAACCAGCTCGTCGAGCTGCAGGACCGCTACCGGGAATTCGAAGCCCTCGACCTCGAGATCATCGCCATCAGCGTGGACGGCAGGCCGCAGGCCGAGGCGATGATCGACGAGTACGACCTCAAGTACCCCGTCCTGTACGACACCAACACCGTGGTCTCCCGCTCCTGGAACGTATTCGACCTTCTCGGCGACGGCGTCTCGGCGCCGGCCACCTTCGTGTTCGCTCCGGAGGGCCACCTCGTTGCCGGCCACATAGGCAGACACGCCGGGGACCGGCCGGACGCCAATGACATCCTGAAGGTGGCGCGGGACTTCATGTCCGGGCCCCCGCCCCAGTTGGTGGAGAACCAGATACAGCCTACGCCTACTGCCGTACCGACCGAGACGCCGCCGCCAGCCGACACGCCCGCACCAGCCGCGACTACCGCGCCAGCCGACACGCCGGCGCCCTCCGAAACGACAGCCCCGGCGGTCACGTTCGCGGAGGACGACGCAGACAAGGCGCCCGATTTCACCCTGCCAAACGCCCACGGCGGCGACGTGACACTCAGCCAGTACCGCGACGACAAGAACGTCGTCCTGGTCTTCTACCGGGCGTTTTGGTGAGGTTTCTGCCGTACGCAGCTCGTCGAGCTGGCGAACAACTACGCCGATATCGAGGACCGCGACACGGTGGTGCTCGGCATAAGCACGGACGATTTCGAGGGCTCGGAGACGCTGATCCAGCAGGTCGCCCCGCGCTTCCCGATGCTCTACACAGGCGGCGACAACACCGTCCCCCAGGCCTACGACGTCTTCGACCTCCACGGCGACGGCCTTGCCTCCGCGTCGGTCTTCCTCATCGACAAGTCCGGCGCAATAGTCTGGGAGAGCATCGGCGCCAGCATCTCCCACCAGGTCTCCACCGAAGAAATCGTAGAGCAGCTAGAAAAGCTGTAGGCCGGGGCACTTCGCTTCGCCCAAGAATCACCATGGCACTGACAAGCCCATGCTGATTCCGAACTCCCCCTGCGCAATTCTAGGCGCCCCCACGTCATTCTTGAGCGCAGCGAAGAACCTCCCGCCCAACACCCGACCACCCCCGTCCCCTGCAAACACCCCCACATCGTCGTGCCGGGGTAACCCGGTACCCACGGTGGGGCGCGGAGGTGGGTACGCCCGACATGTACAACCACCCTCTTTCGGCAGGCGCCACCCCACTTTCATCACCCACGCCAACCCACAACCACCTATCGTAGGGTGCGTCCCTTGTGGGCGCCCGCCGGGGCGGACGGGCGACGCGGCTACCCCTGTAAACCTGCCACGCAGTCACACTCCTGCCCGCCGGCCAATCCCCTGTAGGGGCTGGTTTCAAACCAGCCCTCGGGTGAGGCGCGGGGCGCACCGTCGACTACGCACCGGCTCAAGCAACCCCACAATCACCACACTACGGATTCCGGCTTCCACCGGTAATACCGCTCGAGGTAATTGAGATGGCGCTCTGTCGCCGACCATGTCACGCGTCTGGAATAGGGATGTTGAGCCGGTGTTGTTCGTGATGATGCTGACGCTGGCTCATGGTGGCTTGGTGGCTCTGGTGAGGGCGGTGAGGGGAGCATCGGTTCGGGAACGTGAGTATGGACGAAATTGTGTGTCCAACCCTGACCGTTCACAACGGTGCAAGTCAGTCTCAGGTTCACGCATGCCGATTCTAGGTACGGCACTAACTTGTTAAACTCTTAGACGGGCATGTTACTTTTCGGTCGGCACGAAAGCCTCGAGAGGTCGAATTCCCCCAGCCGTATTTCCACGACCAAGCTTGATATGTCCATTACACTTGAGGCAATCTTGGAGCCTGCGATCCTACGTAAGGCTTGGAGAAATATCAGAAAGGTAGAGAGACAGGTTCACCTTTCGCAGGCTCCTTTAGTAAAAGATTCGACCGGAGGAATAGCTCTTGAATTTAATTTGACGACGACTTTGGAATACATTCGGGCCCGCGTACTAGATGGTTCATATCGACCCCAGCTTCCACTAGTTATAGAAGCGGCAAAGTCTAAATTACTTCGACGTCGACTTTCGTTTTTGAGTATAGAGGATTCCTTAATTCTCTCTTCGCTCGTTCAGTCTACACAGCCATCATTGGTTTCGAAAATGCCCACATGGGTAAGTTTTGGCAGGAGCGACAATAAAAGCGACAAAAACGAAAGTACCAGCATTAGTTTCGATTATGAAGGTTGGTGGACTAAGTGGTTACGTTACAGAAACTTGTTGAAGCTAATTGAGGACGACCCAAACCCATATTTAGTGATTTCAGATATAGTGAACTTCTACGGGAGCGTAGACCTTTCACTGCTAAGGAGCAAAGTCACAGCTGTAACCTCGCTCGAATCGCCAGCCAACGACTTCCTGTTTTATATGTTGGATCGGCTTCTTCCATCGCATAATTATGGGCCTAAAAAGCTTTTCGGACTCCCCGTTGTGACAGATGATACTTCGCGTATATTGGCCCACTACTTTCTTTTAGAACTGGACTCAGCATTGCGGAAAGAAGGCAAGGATAACCGGTATACTAGGTGGGTAGACGATATGGTGGTCTCAGTGCCTGATCACCTAGAAGGTGTAAAAGTTGTTGCGAGGATTGAAAACGCACTTTCGGAAATTGGACTCGTAGCTAATGCATCGAAAACGGAGATTATTAGCAAAACAGAATTCCGATCACGGCATTACGTTGAAGAAAATGAGTTTTTGGACACCGTACATCAGTTAACAGACGACGGCCTCGCAGTGAATCGCAGACAATTTGATGGGCGCATTCGCGAGTTCCTGACAAATAGTCACAGAGGTTATGGGGCCCGTATTCTGCGTAGATACTATACGCAGTCTCGACGCTGCCGTTCAAAACTGTTGGTCTTGCACTGGAGAGAACACTTAGTAGAAAATCCAAGCAATGCGTCACAAATCTTAGACTATGTAGCCTTCTTTCAGGGCGATTTGCGCTTTTGCATGGATCTTTTTGCTCTTCTTCGCACACACGGCGCCCTGTTCGAAGACCTTCAGATTCTATGTTACGAATCATTATTATTACGTCCTTTCCCAAATGACCCTATAATTCGGTCGTATGTAGTTCAACAAACATATCTACATCACTCTGGCTTTGGCGAATTCGACAAGCCAAGTGATTACGTACGGGCACTACAGGTGTTAGTGATGTACAAGTTTGGCAGTGTATCAGTATCTAAGCTTGTAAATCATAAATTTGCAGAACGCGCTGTGGCTAGTCCGTTATACGCAACGTATGCATTTCCGGTCATTGCAGCCGACCCGAACCTTCGATCGATCGCTTTTGAAGTGGTCGAGCGCATAGATGAACCGAGTGTCTGGAGACTCAAAGTGTTGATTGAAAAATTAGCACTAGGTGATTCAAGGGCAACGGGTCTGCTGATTGGTTTACTGGATCCAAAGGTGACGAGGTTGCCGATGCGTCATGTGATCAACCCGCGAGCTTTACCTCTTCTCGCCATTGCTCGTAGGTGTGGATCTTTTGTGAAGGCGCAGGACTTGCGAGCGGCTGTAGCAAACGCAGGTCGCAAAGTGCAAAAAGTGGATGACCCGGAATTGATCGACTGGATTACGCTCTCGCATATGTGAGTGTGACATTGAGGTTGTGTTGGTTACCACTTGGGAGATCAGATGACGTGACGCCGGGGGGCGGTGTGATCGCCTCGTCGCCAGCCGGAATTGAGTGATGGGCGGTGCCGTAAATGCCTGCTCCCCGTGGGTGCCGGATCAGGCCCCGGCACGAAAAGGTGTTATCACGGCGCGGTTACTGGTTCGGCCTGTTTCACAGCCACCCGATCCTCCAAAACCAGCGAACGCCCGACCACGGCGAGCGCCTTTTCTACCGACGTAATGTGAGAACGGTGTCCGGGGTCGAGCAGCCTTCGTACGGAGTTTTCTTGCAGACCGAGGCGGTCGGCCAGCGCGACGTTCGTAACGTTCTGTTTCCGCATCGCGGTGTATAGGGCCAGTTTCGCCGCGACTATTGGCGAGACCGAAATCAACACCTGCCCGTCCTCCAATTGGCTGGGAACGGGTACATCCTCACGGGCCTCGACATACATGCCGAGGGCAACCTCGAGGCAGTCCTTGGCCATGTCGACGGCGTCGTTCCAGGACCAAGCCCCGGTGTTGGCGCCGTTAACGTCCGGAATGGTCACGACGTAGGCTTCTCTCCCGGTAGCCCGCGCCTCCTCCTCATCTCGGACAATGGAACAAGGGTAGGCATAACGCATGGTCTAAAATCCCCTTCGGTAACAGAGTTCCCGTGAGTTGGGCGGGACTCGGCGTCCCGCGTCTCACCCTATTATTCGCGATTTCGCACTGTGCCCTCACCCTGGCGCTCTCCCGATCACGGGAGTGGGGACTATTGAAACGGGCTCCCAGGAATCCGCTGCGATGATGGGCGGTCTCGAGAGGAAAGCTGATGACTAGCGAAAACACCATCACGCTTACCCGTAAGGAGTACGACGCCCTTATCGAACGTAATCGCGAGCTTGAGGACAGGCTAGCCGCGCTCGAAGCGGACGACGGCGTTCTAATCCCCCACGAAGTGGCACTCGCCATCGTTGACGGCAAAAGGCCTGTCCTCGCATTTCGAAACCACCTGGGCCTCACATTGCAGCAGTTGTCGGACAGGACGGGGCTCGCCGTCAGCTACCTCTCCGACATCGAACGAGGCCGAAAGTCGGGCTCCACCTCGGCGTTGGCCCGAATTGCCCGCGCGTTTGACACCACGATAGATGCCCTGGTGGGCGACTACGGTTAGAGGCGGCGGAAGTATTCGTCAATGACCACCCAATTCCACCTGTGGGCTATGTGCTGCTCGCACGTCGGCACCGACCTCAAGTTCGGCCGCGAAAGCCTGGCCGACGCCATTCGCCAGTCGGAAAACGGCGGAGACGAGGGCGGACCCCCTTTCGACTGGGACATCGCCGTTATCCTCGGCGACCACTCCGGCGGCCAGACCACCCCGACCGACGAGGAAGGCCGGGAGATCGTCCGGCAGTTTGGGGTGAGCGCCAGGCATCCCCGCGAGGACTTCTACACCGTCATCGGCAATCACGATGCGCCGATCGAGAAGGACGCGCCGCTGCAGTGGTGGGCCCGCAAGTGGATCGATCCGGTCGGCGAGAACCCCGAGTATTCAAACGTACGCGCCGAGAAAATGCCGCGCGCCGTGGAAGGCACGTGGGAGCGGTACACGTTTGCCGTCGGGAACATCCGCTTCCTGATGATGAGCGACCGCAACGATTTCCCGCCGCCGGTGGGACGACGCGGCGCGACCCACGGCGGTTACCCTTCGGGGGCCGTCACGAGCGACACGTTCGACTGGTGGAAGGGACACCTGGAGTCGAACGAGGACTCGGTGTTCATTTCCACGCACCACCACATGCTGAAGGAGACGACCGTCGCCTCCGGCCCGTGGGAGGGACACGAGCCGGACGGGAAGGGCGGGTGGCAGTCGCTGTACCACGGCTACTTCGCCGACGGCGGGCCGGAGGGTTCGTCGTACCTGTATTTCCTGGACGAAACGCCGGACGCGCAGGCGTTCGAGGGATACCTGGAGGCGAACCCGGGGTCGCTGGACCTGTGGCTCGGCGGCCACACGCACGCCAACCCGGACGACCGCGCGGGCGGCCGGTCGCACGTCGAACGCAAGTGGGACTGCACGTTCATCAACGTGGCGGCGCTGAGCAAATACCACGGGAAGATGAACGTCCCGATGAGCCGGCTGTTGACCTTCGAAGACGGCAGTGACGAGGTGCTGGTGCAGTGCTACCTGCACACGTCGCACTACGCGCCCCAGGGCTGGTACGCGCCGTCGGAGCGAAGGATCAAGTTGAACCGGCGGGTGAGACTGGAATAGGGGGTGCCCTCGCCCCGGTTCTCTTCAAAGGAGGACCCTCGCATGTGGATTCCGCACACGATGATTACCAACTCCACGACACCTGAAGCCTCACTTACATCACCTTGAGTATCCACCACGTCACCCTCGATCACCCACCCATGTCAACCTTGAGCACCCACGCATGTCACCCTCGAGCGCCCACCCATGTCACCCTCGAGCGAAGCGAAGGGTCTGGGTAAGAGGGGAACGGGGCGGTCGTGAGTAGGCCGAGTGGCTCTTCGCTGCGCTCACAATGGCGCGATGGGGCGCACCGAACCACCATGGCAAGGGGACGCCCGGAACCGCTGTGACCATGTTAAGACCGCACGTGGTACTGAAATACGCTGGTGCTAGGCGACAGCTGCCGGCAATTCCCTACCCGCCGTACCCGATTTCCCTGGCGATTGAGTCGAAGACCTTTGACATGAGGTCGAATCCCCTTACGCCGATGAACGTCTGTATTTCCTGATCGCCATTTGCGTCGGTATAGGCGATGAGGAAGGTCGGTATAACGCTCACACCCTGGGAGCGTCCAAATGCGAGATCGTCCTGCCACGTATCCGTGTGCCTGCCCGATGCCACGCACTGGTCCACCGTGTCGTGGTCGATGTCGAGCGTCGCCGCCAGGTCGATGAACGACTGGTTCAACAGTCCGTGTTGGTTGCCGTATACGCCGTCCAGGAAGTCCCAGTAATGTTCCTGACCCTGCTCGCCCACGCATTCGGCATACTCCGCGCCTATCTGCGCAACGCGGGTCAGGATGGGGTAGTGGAAAATGACCATCCTGACCAACCCGTCTTCGACATACGTCTCACGTATCTGGGCAGCCGCGCCGCGGTGCCAGGCCCCGCAGTACCCTCAGGTGAAGTCGGAGAAGTCGAGCAGAGTGACCGGGGCGTCCGGGCTGCCCACCGAGTTGTAACCCCGGTCGGGTATTTCGAGCGGGGGTTCTTCCTCTTCTTCCGGCACGCCCGTGGCCGTCGGCATGGGTTCAGAGGTGGGCGATGGAGATGGGGTCGGCGCCAACTCGACCGTTGAGGTAGCCACCACTTCCCGGGTAGCCTCCGTCTCCACCTCGACCGTCATTTCGCCGCTACATGCGAGCAACACGACGACTAGGAACACCGGCAAGGCGTAAGTCGAACGATGCAGAACCTCAGACAGTCTCATCATTGATAGCGATACCGTTTTCATGGGCGCGCGCCTAGAGCGCCCCGTCAAGGGACTGGATCACGGATCCGGCGGATGGCTTTGGATGGAAGTTGGTGGCCTTGGGCGGCAGACGCCAACCGCGGGTGACGATGCCCATGAACTCGGACATGGGGACGGGTCGCATGATGATGGCAAGCTGCGCCTCGCCGTCGTCAACGGCTTGCATGGCGCGTTCCGGCTCGTATGAGAAGGTCACCGTTTCGGCCTCTCGCTCCGCCGTGAACGTTGGACGAAACAGCAGTTCGTGTAGCCGGGAGTACTCGGAGCGTTCCAGTTCATTCGCCGCTGCCGGCGCCGGTTCGAGCCTGGCGACGTGGCAGACGCCTTTTTCGAGCCCATAGACGCCGAACACCGCCTCGTCCCCGGTCATGCCGGCCAGGCTGTCGGCAAATTTCGTCGCCGCGCTCGCGTCGCCGCGGCCCCACTCCGTCAGACTCGCGTGTTTCCGCAGCATCGACGTGATCGCCCCAAGCTCGTCCTCCGACGCGTTGTGCACCATCCGGTGGTAACCGCGCGTGACGAGGCCGGGCTCGGTGACCGACACGAGCATCATCATGCGGTAGTTGATCGACTCGGTCGGACCGACCTCGCGTTCGCTGCGCACCCTGCTCCTGAACCTGAGCGCGGCCTCGTAGCGGTGGTGTCCGTCGGCGATGAATAGCTGGTTCTGAGCGAACGAATTGGCGAGCACCTCGATCGTCCCCGGGTCGGTCAGACGCCACATGCGCAACTCCGGCATGTCGGGAGGCGCCGCTATCGCCGTGGGCTCGCCGCCGGCGACGGCCCGCAGGATCCCTCCGACCGTGTTCCGGAGGTCGTCGCGGAACAGCACCAGCAGCGAACTGTAGTTGTAGCCCGTGACCCCCATGAGCCGGACGCGGTCGAGGACCCACTCCTGGCGCGTGTACTCGTGCGGAAGGACCACCTGCCGGTCGTACTCCTCGACCCGCACCGCGGCGATGACGCCACGGCGGACGTAGTCATCCCCGCGAAACGAGAAGCGCTCTTCGGTGACGTACACGGAGGGCTCCTCGTCCCTGACGAGAGCCCCGGCCCTCATCCACTGACGCTGCGACTCGGCTGCGCTCGTGTAGGGATCGTCTCCTTGCCGCCGCCGCGCCAGTTCCAGCCGGACGATGTTGTAGTCGGATCGCTCGTACAGGTCGCGCTGCAGCGCCGGCGTGATCATGTCGAACGGCGGGGACACGTTGATCCCGAGGTCTCCCGCGACGGCAGGGTTGTATCTGATGCCCCTGAAGGGCTTGAAGTCGGCCATGTGTCCTCGGGCGGGCGCAGCGGCGGCGTGTGAAACGCGTGCGCGCCGTTGGAACGAGTATAGCTAGGGAGGTGGGACCGTTGACCGCTATTCTGACCGCTGCAAACGAGGCTGGGCAGGCACGGCGCATTTATATAATTGAGGCCCCGTTTACCCTGTTGTCCACACGACTCCCCATGAACACGGACCCACACGCCAATGATGGATGAAGGCGGCGTTTCGATCCCCGACGGCGCGGCTGGCGCTGCCGCGCGGGCCGGGGAACTGCGCACGGAGTTGGACCGCGCGAACCACCTGTACTACGTCGAGCAGGCGCCCGACCTGTCCGACGCCGAGTATGACCGGCTTTTCAGGGAACTGCACGCCATCGAGGAACGGTTCCCAGACCTGCTGACGCCGGACTCTCCCACCCGGCGCGTCGGCGCGCCGCCGTCGGACGTATTCGACGAGGTCGTACACACCATTCCGATGCTCAGCCTCAGCAACGTGGTCAACCGGGAGGAACTCGAAGCCTGGCGCCGCCGGGCAAGCGAATTCCTCGAGATCGAAGAATTCGACTACGTCTGCGAACTGAAGATAGACGGGCTCGCCATATCGTGTACCTACGAAGACGGAGTGCTCGTGAGGGCCGCGACACGCGGCGATGGGTTCCGCGGCGAGGACGTGACGGCCAACGTGCGCACCATCCGCAGCGTCCCGCTCAGGCTGAACGGCGACGACGTTCCCGCCACGGTCGAACTCCGCGGCGAGGTGTTCTTCCCGCTGTCGGCGTTCGAGCGGATGAACCGCGAGCGCGAGGCGGAGGAGCTTCCGCTATACGTGAACCCGCGGAACACCGCGTCCGGCGCGCTGCGGCAACTCGACTCCCGCGTGACCGCCACCCGGCCGCTGGACGTGACGTTCTACTCGGTCGGGCACGGGGAAGGCTTATTGTCGGACAGCCATTGGGAGACGCTGCAGGCGATCAGGAGATGGGGCGGCAAGGTCAGCGATTGGACGCGGCGAGAATCAGACATCGAGGGAGTCGAAGCTGCCTACCAGGAGGCGTTAAAGGCGAGATCGGACCTCGACTTCGGCATCGACGGCATGGTGGTGAAGATAGACAGTATTGCACTGCAGAACAGGCTGGGCGTGTCCGGTCGAGACCCGCGCTGGGCCACGGCATACAAGTTCCCCGCTGAGCGGGCGCGGACCAGGCTGCTCAGCATCGGCGTGAACGTCGGCCGGACCGGTTCTCTCAACCCCTTCGCCATCTTGGAACCGGTCATGGTTGGCGGCGTGACCGTCAGCCGGGCCACCCTGCACAACGCACAGGACATAAACGAAAAGGGCATTCGGGAGAATATCGACGTCATCGTCCAGCGGGCGGGAGACGTCATTCCTCAAGTGGTCGGGCCGGCGGAGGCCCTTCCGCCTGAATTAGAAGCGAAACCGTACCGCCTGCCGGACCGGTGTCCGGTCTGTAATGAGCTGACCGTCCAACCCGAAGACCAGGCAATGACCCTGTGCGTCAACTCAAGCTGCCAGGCGCAGTTCGAGCGGCTGCTCCAGCACTTCGCGTCGCGCGGCGCCATGGACATAGAGGGGCTGGGTGAACGCGTCTCGCAGGATCTTGCAAGGAACGGACTGGTGAAGGACCTCGCCGAAGTGTTCTCGCTGGGCGACAAGCGCGACCAGTTGCTCGAACTGGAAAAGATGGGCGAGAAGCGCGTCGACAACCTCCTCGATGCAATCGAATCGGCGAAGACCCGCCCGCTGCCCAGGCTGTTATTCGGCCTCGGCATAATCGGCGTCGGAGCGGAAGTAGCCGAGTGGCTGTCGCGGCGGTTCAGGTCGTTGACGGGCATCGAAGGGGCCACGGCCGAGGAACTTATCGAGATCGACGGCATCGGTCCGGTGCTTGCCGAGACCATCTCGGCGTGGGTCGCAAATCCCATCAACCTCGACCTGCTGGCCCGACTCCGCGCCGCGGGCGTGGACCCCGTTGACGACACACCCGCCCCGCCGGCCGACCACCCGTTCGCAGGCAAGACTGTGGTCGTGACCGGTCGACTGGAGACGATGTCGCGGTCGGAGGCCCAGACCGCGATCAAGTCCAACGGCGGCAAGGCGTCCAGCAGCGTGTCGAGGAAGACCGACTACCTCGTAGCAGGCGCGGACGCCGGTTCGAAACACGACACCGCCGTGCGACTGGGCGTGCCTGTGCTCGACGAAGACCAATTCGTGCGCGTGCTGAACGGTGAGGCGGTCGACCTGGAGCCTGTGACAGCCACGGACGATTCGCAGCCTTCTGGCCAGATGGTCCTCGAACAGTGACGTTCAGGTCGCTGCTGGACAGGCTATTTCCGCGGGGTGAGGACGCCGAGGGACCGGTCCTGGAAAACCCCTGGATCGTGATGGGGGTCGGGAACCCGGGCGCGGAGTATCGCGATACGCGTCACAACGCCGGGCACTGGTGCGTGCAGCGACTCGTCGCAGAGACGGGCGCGGCGCTCGAAAACAGGCGACTCGCCCGGACCGCGCAGGCGGAAGTCGCATCCCACGCCACCGTACTCGCTTTTGCACGCACGTACGTGAACTTGAGCGGAGAGGCGGCGGAGTACCTGCTCACGCGCTACCGGGCTCAGCCGGAGCGGTTGATCGTGGTGACGGACGACATAAACCTGCCGGTGGGCGCCGTTCGTATACGTAAGCAGGGGAGCGCAGGCGGGCACAAGGGCCTGAAGTCGGTCATCGAGGCAATCGGCACGGACAAGTTCATGCGCGTCCGGATCGGGATCGGCAAGCCCGCCTCGCCGGACAGGCAGGTAGAGCACGTTCTCGGTGTGCCCGGACCGGGTGAACAGGCCGTCTTGGACGAGTCGGTCGAACGTGCGGCGGAGGCCGTGAAAACGATCATCGGCGAGGACGTGGAAATTTCAATGAACCGTTACAACTCAATGGCGCCGGCGGCAGGCGCTGTTTCAGAAAGTGGGCCAGGCGATAATCCGCGGGATTAGGGTTCGGACAGACGGTGGCAGCGGGAGCGTTCACTTGGAGGTCGTTTGCGGGGAGGACGGAGTCAAGAGCCACCCCAAACTGGGACGGGCGGCAATTTCGGAATGTGCGCATTTTGACCACTTCCGCTATGATTGCGGAAGTGGAGGGCGGCGGCCAGGATTTTCTTCTTTTACTTCGGGAGCCAACCTGGTCACCACCCTCCACCGCATTTCAGCCTACACGGAGATGCGGACCCCGGTTCCCATCCGACCCGTTGTAAACACGCAGGTTTTCCGCGAGTATGCGCGGCCGTCCGGGCCCGGTGTCGGACCGGCAGACGTTGACGAGACCGGGTCGTGAAGGGCATTGCCGTTGCGGGCCTCGCCGTACTCGTCCTTGCGGTTGCCTGCACGGGTGGAAGTCCGACCCCGCGCGCGACTCAGACGGCCGTGCCCGTCACGGCTGCCCCTACTGAGGCTTCGGGCGGCCCGGTACCTGACCAGATACCGTACCCAACCTCCACTCCGGCGCCGCCGCCTACACCGACCCCGGACCCAGCCACCGTTCCACCTTCCCCTACAGCGCCGGGGCCAACCCCCATACCCGTCGTAAGGGAGCAGGTAATCCCTTCCCCGCCGTCGCGTGACGTGATCGACCTCGCAAGACGTCTGAAGATGCGCTCGCCGAATGGCGACGGTCCGTCAATCGAAAGAGGGCCGCTCGTCGAGGGACAACCGACGCAGTTCTGGGTCAACCGGCTGAACGGGTACCGGCTGGTCGACGGCGTCGTCAGGGCCGCCAGTGACAACGCCTACTGGGTGTTCGAAGCTCGGGTGAACGTGGACCAGGCGGACCTCGACGCAGCCATCGAGGAGTTCGAGTCGAGCGTGTGGCCCACCGTGACCGGCCTGTTCGGTGACATCAGGACTCCCGGCATCGACGACGACCCGCGCCTGGTGATCTTCCACGCCAACCTCCGTCCCGGGATAGCCGGGTACTTTTCGAGCTCGGACGCCTACCCCTCCGACATCCAGCCCTACAGCAACGAACGGGAATCGGTCTACATCTCGTCCGTCGGCCTCCCCGTGGGCTCACGGTCGTACATGTCGGTGTTGACGCACGAACTGCAGCACGCCGTGCACTGGGCCTCCGACGCCGACGAGGAGAGTTGGCTCAACGAGGGCCTGTCCGAACACGCCGTCGAGGTGGCGGGTCACTGGACGCGCAAACCTGCCGACTACCTGCGCCTGCCCGGCACGTCCCTCACCCAGTGGCCGGGCGGAAACCAGCTCCTTTCGCCGTCTTACGGCGGGGCCAACCTGTTTGTGGCATACCTGGTGGAGCACTACGGCGGCGACCGCCTGGTCAGGGAGTTGGTAAAGGAGCCGGCGGACGGGCTCGAGTCGGTCGACCTCGTGTTGGAACGGCTCGGCGAAGACGCCACTTCGCTCGACGTGTTCAGGGACTGGGTGGTCGCCAACTACCTGAACGAACCCGACGGCAGGTATTCGTACAAAGCCCGCGACTGGCGGGCGGCCGTCAAGGTCCGTTCTAGGCTCGTCAACTTGTCTAAGTCGTATGAAGGCGAGGTCGCCCAGTTCGGCGCCGACTACTACGTCGTGACTCTTCCCGCGGACGAACTGACCATCTCGTTCAACGGTGACCCGGGGGCGGAGCTGTTCCCCGTCGCGCCGCACAGCGGAGAGGCGTGCTGGTGGAGCAACGACGGGGACGGTATCAACACGACCCTGACCCGGCGGTTCGACCTCACCGGCGTTGACACGGCCACGCTTCGCTTCAACGTCTGGCACGCCGTGGAAGAAAACTGGGACTTCGCCTACGTCGAAGTGTCGGAGGACGGCGGAGAGACCTGGACGATTCTCGAGACCACCCTGACGTCAGACGAAAACCCCAACGGAACAGCCTTCGGCCCAGGCTTCACCGGCGAAACGAACGGATGGCTCGAGGACTCGGTCGATCTCACTCCATACACCGGCAAAGAAGTCCTGGTCAGATTCGAGTATGTCACCGACGACGCCGTCAACGGCCGCGGCCTCTGCCTAGACGACTTCGCCATCGACGAAATCGGCTGGTCCGACGACACAGAGACCAACGGAGACTGGGAACCAAACGGCTTCGCAAGAGTCAACAACCTCCTGCCAGAAGAATTCCTGGTCCAAATCGTCCGCAAACCCCCCGGCGCCGCCGCCGAAGTCACACGGCTGTTGTTGGACGGGGACGCGGATGGGCAGATCACGCTGGAGGGCGTGAACGCGGAGGCGGGCGAGCAGATCGCGGTAATCGTAAGCGCAGTCACGCGGGAAGCGGGGAGTGCGGCGGGCTATGTGCTGGGGTTTGGGGAGGGGTGAGGGTTGTAGCTGGCGAATTGGGATGCAGCGGGAGTGGTCTACGGCATCCTGCCGAGGTTCATTCTTGGGGCGCTCGAACCGTCAGCCCGTTGATGAATCCCTTCAATTCCGCTAGGCCTGTTTCGACGGACTGCATCCGGAATTCGAGGTTCTCGATGCGCTTGCTCGTCTCACGCTGAAGCTGCCAGATCAGACCGGCCAATCCGACACCCACGCCGAGCACGGCGGTTATTGTGGGCCAAGCAGCTTCCATCGTGGTGGTTCCTCCGAGTTGCTTTCCAGTCTAAATGACCTGGATTTGGAATTCAAAGGACAGTGGCAGTGACCTATGACCTACGGGTTCGGACCGTGTAACGCCGGAACCGGACAGGCTTTCGAGCTCGGCATCACCGGAGTGTCGAACGGACAGGACTTTGCATCTGCGTAAAGAAAGCCTGTAGTTGCTGTACGCATTGCTCGTTCCTAAGAGGTAAAATGTAGGCACGACCCACAAGTTCAGATGAGCTGTAGGGGGTGAGTTAATGATGCCGTCAAGTCAGGTGAGTTGATTGGTCCTGAAGCGTATGACATTGCCCTAAACGAGGGTTGATTTCATGATGAATCATATACGATCACTCGACGAGAGTAGAGTCAAAGTTCTTCTTTCATGGCATATGCTGAATGGGGAGACGGTTTCGGAAGCTGAATTCCTTAGAGAAATCAGACAATTTCCTTTAGACCAATTGTTGTCAGTTCTTATTAGGCTACTACAGTACGGCGACTCCAATGAACCATCGGCTTACAGGGTACTTGATAGCCACATCTACGCTCTCTGTTCAAGCGAGACGGCCATTCGGATCACTGAAGAGTTGATCCAAGAAAGATCTCGGATCTTCTTTTCCCAGTGGCAATTATTGTTTGCAATTAAGCTTGTTTGTACATTTGGACGCAGAGATGCAGTTGGGGTCCAGAAAACCAATGATGATTTCCTGAACTTATTGTTGATGGCTAATGACTTCTACCCCCGGGGTGAGCCCGCCCCAGTTACGCCTGAAGTTGTCTTCAAAAACCTCAAGCGAACTGCCCTCAGAGGGTACTGGGCCATGCAACCAGAGACGCCATGGATGCTAATAGGCCGTTACGCAGAAATATTTGGCCGACTCGCTGCTCCAGCCAACCAGAACGACTTCAAAAACTGGATGGACATTCAGAAGATATTGGTGGACGAATTAGGTGTTCAACTCAACTCATTTAAGGCAGTTCTCCTTGCGTTGTTTGGTAATTACCTAGGCGACTCCACGCACACCGATGACGGATGGGCTCTCCCTCAGCTCGGCAGTCTGAACCCTGGAGACTTCTTTGCCAACACGGAGCTGCCTGAGGGACAAGTTGACCGCGTGCTGGATCTAATATCGACTTCACCAGACAAGATTAAAGAAGACCACCATGCGAATTACGGCAACACCATTGGCAACTCGGTCGACCTAGGTTTCCTATTGAGGAATCCTGCAATCATACTGCCAGGTGGCCATTTGGTCCCAATATCGGGCCAATTGCTTGTCCAGCGGTATACCTGCGGCTTGTATTGGGACATTCACGACGCACTGCCGGATGCCGCCAACGTAAAGCCAAATCGTAGACAATTTCAGACTTTCTTCGGCGAACTTCATGAGCGGTATGGCCATGACACTTTGAAGCGAATCAAAAGTGAACAGGTAAGTAAGGGAAAGAAGATCCGTTTGTTGTCCGAGGAGGACTATGCGTCGCCAGATGGATCCAATCCAGACAGTCTAGTTATCGAAAGCATAGGCAATCGCAATACGCGCTGCACATTGTTTGAGTTCAAAGTTGGACGACCACGATACAAAGACAGTATCGTCGAGGCCGACCTTCAAGCATTCGAAGAAGACTTGAGTCGTAAGATCGAAGCTGGTTTGGACCAGGAGATCGACTTCTGCCGAAAACTACAGTGCGGCAATCGTAAAATACCTGGCTTGGTTACAGGAAGTATAACCGCATGGCTTTTCGTTATTGTCGTGACAGATCCTTATCCATCGATGGGCATGTTTTTGGAATCGCTTCGCAGAAAACTTGCCAATTCGTCTGATTTGGGTAAAGCCAAACGGTATGGACCATTTGTTTTGAGTCTCATGGAAATTGAACAACTAGAGATGCTTTCTAACCGCAGAGTATCACAGTCACTCATCGATTGGTATAATGGCCCTGACCGCGAATGGCCCTTCAACACCTTCTATGCGAATCTGAGGAGTGGGCAGCAAGTGATGAACCGTCATGTTGGAAAGTTGGCGGACATCGATATGGAAACTGCGAAATCGACTATTTTCGAGGCACAGCCCCACAGTACCTATGACGTTGAGTAGCAGCTAGCGCGAAAGTTGCCCAGAAACTTAGGTGCGTGGCGGTTGTGTAGACACCCTGTTCGTGACCCAACCAGTTGTCAATGAGGATACGTCCGTCGGTCACTTTGTGAATAGCAAGGTAGCTATGATGGCTTCGGTCACGCCCCGCCGCTAATGCCAATAACGACTCCACCCAAAGTCCATAATTGGCTTTCTCGAACGCTAACATCCCACGGCAATGACTTTTAGTAATCGCTATACAAGATGAACACGTTTCCTTCAGTATCTACCATGTCCGCGACGATGGCGCCATCACGAGCGCGCCGGGGCGGATTGAGGGTGCGTCCACCTCCTTCTTCCACACGGAGACATAGACTGGGGATGTCACTCCCTTTCAAGTGCAGTCCGCTCCAAGTCAGACCATCGACGCCGCCTTCGCCCACCAAGTGGATGGCAGTCCCAGCCCTGGTATCGTCGATTGTGCTGTGCCTGTTTTTTTGAAGAATGATCGTGAATCCGCCCAAGGCCAACCTAGCCCCCTCAGGCGGATCGTTATTTGGGTCATACGCCTCCACATCCAGGCCAAGCACGTCATGGTAGAAACGAACGGCCCTATCGACGTCCTTAACTATCAGCATGTGGAAACCCAATTTTAACTTCACCGTTTCCCCCTTTGACTGGAATGGCAGCCAACACACCAGCGATTCGACTTCACCGTGGTTAGATTACTAATTCAGCACCCTTCGGCCGCGCCTTCCCACCATGCACCGACGGCTCCGCGCACCACTTGGCCGCCAGTCGCCGGACGGCCGCGTAGGTCCCCTCATCGAATCCTAGTAAGTCGCAGACTACCCGCCGGTCCAACAGCGCGCGGTTGGGGTCGGCGTCCGCGAGGTAGGCCGGCTTGAACTCCTTTTCGCGGAATTCCTCGAAGATGCTCTCAGCCGTGCGCAACTGTTCATCCGTGAGGGCGCGGAGGTCCAATATCGAAAGAGACCCCGCCGAGCGGATAGACATGCCCGCTTTGCTTGACTGCTGACGGTTTGAGTGCCACCAATACAACAGCAGGCCCAGGGTGGAGTTGCTCCATACCGAAAAGGCGTAATCGTATCTCTTGTCTGAGAAGATGATATTGGGCCACACCCTTCCGCCAATGGATTCGGAATCGGTGAAAGCAACGGCCAGAGCCTGAGATCCGAACGTAAAGTCGAGATTCAAGTGAGGGCGCCCGGCGGTAGCCCAAACGTCGGCGGCCTTGTCCTCCATGCCAGGCCTTACCAACAACTGGGAATCCGGTAGACAGACCAATCGAGTTTCCCGCTTGGCGCTATGGTTCCACAGGGATGGATAGGTAGCCGTTGGACTTGCATTTACCTTGTCAAAAGGACCTCGCGGGGCCGGACCAGTTATATCCCGATGTACGAGACCAAGTTTGCCTACGTCACCCAGCGAAACCATCTTTAACTCGGCTGAAGACGATCTGCCGGGCAGGCTTAGTTTTGACTGGGACAGGGCGTAAGCAGTTTGGGCGAGGGAGAAGTCGGACAGGCGCACCGCGCCCCAGCTTTCGCCATCCTGGTCGCGGGGTGTTGTTATGGTCTCGCCGGCTGGTTCCGCACCCACAGTCAGAGGCGTCCCGCCATACGGGCCATCTTCGATCCGCCTGACCAAACTTCCGTCCAGGAGCCCGCCTGCCAGAGAATTTGCGTGTGCGAACCCTTGCGGTCTGCTCCAGAACGACGTGAACCTCACCCGAGTCTGAGGTGTTTCATCTGACCTGAGCTTACGGATTACCACGAGGCACTCCGCCATGCCGGTATCGGAAGAGAAGGACATTTCACGCCCGTTCGCTGAGATGCTCAAAACGGTGACGTCAGTGTAATGCCCAGCGAGCATATCTCTGAATTTTTTCCATGACAGGCCACTAGAAACAGACAGGGGAAGCACTAGAGCCAGGACACCACCCCGCTTCAATTTTTTATGAGCGAGCGCCGCGAACGCAGAGGCTATGCCAGCGTTGCCGTGATAGCAGGTGTCGTCTCCCAGCCGGTTAACCCGGCGTCCCATAGCGGTCTGATCATCATCGGTAGCATCAAATGCTGCGAAAGCGGGGTTGGTTATGTCGGCGTGTGCGCCCTCGTGGTTCGTTGCCCTCGTAAACGGCGGATTCATGATCACCAAGTCATACCCCTCGTCCGGAACCTCCGCGCGTATCTGCGTAGCGGTCTCCTCGCCTGCGCTGCCGGTGCGCATGGCAGGGTCGCTGGAGTTGATCAGGGTCAGGACGTTCGAGGCTTGGAGAAGCTCCAGGGAGCCGATCATCACTGCGCCGTCTTTCATGCGGCCATAGGGCATGGTGTACAGGTGAGAGCCGTCGAAAAGGACTGACGGCTCTACGCCGGACAGGGTCGAGCCGGTGATGTGAACGGCGGAAGGCATGACATCGCAGCCGTATAGGACCTCCTCCATCATCACTTTGTGGAGAGCTTTTCCATCGCCCCCGGCGCGTTCGTGGCGGGCAGCAACTTGCTCGTAGACGGCCGAGAGCAGCGCGCCGGTCCCGCAGGCGAAGTCTCCGATGCGCAGTTTCCCGATGGCCTCGGCGCTGGACCAGTCGACGCCCTCCATCTTGGCGACTGCCAGACGGGCCAGGAGCGCAGCCGACGCGGGCAGAGTGTAGAACGTGGCGAGGTACTTGCGGTCGGCTATGAGACGCTGGAAGATCCGCCCGGTCAGGTCATGCGCGTTGTCCACGCCGGTCGCGTTCACCGACTGGGCGGTGTTCCTCAACCGCCGGAGGATCACCGCCGCGTCGCTGGAGGGCAACTGTTCGAGGATGTCCTTGGCTATGGCGAAGATGGCCCAGTAGTTGATGTCCAGGATCTTGTCCCAGGCCGCGAGAACCTCGCCGTGAGGGTTGTCCACCCCGTCGCCGCACACCCTGGCCAGGGGCTTGACCTGCGGATGCATTCCGGCGATGTGTTCGTGGAAGACGAGCGCGTTGGCGATGATGGCGCAGGCCATGCGTCGCGTTTGGGGCACGTTTACCATTCCCAGGCGTTTGGCTATTTCATCAGTGATGCTCGCTCGCATCTCGGCGATTTCGTCCAGGTGTTTTGCGGCGCCCTCGATGCCTTCCTCCAGGGTCGTGGCGGCCTGGTCCACCGCGCGTTGGGGAACGGAAACGAGGCGCACCATGTCGGCCAAATCTTCGACCGAGCCCTCAAGCCATCCGGATTTGGGGAAGCGACTCTCGTCACCGTCCTCGGTGAAGACGCAGTAGGAGAGGCGTGCCGAAGTCAGGGCGGCGCGCAGGTCGTGGGCATCGCCGACATCGTCCGGGTAGCGGAGCGCGATGACCGCTTCGATGGTTCGCCCGTTGGAGGCTAATTCCAGCCCCAGACGGTCGGTAGCCTCCGGCTCCACGGTACGCGCGGGCATGTACTCGGCCTCAATGACAACGGGCGCACGGCCGGGCGCGGTGATGACGATGTCGGGGCGCAGGCCGGGTTGACCGGAGATCGCCTGGGTATTCTCGGAACGCACCTGGCCGCGGGGCATCATGTCCTGGAGCAGGCTGCCGAGGGGGTTATTGGCGTTAGGCTCGGTCTGGCGGGGCATGTGTTGCTGTTTCGACCTGTCGATGGGCAGTGGGAACTCAGATGGCGAGTCCCTCCTGATTCGGGGCCGAATACAGGATAACGGTTACGGGCCCAAAGTCAGCGCTGGCATGGCGTGGTTACGTCAAGGGCGCTGTAACCGCCATCGGCACCCCTACCCCCGTCTTCCCCGACTCCGATCGGGGACCCAGGGGGGCGCGGCTACCCCCTCCAACCCCCTCCACACCACACCCCGCCCGCCCATCCGGCACATCGTCGGGCCCCGGAAACCGTGTAAGACGAAGGGGACGCGCGCTTCAACTCGTCTTACCGGGGAAACCCGGTACCCACGGTGGGGCGCGGGACGGGCGCGGCCACCCCCACCAACCTGCCGCCCCTTACCCACATGCGGCATTCTCCCAACCCGTCTTCCCCGACTCCGATCGGGGACCCAGGGGTGCGCGGCTACCCCCACCAACCGCCATACCCCCACACCCCCAAAAATCCACCCCACAAAAATTTGACAACCCACGAACACCTGTTCTAATATCAATATCGAGTCGTGCATTACGACGCGTTCAGCACAGCCACTCTGATCAAACAGCAACGGGAACAACTCCTGCAGGCATCGGGGGTAAAAGTTCCTCCCTCCGTGTTAAAGCCCGTTGCGGAACGAGAAAGTACATGCTCTCCTGGGAAGCAGACATGGGCTGTGCGTGGATTCCAGGGCCCCACGGCTGCAAAGCCGGTTAGGGTCACCGGAACGACTCGCACATAATGCTGTTCACGTAGGCGTGGCAGCTTTAGACCCCGACTATGGTGACTCGGGGCCCGCAGGCTGAGAGATGCCTGGGGAGCTATCGGAAGTTCGCCCCAGAGATCAAGCCGAGGATCCGATAGCAAATGCGTCTTTCCCTCAGACGCCCATAAGCGCCCCACAAGCCGGGCGCGGCTGTAGAGCCGCAACCGTCTTCGGCCCCGGTTCGACCGCCGACGCGTGAGCGAGCAAATTGCCGCCACTACCGTTGGTTGTTGGGCTGTGCGGAGAAGACCGAGGAAACATACTTCCCAACAACGCCTCTCGGTTCCGGCCGGGCGTGGGAAAGACAGCAGAGACACTGCGAAACGGGGCAACTCCGGGCAACCCCCGGGGTTGCTTCAACGCGCCAAAAACCAACCCGTCGTGCCGCACCCCGATGCGGTACCCAGCCCCGTACTTGACACGGGGTCACCCCCAACTTCCCATTCCTGTCATCCTCGAGCGAAGCGAAGGATCCCCCGCCCTTCGCACCCAACCGTCATTCCCCCAACCCGTCGTGCCGGACCCCGATCCGGTACCCACGGTGGGGCGCGGGACGGGCGCGGCTACCCCCAAAACCCCTCTACACAACCCCACCCCACCCGTTCACCAACCACCCACATAGGGGCCGTTCGCGAACGGCCCTGGTGCGGTGCGCGGCTACAACCTCCCGCCCCTCACTCCCAACCGGCGTTCTCCCAACCCGTCGTACCGGACCCCCACACCTCGTCTTCCCCGACTCCGATCGGGGACCACGTTGGACGTGCGGCGCGTGGACAGCCCACCTACTTCAGCATGTCATCCTCGAGCGAAGCGAAGGACCTCCCGGCCATCCCACAACCACACTCGCCATCCACACAACCCCCCATGGCCACAACCCGTCGTACCGCACCCCCACACCTCGTCTTCCCCGACCCCGATCGGGGACCACGGTGGACGGGCTGCGCGTGTACAGCCCACCTATTCAGCATGTCATCCTCGAGCGAAGCGAAGGACCTCCCGGCCATCCCACAACCACACTCGCCATCCACACAACCCCCATGGCCACAACCCGTCGTACCGCACCCCCACACCTCGTCTTCCCCGACCCCGATCGGGGACCACGGTGGACGTGCGGCGCGTGTACAGCCCACCTATTCAGCATGTCATCCTCGAGCGAAGCGAAGGACCTCCCGCCCTAAACAGGTCGCCGTGCATACTCCCTCCGGTTTCCTTCGAAACGATTCCCCTCCAGACCAACCTCGTGATCCTCCGTCGCCAAAATCCCACAGTCCCGCGAATCCGTAATTCGATTCCCTGAGACGGTGTAGCGACGGGTCGGCAGGTCTCGCCTCGTCTGCTTTTCCGACGGGGGATTGCTCCAAAGGCGGATGCCGTTGCGGTTTTTCTCGATGCGGTTGTCTTCGATGCGGTTATCCTGCCCGTGCTCGATAGCGATTCCGTCAAACCGGCAGGCCCTCATTTCGTTCCCTTTGACCGTGGTATCGGTCGAATAGCCTAACCAGAACCCGTAGTTGGAAAAGTTGGCGATGTTGTCTTCAAACACGTTTCCCGACGAGAACCCCGCCTCGAAGGCGTTGTTGGGTGAATAGCTGCCGTCATTGCCGAAAATGAAATTATGGTTGGACGGTTCGCGATTGTGGGCGCGGATGAAGAACCCGTCGCCGCTGTAGCGAAGGCTGTTGCCGACTATCCGGTTGTGGTTGGAGCCGTCCTCCAGGAGGATCCCCGCCGAGTCGGCGGTGTCGCACCAGAAACGGTCCGTATAGCGGATGCAGTGCTCCGCCAGGTTGTGGAGCACCTCGTTGTGGCTGGACTTCAGCAGGTAGATCCCCACATTGCCGCAGTAGGATGCGTGGTTCCCCCCGACTACGTTGCGTTCCGACCGTACCAGGCTGACGCCGTTGAAATTGTTGTTGAGTTGATTGTTCTCTATGACGCTGTGGCGGACGTTGTAAAGATATATGCCCCCGCCGAATCCTTCCTCCACCGGGGCCTCAATATCCGGGAGCCATCCGGCGTCCGTGGGGTTCGTGTTGTCCGACACGACGCAGCCCCGTATGTTGAGGTTGCTGACGTTGTCGACGTGGATTCCGTAGTGAAAGCCGACGAGCACGCCGTTGACGATGGTCACGTCGTCGCAGTCATGGATCCGGATGCCCACGCCGCCGCCTTCGCCGTCCAGCGTCACTCCCGACAGGTCGAGCACCAGTCCGTCCTGGCGGATTTCGATGACGGCGCCTTGCGCAGGTGCTCGGTTGAGTCCCCGGTAAGGCGACGGGTCGAAAGTGTCCCCGGTGTATCGGCCGGGAGTGACGCTGACGTGGGTCATCGCAACTACCTCGGCGGGGGCGGATTTGTGGCCTACGCTCCGGGCGGCCGGTAGTTCACCGTCTTGCCGCAGGCTTCGTCGATTTCCTCGGGTGTGATGAGCTGAATTGTGGTTATGCTGAGGGCTCCGCCGGCGCCTATGGACAGGGATACGGCGGCTGCGGTGGCGGTGTCCGGCAGGTCGAAGGTCAGGAACAGGTCGGTCCCGCCGAAGGCGTAGTAGAAGGTCTCGAGGGCGCCTCCCTGCTCGCTGGCCATGTCTTCGAAGACCTGCCGCCGCGAACTGCCGCCCTCCTTCAACAGTCCCTGGATACCCTGAGCGGTGTAATTTGCTTGGAAGAGATACTTAGGCAATGTGCTTATCCCCTGCGGTTGATTTCCGTCCACGGAGTCCCGCTCTGGGCGGGCACGAAGGTTCCTACAAACGTCCTGACAGGTCAGGAACGACGGTGGCGAGTGTATCAGTACAGTGCTGTTAAATCGGTCGGTATTCAGTACGGTTTCAACTTGAAAGGAGGGGCCGATGAGCAAGAGGTATCCGCAAACAGTGCTCGTCAGTTGCGAGGTCCCCTGGGATGAGAACGGCGAGTTGATCGAAGCGGTTTTCCGTGACGAGGTGCGGCAGACCATCTCGTCGGGATTCCGGGACCTTTACATCTTCGGCACGGCGGGTGAAGGCTATGCTGTGACGCTGACACAGTTCATGGAGATCGCAAGCATCTTCCGGGAGGAGACGACCGGTGAAGGCGTGCGGCCCATGGTGGGCGTCATCGGCATGTCGACGGCCCAGGTGGTCGAAAAGATCGGCGCTGCCCACGACATAGGGTTCCGCACTTTCCAGATCGCGCTGACGCCCTGGGGAGAGCTGACCGACGACGAGTGCATGACCTATTTCACCGACGTTTGCGGCAGCTTCCCCGACTCGAGTTTCCTCCACTACAACCTGCCGCGCCCCAAGAGGGTGCTGGTAACCGACGACTACAAGCGGCTGCAGGACGCCGTCCCGAACCTGGTCGCCACAAAGTTCACATCCGCTGCTCCGGCGGAGTGCGCCAGGCTGGTTACGGAGACGGAGTTACAGCACTTCTTCGGCGAGGACAACTTTCCATTCGGCTGCCAACACGGCGAGTGCTCCCTCCTCGCCTCATACGGGCCCATGATGCCGAAGAGGACGCTGCAGTACTTCAGGTACGGCGTCGAAGGCGATTTCGAGAACCTCTTCCGCATGCAGGCCAGGATGACCGCCGCCGTCGACGACTTCCTCGGCCCGGTCCGGGACAGTCCGATGATCGACGGTGCCTACGACAAGATGATCGTCCGGGCAGGCGGAGTCGACATGCCGCTGCGCCTCCTTTCGCCTTACCACGGTGTGGACATCGAGACGTACAAAAAGTGCCACGAGACCCTCATGGCAAAGCACGGGGACTGGCTGGAGTAGCCGGGGAAATGGGATGGATGTCTGGCGGCTACTTTGCAGGTCCCAGGTAGTCCATCTCGGGGCGCAGGTCCCAGCGGAGCGAGTCGGGCGGGTCTATGTGGGACGCCCAGGACTCGATGATCTGTTGCTCCGCTTTGAGGACTCGCATCCTTTGCCTGATGTGGTCAGGGTTCCAGCCGTCGAGGACGCGGTCCGTCAGTTCAGCCCGTACGCCTGCGAACGCGGGGTCTTCCGCGAGGTCGCGCGTTTCGAGAGGGTCGTCATCCAGGTTGAATAGTTGAGGCCTGAAACCGTGGTAGTAGTTGAGCTTCCAGGGCCCATTCCGGACCATCCGGTTCTGGACGCCGCCGGGCCGGGCATGCACATCCGGCCCGCCCAGGTTGGCCGAGTACGCGTCGCCGCCGGAGTCGTCGTCCATGCAGTACTCGGAAAATGCGGTGTTGTCCCAACTGGCCGACTCGGGCGAATTCAGCAGTCCAAGCAGGCTCCTGGCGCGGGACCGCGGCAGTTGCGGCGCGCCGGCAGCGTCGAGGACCGTTGCAAGGAGGTCGAACTGGTTGACGGGGTTATCGATGACCGTTCCTGCGGGTATCCCCTGCGGCCACGATATGAGCGCCGGGACGCGGGCGGAGTCTTCGTAGAACGTCTGCTTCCACCAGAGGCCGTGTTCGCCGATCTGGTCGCCGTGGTCGGACGTGTAGACGATGATGAGGTTGTCGAAAAGGCCGTTGCGTTCCACGGCGTCGAGGATGCGGCCGGTGAGTGCGTCGAGCCGGTCGACGAGCGCCCAGTATGCGGTGCGGGCGCGTATGGTCTCGGCTTCACTGACCTGTTCGATGCCGGTCCGTTCGCGCCACCACCGGATATAAGGGTGGCAATCGTCGAGGGGCGTTGCTGGGGTGGTGGGCAGCCCGACGCGGCCCTCGTATCGTGCGTAGTCCTGCGGCCGGGCGACGAACGGTTGGTGAGGGAGCATGAGGCCGACCGACAGGCAGAGGGGTTCGCCGGGCGCGCTGGATTCACCGAACCGGTCGAGGTAGTCCTCCGTCGCAGCGACGACGTCCTCATCGTGGACCTCGTACGCACTTTGGCCGTTGCCGGACAACTCGAGGCTCACCCTGGCGGGTCCGGCGGTGCCCGTGAGACTGCCGTGGTCGACGGGGCGCGGGCTCCCCGGCCAGTTCGGACTGTGATCGCCGACGAAGCGTTCGGCGAATCCGTGCAGTTGGTCCGGCCCATTGAAGTGCATGCGGCCGATCTGGACCGGGCGATATCCGGCCGCGCCGAGCGCGTGGGCGTAGGTCGGAATGGCCGAGTTGAGCGCCTGGTCGTTAGTCCACACTTCGTTTTCGTGCGGGAACCTGCCGGTGATGAGGGACATGCGCGAGGGTACGCAGATCGGAGACGCGCAATAGGCCGAATTGAGCCGGGCGCCGCGGGCCGCCAGCCGGTCGAGGTTGGGTGTTTCGACTACGGGGTCGCCGTAGCAGCCGGTGACGGCCGGGTTGTGCTGGTCTGACTGAATGAACAGGATGTTGGGGCGGTTGGAAGGCAAGTTGGCGTTCCTGAGGAGTGGGAGAAGGCCTTTTATCGTAACGCCCGTGGGCGAGGGAGCAACGAGTTTTTTCTGGTGATGAGGGCAAGTGATGACGTATTGAGGCCGGGAGGTTTTTCGCTGCGCTCAGAATGGCGTTGGTTAGGAAGCTGCAGATGCCCAATTAATCGTGAATCGCCGGCAGTTTGCGGCCTGGTTCGCGAAGGTATACTGCGCCCAATCCAGCTAGCGGTGGAGATTGCATGTGAAGGTACTGATTACGGCGGCGGGGAGCGGCCTGGCGCGGCAGTTAGCCGACTCGCTTGGCGATGAGCACGATGTAGTCCTAACGGACCGCGAAGACGTTGCGACGGACCACAAGTTCGTCAGGTCGGACTTGAACCATACGGCGCCGACGAATGACCTGGTACGGGGCGTCGATGTCATCATCCATTCAGGTGCGGTCGACCGGGGCGACAGCGTATCTGACCAACTCGACTACCAGATGCGTTGTACGTACAACCTGCTGTGGGCGGCGTGGCAGGAGGGCGTTTCCCGATTCGTCTATCTCAGCTCGTTGCGGCTGATGGAAGGATACGACCCGTCGTACGCGGTTACCGAGTCCTGGAAACCGACGCCCACGTTGGACATGGACGTGCTTTGCTATCACCTTGGCGAGATCGTGTGCAGGGAGTTCGCGCGGGAACGGAAGACCGAGGTCACCATACTCAGGCTGGGCGACCTCACGGCGGTCTCAGATACGGGTCCCTCTACGTCAGCCCTCTACGAAGACGACGCGCTCGAGGCGATAAGGCTTAGCCTCACCTCCGACCACTCCGGATGGATGGACATATTCCACATCCAATCGGACGTTCCAGACGCCAGGTTCCTGTCAGGGCAATCCTGGCGCAGCGCGGACGACGTGGCGCAGGTGGTCAGTCTCGGCTACACGCCCAGAAAGCGAGGATGAAGCGCGATGAAGGTACTCATCCTGGGGGCTAACGGCATGCTCGGCCCGCACGTCGTGAAGGCGCTTGAAGGCCGGCACGAACTTCGCCTGACGGACATCAACGATCTCGACTCGCCGCACGAATATTTCAAAGTGGACGCGTCGAACATCGACCAGGTGGTGTCGGCAGCGGAGGGTATGGACGCCATCGTCAACCTGTCGGTGCTGCGGACGGACCGCCAGTTGGCTTTCGACGTAAGCGCGCGCGGTTGCTACAACATGATGGTGGCGGCCGTGGAGCACAAAATCGACAGGGTGATCAACAGCGGGCCGTTCTACGCGGCCACCGGTCCGACATTCGAACGATTCGACCACATGATCGGGCCGGACGTGCCGCATCAGCCGGGCACGTTCCTGTATGCGCTGACCAAGTCGCTGGGGCAGGAGATCTGCCGGGTCTTTACGGAGTTCCACGACATCTATGTCATGGACCTGCTGTTCTACATGTTCATCAATCCGGAGACCGACAACGCCGAGTATGGTTCGCCGATAGCGAATATCGGGCATGACCTGGTCCCGTTCGCTGTGTCGTGGAGGGATGCGGGGGAATGCTTCAGGTGCGCGCTGGAGGTCGATTTCGACCGGTTGCCCTCGAAGAGCGAGGTCTTCTTCGTGTTCCCCGATCTTCCGCACCAGAAGTTCACGAGCGAGAAGGCGCGCCGGATATTCGGCTGGGAACCGCAGGACGACCTGGCGAAGTACTGGATGAAGAATCCGGCGTCCTGAGGGCGGCGGCTATTCCCATAACGGTCCGTTATCCCGTTTCTGCTACACACCGGTGAGGTCCCCGGCCGCGGTCAAGTCTTCCGGCGATTCAACGGCGGAATGAGTTGGAGCAGGAAAATGAGACCGTAGCAGATAATGGCCAGACCCCAGCCGACATGCGGAATGAGTGCGGCGTTGACGCCCGGGCCTTCCTGGACGCCGCCGAACGCGGTGTTGAGACTGACGTAAGAAAATATGACTACCACGATGCCGACGATGGCCACGACAGCCGTTATAAGGCGTGGGACGACGACGGACGCGGCGCCCAGAAGGCCAAGAACGATCAGGACGGCAAATAACGCGCCAGACGTGCCGTCTTCCAGTTCTTCGCCTGCGGAAGTGAGCGTGTGACCGATTATCTCTTGCTCGCCCAGGAATTCGACGTAGACCCCGACCCAGGGCATGAGTAGGCAGAGCAGCGCGACAACGCCCAGGACTGCGCCGACGATTCCCGCGACGTTAAGCCGCGCATACTTTTGGAAGGCGTTGGGCTCAGAGGGCGCTGCGGTTGCGTTAACAGCAGGGGCTGGACTTGATCCCTCTGTGCCCGCGTCTTCGGCCGCCGCCAGGCCAGCGTCCTCATCTACACCCTCAGCGTCCGCTGCAACGCTGCGGCCTGTGAGCGTATTGATCCACGCCACGGTGTGCCTGGGGGCCCCGCGCAGCGAATCAGCATGTCGAATCTGAAGTGCCCCTATCGCGCCCAGGCCGACCAGGGCGAGCCAGAACGAAAGAGAGGTGTAAACGATGAATAACCAGACAAGCCCGACAATTGCGATGGCCGCACGCATCTCGACTTGGGCGCCGGGTGGCGCATAAGGGGTGGCGATCGTCCCGATGCCGAGTAAACCCAAGATAACCCAGACCCATGCAGCCGCTCCGCCTGCAGCGAATCCGATGGCGGCGATGATGACAACCCCACCCAAGGCGGGGACCAAATACTTTTCCTGAATTCTCATTGAACGGTACCTTTTCTTCCCACCGCCCGTCGCACCCGGCCGCAGTCTAGCAAACTTACTAATTGTGTTTGTGTCGGTGCTCCTGTCCACCGAAATCCGCCGTTCCGGCGCCGCGATATGGTGATCCCGTCGGAGCCTGTTTGCGCCCCGGCGTCGGGCAGAGCCACATCCTGAGTACCGCCCATTTACACGTCAGGGTCGTGGATCGCGTCCGGGGGTCGAGGGGGCTCTCCACCTTGGCGGGCCGGTGATTGGGAAGACCGTAGGTGCCCCAACTACCTCAGGTCCAGGACACGCCTGGTGAGGTCCAATTGGTGCCGAAGGTGGGATTCGAACCCACACGGGCGTTTTTGCCCAACGGTTTTTGAGACCGTCGCGTCTGCCATTCCGCCACTTCGGCAAGTGGACAATTTCAAGTTTATTTGACGGACTGGCGGTTTGGGCGCGGGGAGCTTGGGACGAACACCGGACCCGCCTTGCGGTTAAGGGATCACGAGTCCGGGGCTGACGGAGGCCTGACGCGGCGACTTTCAGGTGCGGTACTTAAGCCGCGATGACCAATAGTCTCTCGACAAAGTTGCTGATCTTCGGCCGGTCAGCGTCCAGTTGGAAGTCTTCCATGAAGTCGTGGTAAAAGTTCGCGTGAAATTTTTCTGCCACTGCGAACCCATCGTCTAGCGCCGTATCGCCTGCTTCGTCTGCGAGCAACTGCGCCGCCCGCTTCAACGCCCGGTGGCTGCCGTGCGGCCAGTTGCGTTGTTGGGCTACTGCGATGAGGGCGTGGGACGCGGCGCCCCAAAGCTTCTCTGATCCCTTCAGACGATCACCGTTCGCAAATTCCTGGTCCGCGACCGCGAGAAATTCCAGGGCGGTTCTTAAGTGATCCGTCGTCTGCATGTTCGTCTCAAGCGCCAATTCCTGGAACCAACGTAGGAGTGGGTCGCGTGTGCCCGTCCGCCAATTCGGCCAGTCCGGGTGCGTGTGACGCGGCGGACTTTGGCAGGTGAATTCAGGCCGCGAGAACCAGTAATCGCTCGACGAAGTCGTTAACGTTTGGGCGGTCGACTTCCAATTCGAATTCTTCCATGAAGTCATGGTAGAAGTTCGCGTGGAACTTCTCCGCTAACGCAAATCCGGCAAGAAACTCCATATCGCCGGTCTCGTCGACTAGCAGGCGCGCCGCGCGTTTCAGCGCCCCGTGGCTACCGTGCGGCCAGTTGCGTTGTTGGGCTACTGCGATGAGGGCGTGGGACGCGGCGCCCCAAAGCTTCTCTGAAGCCTGCAGGTGGTCTCCGGCCGCGAATTCAGTGTCCGCGGCCGTGAGAAACTCCCGGGCGGTCCGTAGGTGATCCCTGACTTGCATGTTTGTGTCTAGCGCCATTCCTGGAACCGCCGTTCACGATGGATCGCATCTCCCGGTCCTCCGAATGCTTAAATTCGAAGAACGCGGTCGAGATAAGTGTAATTGATATGGCAACCGCCTGCCTCACCCGCGGATTGTGTCAAGGGTGGGGACAAAGCCAGGAATTACGAATTATTGCGCGTGTAGTTGGGTACCATATGGGGACATCGACTTGATCTTGGACTTACCGTGGCCGCTCACCCGCTACTTAAATACCTAGACCTTGAACGGCCGTTGGCGTTCATTGACGCGGCCTCGACCGGCCTCGACACGCGTTCGGCCCGGATTGTGAGACTCACCGTGTTGAAGATCGACACCGATGGGAGCGAACAATCGCGAACGGTGTTGGTCAATCCCCGTGTGCCGATTCCGCCGGGAGCGACGGAGGTCCACGGGATTACCGATGATGACGTGACTGACTCCCCGGTATTCGCCGCATATGCCAAGAGGTTGGCGGAGCATCTTGAAGGGTGCGATTTGGCCGGATTCGGCGTTGAGCGCTTTGACGCGCCGCTGCTGGTCGAGGAGTTTCGCCGCGCTGGCGTTGAGTTCAGCCTGCAGGGCAGGGCGGTCGTAGACGCAATGGCCGTTTTCCATCGCCTGGAGCCCCGTGATCTCCCTGCGGCGTACAAAAAGTACGTCGGGGAAGAATTGTCGGCCACCCGTGAGGAAGATACGGCCGCACGTGCGGCCGCTGAAGTGCTGCTGGGAGAGTTAACGGCGACTGGCGACCTGCCGCGGTCGCCCCGTCGACTGGCGGCATGGGCGAAGGGCGTGGACGAGGGTGCGATCGACCCTGAAGGCAGGTTCGTGTGGTCGGCCAACGACGAGGCGTTGATCAACTTCGGTAAGCACCGTGGCCGGCGGTTGTCGGAAGTTGCGGCCGGAGAGCCGGATTACCTGGAGTGGATGGCCGGGAACACGCGCTTCGATGCCGAAACGCGGGACATTGCCAGGAAGGCGGTAGAAGGGGAGATGCCGGCTGCGCCTGGTTCCTAGGCGGTGAGATTCACGCCCGATCGCCGTGGGGTTCGGAGAGGGGCGCCGGGCCGTCAGTCCGAAGGACCGGGTCGCCGGTGAAGGTGACCACGACGCAGGGCATCTGGTCGAGGATCCTGCGCACTAGCCAGAACGGTCCCCACCAGGGGAGCCGCAACTTGCGATTGAGCTTGATGGCGCCCAGGGCTATGGCGAAACGGCGGCGCGGGAATCCCGGTCGCTGAGTCCACCTGCCGATGAAGTTCATCAGGTGGGGCAACCGTTCATTGGTTTTCCACAGGACCTCGGCGCGGCCGGGGATGTCGAACCACGGCCCGAATTCCACAGTGTGGAGCGTCACGGTAGGGTTGGCGTTGATGTTCGCCACCCAATCGCGTCGGCCAGGATAACCGGAAAGCACGACTTGATCGGCGCCGTTCCAGTAGTACGTGGTCTCCACCGTGCGCGGCCCACCAGACCGGCGTCGGGTCATGGTGGTACGGATGTAGAAGCTGTCCTGCAGGATGGCGCGAAGGCGCGGGTCGAGTTCGGTCATTGGCGGGGACTACAAATTGGTTACCTGCGACGATGGGGCACGGAGGTCCTTGCGCACGCGTACGTCGCTTTGATGGTCTCATGGAGGCTCGGCGCAGTCGGAACGAAAGTGGAGCGGAAGACGGGATTCGAACCCGCGACCCCAACCTTGGCAAGGTTGTGCTCTACCACTGAGCTACTTCCGCCGGATTTTCCACGCCGGGCAGGGCATCCTGGAGCGGTCAACGCCGCACGAACTGGAGCGTCCTGCCGTAAGTCCGTTGGACCCTGATCATATCAAATCAGTCCCGCGAATCGGTCCAGGCGCAAGAGCGAAATGTCGTGACCGGTATCCCCTTTTGTGGCGAGGTCGGCCATGACTTCGCCTATGACGCTGCAGAACTTGAAGCCGTGGCCTGAGAATCCGGCTGCAACGAAGACGTTTGGCGCCCCGGGCACGGCGTCGATGATGAAGTGTTCGTCGGGCGTGTTGGTGAACATGCACGCCTTCATCGACAGTGTCGGGCCGTTGGCGTCGGGGAAGTACCTGGCAACTCCCAGCCGGAGTATTTCCTCGTCTTCGTCTCTGCACACCCTGTCGAGATCGTCCGCCGCAGATTTCTGTTCGAGATGGTTGTATCGGCCGATCTTGAATCCGGGAATGCCGTATACCGGGAGGGCGTAGTATTGCCCTTCGTCGCCCGCCAGGGTTGTCACAGGGAAGGTTTCCAGGGTGAACCACTCAGGCCGGAGGGGTTGAAACCAGCCGAGCACCTGTCGTTCGGGTATCGCCAGGTGGGCGAGCGACGGGGTCAGCATCTCGGTCCATGCCCCGGCGGTGATGACGAGCGCCCCGGCCTCGTATTTTCCGCGGCTGGTCTCCACCCTGACCGTGTCCCCCGACACGTCCCAACCGCGAACGGGTTCCCGGGCCCTGACATCTGCTCCCAGTTCGAGCGCGCCGAACACGTAATTCACGATGCAACGCTCGGACAGCAGGAACCCACCGTCCGGCTGCAACAGTGCCATCCAGTCGGGCGGTAGGCGAAAGCCTGGGTACCGGCTGGTCAACTCGGCGCTCGTCAAGACCTCGTGGGGCAGATCGTGCTCGATGCATGAACGCAGGGAGCCTGCGAACACCTCGCGGTCTTCGCTGCCGGCTGCCACGGAACCGGTTGTGTACAGCAGCTTCTCGCCGGACACGTTTTCCAGTTCGTGCCATCGCTCGTACGCACGGCGCATGAGGGGTACGTAGGACGGGTCCTCGTAGTAGGCGAGCCGGATCACCCGGTTTATGCCATGCGATGAACCCTGGTCGTGGGGAACGTCGAATTGCTCTAGACCCAGGACCCTCAGGCCGCGGCTCGCGAGTTCGTACACCGTGGCTGAACCCATTCCACCGATGCCTATAACTATGACGTCGTAGATGTTTTTGCCCGTCAAATTTTCCTCATCCGGGATTCAAGGCTTATCGGAGTGTCCACGGGGTCACACAGTTGGAAGCGGCGCATGGTCTCCGGTCTCGTTCTGCCAAATGCGTATCCGGGCTGCCATGTCCCGTATCCGGTCGCGCTGGGCCGGATCTTCGAACAGGTTAGTCAACTCGAACGGGTCGCTGCTGAGGTCGTACAACTCGCACTGGTCGCCGGCGCAGAGGTTGAGTTTCCACCGGTCTGCGGTAATCACCGACCGCCAGGGAAGGGAGACCATGCGGTTGATCAACGGCGAGCCGAGGTTGCGGTCGCCCATGCCGTTCCACTGCAGGAAAACATCGTTGTCATCGAGGGTCGCCTCTCCCTTGAGGACCGGCGCCAAACTCGCGCCTTGTAGGTGATCGGGCACGGGCCGTTCCAGCAGGTCTAGCAAGGTCGGGACGAGGTCGATCTGGCTCACGCTGCCGTCTATCCTCGTCTGCCCTGAGTTCAGCCACGGCACGTTCATCAGCAGCGGGACCCTCGACGCTTCTTCGTACAACGACCGCTTTTCGAGCATGCCGTGGTCGCCGCCCATCTCGCCGTGTTCACTCGACATCACCACGATGGTGTTATCGGCGTAACCGTTTGCATCGAGCGCGTCGAGTATGCGGCCCACGTTGCGGTCCACCAGCGTCACGTTGGCAAAGTACTGCGCCCTCAGCCGACGCCAACCGGCTTCCGAGGTGAGATCGTGGAAGTCGCCGCCCTGCGCGCCCAGAGGGTTCAGGTTGCCCGCCATGTAGTAGTCGGCCCGAGCCCGGTTGACCAACGATCCGCCGTCGGGGCGTTGCAGGAACGCGGGGCCGACGGGCAGCGAGTCAGGGTCGTAGAGGCCGTTCAACGGCCCGGTGTAGGGCGGGTGCGGCTCGAAGAAGCTGACGTACAAGACGAATGGCCGACCGTCGTGTTCGTTAAGGAAGCGGGTGGCCTCGTTGCCGAGATATGCGGCCTGGGTCAATTCCTCAGGGAGGTCGACGCCTGGCAGCCAACGTTCATACGACACAGGCGTAACGGGTGGATCGTCGATGCCCTGTTCGCGGAGCCAGATGTTGTAGTCGGCCTCACGGCTCCGTTGTTCTTTCCGACTGAAGTTCGCCCGATGATGGTCTTCGATGCTGATCCATTCCTCGAAGCCGTGTTGCGGGAAAGCGTCGTCGCCGAGGTGCCATTTGCCGTAGTGGGCGCAAAGATATTCGTCCGGCACGAGTTCGGCGATCGTGCGCGTTTCGGGGCTGAGTTTTATGGCGTTCTTGATCAGCCCCGTGGTCTGTGGGTACAGACCGGTCATGATCGAGCCGCGTGCCGGCGTGCAGACCGGCTGGGTGACGTACGCGTTTTCGAATACGAACCCGGAGTCGGCGATGCTGTCGAGGTTGGGGGTTTTGATCCACTCGTTTCCGTAGCAGCGCATCGTGTCCCTGCGCTGCTGGTCGGTGAGGATGAAGAGGACGTTCGGGGGTTGTGCGGGCATCGCCGAGGGTGATTTATCCGGCGTCAAATGCCGTATCCGGACGCCCGTTTGTCAGAAGCGCATGGGCCATATTTCACCGGCTTCCTGGACGAGGTCTACCTGGTGGATGTCGGCCGCTGGCCAGCCGTTACTCTCCAGCCACTCGCTGAAGACCTCCTCGTTCGGCGCCTCGCACTCGATGACCGTTCTGCCGGGGTCGGTGAGGCAGTAGGCCTTGACGATCCATGCGCGCCGTGAGAACCGCCACTTGCCTATGCGGTCAAGTGCGTCGCTGAACTTCTCTTTACTGAGGCCGGGGTCATCGGCAATCGCCAGGAATCTAGTCATTGTGGGTCTCCGGGAGATGTTGGACTGGGGCTTAGTCCGGCAGGCTGGGTGCGGATCACACCTGCGGCGGCACGAACGGGTAGGGGACCGGGTCACCGTCGCGGTAGGGCAGAGCGACCGTGGCAGTGCCCGGCGCGCCTTCCCAACCCTCTTCGTTGACGATGCCGAACTCGATGTGGACCAGGCCGTAGTCGTCCAGATTCTGACAGTCGATGACCTTACCCCACAGAGCCGTGGTCTCACCGGCCGTGACCATTTCCCGGACCTGCCAACTCGCCTTCCAGAACCAGCCGTTCGGCAACGACCAGTTCTTCAGCCACTTCGAGACGATGCTCATGCGCCATGTTCCGTGGAACAGCGCGCCGGGGAGGTTGTCGTGGTTGTGGGCGTGGGCGATGTCGTAGTGCAGCCGGTGGGTGTTCTCCATCGTGATGCACCACCTGGCTAGCTCAGGCGCTGAGAAGCGATGCACGTAGCGCGGGAGGTCGTCGCCCACGCTGACGTCCTCGAAGTACGTCTGCCGGGCATTGCGCAGGTCCTCGATCCCGGGTTCCTCATCGTGATCGAGCATCCCGTCCGGTCCGAGTTCCAACAGTTTTTCAAGCGGTATTGCCATTAGTCTTTCCCTGATGGGCGAATAGCGATGTGGATTGCTATGGGCGTTCGATGCCTATCCCGCGCACCTTTAGCAGGAGCGCATTGTCCTGGTTCAGATAACTCGTCTCTTTCACGGTTACCAGGAACGGCCTGCCATCCCGGCCGCGCTTCTCCTGGAAATCGACCCAGCGGGACTTGTAGAAGATCCGGTCTCCGATCTTCGGGTACTGGTACAACTCGACCTCATCGCCGGCGTGCAGGTGGCTGCGCGTGGGCGCGACGTCCCGGATTGGGGTTAGGGAGCTTTCCTTCCTTCCCATGCCTCCGCCCCCGTCGCTAAACGGGTCCTCCACCATGATCTCGGGCATCTTGTCCTCTTCCCATGGCGGTTTCCTGTTGGAGATGTAGTGGACCATCATGGCGGGGGTCGTCGTTCCGCCGAACCTGGGCGACGCCAACTCCTCGTCCCAGTGGCGGGGGTCCTGGTCGGGGACGCCGATGATGTAGCGGCGGACGGTCTCGGTATCGACGACGCCGTACATCTCCTCGAGCTCGGTCTCCTGGCCAATGAGGGCCTTGACCTCGTCCGTCAGGAGTGTCGGGGCATCAGTATCTGGCATGCGTTCCTGGTCCTTTGCCGGGTGGTTGCGCCAAGTGAGAATACAGCATTACCCGGCCGCGGAAACTGCGTGGAAGGGCCGTTGACGGGATTGTGCAGAGCGGTGGCGAACCGCGGGAGATTCTTCGCTGCGCTCAAGAATGACGTTAATGGGCCGGCAGAATGACCTCAATGGCCGGCAGAAAGGCGCCAGGGGCGACTGAATGACAGCAGGGCCGGCAGGATGACGAATGGTGGGCGACGTAGGATAAGGGGTGGTGCCGAGGGGCAGACTCGAACTGCCGACACATGGATTTTCAGTCCATTGCTCTACCAACTGAGCTACCTCGGCCCAAAATTCAATCGTAGGCGAGCAGGCCAAGGGCCGCAAGGCAGCGCCGTATCGTGATTGGGGTGTGCCTTATCTCGATGGTGAACTTGCCGCCTTTTCAAATGCGTCGATCAGGTGGCGGGTTATGGCCCGAAGGCAGAGGTCAAGTTACCATGAGTACGCCCGCCATACCGTGCGGGTCGATGACATAACCGACACGGGCTCAGAACACCATGGCAACCCTGATCGTAGCGTCCACCCATAGCGGCGCCGGCAAGACAGCGCTGGCCGCCGGGCTTAAAGCACTCCTGGAACAGGACGACGAAATCGCCGCGTCCGGGTCTGCCCTGGACGTTGTCGAAGGATCTTCGGGAGATCCGTCGGCCGATCTGAGGCTCGCCGAAGAGACGGACGCCCTGGTGGTGCTGGTGTGCGGCTATAACGACGACACGCGGTCAGCGGCCGAAGCGTACGGCTCCCGGCTCGCTGGCGTGGTCATCAATAACGTGCCCGTCTACCGGCAGAACGAAGTCGAGTCACAGGTCGCGCCGCAGATTACGGCAGCCGGTGTAAAGCTGATCGGATGGCTGCCGGAAGACCGGAGACTGCTCGCGCCCACGGTCGACCTCGTGGCAGAACACCTGGAAGGGACGTTGGCGGCCTGCCCGGAGAACTCGAACAGGCTCATAGACAACTTCCTCATTGGGGGACTGGTGCTCGACTGGGGCCCGCACTACTTCGGGTCGCAGGACAACGTCGGCGTCGTGGTACGGGGCGACCGGCCGGACGTGCAACTGGCCGCGCTGCAGACCGACACTGTCCGCGCTCTTGTGCTCACCAAGGGCATACCGCCGATCGAGTACGTTCTATTACGAAGCGGACCAGCGCGGCATACCGATAGTGGTAGTGCCGGACGACACCTCTGCTGCCGCCGCAAAGTTGGAGACGCTGCTGCCCCGGATCGAGTTCGACCACGAGGACAAGCCTCGCCCGGGTGGTTGAGTTGATCGAGTCGCCACCTCGACCTCGACGCCATAAGGTCGGCCGCCAGCCAGCCCGCCGACGCGCTAGCCGGCCGCGCGGCTGATTTCGCCTGCCAAAAGGCGTCCGCCTGGCTGAGGTGTCTATCTATAATCCGGCCATGGCGTCGACCGATATTCTTCACGGCCTGTCCCCCCGTCAGCAGGAAGCCGTCCGGCACGAGAACGGGCCATTGCTGATCGTCGCCGGACCGGGCAGCGGCAAGACACGGGTGATGGCCCACCGGGTGGCGTACCTGATCAGGGAGCGCGACGTTGCCCCGTGGCGCATCCTGGCGGTGACCTTCACCAATAAGGCCGCGAGGGAACTTCGTGAGCGTTGTGAATCGCTCGTCCCGGAGTCTGCGGATTCGCTGCAGGTCAGGACTTTCCACTCGTTTTGCGCCCAGGTGCTGCGCACATTTCCCGAGAGCGCGGGACTCGATCCCGGTTACTCCATATACGACGAGGACGATCAGGCCAGGACGGTGCGGCGCGTCTTGGATGAGTTGGAGATAGACCAGAAGCAGTTCCCCCGCGGGCGTTGTTGGGCGCAGTCTCCGGCGCCAAGAACCGCATGATTGGGCCC
>CBDCPN010000016.1:0-46877 GCA_965220275.1 Dehalococcoidia bacterium | reverse complement strand
GGCACGACGCATGTATTCGACCGGATCGAGGCCCCAGATTGCCGCCGGGGTACGCTGGCCGCCTCCGCCCCGCTGGCCCTGTCCAAGCCCGTTTCCAACTCCAATGGTCTGCCAAACGTACCGGACGCCCTCTACGAACGCCTGCACCGCAGATGCCTGACGCGCGTGGGTGTGCAGCACGCCCATGACGCCCGCCGTCAGCACCTGCCTGATCTGCCACTGGTTGGCGATCACCTCGTCCCTCGTGCGGCAGTTAGAAGGCAACGTAGAAACCACGCACGGAATCCGGTGCCCGCTCGGCGTCGGCCCGCCGTCCACCAGGCCTCGGATGAACTGGGTGAGGCCCACGACGTCGAACGCCCCGTGTTCGAAGTCGACGAGCAATATGTCGGCGTAAGTGCTGGCCATCTCCTTGCCGTTTTCGTAGGTCAACGGCCCGGTTGAAGTGGGAAACACCGGCTGCCCGGCTTCAAGAAGTTCAATTGCGCGGTTGAGTCTCTTCGGCATCAGTCAAGCCTTTTTTTGTTGTTCTGGTTGGTACGAATCCGGCCGATTCTAGCGAAATTAATTACCTGGCAAGCGGAAAGCCCGTCAACCAGCCCTCACCGTGTCAGGTTCCAGGGCAGGTCCAATTCCGCGGTGATGTCACGGAACCAGGCGACCACTTCGGGGTGATAGGGGATGCCCTCAGCCCGGCGTACGATTTCCTCCTCGGCCTCCGGCAGTCCGGCGTAGACCACGCGGTCCCAGCCGGGAGCAGTTGGACACTCCTTCAGGGCGCGCATGTATTCGTCCATCGAGTCTTTGAACTGGTCGACGTCGGTGAATGCAGCGATGTCGTACGCGATGAAGTGGTGCGACGCGGTCCCCATGTTCAGGAATCCCGGTCCAGTTCCCCCGAAAGAATGCCGGCCAGGATGTCGATCATCACACTCAGGCTGTAACCCTTGTGCGACCCACCCTCACGGGTACCTCCCACCGGCAAGCATGAGGTGTCTGCCCTCGGGCCAGCTCTCCTCCAGGACCGGTGAGCCGTCAGACTTGGCCACCCAGCCCGGCGCGAGCGACACGCCCAGCCGGTTCGCCAGCGTGATCTTGTTCCCGGCGACCGCGCTCATCGAACCGTCGAATATGAACGGCTCTTCATTCCGCGCCGGCGCTGCAATCGACAACGGGTTCAGCCCAACCAACGCCTTAGCGCCCACCGGTGGGCGCCATTGCCGTCCCACCCACCGTCATTGCTATCCCCACCATGTCGTGTTCCAGGGCTATCTGCGCGTGGTAGGCCGCGGCGCCGAAATGACGACCGTTTCCCACCGCCACGGCCCCTATCCCCGCATTACGGGCCTTGTCGATCGCCATTCTCATGGCCATCGGTCCCACCACGAGCCCGTGGCCGCGGTCGCTGTCTATCGTGGCCACTGCCGCCGCCTCGCGCACCACGCGTACTTCCGGCCGGGGGTTGATGAAGCCCTCGTTGAAAGCGTTGACGTACACGCGCATCAGGTTGGACACGCCGTGTGATTCGATGCCCCGCAGATCGGCGTAGATCAGCCCGTCCGCGGCCTGTTTGGCGTCTTCGGACGACATCCCCATCACTGAAAACATCGCTTCCAGCGTGGAGCGCATGTCTTCGTGGCGGACGCGGACCGCCTCGTCTGCCTTTACGTGGAATCTTTCAAGAACCAACAACAGCCTCCTTGGGGCCTAGGTCATTCTGGTACGAGGCGCCGGCGAACTATCCGAACTCTTCCCGGAATTCAGCAAATAGATCCTTGGTCCGGATCGTGCCGAGCGGGAGCGTCGACGAGACGTTCATCATCCTGTACCCGGCACCAATCCAGCGTCGGCAGTCCTCGGGGTCGGCAAACGTGGTGGCCAACGCCTTGCCCGTCCCCTTCATCCGCTCCGCAACGTCCATCATGATGTTCTCGGTCTTGCTGTTGTAGATCTGACCAGGCTTGCCAAGCGACGCCGAAAGGTCGTTCGGGCCGACCAGCAGGACCTCGAAGTGCTCGAGCGCCAACGTCTCGTCCAGGCGCTCGTACGCATCCAGGCTCTCCATCTGGAGAATCAGGATAGTCTCGCTATTGGCGTGCTTGATGACGTCGCCTGCCTCTATCCCCAGCATCGACGAAAACCACGGCGCTATGCCGCGGTTGCCAATCGGAGGGTACTTGCCGTATTCAATGGCCTGTGCCGCCTCTTCCGGACTGTCGACCTGGGGCACCATCACCCCGACCGCGCCGACGTCGTAGGCCTTTTTGATCAGACCCGGGGTCGTTCCACGCCACCCGTATCACCGGCGCAACGCCCGCCTGCCGGCCCTGCACGGCGATTATCCCAACCGACTCCGTGCCCCAGGGGGCATGCTCCTGGTCAATCCAGACCCAATCGGGCCCGGTCTGGTAGATTGCCGCCGAAACGTGCGGCTCATAGCTGAACATCGACGTGCCCAGGATGAGCGCGTCATCGCGAATCTTCTGTCTTATGTTGCTTGGGTACATAATCTCTCCAGGGGTTTTGGACACTGTGACCGGCAACCTTACGGAGCCTGCGACAGGATGTTAATCCCGCGTCCGATGTTTTTCACGCTACATTTGGGGTCCGCGTGAGCCGGACCACCCAACAAGCGGAGATGTTTATCACATGAAGATCGAAGAAATACGAGTCGACATCATCGAGAGCGACCCAATCGAGCCTAGGTGGCGCCCGATCCGCCAGTCGATGGAATACCCGGAGACGTACCGCGCCCGCTTCGCCCACCAGCCGTACCAGGGACAAACCCTGGTCCTCGCGCCGCGGCCTGCCTATGGAGCGGTGTTGCGCCTGCGGACCGACTCGAACCTGGAGACCTGCGGGCTCCTGGGCGTGAGCTGGGGAAAAGAGCACGTTGAGTGGGAAGCACACGCGTTCAAGACCCAGTGGGGGCAGGATTTACTCGGGGAAAACGCGCTCGACAGGGAACGCATGTGGCACAAGATGTGGATGGCGAGAAGATACTTCCATATGCCGTCGACCGACCCCATCGCGCTGATCGACGAACTGTTGTGGGACCTCGGCGGGCTGATGGCGAACGTGCCCGTGCACAAGTTGATCGGCGGCTTCAGGGACCGCGTCAAGGCCTACCAGGTCGTTACGTCCCTCTCCTACGAGGCAAACCTCGGCGCGGCTGCAAAGGCCAAGGAGGACGGGTTCTTCGGTTTCAAGGACCACATGATGCTCGGCGTTGACACCAATTTGTCGCTCCTCCGCGAGCTTCGTGAACTGGTCGGAGACGATTTCGAACTGATGCACGACCCGGTACAGCAGTACACCGTCGACGAGGCGATACGCGTCGGTAGGGAATTGCAGGACCTCGGCTATCTCTGGATCGAGGAACCGCTGCAGGAGGTCGATATCCGCGGACTCAAGAAGTTGGCCGACGCCCTGGACCTCCCCGTCCTCGCGCTGGAGTCCGTCGAGGGCCACCCATACCTGGTGGTCCCCTACCTCGTTGACGGCGCGGTCGACATAGTCCGACAGCGGGGTCTCGGCATCACCGGCCAACTCAAACTCGCAAACCTCTGCGACATGTTCGGCGTTGGGTGTCACGGCGGTAACCCGCACGTGGTCGCCGCTATGCGGAACGACGACTGGTGGGAGCACTCCGGCAGTCCGCTCGCGCCCCCTCCGTCTCACCAGACGGCGTTAGCAGACCTGATACAGGACACGACCAGGATCGAGGGGGGCTACATGTACCCGCCGACGGACCCCGGCCTCGGCAGGCGCATCGACTGGGACGGCATCGAGGCTCGCACGGTGGCCACGGTCTGAGCATTAGCTTGATAGCGCCGCCGCGGGGTAGGCTGTCGTTCGTCGCGCAATTGAATCTCAGCCGTCAATTTCCAATCCTGAAAGGCAGGACAAACAAATGATCGTCGTTTCAACGGACTCTGTGCCGGGGTCCGAAATTACGGAAGTGCTGGGACTGGTCAGAGGCAACGCCGTGCGCGCTAAGCACATTGGCAGGGATTTCATGGCCGGACTCAAAAACATCACCGGCGGTGAATTGGGGGCATACTCCGAACTGATGCAGGAGTCCCGTGAGCAGGCCACGCAACGCATGATCGCCGAAGCCCAGGCCTACGGCGCAGACGCCGTAGTAGCCGTACGCTACAACACCGCCGCCGTGGCAGCCGGCGCAGCCGAGATCCTCGCCTACGGCACCGCCGTCAAGCTGCGCTGACCCGAAAGACCCCCCGCCCCAACCCGTCGTGCCGGACTCCGATCCGGTACCCATGGCGCGGGGCACGGGCGCGGCTACCCCCTCGCCGCCACTCCCACGTCACTCTTGAGCACATTCCAAGTTGTCCTCGAGCACCTTCCATGTCGTCCTCGAGCGAAGCGAAGGACCTCCCATCCATCAATCAACCACCCTGACCTCACAGAAAAACCCCCGCACAACTAACCCGTCGTGCCGGAACCCCGATCCGGTACCCACGGCGCGGGGCTCGGGCGCGCCTACCCCCTCACCGCAACTCCCACGTCACTCTTTAGCACCCTCCGTGTCGTCCTCGAGCAAAGCGAAGGACCTCCCCCGGCAACCCACCAAAAACCCCCAAATGCAGCGCTTCTACTCTCCGGCACCCCGACCCCCTATCAACAACGCCGCAGAGCCCCCGCCTTGCACGGAATATAATCGTGTCGTGATTGATGGTCGATGAGAAGGTCCACATTTGATTAACCCTACAAGGATCGAATCAGTCTCTATCCGGGGCTTCAGGTCCCTGGCGGACTTTGCCATATCGGACATTCCCAACGCGGCCGTGCTGATCGGCGCCAACGGCTCCGGCAAGTCCAACTTCATCCGATTCTTCGAAATGATGAGTTGGATGTTGCGGTCCCGCAATCTCGCCGAGTTCATCGAACGGCAAGGCGGCGCCGACGACCAGTTGTTTCGGGGCAACCGAACAACCCCGCGAATGGAAGCCGAGATCAATTTGCGTACCGAAAGTGGCCGGAATGACTACAGGTTTGCGCTGTCCTATGCACACCCCGACCGATTCTTCGTCAGCGAGGAGAGTTTTCGATTCAGCAGCGAAGACTTTTCAACGGAGGCACCCTGGCAATACCTCGACAGCGGATACCGGGAAGCAGGGATTGTCGACACTCGTTACGGTGGACCAAACGTCAATACGACGACCGCTTCTGTCATTGTCCATCTGCTCCGTGATTGTTCTACATTCCAGTTCCATGACACCTCTGATGGCTCCAATTTCAAGCAGAGATGGGATGTGGAAGACAGCAACCAGCTTCGAAGCCACGGCGGCAACCTAGCAGCCATATTGCACCGTTTGGAGCAAGAGGACTCAAAGCGCTACGAGACGATCTGTCGGCACATCGGCCGGGTGCTGCCCGTGTTTGATCGATTTGCGATCGAGCCCAGCTACGGCAAAGTCTCGCTGAGATGGAAAGCCAAGGGCACAGACAAGACAATCGGCGCTCACTTGACCTCCGACGGGTCTCTGCGGTTTTTTGCCCTGGTGACGTTGCTCAATCTTCCACCGGAGATGTTGCCCAGCGTGGTCCTGTTGGATGAGCCGGAACTCGGCCTGCACCCCGCTGCCGTCACCCTAATCGGCGGCATGATCAATTCGCTGGCTGAGCAAAGACAGGTCATCGTTGCAACCCAATCCCCACTGCTTGTTGATGCGTTCGGTCTTGACGAGATCTTCGTGCTCGAACTGGAAGATGGGCGAACGAAGGTGCGCACGATCCGCGAAAGCGATGTCCAGCACTGGCTAGATGAATACACGACGGGCGAGCTATGGCAGAAAAACCTGCTTGGAGGCCGTCCCTGATCCGTCTCGCAATCTCGGTAGAAGGGCAGACGGAAGAGGAATTCGTCAAGTCCGTTCTCGCCGTCCATCTGCAGCGATCATCGGTTGCCCCTACTGCAATCCTGATTGGCCGGGCTCGTTCCGGCAGTGGCGGAGGGCGCGTAAGTGTTGAGCGCCTCGCGTCAGACATGGCGGAGCTGTACTCCAACTTCGACGCAGTCACTTCGTTGGTCGATTTCTACGGATTTCGCGGCAAGGGAGACAAAACAGTTGAAGAGTTGGAGCAACTTCTGGGGCGGGAAATCCAAAGTGCCGTTTCGCGCCCGTGGGATGAAAGAAGAGTGATCCCGTACATCCAGAGACACGAGTTTGAGGGATTGCTGTTCTCCGATGTGCATGCGTTTTCGACATTGACATACGCAACGGATCCCGTGTTGGCGGAACTCGCGGCGGTCCGAGCGAGGTTTACAAGCCCCGAAGACATCAACGACAACCCGGATACCGCGCCGAGCCGCCGGATCAAAAACGTTATGCTCGAGTACCAAAAGGTCGTTGCTGGACCTTTGATAGCCAGCGCAACTGGCCTGGACACAATTCGCGCTGAATGCCCAAGGTTCGCCGATTGGCTGGCCAAGTTGGAATCTCTGGGTACGCTGATGGAGCCGGCATGACGAAAGGTCTGTCCCCAGATATCGCCGCGCCGTAAGCAGTGAGTTTGGCACGCCCGGAGGGATTCGAACCCCCGACCCCCTGGTTCGAAGCCAGATGCTCTATCCACTGAGCTACGGGCGCACGGCAGCCGGACGTCAGCGGGATCGCCGGTCCGGTCTTATCAAGATTACGCCAAACTGCGGGTGACGTACCTGCAGGGAGGACTTCCAATCGGCCCAATTCGCCGATGAGAGTCATGTACGAAGAGTTATTGGGGTGAGCGGAGGGGATCGAACCCTCGATCTTCAGGGCCACAACCTGACGTGTTAACCACTACACTACGCCCACCACGGTGTCATTCCAGATTAGCATCGGCCACTTGGCCGTTCAAATCTCCGGCCCGCGCTTTACTGCCCCTAATCCCCCTGCCCTTTCAACCACTCGCGGTACCGTTCCACCGTTTCATCAGTCGGCGGATAGTAGCGGCCTGGAGGAGCATTCTCTTCGTCCATCAGGCCCATGATGAAACGCTCTACCCGTTCGTGCTCCTCTATCCAGTCGATAACCTCGGCCGCAAGTTGACACGGAATAACCACCACGCCGTCGTCGTCACCCACGATCAAATCGCCGGGCATCACGAGGACCCCGCCGCAGCCGATCGGCACATTCGCCTCGAACGACTCGATGCCGGGCCTGTTCACAGTCGGCAGGCGGTCTGCCGCAAATACCGCCAGGCCGTACTCTTCGCCTATCAGGTCCACGTCGCGCATTGCCGAGTCCGTCACGACACCGGCGGCGTTATTCATGTGCAGATGCCGAGACTTGACGTTCCCCAGGATCGTATGACGCGCATCTCGATTCCCGTCCACGACGAGCACGTCGCCGGGACCGCAGGTCGCCATCGCCTCGTACTCCGGTGAGAACTCGCCCTTGCGGGTGATCTGCAGCAGGTCCGGTCGGGGCGGGACGCACCGCAATGTGCGGGCCCGCGCCGCTATCCTGCGGCCGGGCGTCATCGGCTTCACCCCGTACATGAAGCAGTTCTGCCACGACGCCATCTCGTAGGTGCCCTCCGGCGCTTCCAGCCCCAGCCTGAACATTGCGCTGAAACACGTTGCAGAGGTCACTCCTCGGAACCGCTCCAGTAGCTCGTCGTCAATATGGACTTTTGGTTCGTACGCCATGGTCAAGCCTTTCTTCTCCTGTTCATTCTGAAAGTGGCGGTCCTGTCCGTCGGGAGAGTCGTCGCGTCCGTCAGGCGGATAGGTCTTCAACCAGCCGCACCATAGATCGCGCCCCAACGCCTGTCGCGCCCGCAACCAATACGCCATTGGTCGAATTCACCATGTTCGTGGCGGCGATGTCGACGTGCACCCAGGGCGTGTCCCCGGCGAATTCGGCTATGAAGTGGGCCGCGGTGATCGAACCGGCTGGCCGACCGCCTGAGTTCTTTAAGTCCGCCACCTTTGACCGGTTCTGTTTCTTAGACACCTCGTCCAGGGGCAGGCGCCACATGGCCTCGCCCGTGCTTGCGCCCGCGGAAATCACCGCATCGGCAAGCTCGTCGTTGTTGCTGAATACAGCGCTCTGTCCCCTACCGAGGGCTATGCTCGCAGCCCCGGTCAACGTTGCCAGGTCCACAATGCGACTGGCCCCCTTCGACTTGGCGTATGAGATCGCGTCGGCGAGGGTGAGCCTACCTTCCGCGTCGGTGTTGTCCACCTCGATGGTCTTGCCGTCCATGGCGGTGACGACGTCGCCGGGTCGTTGCGCCGACGCGCCGGGCATGTTTTCGGTTGCCGCCACCACCACGTGCACGTTGATCCCAGGCTTCAATCGCGCCACCGCGCCGATGGCGCCGATGACCGCCGCGCCTCCACCCATGTCACCCTTCATAGCCCCCATCCCGCCAGCCGGCTTCAGGGAGATTCCGCCGGTGTCGAACGTGATGCCCTTGCCGATCAGCCAAATGTTGTTGTCCGCGTCGTCCGGGTCTCCCTCGTAAGTGAGATGGATGAACTTCGGCGGCTGGCTGCTGCCCTGCGCAACGCCGAGGTAAGCGCCCATCCCCAGTTTCGCTACGTCGTCCCTCTCCAGCACGGTGCAGCCAAGTCCGGCCGAATTTGCTACCTCGCAAGCGGTTTCCGCCATTTTCGAAGGTGGGAACAGGTTGGCCGGCTCGTTCACCATGTCCCTCGCGGCAATCCCGGCCCTAGCGTAGATTTCACCCCGCTCAACCCCGGTTTCCAGGGCCGAGCGATTGCTTTGGACGATGTCCGTAAGGGTCAGAGATTCGAAGTTGCCCTTGCCGTCGCCCGCAGTCGTCTTGTACTTGTCGAATTTGTAGAGGCCGAGAACGGCCCCCTCGGCAATCGCAGCGGCGCTGGCGGTTGGGTCCAGCCCGCCGATTCCCGCGCCGTGCACGATGGTCGCCGCCTCCGAAATAGAGGCGCGTTCCAATTTTCTGAGCGCGCTTGCGGTGACACGCCTGACCGTGTCGTATCCAAAATCGTCCTGTTTGCCCAAGCCCGCGACCAGTACCCTCCCGGGGCCGAACGACGGATAGGCCGAATTCGGAGTGTGTATCAGGGTAAGTTCCCCGACACTTCCCGAGATCTCACCGTCTGAGATCAACCCGGAAATCACCCCGCCCAGCGCGCTGTCAACAGCCCCGGTGGCGCCGCCCGGGGTCTTCACTCCCTGGAACAGGTTCACTATCAGCGCCGGCGTTCCCTGCTGCGTCACGTCCCCAATTGCCACATTGATTTCCAACCGTCAGTACCTCCGCCTATGCAATTTCCTTCGCCGAATGCCGTCGAGAGACCAGGCGCGAATTTCAGGTCCGGCCGGTCCCCGTATTCGTTGCGCATTGTAGTTGCATTTCCGCGGTCAGGGCGGTCCCAAGGGTCGAAGCTGCCGACTCTTTCAGGGCCGATTTTTCACCCGATGTTTTGAACAAGTTCGAAACTTTGATTAGACTTTTGGATAAAAAGACAGTACCAAAGTACCTAGTACCAATTATTTGAAGGGCAATAACGTTTGCCAAGCAAATCGAAACAGAGGCGGGCAAGTCCGGCCCGCCTGCGGCGCCACCATCAGAACGACGACACGGCAACGCAAATCACGGACTTGAGGTGTCACATGGAGAACAACAAAGTCGCAGTGCGAGTCATCAGCGACGGTTCGTACCTGTTGGACGGAGGACCGGTCTTCGGTCCCGTCCCCAAGATCCTCTGGGAGAGAGCCGCCAAGCCGGACCGCAAAAACCGCGTACGTCTTGGGCTGAACAGCCTCCTCATCATGGCCCCTGAGGCAAACGTCCTGGTCGACGCCGGAATGGGCTCGAAGGAACCCGAGGTAAATCGGGAAATCTACGGCCACAGTTCCAGCAAGCTGCAGCGAAACCTGCGGGAACACGGTGTCTCCATCCGGGACATTAACTACGTGATCCTCACTCACCTGCACTTCGACCACTGCGGCGGAGCGACACGGCTCGACCGGGACGGCAACATCATCCCGACGTTTCCCAACGCCAGGTACCTCGTACAACGCGCCGCCTGGAAAGAGGCATTCAGCCCCAACGAGCGCGCCATTCCGGTCTACGGACACGGCATAGAACACCTCAAAGTGCTCGAAGAACGCGGGCTGATCGATTTCCTGGACGGCGACACCGAGGTAACCCCCGGCGTCAATGCGATCGTGACTGACGGCTACTCGAGCGGCCACATGATCGTCACCGTCAACGCAGGCAGCGAGCGAATCGTCTACCTCTCAGACCTCATCCCGACGCCCAACCACCTTCCCCTGCCCTACATCACCGCGTTCGACCGGTTCCCCGAGCAGACTCTCAAGGCCAAGAAGGAAATGCTCGAAAGGGCCGAGCGGGAGGGGCTTCTTATGGTGTTCTCCCACGGGTACTCGGAAAAAGCCGGTTATCTCAAGCGAGACAAAAACGGTCTCTGCCTGAAACCCGTCACCTTCTAAACCCACCCGCCTGCTGCGCAGGCAGGCAACACCCTCTCTACGAAAAGGGGCTGTCCCACCGGGGCGGCCCCTTTTTCGCGGTGCCGCTTAAACTGGCGTCACACAGGCTCCGCCAGCAGGACCCCGTCCCTTACACCCACTAACCTCACCCGTTCGAAACTGTCGTCATCCAGGGATCCCGTACAAACTGCGTCTGCGCTGTCCTGCGCCGAACCGGCAAGCGTCGCCCTCAAATAGTCCTCAGTCAGGCCGGAACGTCCCCGCTCCCCTTCCCACAGCACCGTGCGCCGTTCCCCAACCACTGCCCGCCGGTATTCTGCAGCCGAATTGGACGCCACGGCCCTCGCCTCACCGGCCCGCCTCGCCTTCGTCAATGAGTCCACGTGGTCACCGAAGTGGGCCGCGCTCGTACCCGGCCGGGATGAATACGGGAAGACGTGTGCGGCCGCGAATCCCACTCTCCGCATAACTGCAAGCGTGTCCTCGTGGTCCTTTTCTGTCTCGCCCGGAAATCCGCAGATAACGTCCGTCGTAATCGAAGCGCCCGGCACGGCGTTTCGTACCCTCTCGACCGCCTTTTCATATTCGGACGACGTGTAACGACGCCGCATCCTGGCCAACACCCGGTCGCTGCCGCTCTGCAACGGCATGTGAAAGTGAGGGGCCAGCCTGTCGGCCCCGTGCCGCGTCCACACGCCTATAAGCTCATCGTCCAGTTCCTGCGGCTGCAACGATGAGACTCGCAACCGCCGAATCTCCGTGCGCGTCAGCACTTGGACGATGAGGTCTCGCAAATCGACCCCCGGGATGTCGAAGCCGTACGTGCCCAGTTGAGTGCCGGTCAGGACGACTTCCGGACAGCCGCTGCGCGACAGCGCGTCGACCTGCCCCACCACTTCATCCGGCGGCACGCTCCGCTCGCGACCGCGTACCCGCGGCACGATGCAGTAGGCGCACACCTGGTCGCACCCCTCCTGGATCTTGACCGCCGCCCGTGACCTGCCCACTGAACGGGCCGCATCCACGGGATTCTTCCGACGGTCTGCAGATTCCTCCGCCTGCAGGCCGAATATGCCCGAGACGACGTCGACGATCTCGCCCTTGTCGCTGTTGCCATAGACGAGGTCCACAGACTCCAGCACGTCGAGCGCAGAGCGGTCCCGTTCCGGATAGCAGCCCGCGGCGATCACGACCGCTTCCGGGTACTTCCGGCGTGCAGACGAAATGGCCTGTCGGGCCTTCTTGTCGGCCACGGCGGTCACGGTGCAACTGTTGACGACGTATACGCTCGGCTCTTCGTCGTCGAGGCCCGCTCGAAAGCCCCGGGATATGAACTGCCCGGCCAGGGCCTGGCTGTCGGCCATGTTCAACTTGCAGCCATGCGTCTCGATGCGAAACGACGGCTGGTCAGTGACCTCACCGGTACTTGCGGACTTCGAGACCCTCGCCTCATGCGCGGCAATGGGCATATGTTTACTGAAGCTTGTCGGCACTCAATGCCTCAATTCCCGGCGAACCCAATTTCGTAACCCGGTTCGCAGCCGCGGGATTGCTATAATCTCGGCCTCAGGTTTGGCATGCGGCACGTTTGGCCAAACTTATCGGCACGAACGTAAGGTGCCCAAAGGCACGTCTAACCGGAAGTTTATTGCCAATGACACGACGCGTCGTCATCACAGGCATCGGCCTGATCACCCCCTTGGGTCTCAATCGCAAGAGTACCTGGTCGAGCCTCATGAAGGGCGAATCCGGAGTCGACTACATCACGGCATTCGATGCAGAAGGGTTCGAGACCCGCATCGCCGCAGAGGTCCTCGACTTCGACGCCGCTGCGGTCCTCGGTCGCAAGGAAGCCAGGCGGCTCGATCGATTCGCCCAATTCGCCTGCGTCAGCACCCTCGAAGCCCTCGAACAGGCGGGCCTCGACATGTCGTGGCAAGACCCCGATCGCGTCGCCGTACTCGTGGGAAGCGGCGTCGGCGGGATTATCACGCTGTCGGAGCAGTACGACGTCATGGCGCGCCGCGGGCCGAGGCGGGTTAGCCCGTTTCTCATTCCCATGATGTTGAGTGACATGGCATCAGGCCAGGTCTCGATGATGATCGGCGCCAAGGGTCCGAACTTCAACACGGTCTCGGCCTGCGCAAGCGGCGCAGACGCCATTGGCGAAGCCGCCGACCTTATTCGCCAGGAGCGAGTTGACGTCGCCATTGCCGGAGGCAGCGAGGCGGCGATCTGCCCGATCGGACTGGCCGGATTCAGCTCCTGCATGGCCCTTTCTAAGCGCAACGACGACCCGGCGGGCGCCTCACGGCCATTCGACGCCGGTCGGGATGGATTCGTTCTGGGCGAAGGCGCCGGCGTCATGGTCCTGGAAGAGTACGAGCACGCCCGCAGCCGCGGCGCCACCGTGCTGGCCGAATTCGCCGGGTACGGCGCCACAAGCGACGCGTTTCACGTCACGCAGCCCGATCCGGAGGGCGAAGGCGCGGCCCGGGCAATGAAGCACGCCCTCGACATGGCCGGGATGGAGCCGGAAGACATCACGTACATAAACGCCCACGGTACCTCCACTCCCCTGAACGACAAGTTCGAAACTATGGCCGTCAAGAGGGTGTTCGGAGACCACGCCTACAAGGTCCCCGTCAGCTCAACGAAATCGATGACCGGCCATCTTCTAGGCGCAGCCGGCGGCATCGAATCGGCGTTCTCAGTGATGGCGATCAGCGAATCGGCCATCCCCCCGACGATCAATCTCGAAGAACCGGACCCCGATTGCGACCTCGACTACGTTCCCTACACACCGCGTCGCGGCCGTGTGGCATCTTCCATGACGAACTCCCTCGGTTTTGGCGGCCACAACGCAAGCGTGGTCTTCAAGGAATTTCTGAATTAGCAGCGCCCTCCCCTACGCGCCATGAGCCAGCCCGTTGTCTGGCGGTTCGCCGAGCCGCCGCCTGACGGATTCCGCCTCGACCTTGCGAGCGTCGGCGGCCCATCGGGAGCCCTCCCCGCAAGGCTTCTCTACAACCGCGGCATCAGGAATGACGAACAGGCCCGCGCGTTCCTGGACCCCAACCTCAGCGGGCTGACCCGCCCTTTCGATCTGCCGGACATGGACGCCGCGGCCTCGAGACTTCTCCTGGCGGCCGGCGCGGGCGAGAAGATTGGCGTCTTCGGGGATTTCGACGTCGACGGCATGACGGGCACCGCCATCCTCGTCGATACCATCACGCGACTCGGCGGTCATACCCTGCCCTACATCCCGCACAGGGAGAAGGAAGGGCACGGCTTGTCTGACGCCGCGGTGGACCACTTCAAGAGCGCCGGCGCCGACCTGATCGTCACCGTAGACACCGGCACAGATGCGGTGCGGGAAGTCGACACCGCCTCACGCGCCGGTATCGACACGATCATTACCGACCACCACATCGCCCCGGACACGCTGCCCGCGGCCGTCGCCGTCGTCAACCCGGGACTGTCGGATACTCCGGCGACCGGCCTGACTGGAGCGGGCGTGGCTTTCATGCTGGCGCGGGCGGCGTTCGAACTGGATGGGTCCGAACAGCCGGCGTTCCACACAGCCCTGGCGGCCCTCGGCACAATCGCCGACAGGGGGCCCGCTACGCGGGGACAACCGCCGCTTGGCAAAGGCCGGCCTCGACGAACTGGGGCGGACCGACCACGCCGGACTGCAGGCCCTGATGGAAGTGTCGGGACCGGCAAGCAGGTGGATCGATCCGACCGCGGAATCAGTAGCGTTTCAGTTGGCGCCCAGGTTGAACGCTCCCGCCAGACTGGATGACGCCGGCCCCAGCCTCGCTTTGCTCATCAACGAGGTCCCGGATGATGCGCAGGAACTGGCCAGGTTCCTGGATTCCTGCAACGTCGAACGGCGACGAATGGGCGACGAGCTACTCCGCAGGGCCACAACACAAACCGCCAGTCAAAAAGAGCGAAAAGCGATAGCAGCGGTGACTTTCGACGACGTCCCCTCTGGTTTGCTCGGTCCGCTGGCCGGAAGACTGTGTGAGACCACGGGCCTGCCGGCAATCGCCATTTCTGTGGTTGACGGGGTCGCCAAGGGTTCGGCCAGGAGCATTCCCCAGTTCGACATTCACTCGGCCCTCAAGTCATCCGAGTCTTTATTGACCAGGTTCGGCGGCCACCCCCGTGCGGCGGGATTCACGACTCCCGCCTCGGTGCTTGACGAGGTCCTCGATGCCGTGAACCACCAGGCCGAGTGGGACCTGATGGGAGTCGAGCCGCAGCAGGAATTGATGGTCGACTACGAGACCAGCCTCGCCGAACTCCCGGCCTCCACGTGGGACTTCATGCGCCTGTTGAGCCCATTTGGTGAGGGAAACCCTGAACCGGTCATCGTCAGCAGGGGTTTGAGCGCCTACAACGTGCGCACCGTCGGCAGCGGCGGCCAGCACCTGCGCGTCGATCTGGAGGCCGGCGGCCGCCGTTACCCGGCGATAGGCTTCAGATTGGGAGGAGCGCCGTTGGGAAACGGTGTCGTAGACGCAGCGTTCACACCGACCGAAAACGTCTGGCGCGGGCGTCGCACCAGGGAACTCAGCCTGCTCGACATCCGCCCTTCGGAACGCCGCCGGGTCTAAACGTGCCGGCTATTGCCGGGCTGCCGCCCTTCGCCTGCGGCGCTGCTCACGGCCCCGAGTAGGCCTTTCAACCGGCGTATCGTCGCCGTCGGAGCTGACGAACCTGGTCTTTATGATCAGGAACGGGACGGCCATCAGGAGCACGAGAATGGCGATCAGGTGCGCTTCCTGCAGGCCCCAGAACTTGACCGGATCGAGCCGCAGCCACTGGATCCCGAACCGGCCGACCGCATAGAGGGCCAGGTAGACCATCCACAAGCTGCCAGCGGGTTTGAGCTTCCCCCGCAGCATGAACAGCACGCCCAGCGCGGCCATATTCCAGATCATCTCGTAGACGACCGCCGGGTGGACCGGCGCTTCCGGGTCTCCGTGGAACCTCTGCGCCCCTATCCGCGCCGGGCTGTCGACGTGAGTGAAGTACCAGCCCCAGGCAAGATCGGTCGCCCGCGCCCAGTGTTCGCCGTTGATGACGTCCCCGATCCTGCCGATGGTCTGACCGATGAGCATCGCCGGGCCGTCACGTCCATCAGCTTGCCAATGGGGTACTTGGCGAAGTAGGCATACGCCATTCCGGCCAGCCAGCCGCCCAGGATCCCGCCCCACAGGCCGATCCCGCCGGACCAGATCTGGAACATGCTCCCGATGTTTCCCGAATAGACACCCCAGTTGTCGGCCACGTGAACGACCCGCGCGCCGATCACCCCGCCGATGATCCCCCAGATCGCCACGTTGTAGACCATGTCCGGCTCGATCTGCTCGCGACGGGCCCATCGGACGACAAGATAGATGGCGACCGCCACGCCGACGAAGCTCAGGAAGCCGTGCCAACTCAGCGGGACAGCCCCGCCGCCGAATATGTTCGGGTCGAACGGAATGGGGATTGACAGGAGATTCACTGCGGTATGTACCAATTGCAATGACCGCGGTAGTCATCCTGGGCGATTGGGGGCGCCGTCATGTTCATGTGTCCGCGATGCCGTTCTTTTATCATTGACCCCGGCTCGGGCCGGTGTTCGATTCTAGGTTCCGGTATAAACAGCGTCAAACCGGCCTTGAGCAGCCAAGGAACGGCAACAGTGCCTACGACCCTGGGCGCCGCCCAACACCACATAGACCTTTTCCTCGAATACGCTGCTGTCGAGCGCGGCCTGTCGAGCAATACGCTCAGTTCTTACTCGGCGGACTTGAGCACCGCCGCCGAATTCTTCGCCCTACGGGCGCGAAACCCGGGCTGGACATGGGACCAACTGGACCAGGACGCATTCACCGCGTACATGGACGACCTTGACGAACGAGGGTATGCGACGACCTCCCGCGCACGAAAAATCGCCTCGCTGCGGGCCTGCATGCGATTTCTCAACGAAGAAGGCATAACGGACTCCAACGTCCTGGCAAACGTGCGCGCTCCCAAAGGCGGCAAGACCCTGCCGAAGGCCTTGTCAGTCGATGACATGGACCTGCTCCTCGACTCACTTCTCTCGGAGACCTCCCCCGCCGGCCTACGCGACCGGGCGATGATCGAACTGATGTACGCCGCCGGCCTGCGCGTCAGCGAACTCGTGGCGCTCGACCTTCAACACGTGGACATCTCATACGGCCAAGTCCGCGCCATGGGCAAAGGCCGCAAGGAACGCGTCATCCCGCTGCACGACAGCGCCATCGAGTCCCTCGACGCTTACCTGGCAGGCGGCCGCCCCCACCTGGCGAAAGATTCGACCGACAACGCAATGTTCCTGAACCAACGTGGCGCCAGGTTGACGCGACAGGGGTTCTGGCTGGCCCTTCGCAACGTGGGCACCCGTGCAGGCGTCACCTCCCACATCACGCCGCACACCCTTCGACACAGCTTCGCCACCCACCTGCTCCGCGGCGGGGCCTCATTGAGACACGTGCAAGAACTGCTCGGTCACGCTAGCATCTCTACAACCCAGGTTTATACCCATCTCACTTCCGAACACCGGAGGCGGCAATACGACGACGCCCATCCAAGAGCGGCTGTCCCGTCAGAAGGAAAGTTCGGCGCAGACGGGCAAGGGGATCAATATGACGATAATCACGATTGAAGGCCGGGTAGGCGCTGGAGCCTACCTCCTTTCCAGGGCGGTGGCCCTGGAAATGGGAATCGACTTCGTGGACAGGCTAGTCCTCGCAGACGTGGCCAGGCGAGTTGGCGTCACCATGGGCGCGCTGGTCGATAACGAGCGCAGGGTCCCGACTTTCGGGTCGCGGCTGGCCCAAGGCATACAGCGCATGCTGCAAAAGTCCGCCGTCGCAGGACTCGGCGGAGACCCCTACTTCGGCCCGGGCATCGACACGCTTCTCGCCCGACCGTATCAGGAGATGGAAGAATCGCCCGCCACGGCTGCCGAAGAGATCGACGAACAACACTTCATAGACACCGCGGCCAGCGTGATACGTGACATCGCTGAAGTTGGCAATTGCGTAATCCACGACCGCGGCGCCGGAGTCGTTCTCGCCGACCGCCCGGACGTGCTGCGCGTCGGGGTCGTTGCAAGGATGGAGGACCGCGTAACCCGCACCATGCAACGGGAACGGGTGGACGAAGAAGCCGCTCGGGAACTGATCCGTCACGCAGACGCAGCACAACACCGCTACTTCGAAAAAGCCTTCGAAAGCAGCCCGATCGACCCGTTCTTGTATCATTTCATGTGGAACACATCCAACGTCTCCATCGACTACGCGAAGCAGATCACCATAGACGCGGCCCGGACGATGGAGGAAAAGGGACTCCGCTTTGCGGAGACGGAAACCGTGGCGATGTTCAATCCGACCGCTGAGTGAGACCGGGGCAACTGAATTTCCATGCCATCCAAGAGACCTGCAAGAAGACGAAACCGAAAAACCCCCGCGCAGCGAGGCCGTCGCGACAGCAAGCCCAATGTGTTCGTCCAGGGAAGTGAACCCGAGCGGCGGAACGAGTCGGCCGCAAGCTGGACCGAGCCTACTGCCAGGCCTGCGCAAGCGACGGCCAGTCCCTCCACCCCGATTGGAGGCACCCCGGTCGTCACACGCTCGCGAAGCGGACAGCGGCGGCAGGCGCGCCAGAGGTCCGAGGTTTTCGCCCGGTCTCTCCCATCCGAACTCCGCAAACTTTCTATCCTTGTTGCAGCAGTCGCCGTGGCGCTCGCGGTGCTCACCGTAGTTCTCAGGTAGACCAGGCAACACAAGCGCCCTGCCCCATCGCCACTCGGCTATCTCGCGTAGCCGGGTAAGTCCCATCCGGAGGGATGATGCCAACCCCGACCGAACACGCGTTCAGGGACCGGTTGGCCGCCCTGCCCACTCAACCCGGCGTGTACCTCATGCGAGGCGCCCGCGGGCAGGTCCTCTACGTCGGCAAGTCAGCGTCGCTGAGAAACCGCGTCCGGTCTTACTTCGGCGCCAAGGCGGGCATGGCGTTCAGGACCCGTGATCTCGTAAGCCGGATCAGGGACTTCGAGTACATCGTCACGGAGTCTGAACAAGAGGCGCTGCTGCTCGAGAACAGCCTCATCAAGCAGCACAAGCCGAAGTTCAACGCGCGGCTGAAAGACGACAAGACCTACCCGTACATCAAAGTAGACCTCGACGAGGCGTTCCCGAGGGTCTACGTGACCCGGAACACGTCGCGGGACAACGGGCGCTACTTCGGCCCATTCGCCAGCGCAGGAAGCGTCCGCAAGACGCTAGACCTGCTGAACAGGCTGTTCCCGTACCGCAGTTGCACCAAGACCATCACCGGCACAGATGACCGGCCGTGCCTCGAGTACTTCATCAAGCGCTGCGTGGCGCCGTGCACGGGCTACGTGGACGAGGATGAATACAGGCTCGTAATCAACCAGATTCTGCTGTTCCTGGAGGGCAAGACGAGGGAAGTGGTCGGCGAACTGAAATCGGCAATGCGGGAAGCGTCCGAAAATCTCGAATTCGAGCGCGCCGCCGCCCTGCGGGACCGGTTGCGGGCAATCGAGCGGGTCTACGAGGGCCAGAAAGTCGTTGGCCTCGGCCGGGAAGACCTGGACGCAGTGGCGGTCGCCTACGGCAATAACGAAGCCTGGGTGGAGGTCTTCTTCGTCAGGCACGGCAACCTCATCGGCCGCGACAACTACATCATGGAGGGGACGCAGGACGATGAATTGCCCTCCATTCTCAGCCAGTTCGCCAAGCAGTTTTATGGCTCGGCGTCGCACGTGCCGCGCAGGGTCCTCGTCCACGCCAGGCCGGAAGACGAGGCGCTGATCCTCGAATGGCTGCGCGCCCGGCGCAACGGGCCGGTGGAATTCGCAGTGCCCCAGAGGGGCGCGAAGCGGCGGCTCATCGACATGGTCCGGGAAAACGCGGAACAGGGCCTGGAACAACTCAAGCTCAAGTGGCAAGGCGACTCCGATCTGATGGCCGAGGCGATGGCGGAGCTCCAGGAGCAACTCAGCCTTCCAAGGCTCCCGAAACGAATCGAGTGCTTCGACATTTCCCACATACAGGGGACCAACACCGTCGCCAGCATGTCGGTGATGGAAAACGGCAGACCGCGCAACGCCCACTACCGGAAGTTCAGGATCAAGACCGTCGAGGGAAACGACGACTTCGGCTCGCTTCGTGAGGTGATAAACAGGCGTTTCAAGCGCCTGAAGGACGCCATGGATTCCAACGGCAAGCCGAAGGCAAAGCCCGACAGCTTCGACGAGATGCCGGACCTAGTGTTGATCGACGGCGGAAAGGGACAACTCAGTTCGGCGCTCGAAGCAATGCTCTACCAGGGGCTCAAGGAGGTCCCGCTGGCGTCACTCGCGAAGAAGAACGAGGAACTGTTCGTCCCGGACAGCCCGGAACCGATCGTCCTGCCCCGCAATTCCCCCGCGCTGTTCCTGGTGCAGCGAGCGAGGGATGAGGCCCACCGCTTCGCGGTGACCTACCACCGAACGGCCCGCCAGAAGTCTTCCATCAAGTCGGCCCTTGACCTGGTTCCCGGCATCGGCCCCAAGCGCAAGAAGTCCCTGATCAGGAAGTTCGGTTCGGTCAAGAGAATCAGGGAAGCGACCGTCGAAGAACTCGCCGCATCGCCGGGGCATGACCGCGACGCTGGCGGAAAAGGTCAAAGAACACCTCTAGCGCCCAAAATCCCTCTCAGGTTCGGGATCTTTGCATAACTGTGCCCGCACACGGTGACTCTTCACTTCACATCACCGTGAGCACCCGGCTTCGTAACCTGAGCACCCTGGTCGCCCTGAGTACCCGCCCTAATGTCACCCTAGAGCGAAGCGAAGGGTCTGGGTAAGGGGGGTGGGGCGTTGTAGCGTGACGCGCGGGAGATTCTTCGCTACGCTCAAGAATGACGGCGGGAGCGCTCAAGAATGACAGTTGCCGAGGGTTACGCAAAGGCCTCCACTGGGAGAGGTCTGGAGCCTGCCCCGTACTCGATACGGGGGTGATGGCCACACCCACCAACGCCTGCTCATCTGCGTTTCGCAGCGAAGCCAGCCTTGTATGAGGCCCCAGGCTAGTACCCAACAGGCGCGGGACCCGTCTCCTCATCCTCCGTAGAACTGTCGGAAGCGGCCAGGATTCGCCTGCGGGCCATCAGGACCGTTAGAGCAAGGTCCAGGTTCTCAATCGACTCCGGCAACGAGAGCGTCGAGCCGGGAATCGACAACTCGACCCGGCCACCGGTATCTACCTGGCGCGCCGACCGTGACATCGAGTTCGAATCGCTGCCGATATCTTTCCGCTTCTCCAAGCGCCCGGCGCCTCCCGGTTCCCGTCGACCGGTGTAATCGTGGTCACCGATCGACTCCTCGGGTTGGTCCAGGTACTGCCTGACCTCTCGAAACACCCGGTCGATGGTAGTGACGGCCTGGTTCACGTCCTCCTGGCCTGCGCCGGTGATTTCTTCAACGAACACGGCAAGGCTTTCAGGGCCGGCGGCGGAATGCGGCGCACGAGTGCCCAGTTCTACGAACAGCGGCACCGAGCGGGCCAGTTGGCGCATCGCCGATTCTGATTCGGACGCAGAATTCGGGTTCGTCGCCCTGAAACCGTCCCGCGTAAGCCGGATGCGGCTCCTGCCCGTGGCGATTCCCCATAGCCTGAGCGCAGCCAGCCTGGCCGCAAAGGCCCCTCCGCGCTCAGACATGCCCAGCGAACGGGCCAGTCCCGTCCTGGACACCTCTCCGGAAAACTCACGCGTGATCTTCCTGCCGACGTCGATCGACGCGCTGAGGTTGATCTCCGGGTATTCCCAATCTCCCAAACGGGCCATACAGGCGTTTCAAACCTCCGGGATGACTTCGGATACCGGTCCCCACTGCGAACGGGCAGTTTGGGCCGTTTCCGGCCAACGTCAATTAAATCGGCGCTGCGGCGAGATGCAGCCAGTACAGGCTTCAACTCAAGCCGAACTGCACACAAGGCATTTTGCCGCAAAACACGCCGCCGCTCAAGTAAAGTTGCCGCCGTCGCGGCATAGACTGGGTGTTTACGCCGCAAAACAGCCGCTATACCGCCATCGTTCTGCCGTCAGGCCAAAGGCACTCGCCGTCGTCTCCAACCCGATCAATTCAAAAAACGCCGCTTCCCTGCCCCACGCAGACCCAGCCGCCAGCCTCTCAAATTGCCGCCCGCACTCCCCCACCCGGCCTGGAACCTACCCAAAGACGCCCTACGGACCCCTTTCACCGTCCCCTGCCCCACCTGGCGTTCCACCGTCACGCGGCCCGAATTTATCCATCCCAGTCCCGCTCTCCGGCCAACCACACCTTTAGGGTGCGCTGGGATGTGGGCGCCCGCCGGGGCGGATGGACGGCGCGGGTACCCCAACCCCATCCACCCCTTCACATCACCGCCCGTTCCCCGACCCCCTCATCATGTCGTCCTCGGCCCCCTCTTAATGTCGTCCTCGAGCGAAGCGAAGGACCTCCCACCCATCCAACAACCACACTCGCCACCCCATCACACACCCCTCTCCCGTCGTGCCCTCTATCGTCACCCCGCACTCCGATGCGGGGCCGGTACCCACGGTGGGACGCGCTTCAACTCGTCTTACCGGGGAAACCCGGTACCCACGGTGGGGCGCGGGACGGGCGCGGCTACCTCCACCAACCCGCTACACAACCACACCCGCACACCGGCCAACCAGCCCCGTAGGGGCCGTTCGTGAACGGCCCTGGCCAGCGCGGCTACCCCCACCAACCTGCAATCCGGCCAACCACGTATGTAGGGGTGCCTCTTGTGGGTACCCGCCGGGGCGGACGGGCGGCGCGGCTACAACCCCCACCCCCCCAAAATCCACCCCACAAAACATTTGACATGCACGAACATGTGTTCTAATATCAATATCGAGTCGTGCATTACGACGCATTCATCACAGCCACTCTGATCGAACAGCAACGGGACAAACTCCTGCAGGCATCGGGGGTACCAATTCCTCCCCCCGTGTTAAAGCCCGTTGCGGAACGAGAAAGTACGTGCTCTCCAGGGAAGCAGACATGGGCTATGCGTGGATTCCAGGCCCCCCGGCTGCAAAGCCGACAAGGGAAATGGAACGACTCGCACATAGGCTGTTTACGTTGGCGTGGCAGCTTAGACCCCGACTATGGTGACTCGGGGCCCGCAGGCTGAGAGATGCCTGGGGAGCTATCGGAAGTTCGCCCCAGAGATCAAGCTGAAGGTCCGATAGCGAATGCGTCTTTCCCTCAGACGCCCATAAGCGCCCCACAAGCCGGGCGCGGCTGTAGAGCCGAAACCGTCTTCGGCCCCGGTTCGACCGCCGACGCGTGAGCGAGCAAATTGCCGTCACTACCGTCGGTTGTAGGACTGTGCGGAGAAGACCGAGGAAACATACTTCCCAACAACGCCTCACGGTTCCGGCCGGGCGTGGGAACGACTTACAGAGACACTGTCAACCGAGGCAACTCCGGGCAACCCCCGGGGTTGCTTCAACGCGCCAAAAACAAAACCGTCGTGCCGGACCCCGATGGGGTAGCCTGCCCCGTACTTGATACGGGGTCACCCCACACCCCGCAGCTTGTCTCAGAAGTCTCCCGGGCTAGCTTGCCTCCTCTCCTGGGGGAGAGGATTGAGGTGAGGGCGCGACGTCGGACAACCGAAATCGTCGTATCGAATGAGGGACTCACGATTTCACCCCATGCCCTCACCCTAACCCTCTCCCGCGAAACGGGAGAGGGGACTATTGAGACAGGCTCCCCGAAGCGGGGCCGGCACCCACGGTGGGACGCGGGACGGGCGCGGCAACCACCACCCCGTCCCACAAAAAATACGGCGGGGCATTAGAAACATGCCCCGCCGTACGAACCAAAGCCGGTTTACTTCTTGCCGTCGTCGTCGGAACCGCCGCCAAACGCGCCGGCAACGTTCCCGAGAAGCCGGGTGAATTCCATCGGGAAGATGAACTTCGAAGACGGGCTCGAGCCGATGTTCCTCAACGTGTCCAGGTACTGGAGCGACATCGTGTTGGAATCGACGCCCTTCGCAACCTGGAAGATCCGCTCGAGGGCGTCCGAGAATCCCTGCGCCCTCAGCACGGCGGCCTGCTGGTCGCCTTCGGCCTGGAGAATCTCGGATTGGCGTTCGCCTTCCGCTTTGAGAATCGCGGCCTGCTTTTCACCTTCGGCGACCGTGATGCTCGCCTCTCGAGTGCCGTCGGCCTCCAGCACGACCGCCCTTCTCACTCTTTCGGCCGACATCTGCCGGTTCATCGCTTCCTGGATCTCCCTCGGCGGGTCGATCTCGCGAATCTCCACGTTCGTGACCTTGATGCCCCAACGTCCAGTTTCCTGGTCGAGCCTGGACCGGATCGCCTCGTTGATGCGGTCCCGTTGCGAGAGCACCTCGTCGAGGGCGATGTCACCGATTACGGCCCTAAGGGTCGTCGTCGCCAGGCCAACCACGGCCATCCGGTACTCTTCGACCTCCAGGATCGCCTTTTCAGCCTCATTGATATCCACCCGCATGTACACGAGGAAATCGATGTCGATCGAGGCGTTGTCCCTGGTGATGTTGGTCTGCCTCGGGATGTCGATCAACTGGGTTCGGGTGTCCACCTTGATGATCTGATGCAGGATCGGGATGGCAAATACGATGCCGGGGCCCATCATCCCCTCGAACCGGCCCAGCCTGAACCGCCCTATTCGTTCGTAGTCCCTGACAAAGTTAATGATCCCCATTCAATTGTTCCTTTCGCTGCTTACCCGAATCTCCCGGCCGGAGCCTCAGGTTTGGTCCGATTCCGGACGATTATCTTGTTGCACTTGCTCCGGACGCGCCACGAACAGCTTGATATCTTCCCTGCGGGAGACTACGACCTTCTCGCCGATCTCGGCGACTCCGGGCCCTTCGAGCTCCGCTGACCAGGTCTCTCCTGACAAGCGGACCTCGCCCGCCGGTGCAAGTCTAACCTCTACGACGGCCTCCATGCCGATAATCCGTTCATGAGACAGCGGACTGACGTAGCGGTCGTCACGCCGGGACTTGCGGACCTCGTTGGCGAACCACAGGACCACGAGACCGGCCACCGCCCCAACGCTGTATAGCAACCATTTGCTCACGCCGATCTGCGGTCCCGGGATCTCCGGTGTCCCGAAGAACCCCACGAGGAATATGCCGCCCAGGATCAAACAGACCGTCCCGGCAGCGCCAAAATAGCCGACTCCCGGGGCCTGCGCCTCCAGCAGGAACAACACCATGGCCAGGACCATCAGGCCCACGCCGGCCCAGGAGAATGGCAGTTGCCCGACTCCTGCGAATCCCAGCAGCAACAGGATCACGCCAATCGTGCCGGGTATCCATAGGCCGATGTTCCAGATCTCCACGATAAGGGCAATGCCGCCGATGGAAATCAACAGGAACGCGATGTTCGGATTCGCCAGGATCGATAGACTGCGCTCGATTACGTTCATGTCCACGCGCTCGACGACCATGCCCGTAGTCTGGAGGGTTACGGTCTTCTCGTCGGAGACCTCGACTTCCAATCCGTCGAGTTGCGACAGGAGGTCTCCGGTGTTCGTGGCCACAAGGTCGGCGATTCCGAGTTCGACCGACTCTTCGGCTGAGTAGGCCGCTGCCTCGAAGACCGCGGCCTCCAAAGCGTCCCCGGGCCTATCCCGCCTGTCGGCGATGCTCCTGAGGAAGGCTGCAGCGTCTTCGTTTGCCTTCTTTTGCAGGGTTTCCGGAAGGTCTTCTCCACCGGGGCCCACCACGGAGGCGGCGCCGATGTTCGTGGCAGGGGCCATCGCCGCGATTGACGCTGCGGCGGCGACGAAGGTCCCTGCGCTTGCGGCCTGCGCACCCTGCGGCGCCACGTAGACCACGACCGGGACCGGCGAAGCGAAAATGTCGGCCACTATGGTGCGTGTGGCGTCGAGCAGGCCGCCGGGCGTGTCCAGTTCGATGATGACGACGCTGACACCGTCGGAAGCGGCGCTTTCAAGGCCGCGCTTGATGTACCGGGCCGAAACGTTGTCTATGGCGCCATCGAGTTCTATGACCCTTGCGACGTTCTCGCCGGCCTGCGCGGCCTCTGCCCTGCCCGACTCGGCGAGTCCGGCAAGACCCGCGGCCAAAAGGGCCAGGGCCAGCAGGCACCGCGCAGCCCTGCCTATCGGGGCACCCGGTCGAATCTGTCTCGCAGCCCGTTTCATCACGCCTTCTCGTGCTACAAGGTTATCTGAGCCTCAAGAAAGCCGTTGCCCGTTATACTGCGGCGGCCGCACGATTGTGCGGTCTGTGAGAACGACCCTTGAAAATTACCGACATCAAGACATATCGCGCTTCTGACGGTAGCCGGAACGCCGTATTCCTCCAGGTGCACACCGATGAAGGTGTGACGGGGAACGGCCAGCCCTATTCGATCGGGCCCGACGAGGCGATAGTCGCAAACATCGACGAGATGAAGCCCTGGTTCGTGGGCCAGGACCCGTCCCGAATCGAGTGGCTACTCCGGCGCGCCAAGAACACTATGCGGTTTCCCCTGGGACAGGTGGCGTGGTCCGCCCTTTCCGGAATCGACCATGCGCTGTGGGACATCGCCGGCAAGGTGGCCGAAGAACCCGTGTACAGCCTATTCGGCGGACCCACACGTGACCGGGTGCGCGTCTACCACGGGACGCACGGCGGTTCGCCCGAGGCCCTGGTGGAACGGGCGCTGGAGCTGAAGGCCGAGGGGTACACGGCGTTCAAGACCAGCCCGTTTCCTTCCAATTGGCCTGAATTGCCGTGGGGACGGGTCCTGCGGGAATCGGAAACCCGCATATCGGCGCTGCGCGAGGCGGTTGGTGAGTCCGCCGGGATAGCCATCGACATCCACGTGAAGCTCCGGGAGCCGGCCAAGGCCCTGGAACTCGTAAACGTACTCACGCCCTACCGGCTGATGTTCGTCGAGGAACCCGCCCGCGCCGAGTTCATCGGCTCGACCGCCCGACTGCGGCAGGATTTCAGGGTCGCACTCGCAACCGGCGAGAACCTCTACGGGATAGCCAGGTTCGCCGAGTTGCTGGACGCTGATGCGGTGGACATAATCCAGCCGGACCTGCTCTGCTGCGGCGGCCTTCTGGAGGCGAAGAAGATAGCGGCCATCGCCGAAGCGCACTACGTCACGGTGGCGCCCCACAATCCCCTGGGCCTGCTTTCGACCGCAACGGCGGTGCACCTGGCCGCCAGTATCCCCAACTTCACGATCCTGGAATGGGGTTCCGACCACAAGCGCAAGAAGGCCGAATTCGTCGACGAGGCATTGAGCCCCGTCGACGGGTACTTCGAACTGCCCACGAAGCCCGGAATCGGGATGGAACTGGACCTCGAAGCAATTGCAAAGAACCCGCCGCAACACTGGGACCGCGGTTTCCCGGTCCATGACGACGGGTCCCCAGCTTTCATTTAGCCAGTCGCCATACGCCGCACCACCTGCCACGCCATGAAAATCACCGAAATCGAATGCCTGATAGCGGGCTCCCCCACTCTTAACAACGCGGTCTACGTGCGGACGCACACGGACAGCGGCATATACGGAGTGGGCGAGGCGTACAGGGTCGGGCCGGACCTGGCCACGCCGCACTGGGTCGCGTACTTTGCGGAGCAGCTAGTCGGCCGTAACCCGCTCGAGATCGAACGGGCGTGGGCCATGATGTACCAGGGCGCCAGGTTCCCGCCGGGCTCAACCGGCATGGCGGCCATATCCGGCATAGAGCAGTCTCTCTGGGACATCGCCGGTAAGGCTCGCGGCGTCCCCGTTTACCAGTTGCTGGGCGGCAGGGTCCGCGACCGCATCCGCGCCTACCACGGTGTTGGGGGCGAATCGCCGGAGGAACTCGCCGCAAACGGGCGCGATCTCGTTGAAAGTCAGAGGTTCACCGCACTCAAGATCGGCCCGCTAGGCCCGAACTGGCGGAACATGACGTGGGAGGCGGCGCTGGTGGACGCGCGAACGAGGCTCAGCGCGCTGCGGGAGGCCGTCGGGCCGGACGTCGACATCGGCCTGGACGCGCACGCGGCAATCTTCGAGTCGGCCCGGGTGCTCGAACTTTCGGATGTCCTGGCGGAATTCAGGCCGTTCTTCATGGAAGAGCCTCTGCGCATGGAAAACCGCCGGGCAATGGCCTACCTGCGCCGGAAGATGCCCTTCGCCCTGGCCACGGGCGAATGCCTGTACACAAAATATGAATTGGGCGACTTGATCAGGGACGGCGCCGTGGACATTCTGCAGCCCGACGTCTGCATCGTGGGCGGCCTGCTGGAAATGCGCAAGGTCGCCTTCAACGCCGAAGCCCACGATCTCGTCGTGGCGCCGCACAACCCGCTGGGTCCGGTCGCAACGATGGTCAACCTGCACTTCGACGCTGCGACACCAAATTTCCTGATACAGGAATTTCGTACCCCCAACGAGACGGAGGCTGCCACCGTCACCGCGCCGCCCCGCCCCGTCGACGGCTACTTTGAGATCCCCGAGGGGCCGGGCCTCGGCATAGACATAGTCGACGCCGAGATCGAGGCCCGGCCGTACGTGCGCCCATGGCATCGCGGCGATGAAGTCATGCCGGACGGCAGCATCGCCTACATCTGAGCGCACGCGCCGATGCCCGAATGCGCGGGCGCAGTCGTACGGACTAGAGGTCAGCCCCGGCCCCGGTTGCCCAGGCGCCCACGGCCATCATGCCGCCGTCAACGGCGACGTGTTCGCCGGTCATGAACGAGGCCTTGTCGCTGGCGAGGAACAGGACGACGTTGGCTATCTCCTCCGCCCTTCCGACTCGCCCAAGCGGATGGGCCTTGCCGTAGTCGATGAGTTCGAGTTCGATGTCCCTGCCGGTAGTGGCGGCTGCGTTCCTCAACATTGGCGTGTCGATGGAGCCGGGGCAGATTGCGAGCACCCGAATGTTGTCCGACGCAAAGTCGATAGAGAGCTGTCGAGTGAGCGACAAATCGCCACCCTTGCTGGCGGCATAGGCCGATACTCCTCCCATCGACTGCAGTCCCTGGACGCTGGCGTTGTTGATGATCACGCCGCCGCCGCGCGCTTGCATGTGGGGAATGGCGTGCTTGGCTATCAGGAAACGACTCTTGAGATTGACGGCGATGATGCGGTCCCACGTCTCTTCCGGCAGGTCCACCGCGTTTGCGTAGGACTCGGAGGGCTGTATCCCCACGTTGTTGAATACGATATCCACTCCGCCGAATGCGTCCACCGTCTCGCTGACAACCCGGCGGCAGTCGGCGGAGTCGCCCAGATCCGCAGTGATGTTGATGCCCTCGCCCTCGGATCCAGACATATCCTGGACCGTTTGAGCGCCGGCGGCCTCATCGATGTCGGCTACGGCCACTTTGGCGCCTTCATTGGCGAACGCGAGCGCGGCGGCCCGGCCCATCCCGAGCGCTCCCCCTGTGACAATCGCAATCTTCCCTGAAAACTCGCCCATAAGTGCGCCCCCTTAGTCTCCTCGCCGTTGACCCGGCGACTTGTGATCAGTGTTCCTGACGTTCAACGCCGCGACGATATCAGGGGATTCGCTAGAGCGCATAGGTAGCAGCGGGTTTTATTGCTGTTACAAGCCCACGGGGGCCGGATCTCAAAGTGACGAAGAGTATTCTTACCACTAACCAGAACGCAAAAACGCGCCGTCGAAGGCGGTCGGAACACGCCGGGTGGCGTACGAGGCGGCAGCTCTGCCCTACCGGTGAAGGTCCGCGGTCTTCACCACTGGACGAACATGGGCATTACCACGTGGGTGTAGCCCTGGTGCCTTGTAGCCCGTACGACTCCGGGGCTCGATGACGTGGTGGTCTCCAGGGTGACATCCTCTCCGCCCATCACAGCGAGCACGTCCGTCAGGAACTTGCTGTTGAACGCCACCTTCGATTCTTCACCCTCTACGTCCGCCTGGATGATGCTTTCGTTGTTTCCGACGTCTTCGGCCCTCGACTGCACCCTGATCTCACCGCCCGGTCCGGACTCTGCCGGGTTGATGTACAGCCTCACGATGCCGCTGCCGTCCCTCGCGAAGATTGAGGCGGCACGCGTGGCACGCGCGAAGTCCTCCAGGTCCACCTTAACGGAGGTCCCGTGGCTCGTCGGTATCAACTTTTCGTAGTCTGGGAATACGCCCTGCACCAGTTGGCTCACCACTTCGACGTTCTCGAGCGCGAAGAGGGCCTGGCTCCTGGCCTCGGTGACCCTGACTTCTACGTTAGAAGTCTGGTCTCCCAGTTGCCGGAGGATCTCGTTCAAAGTTCTGGACGGCACGATCACGCCGATCTCTGCCTCGGTCTCCTCGGCGAGGTTTCCGCTCTCGACCGCGAGCCGGAATCCATCGGCAGCGGCGACTGTGTACTCGCTGCCCGAAATGTCCATCTTCACGCCCGTGAGGACCGGCCTTGAGTCATCGGTGGCCGCCGCAAACACGACGCGTTCGAGAGAACCTCTCAGGTTGTCGGCCGGAATACTCGCGGAGGCGCCGTCTTCTACGGTCGGAATCGGCGGGAAGTCATCCGGATTCGTGCCGTTCAGGTTGGCAGTGAAATTGGCGCACTTGAGGTTTATGCCCCACGGGTCGGTTGTGAGGTCTATCTCGACCTTCTGGGGAGGCAACAGGTTTACGAAATCGGAAAGCGTCCTGGCCGGTATGGTTACGGCGCCTTCGCCTTCGATCTGCGCCCCGATCCAGGTGCTGATGGCAATTTCCAGGTTTGTAGCGGTAATCTTCAGGCGATTACCATCTGCCTGGAGCAGAACGTTTTGCGTAACCGGCAACGTGGCGCGGCTGGCTACCGCCCTGCCGACCGTTGCGAGTCCGCGACTAAGATTTTCCTGAAGGCAAGTTACCCACATATACCGACCTCTGCTAAGAGAAATTCACCACAAGATAGGCGGCTGAGTATAGGGACGACCACAAAGTATAGTCAATTTGCCTGGCCGATCCCGCAACACCCAGACTCCTCGAATTCGCACCACACCAACGCCGGACACGCACATGAACACAGAAGAACTGATCCGCGACATCCTCGTTCAAGTTGAGTCCGGGTCCCTTTCAGCCGCAGACGGCGCAGAATCGCTCAAATCCCAGCTCGGACCGGCGAGAAACCTGGGGTTTGCGCGAGTGGATATTGGACGCGAATCCCGGACCGGTTTCCCCGAAGTCATCTACGGGGACGGGAAAGAACCGGAGCAGATCGCGGCGATTGCGGCGGAGATATATGCACATTCGGGCATGGTCCTGGTGACTCGCACGACTCCCGAGGCGTTGGAAGCGGTCGAAAAGAAGATTCCCACCGCCCGGTTCAACCAGTCCGCGAGAGTGATCTGGGCGGACGAACGGCCACCCGGGCCGCGGGTCGAGGGCGTTGCGATCGCATGTGCAGGCACTTCGGACCTGCCCGTGGCAGAGGAAGCCGCGATAACGGCCACGCTCATGGGATGTGAGGTCCACCGCATAAACGACATCGGGATCGCCGGTCTGCACCGGCTGCTCGACCGGCTAGAGGACCTGCGACGAGCCCGCGTCCTGGTTGTGGTCGCCGGTATGGAGGGCGCCCTACCCAGTGTCGTCGCGGGTCTCGTGAGAGCGCCGGTCATCGCCGTGCCCACGAGCGTCGGCTACGGCGCCAACCTCGGCGGCGTCACTGCCCTGCTGGCTATGTTGAACTCGTGTTCGCCCGGCGTGACGGTCGTGAACATTGACAACGGGTTTGCGGCCGGATACACGGCGGCCCTGATAGCCAGGGCGTCAGTTTCCGCGAGTTCAGACAGCTAAAGGTCTGGCCAGTACGAGGTCAATAGGACGCCGGCCTATTAAGGCAGGGTCTTCAGATACGCGATCAGATCCGCCACGTCCTGGTCGGTGAGTCCCACGATTGACGGCATGAGCGGGTCGAATCCCTCGACCACGAAGGCGCCGGGATCGAGTATGGACTCGGCCATGTACTCGTCGGCTGACAACGGGGGGTTACGCTCTGCCGCCCTTTCGGCGATACCGCTCATACCAGGGCCGGTGAGGGTCTCCGTGTCGGTGCGGTGACAACCTGAGCACGCCTGGGAGACGAAGAGGCTTTCGCCGTTTGTGGGGTCTCCTGCCGTCACCAGGATGTTGCTTATCTGGAACTGCTGGCCGGAGGCCTCCCTATCGGGCGATAGCGCAGGGGTGGGATTGAATGGCGGTGGGGTAGCCGTAGGTTGGATGGCATCTGAGCAGGCAACGAACGCTGAAGCTGCAATGGCCAATATCGCGACGAATCCTGCCAGTCTTAGTCTTGCCACTCCGGAGGTCCCTCAGTTGTTGAGTCCCGTGAGGCCGGACCGGGGTCTTGGGGACCCGTTCTTAAGCCGACGCGCACGGTTAGTTCGTGAATCGTTTCACTACCCTACCATCGGCCAAAAATAAGGGTCAATCACGCGAATGGCAAGTTAGTCGCTCACCCGCTTGACTTCAATCGTCTCGCCGGGGGCCAGGGCCACCCTTCGCAGAGTGATTCCCAACTTCAGCAGCCAGTAGCTCAGTGTCGCCTTGCTGACCCCCAGGCGCTTGGCCGTGGCCGTCAGTCCGTTGTCGTTGATCAACTCGGGCAGGGCTTTCTCGAGGGGCCGCCGCAGCCTTTTTTCGGCGGCCACCATCTTGGGGGTCTTTTTCATCGTCATCGAGGCACCGCCTCCAATTTCTAGCGATCAGGTCGGCTCGGTATTCGGGCTCCCGTTGCGCGCAGAGCCAGCCTTAAAACTGCCGTCCCACAGTCCCATTACGCTGGGAAAAGTGTTTCATACACGATAGATCATCGTATGGAACGCCGTCAATCATTTGAATGGGTCTTGTTTGGTTCTTGTTCCGTTGTTGTTTCGAACAAAGATAAAACTAGTAACAATTAACACCTGCTCATCGGCTTGACCGATGAGGTGTTTGGTGCCTGTTTTAAGTTTGAAATGGCGGTTTCACCCGGTCCTCGAAGCCGCGCCTGGAGACGCGTGTATCTTGCACGTATGATGCAATGTCTGACGCGACATGTCCAGCACATTCCGGCGTGAAGCGTGCGACAAATCAGGCCAAGAGCCGTCAAAAGCCGGCATCCGGGGGCGATTTCCAGGTCGGCTTATCCGTGCGGCGCAATGTCCAGTCCCCTGCCTCGCCGACCGTCGAGTCCTGCCGCAACAGATCGCGCGTCCGCATCGAGCACCGGTGCGGACGTGCAAATCTAAATCCAAACAAGGCCCTTCAAACTGCCCTGCTGGTACTAAGGCGCCTCACAGCCGTCGAACGGGCTCTACGGCCGTTGTTGAGTTGGATTTGGGGTCCGCCCTTGATTTGGCGAACAGACGACTGCGGTGGCGGGTTGTGGCAGCGTTTGCAGGGTGGCGTATCCGCGCGGCGCAATGTCCAGTCCCCTGCCCTGCCGACCATCGAGTCTCGCTGCAACAGATCGCGCGTTCGAATCGAGCCTGGGTGCAGGCCCGCGTGCCTAATTTCAATCAACGCCCTTCGCCCTGCCCTGCCGGTACTAAGGCGCCTCACCGCCGTTGAGCGGGCTCTACGGCCGTTGTCGAGTTGGATCTGGGGTGCGCCCAGGATTTGGCACACGATTAACCGCGTTGGCGGGTTGCCGTCAGACGACGCCCCCTCTGCTCTCCCCTACCGGACCTCCGACGGCTACAATCTTTAGGTCCATTCGTCGACCCCGCGTCACAAACTCGACCCTGAGTCGGTCAGCCGCCAAGAGATCCCCTGGAACTACTTCACTCCCTGGAGGACATCCTCCTAGAATTTTCGGCTGACGTTTTCGACGCCATCGGGTGGACGGGAATCGTCGTGCTCATGGCGATCGAGAGCACGGCCGTTCCCCTGCCCTCCGAGGTCGTGATGCCCATGGCCGGCTGGAGGCTGATCGCGGAACGCGGGCTGGGGTTCGAATTCGTACTGCTGGCAGGACTGGCCGGGGGGATCGGCAGCGTCATTGGATCACTGGTGGAGTACTACGTGGCCCGGGCTGGGGGCCGCCCGCTGATCGAGAAGTACGGTAAGTACCTGTTGATCACGCGCAAGGACATCGAACGGGCGGACAGTTGGTTTGAGACGCGCGGCGAGATCACAATCCTGATCGGCCGGCTGATACCGGGCGTGCGCCATTTCATCTCCATCCCAGCAGGCGTCGCGCGGATGAGCGTGCCCAGGTTCACCCTATTCACTTTCATCGGAGCTTTTCCGTGGTGCCTTGCGTTGGCCTGGGCCGGCTATGTTCTGGGGCAGAACTTCGACGAGATAAGGGAGTTCACCCGCCCCTTCGTATTGCCCATTGCAATCATCGTGCTGCTCGCCGCCGCCTGGATCATCAGGGGCAGGATTCTCGAGATACGGGAGGAGTCCCGCGAACGACAACGCGAAGAGGAACCGGGCTGAACGACCTTTCCGTCGCTAGCCGCCCACCTACGGACGTGACAGGCCCGGCACTCCCCTGCCCCGCGGGGCAGTCTCTCCCCGGGCCCCAATTGATCGACAGGGCCAACACCGCCGTCCTATTTCGAGCGATTACAGCCCGATACATGCATAATGGTTGTGTGACGGTGCGCCGGCAGGCTTTGCCATTTCACCAGGCGAAGGCCGGCTGAGTCGCATACGCGCCGTTGTCGTGTTCATACGGCACACGGGGTCCGACCAGTCAAGTGAGGCCGACCGGGGCGGCGCGACTTGTCAAACGATGGGGCTGTAGCTCAGTGGGAGAGCACCTGCTTTGCAAGCAGGGGGTCACGGGTTCGAATCCCGTCAGCTCCACCAAGTGCCTGACGGACCAGGCTGCGCCCGCGACCCCAATAGGGCAGTCTGATCGATCGTAGTTACGTCTGCATTATCTGGACCAGGTTGCCGCAGGTGTCGTCAAAGACTGCAATAGTGACGTTGGCCAATTCTGTTGGCTCCATAGTAAAAGCCACGCCCAGTGACTTCAGTTTCTCATACTCTGCACGGATGTCCGTAACGCTAAAGGACGCCGCTGGGATGCCCTGGTCAAATATCCCTTTTTGATATTCCTGTGCTACCGGGTTTTCATTTGGTTCAAGCAGAAGCTCGGTCCCATCCGGGTCTTCGGGCGAGACGACGGTAAGCCACTTGAATTCCCCAACGGGGACGTCATGCTTCTTCACAAAGCCGAGGGTCTCCGTGTAGAACCTCAGAGCTTCGTCCTGGTCTCTTACGAAAACGCCGGTGAGTGTGATACGCATATCCGGTCTCCTTTTCTTTTCCTGGTGTCACTTGAGCCATCGATCCATGACAGCCCTGAGGGGTTCGTCGTTGAAGACAAGCATCCGATACTTGCCACGCTTCTCTGAGCTCACGAGCCCCGCTTTTTCCAGGAGATCAATGTGCTTGGCCAGGGCCTGTCGGGAGATGGCGACCTCGTGCCGCATGATCAAGCGCGCTGTGAGCTCGTAGAGCGTCTGCTCGTTGCGCTCAGAGAGCTCGTCCAGCATCAATCTTCGCGTTGGGTCCGCGAGTGCATTGAATACCAGGTCTGTGTGCATGCACACAGATAATACGCAACCCCAGGGTTGCATGTCAAGAGGCGATACCCTCAAGCTGGCAGAAACCACATCCCCAGCCATTTGCAGGAGTGGGTGAAGACATGGGACCAGTCAAGCCGGAGTTGGAAGAGCCCCAAATCTAGTGAGGCGGAGGGGTGGTGAGGGTCTATCCGGGGCTGATAGGCACAATCCTCATATAACGAACTCCCGGCGAAAAGTTCGCAGTTCAGTCCTGGCAGGCCCACCACCCATATGTACGTTGGTGACACTTACCTATTCCGCGTTCGCGGTCCTGAATTCCGGTCGACGTGCGACATGTCATTTCCGGAAGCCACAGCGAATCATTAACATGTGATTGTTGCGAGGTGAACAGATGAGAGATACAGAAGCCCCTGCAGACGCGCAGGGGATGAAAGCGGGGGCAACTCCTCGCCGGTCCCGCGAAGAGACTGCCCGTCTCGGCGACGAGATATACGAGCGGGACATCCGACCCCAGGTCGAAGCAGACCACCACGGGAGGATAGTTGCCATCGACGTCGACAGCGGTGACTACGCTATCGCCGACATGGCGGTTACGGCATCGGAGCGCCTGCGGGAGCGGCGTCCGGATGCCAACATCTGGGGCGTCCGTGTCGGATACCGGGGACTATGCCACTTCGGGCACGGTTCTATTCGGAGGGGTGGATGATCGAGGGTCTCGTGAACGCTGACTATGAGGCAGTCATCACTCTTCCTCTGCGTGGTCCGTCAGGCCTCGAGCGGGAGATCGATGCGGTTGTGGATACTGGGTTCAACAGTTTCCTCACCTTACCGCCGGAGGTGGTGGCGGAGTTGGACTTGCCATTTGCCATGCAGGGCCATGCGATTCTTGCCGATGGGCAAGAGGCCTCGTTCGACGTTTACGGGGCAACGGTCCTATGGGACGGTCAGCCGAGATACGTGGACACCTACGCGGTCGATTCCACGCCGCTTGTGGGCATGTTGTTGCTGGACCGGCACAACCTGAACATCGAAGTCGAGACCGGTGGACGGGTCGTCATCCAGGCGAAGACATAACCGGAGGGGCAATACGGGCGCATTGCAGGTTGGCCTGGGACCCCAGCCGCATCTCGAAGACGGCGCCACTTGCCGTCCACGTCAATTCCACCAGGTTTCCCGAATCAACTGTTAGTGCATGTTCGGTTGCCCGCCGTTTGCGGTCCTCCTCCTGTGGGCACCGGCCGGGACCCACCTTGACCGACCCAATACACTCTGTAGCCGAGCGGACTGGATCCTGAACTCATCCGGACATTTGTATTGATGGGAGGCGCGCCATGAGCCTGATTCCAAAGGTGATGAGCACCCAGCACCCAGATAACGCGACTCCTGCTCCATATGCCGACGAGGCAGGGGTCTTGAAGGGTGAGGGGGAAGTGGCCGAGGCCGCAAGCGTCTATGCCATGGGTTGCGATGAGCAGATGTGGGACTCCGAAGGCAAGGAGGCCGACGCGCAGGTCGTCCGGAAACTCCTGACCAGTTACCCCGACTTCTTTCGTAACGAACACCACCTTGGACGCGATATCGCCCTGACGCTGCGCGTGCCAAACCCGCACATAGAGCACGACATGCGCAAGTCAATGGTGGAGGCGCTGCAGAGCGTGCCTTCAGCCTGGGACATGGCGCACAGCTTCTATGGAGAGGATCACGCCGTACCGATCCAGGAGGTGATCCTCCCGCTCACCACGTCCGCGGAAGAGGTCTCCCTGGTGGAGGCCTACTATCGAAAAGTGATAGTGGGTCATGAAGACCAGGTACTCATAAAAGACCAGACCGTAAGGGACTGGGTGGGTGAATTTCTTCCAAAACGAGTTCGAGTCATCCCCCTCATCGAGGACATGGACAGCCTGCTGGCATGCGACCGGATCGTGGAAGAGTACGTGCAGGACCGGGACCTGCCGTACCAGCGTGTATTCCTGGCGAGGAGCGACCCGGCCCTTAATTACGGGATAATCGGCGCGGAATTGATGTTGAAGGTGGGCCTGCTGCGCCTGCACAGTCTCGAAGAAAGACTGGGCCTGCCGCTCTACCCCATCATTGGCGCCGGTTCGGTGCCATTCAGAGGCCATCTCACTCCGTTGAATATCGAGCGCGCCCACGTCGAGTACCCAACCGCGCAAACTCTTACGGTCCAGTCTGCATTCAAATACGACTACGACACTGAAGTTGTCCGCGAAGGCATTGAGCAGATTCGCTCACACGTGCGGGGCGAGCCCGTGCCGATCAAGGAGGACCGCGCACGCGAGATCATCGACAAGACTAACGTCGAATACCAGGCAAACGTACGCAGGTTGACGGACACCATCAAGGCCGTGTCGGCCCACGTGCCGAAGCGGCGCGAGCGCAAAATGCACGTCGGCCTTTTCGGATACGGGCGCTCCCTCGGCGGAGTCGGCGGTGTGACACTCCCCCGCGCGATCAGCTTTACGGCGTCACTCTACTCCATCGGAATCCCGCCGGAACTGCTGGGCCTTGCATCCTTGACCGAGAGCGACATCCTGTACGTCAAGGATGTTTACCCAAGCCTGTTCGGAGACCTGCGGGCTGCATTGCGCTTCGCCAACGAACGCCGCGTGCAGGAACTCCTGGGAGAACCGTACCTGACCTTGTTGGGCCGGTTCACATCCGAAATGGACCAGGTGCACGAGGGCCTGACGAGCGCCATCTGGGCAAGCGTCAATCAGCCAGAAGCGCCCATGCACATCTCCCACTTCATCGAAGAGGCTGCCCATTTGCGACGGTTCCTGGGCTAAATCCCTACCGGGCTATGCGGCGGCCCGGTCAGAACTCGTTGCGGACTTTGACCGGCTTGCCGGTGCGGAGCGATTCCCAGCACGCGAGTCCTGTCGAGACCACGCGGGCGCCTTCCCTGGCGCCCACCCACGGCTTCGTGCCGTTCTGGATGCAGTCGGCCATGTGCCGCATCATGACGACCATTTCGCCGTAGTGTCCTCCGCGCGGTCCCAATTGCGCGTGGTACGAACGCTCCGGCAGGTCGCCGTCGGCGTCCAACGTCTTCACATTGTCCCGAATAGTTCCCTTCGTGCCGTACACCGTGAGGCTGTTCATCGTCTCGCCAGTCGGTTCGACGATGCCGAGCAGGTTTGCAATGCGACCAATCTTGCCGCCGGCGAACTTGACGTTGATGAAGAATGAGTCCCCCTGCGGGTATTCCGGCGCGATACCGCTGCGTAGACCCACGCAGTGGACCTCGTGTATGTCGCCCATGAACCAGCGCAGCAGGTCTATGGGGTGGCAGGCGCCGCCAAGGATAAGGTCCTGCGGCATCGTGGTGCGCCAGGGCGAGCGCTTGTACACGGGTCTCAGGTCGTGAACATAATGCGCTTCGGCCATGAACAGCTCGCCAATCTCACCGGCGTCGCAGGCGCGCTTGGCGTCGATGAAGTCGAGCCTCCCTCGCAGCGACTGGGTAACGAGCAGCACCCGGCCGGAGCGGTCGACGGCTTCCACCACGCTCTCCGCTTCCTCCGTGGTGTAGACCATGGACTTGGTGACCATGACGTGCTTGCCGTTTTCGAGCGCCGTGAGAATCTGGGGAGCGTGGAGCGGCCCCGGGGTGTATACGCCGACGATGTCCACGTCGTCGCGCGCGGCCAGTTCATCGAAATCCGTGGTGACGGCGTCGACTCCGTACTTTGCGGCGGAAGCGGCGAGCAACTGCTCGTTCACGTCGCAAAGGGCCGTTACGTGAAACGGCAATTCGTTTTCCGGCCTGGCTGCCTGCAACAAAGTGTCGCCGTGGCCCAGTCCTGCCAGACCCAGTCTAAGTGTGGTCACGCCCGTTCTCCTTCAGTTTCTCCTGGACGGCCGCCCAGCGCGGCGGCATATCGCTCCTGCTCATGATGGGCCTGTAACCCAGCGATAGGTAGACGTGGATTGCAGACAGGCGCCAGTCGTCCGTCCCCAACGAGACCGTCTTGCATCCGCGTGCGACGAAAAACCTGGAGACCCCGGTACACGTAGCTCTGCCCAGGCCCATGCCACGGTGATCGGGGTGCGTCACCACGAAGTCGAGAATGGCTTCTTCGGGTCCACCTTCGTCGGTGTCAGCGTTTGTAATCAGGCGTTTTTCGATCCTCGAGGCGAATGTGCCGGCCACCACACGTCCGCCCTGCTCTACCACGCGTGAACCCTCCCGGCGTTCGGGGTCCTTGAGGTACTCCCGGACTTTCTCTTCGTTCCAGGCTTCGAATCCACCGGCCTGAAGCGTGTCGGCCCAACTTCCTATATCCGCCGGACGTGGCGCCCTGATCACGTAACCGTCGGGCAGGGTCACGTCCGGCAGTCGGTCCACCGAGGCGCCGTCTATAACCATGGTGAGTTGCTTGGGAGGCAAAGTTGGCATGGCGAAATCCTAACTGTCCCGGCCAAGCTGGGGAAGAGATGGAGTTGCCTGGCCCTGCAGCCTGGATACAACCTGTCCGCACGCGAACGGGGCCGGCGCTGTGGCCGGCCCCTCGCTCCGTAGTTGATTCGTACTATCGTTCTGCTGCCACGGAAGATCCTATGCGGTCGGCCCGGGTTGTCAGTGCGGCAAATTCCGCTACGTCTGAGTCCTCGGGGATCAGTCTGAGCACCCTGGATGCCTCTGTGGCGACCTTGCCAAGGCTACCTTCCTGCGCCCAGTAGCTCTCCCGAAGTATTTCAGCGTACTCGGCAACGACTGCGGCCAGTTGGAACCGGGGAGACGCGTTCTCGAAATCGTCTGCCAAATCAGAGCGTTGGAACGGGCTTTCGATCTCGCTTACCTCTCCGTTGTCCGGGTCCTCGTAACGAACGCGGACCGTGGCCAGCGTGCCGCCGGCGTCATCGTGCAGCTTCATCTCGTACAACGCTGTCACGTTGTGCCCCGCACCCACTTCACCGGCGTCGACCGTGTCGTCGCGGAACTGTTCGTCCTTTACGGCGCGGTTTTCGTACCCCAGCAAGCGGTAGCTGCGAACCACCTCAGGATTGAATTCCACCTGGATCTTGGTGTCCTTGGCAATGTTCTGAAGTGTGCCGACGAGGTTGTCGACGAACACGCGCTGCGCTTCGGTCAGTGTGTCTACATAGTGGTATGTGCCGTCACCGTCGTTGGCGAGTTGTTCCATGAGGATGTCGTTGTAGTTACCCATCCCGAATCCGACCGTGGTGAGCGTTACGCCCTGGTCGACGTATGACCTGATCTGCCGGAGGATGGAGTCCGATCCGGTGCGACCTACGTTGCCCACGCCGTCTGAGAGAAGGATGACCCGGGTGATGCGTCCTGGCTGCACCTGCTGTGACGCCAACCGGTATGCAAGGGTTAGCCCTTCCTCGACGTACGTGGAACCGGCCGGGGCGAGCCTGTCTATCGCCGCCATAATCGACCTTTTTTCTCCGCCATCGGTGGGTTCCAGGAGGACGGAGCCGCGACTGCCGTAGATGACAATTCCGACCTCATCCGTGGGCCGAAGTTGGTCCACCAGTAGCCTGAGTGACCTCTTCACGAGGCCAAGACGGTCCTCTCGACCCATGGAGCCGGAAACGTCGATGGCAAATATGAGGGTGGCGTCTTTGCGGTCGTCTTCCGCCACCGTCTTGCCCTGCAGGCCTACCCTCATCATCCAGTGCTTTTCGCCTCCGAACGGTGATGGCGACCCGTCGACGTGTATCGCGAAGGCGCCCTCCTCCGGCGGCTCGTAGTCCTGGTCGAAGTAGTTGACGAATTCCTCGACCCTGACCGAGTCCGGGTCTGGCATGTTCCCGTCCATCAGGAACCGCCGCGCAATGGTGTACGACGCCGTATCTACGTCTATTGCGAAGGTGGAAAGGTTGTCGTCCTCGGTGTCGATGAACGGGTTGACGCCGGTGTGCTTGAAGAACGTCAGGTCGTAAGCGGCGTCGTTTACGGTCGCGCTACCGCCGATTGCGTTGAAGCCTTCCACATCTTGTGTCGTCTGATCCAGGACTGTTTCGACCTGGGTTACCGCTTTTTCCACAATCACTGTGGATACGACAACGGGCTCATACGGTCCAGATTCATATTCGCCGCCGCAGGCTGCCAGGACGGCGATCAGCGCCGCAATCCCGATCAGTATCGTGAGTCTCTTGAACATCTTTCATACCTCCCTGTGTGTGACTATCTCCGCCGGTCGGTGAGCCTTTCGTTCAGGGCCCGAGTCCGCTGGCGAACACGGTCAGGATCACACGGGGCTATGTACAATCCGAGACTCATTGTTGTTGCACTCAAACTGAAACGCGTGTCAAAGATGTAGCAGTTGAAGACTTTTGCCGAACTCCTGACCGTCTACATGGACCGGACGGGAATCGGCGACGCCGAGCTTGCGCGTCGAATCCCGGTGAGCCGTCAGACCCTCGTCCGGTGGAAAGAGGGAACGACTACCCGGCCCCGCTACAGGCAGGATGTAATCCGCTGCGCCGAACTGTTGCGCCTGACGGATGAAGAGAGTGACGAGCTACTCCTTGCGGCAGGGTTTTCACCGGAAACTTCACCTCCACCGGCAGTAAGTCCGCCACCCGTTCCCCGCGCGGAAGGTCAGGCCGCATCGCCCACGCGCCGGTCGCCGGGACCGCGTCGATTGAATTGGCGGTTACTGGCGGCCGGGCTGCTGGTGGCGGTGATAGTGGCGGCGGTGATCGTCCTGGTGGTGGCGGACAGCCTCCGCGACACCACAGTCTACCCCGCTGCCGCCGACGGCGAGTCACTCATCCTATTGGCGCCTTTCGTAAACTACACGTCGGGCGGCCAGGGCTTCAACGTGGTGGGGCGACTCAAGAGCGCCATAGACGACGAGATCCAGGAAGCCGACCTCATGGCCGTTCGGACAGTCGAGTGGCCGAAGGAGATAGGAGGCGAAGAAGACGCCGAGGCTGCGATCGAACGGTCCGACGCGGCTCTGATGATCTGGGGCGAGTACGACAGTGGCCGCGTCATTGCCAGGTTCACCGCCCCACAAAGTCAGACCTCGTCGCGTGCCCAACAAGTCGTGGATATCGCCTCATCTCCGGTGGAACTTCCTTCCACGATCAACATTGGCCTGACGGGAGAGGTCCGCCACGTCGCATTGGTGACGCTCGGCCAGGTTTACCTGGAGCGCAACGAGTTTGACAAGGCCAAGTCGGTCCTCATCCTGGCGTCGGACCCTCCGCCTTCGGAACCTGATGCCCTGGCCAACCTGAGGTTCCTCCTTGGAAGAGCGTATCTAGGTGGAGACCTGGTCGACTACGACGAGGCGATCTGGCTGTTTACGCAGGTCCTGGCGTTCCAGTCTCGATCCGTCGAAGCCCTTAACAGCCGGGCTCTCGCTTACGCGGAGCGCGGAAGGACTGGGGATGCTGATTTGGCGATAGACGACCTGACGCGGGCGTTGACAATCAAGCCGGAACGCGCAGCGACGCACCTGAACATCGCAGTCGCTTTCAAAGAGAGAGGCGCAAGCGGGGACCTTGACCGCGCGCTTGAAAGCCTGAGTGAGGCTTTGTCGATAGACCCGGACTACGCCAGCGCCTACGTGAATCGGGCAGGAGTCTACATCGCAAGAGCAGAGCCAGGAGATCTTGATCTCGCTTTCGAAGACCTCGAAAGAGCCCTTGAGATCGAACCCGACCTGGCTTCTGCACATCTCAATCGCGGGATCGCTTACCTGGCTCGCGGTTTGGGTGGCGATTTGCAACTCGCCATAGATGAGTTCAGCCTTGCCATACGGTTTTCAACTGACCCGGCCGCGGCCCACTTCAATCGCGCCCTGACCTTTTCGGAACTTGGGGAACTGAACAGGTCCCTGGACGACCTACGTCGTGCCCAGGAGCTAGATCCAAACGAGCCAGCGTACAACAGGAGCCTCTGCTGGCAGTTGGCAGTGAGCGGGTTGCCGGAAGAGGCGCTCCCCTACTGCGATCTGGCTGTTGCAAACGACCCGCAAGGTCTGTCCAGGAACAGCAGAGGTCTTGTAAACGCGTTGCTGGGCCGCTCGGAGCGAGCGATCGCCGACTTTGAAGAGTTCCTTTCCTGGGTTGACGAATCCACTAAAGAAAGTTGCGCCCAGCACTACCGCAGCAGCCGCAAATCCTGGATTGAAGCGCTGAAGGCCGGGGAAGACCTTTTCGACTACTCGACTCTCCGCGAAATGCGGATCAGACCGGCTGTCGGCAGTGAGGGTCCTTGTTAGCGCAGTAACGTATTGGCGTTACAACACGAACAGGCCCACGCGCGGGAGCCATGTCAGCCGGACAGCCGGCGCATCCCGCGCCTCAGCATCTCCCGCAGTTCCGGCTTGCCGATTAGGTCTAGCGCTTCCTTAGCGCTAGTCCATCGTCGCAGCCGGCTGCCTTCCAGCCATGCCCCGTCAGCGCGTTCAACTTCCATGAGCAGGACCGCAACGTCCAGGACGGAACCCCATTTCGAGTAAACATATCGCCCTAATGGCGGTCCGACGACCCGGCCGTGTAGACCAGCTTCCTCGAATGCTTCCTTCAGGCCGGTTTCCTGGAGGGTCTCTTCGCCGTCGACGAAACCTTTGGGGAAGATCCACCGCGTGTTATCGAACGACGTGATCACGCAATAAGAAACGTCCTGGCCAACGCGGCGAAACGGAATTACACACGCCTGGCGATAGCGGGGCGGATTCGGGGTCCGGCCTGTCGTTCCCCACACCTCTTGCCGGTCGCTGATTTCCGCCCGTGATTGACCGGTCGGTTCTCCGATTCGTGTAACTACGGCATCCCGTGCGCCGTCGCGGTCGAACTCCATCCAGGCCTGCGGGAGGTCGTCCCAACGGATCGCTTCCTTGCGGTCCTGCCCACTATTCGCGTGGCCAAACGCTGTGAACCGACCGAGACTCCGGTCTTTCCTGGGCGCGCTCCGCACGAAACTTCGAAGCTGCTGCTCTGCGACGCATGCGTCCTGGAATTCTCCCAACACGTCCTGAAGACTTCGCAGTTTTCTGATTTCACCCTTAAAGGCGCGGTCGTAAACCGGGTCGAAGAACTCGAACAAATACCGCAATCGTTTGCAATTGATCCTCAAAGAATGGAGCGAATCATCAGATGAAGTTGGGGTTACCGCGCGGCCGTCACGAAGTACGCTCTTGAAGCGCTTGCCAATGAGTTGACGGGAAGCGGCGGCGATTGTGACGTTCCCAGCGGACTTGATGGCCCGCTGGGATGGTCCGCGCTCGAGGAAGCGGGCGAATCGCCGCTTCAATCGTGCATACCGCTTACTCGCCATGCAGGCCAACAGGCGCTTCCGTGCTTTCCGCCACCTGTCCTCCAGGTGCCGTTGATAGTCAGCGTCATGCTCGTTGGCGCCGCTTGGAATTCCGGAAGCGTGATCGTTGAGGTTGGCCTGGTAGACGTCCAGATCACGGACCTTTCCAAGCGCCGCGGCGAGCCATTTGAACTCGGCGTTAAACGCTCGTACCGTCTCGGCGGGCATCACGTTTCCGAAGGCCCGAAATGCGGCCCTGAGACGGCGAGTGCGGACCCGCATCTGGTGAACGCCTTCCGGGCCCAACCCTTCCCAGGCCACGGGCTCCTCGACCAACATCCCTTCAAATTCATCCAGAAAACAACGATATGCAAAGTGGATGGCCGGGTCGTCCGGAGAGAAAACATGCCGGTGAAGCTCGGCAAGGTAGGAAGAATCTTCGTGCAGCGACTCCGATGCATGCGCGCTCGGAGGTGACAGGCCAGCGGCCTGAAGTCCACGGTCGAACTTCCCTCGGCGCGATCGCAGAAGGCCATACCTCTTTTGTACAGTCTTCGCCAGTTGCAGCAACGACTCCTCTCGGCCTTCCACCAATTCCAATTCCAACTCGATGAATGCCGCGCAGCCGGGTGGCGGTTCTTCCGTCGGCAATGGGGTGGAAATGGTAGTTTGGTCGATCGCGGCCCGCACCAACGATTCGTCCGGTGTGCGGATGTCGATCTGCCGCCGGTGATTGTTGACCCTGAACAGTTCCCGCAGACCCGTCACGTCAAGGCCGTCAAATTGGTCCGTTACCCACTCGCCATGGTGGGCGTGTCCGTTGTCTCCGGGAAACGAAGAGACGGGCTGCTCCAATTCGCGGCGCCGGTGCAAAATGCCGTCGCCGCCATCGATTGACTTCAATGCCAGGCTCTTGCTTCCGGAGGCGTCGCGCCATCGGTACGCCCACCCTGCCCTGTATAAACTCCAGTCCGGCGTGTCCCAGTAGCTATCGACTATGTCGAGAGACGTAATCGGCTGCGTTTCGGTCGACCCGAGCGATTCGAAAAGCGCCGTGGCCTGCTCCGCGCCTTCGACCAGGAACTTCGCTTCAACCTCCACGGGAGCGCCTTCGTTGAGGCGCGCGAGGTCCCGTAAGTTGGTCCATTTGGGGCCTGACGGTGGTCCCGTTTGCAATCGTGAAGCCATGCTTGTCTACGTGTTTTGGCTGTGACCAGCCCAGCGAATGAAGGTCAATTTCAAGACAACGCATTATACGGCCAGCCCGTAATACCGGCAGAATTTCGGTTTAACCAGGGCCAAAATACACACACTTTTGGCGGTACCACCTACAACGAAAGCCCCGTGATCTAAGGGAGTAGAAACACCTGCCCAATCCTGGCCCGACAAGTAGAGGTGTGTGATCAACACCTGCGACGTGCGATCACATGATGTTTCCATCGGAGACACTGAGGGACTGTCATGGCCCGGATCACCGGTAAGTCTTGACGGTGATGCGTCTAGCCTGCCAGCACAGCCGGGCCATGGCGCTGCTACTGCGCCACAAACGTCTCGGTGGTCTCAGAATTTACCGTTACTGAGTATTCCACCCCGGGCTCAAAGTCTGTGCCCAGGGGAATGTACGTCTCCACGATGGGGTAGTCGGCAGTACAAGGCAACGCTGTTTCGGCGACCCCATGGTGGGTCAACGTGACCTCAATTGTGTTCGAGTCTGGGCGCGTGACCTCGTAGCCGTTGAATATGGAACATGAACTGCCTTTTGGCAGGCCGGAAATGACGCGCAACGCGTACTGGACCGGGTAGCTTTCGAGGATTTCCACATCCACACGCTCAATCGGCGAGGTTTCGACAGTGGATAGCGGGAAGTCCGGCTCCGGCAACGTGAAGGCGGTGGTCACCTGGCCGTTGACCGTCACGCGGTAAGTCTGACCGGGAACTACCTGGTCCCCCAGATGGAAGACCGTATCCAACTCGATGAGGCCTTCGTCGCAGGGGATGCCCTGGGGACTGGGCGGCGGAGCCATCCGGGTCAACGAGACCCTTATCTGGGCGCCATCCACTTCGAATCCCTCGTTGCCCGGCCGCGAGCAACCCTCGATGGTGGACTGGAGGAACCTGACCATCAGCAAGTTCTCCGGTTCGCGCGGCAGCAGGTGTGCTCCGACGACCGAAACAGGGACTTCTTCGAAAGGCGGCGCGTTCACCATTACCAGCAACATGTCGACCTTGTCCGGATTGCCCCTGGTAATCACGTCGTACGCGGTGTCGTTGATGAACAAGAGACTCCCATCGGGTCCCAAAATGCGGGCGCTGATGGAGTAAATGTTCCTCGTGTCCAGGTCATCCTGGTCGTAATAGATCTTGAATTTGATGGGCACCTGGCCCGGGTCCTCAATGACCTGTTCTGCGATGAGTATCGAGGCGGCATCCTGATAGGAGGTGTCCCGAAGTTGTATTTCTACCGTCGAATCAGGGGAAAGGGCGATCCGCTCCCTGTAAGTCACAGTGCCAGTCACCGATGCGTTGCCCTGCGCAGGTTTTTCGCCGAT
>CBDCPN010000015.1:0-247978 GCA_965220275.1 Dehalococcoidia bacterium | reverse complement strand
CTCAATCCTCTCCCCCAGGAGAGGAAGTGGTTTAACAGCGCGACATCTGAAACGGGCTGTTCAAACCCACCCGCGGCCACACCCATCCCACCACCCCACCACTCCCGCCAGGCAACAACCTTTCCCCGCGTTGTTCTCAAACCGCCCTTACGTCACTCTCGAGCCACCCATTTGTCATTCTTGAGCGAAGCGAAGAATCTCCCGGACATCCCCCAACCACGCCATGTAGGGTGCGCCGCAAATACGGCTTAGGCGTAATCCCGTACCATCGCGGGAGTACCCTTAGGGAATCCGAACGCAATTGCGGTCCCCCCGGACTGGAGCGGCGTAAGGAATAACCCCCTGACGCCACCCTTGTTCCCAGCTACCCGACGAACTACCGACCCATGGCGCAAGACCAGGCCGCTCAAACTACAGACTCGCCGGTAACTCCGGGCGGGTTCTGGTCTCGTACGTTCGACTCGCTGAGCGTCAGGAACTTTCGTTACCTGTGGTTCGGCTCCCTGCTCGGCATGTCCGGGTTCCAGATGCAGGCGATCGCCCGGACCATTCTCGTCGATGAGATAACGGGCAGCGCGTTCATCACCAGCCTCGTCGGGATGGGGTGGGCGCCGACGTTGCTGGTCTTCTCCCTGGTCGGAGGCGTGGTCGGCGACCGGGTGGAGCGCAAATTGGTGATCCAGGCGTCCCAGGCCGCCGCTGCATTCCTGACGTTCTTCATCGGCACGTTGATCGCGCTCGACATGATCCACTGGACCCACATGCTGGTCGCATCGATGCTGCAAGGGGCGATGTTTTCGTTCCAGATGCCGGCCCGCCAGGCCATTCTGCCAATAATCGTCGGCAAAGAGAGAGTAACCAACGCCATCGCGCTCAGTTCGGGGGCGATGAGCATGACGGGCATCGTGGCGCCGGGCATCGCCGGAGTGCTGTACAACTTCGGCGGCGCTGAGGCGGTCTACTACTGCGTGGGCGGCATGACGATGTTGGCCGTGTTCATCACCAACTTCCTGCCGCGAATTCCACCGGAAGCAACTGCCCGCTCCCGCAAAATGGGGGGAGAAATCCTCGACGGCATCCGGTACGTGGGCCAAAACAGGGTCGTGTTGCTGGTACTGGTAACCGGCATCGCCACGGCCATGATTTCGATGCCTTTCCGGATGCAGATGCCGGTGTTTGCACGGCGTCTCTACGAGTCCGACGCCAGCGAAATCGGATGGCTGATGATGCTTACCGGCGTCGGAGGAGTCATCGGCACCATCGCCATCGCCAACCTGCGTGAGAGTCACCCCCGCGGCGTGGTCTACCTGATGGGCACCATCCTGGGAGGTGTGGGCATCGGGCTGGTGGCGTTGTTCCCGCAGTACATGATTGCGTTGCCGTTGATGCTCGTCGTCGGGCTCGCCAGCACCTTCCGCATGACCCTCGGCCAGTCGCTCACGCTGGAGGCCACGGACGGCCAATACCGGGCGAGGGTGATGGGCCTGCACATGATGATCTACGGCCTGACGCCGCTCGGCGCCCTGCCGGTGGGCCGCGCCGTGGACGCGTTCGGGGCGCAGGAGACCCTGCTGGTGGTCGGACCCGCGCTCGCCGTGATAGGCGTGCTGTCGTTGTTGGCCTCTCCGACGATACGGCGGCTGTAGCGCTGATCAGGGCGATTTCGCCGGGGAAGTCTCCTCGTGTTCCTCGAGTAACTCCAGGAGGCCTTCCGGCACCAACCTGCCCTCCCCTGCCTTGAAGTCGTCCATCGACTTCCAGAGCGCCTTGATAGGCGAACCGTCGTCTTCCTGGCCCCATATTGGGCCGCGACGGTACATGGACTCATCCGCGAAGTCGGCCTCGTAGAGCATCACTATCTCGTGCCCTGGCCGGCCATCGACCATGAAGGTGCTTTCCAGCATGCCGAGCCATCGCAGGTTGAGTACTTCCGCGCTCAACTCCTCTGCCATTTCTCTCGCCGCGGCGACGCTGCTGTGTTCGCCGAATTCGATGGCCCCACCCAGGGGCCGGTAGTAGTGGTCGCCCTTGACCGAGTCGAAACCCTCGAACACGAGCAACTTTCCGTCCCGTCTGACGACACAGAGGGCCACGGGCCTGATCTTGTCGCTAGCCAATTACGTCGCCCCGGCCCATCGACAGCGTGACCATCAGTCGCCGTGCCTTTCGCGCAGCAGTGACGCCCCGCGGCTCAGCGCGCAGAGCTTCAGGTAGGCCTCGTCCAGGTCCATGGGATTGATGCTGGAGGGGGAAAATCCGCAGTCGGGATTGAGGGTGAGGCGCTCCTTCGGCACGTATTCCATCGCCGCCTCCGCCCGCGCCGCGACCTCCTCCGGCGTCTCGACGTGGCGGTCGGTATGGTCGATGACGCCGAGACCAAGCGTCTTGTCCTTCGGGAAATCCTCCAGGGCGCCAATCCCGCCAGCGTCGGGCGTGGCGAACTCCATCGCAAACCGCTCGACGTTCATATCGCCCAGCGCTTCGATGATGAGATCGTAAGGACCCTTCGTTGCGTGTTCCCGGTTGAAGTGAGCGTGGCAAAAGTGGACGCTGACCGGGACGCCCTGGAGTCCCTCCACGGACCCGTTGACCGAGTGTACGGACAACTCGATCTCGTGGTCGACGTCGTTAATGCCTTCACCCGCGCGATACGCGGGATCGACCAACAGGCTTAGCCAGGGATCGTCGAGCTGGATCGCATCCACACCGAGGGCGGCGAGGCGAAGCACCTCCTTGTTGATGAACGGGACGCACGCGTCGATGAACTCCTCGCGTGTGGGATACGCCGCGGTCGAGTGTTCGCCGCTCCACATGCGCCTGCCCACCGTGTATGGGGACGGCACGGCGACGATGATCTTCGATTCCGTACGCGCCCGAAGAAACTCGGCCTCGTCCGCCGCGATTGGACGACGGTAGGACATCCTGGTCGTCACGGCGGGATACATAGGGGACGCGAATGACCTTGTGCCCAACGTCGGAACGATGTCGTGCTTGAATCCGGCAACGGCGTCCGTGAAGACCTTGACGTAACTCTCCCGTCGCCACTCGCCGTCGGAGATGTAGTCGACACCGGCCCGTTCCTGCAACCGGATGGCCGACGGCACCGCGTCGTCGAGCAATCGGTCCGCCGCCTCTTCGTCGATTAGTCCTGCCTTGCGTTCCTCGATCAGTTCGCGCACCCACTGAGGCCGCGGCAGGCTGCCGACGACGTATGTCGGAAAAAGTGGCTCGGGTGGGTTCATGGGTTGCTCGCTTTCGGGTCTGGGATTGTAGGCTACATGCGACAGTTGCCTTCCGCGAGAATGACGAGGGAGTTGCAAAGGACTCCGAGGCGACCACAAGGAGACAGGCGATGACCGAAGGCGTCAACAGGCAATGGACACTGGCTTCCCGGCCCGAGGGCTATCCGGCCGCGGAGAATTTCGCGCTCGTTGAGTCTCCGATCGAAGACCCGGGCCCGGGCGAGGTACTGCTGCAGACCATGTGGATGTCCCTCGACCCCTACATGCGCGGCCGAATGGCTGCTGCCCGCTCCTACACCGCGCCGGTTGACCTCGGCGGCGTGATGCAGGGGACGGTCGTCGGGCGCGTGGTCGAGAGCCGCGCGACGGGCATTTCGACCGGTGACATCGTCGAAGCTCCGATCGGGTGGCAGGAGTATGGCGTGATTGGTGCCGAACGGGCGCGGAAGGTCGACCCTTCGCTCGCACAGGTCTCGACCGCGCTCGGAGTACTCGGAATGCCCGGATTGACCGCCTACTTCGGACTGCTGGACGTTGGGCAGGCCCAGCCGGGCGACGTAGTGGTCGTTTCTGCAGCTTCGGGGGCCGTTGGCGCCGTGGTCGGCCAGATCGCGTTGCTGATGGGGTGCACGGTCATAGGGACGGCCGGTACCGACGAGAAGGTCGCGTACGTCGTGGACGAGTTGGGGTTCGACGCCGGCATCAACTACAAGACGGATGACGTGGACGCGGCGCTGCGTTCAGCATGCCCCGGCGGGGTCGACGTCTACTTCGACAACGTGGGAGGAGAGGTCACTGACATCGTTCTCAGCCAGGTCCGGTACAAGGCGCGGGTGGTCATTTGCGGCCAGATATCGCAGTACAACGTCGCCGAACCCGAGTACGGGCCTCGGAACCTGCGGTACCTGCTGACGAACCAGGCGCGGATGGAGGGGTTCCTGGTGTTCAACTTCGCTGACCGGTACGAAGAGGCGCGGGCGAGGCTGGCCGGTTGGGTCGGGGACGGCGCGATCAAGTACCGGGAAGACGTGATCGATGGCTTCGAAAACGCGCCCCAGGCGTTCATCGGCTTGATGCACGGGGCCAACTTCGGCAAGCTGCTGATAAAGGTGGCGGAGTAGCAACAAATCGGAGCAGTAGCGCGACGTCTGGCGCAGACTCATTCGTGCACTACGAATGGATACCTATCCCGCGATTGAAATGACGAGAACCTTGCGCCCGGGACCGGTTCTATCCGCACCAGGAGTAGGGTGCCTCGTATCTCCATCTCGATTCGCTGGATCAGTTCCGTCCAGGGAATCCCAAACTCCAGTGTTACTCCCACTTCCAGCCGTGCTGCCAGCCGCTCCGCGTTGGTACGCGCCGCGTCTTCACTGTCGTGCACAACGACCAAAAACCTGTGTGGCGGTCCGTCCAGTGAGGTGAGGCCTGAGCCGGAAGCGACAGCCCGAAACGGCAATAGAGCCGGAGGGTCGGTCAAACGACTTACGCTATATTCCCCCTGCTCCGGCTTAGGTGGGTCGGAAAACACCCTGACTCTCTGCTTCTCGTAGAGCGGCGTGAGCGCGGCGAGGGACATGTCGTCCTCTGTGTACGAAACTGCGTAGGCGCCCAGGTCAGCCAGCGCCTGCGCGACGAGCCGCATTTCCTCAGAGTCCCAAAGGGAATCTGCCGCTCCGGCGGCTGCGTCGATAAGGCTCAGGATGCCCCCCGTGTAGACCGCCCGCAGTACTCGGCCATTTTGCACTGAGACCATGCCACCCCTGCCTTGGGCATCGAAGGCGGGAGGGGAAAGCCGCTCCCGGAGTTTGCCCTTGAAGTCCTCGCCCCAAGAGTAGTAGGCATGTCCGCGGTGGAGGAACTCTTCGTGCGGCATGCATCCGGCGCATTGCGCCAAACTGGTCTGCGTGATCTCCGGATCGTAGTCGCCTACGACCGCCTCCAGAGCAAACGGTTCTTTTCCGCCTTTAGCAGCAAAGTCCACGTTGCGGGCATCGAAACCCATTGTGGAAAACGTCGAGGCAGAAGATGAATACTCCGTAATCGCGGAAATCCATGGCATGTTGGAATTGGATATTCGAGAAAGCAACGGTCGAGGTGATTCAAATAGATAGTTCATGTAACCCTCTGGGCCATCATCCGCAGTGGGTCGGGGGAGACCATGCAATTCACCAAACTCCCAGACCGGAAGCATGTTTTGCATCCAGATGATCTCTCGAACGATTTCGGAGTCAGGCATGAGACTCAAAATCGTTTGCAACCACGAATCATCGACATCACTGTCCAAAGGGGTGAATTGGTGAACGGGTAAGTGGCCGACTGACAGACCGGCTATGACGGAGCGTGGATCCCCCGCGGCCGTTGCTGGTGGGGTAGTCGAAGTGGGTACGACCGGTGTCGGACTTGGAGTAGGGGTTACTTCTGGGGCGGCCGGTGTGGGTGACGCTGTTCCTGGAACTGCCGTTTCGGGCCTTACAGCCGTAGGATCAGGCGCACGGTCCGGGTGGCAAGCCAGGCTCCATAGCGATATGGAAGCCATTACGAGTACGAACTTAATTGTGGTCTTAGTAGTTATCGGCATGTCCGCCACAATCGCAAACCCAGACGGAAATATAGGCCTGGGATTGATCCGAGGGTGTACCGTGGTCTGACCGGTCCCTCTGAACCTTGGCACACTGACCGCGGGCTTTTCAACTCATGCCCCATCATGTAGAACCTGTTGACATTGAACCTCGAACCTCGCCGAGAAAATGTCCGGAAAGGCACTATGACAGTCTCCTCAGCAATCCAATACGGCGTAGTGGTCTCAAGGGACGTGATGGTCGAGATGCGCGACGGCGTCCGGCTTGCGACCGACGTCTACCGCCCGGCGAATCCCGACGGCTCCCCTGCCGAGGGGCGGTTCCCGGTCATCATCGGCCGCACTTCGTATGACAAGTCGAACCCCGTCCTGTGGATCAATCCGGTCCCGGACTATTTCACGCCCCGGGGCTACGTGGTCCTGCTCCAGGACCTGCGGGGACGCGGTGAGTCGGAAGGCACGGGACAGTATTTCCACACCGCCAACGTAAACGAGGGGCCGGACGGCTACGACACCATCGAGTGGGGCGCCGCGCAGTCGTGGTCGAATGGGCGCACCGGGATGGTCGGATCCTCCCACGGTGGCATCGTCCAGAACATGGCGTCCCTGTACCGGCCGCCGCACCTATCGGCATTGTGGGTCGACGTTGCGCCGACGAACGCCTTCAAGTGGGAGGCGAGGCAGGGAGGCGCGATGGGCCTCCACATGTACGGCGCGATGTACCTCCATAGCTACGACGCCCAGGAGATCCAGCACGACCGGGAAGCGGTGAAAAAGGTCGAACAGGGCGCCGAAAACCTGCGCGAGATCATCTGGAATATGCCCCTGCGGCCCGGCGAAACTCCCATCGCCGCCGTTCCCAATATGGAGGAGGTGCTCTTCCACTACTACTACGACGGCGCGTACAACGATTGGTGGGGGCACGAGTGCCTGGACCAGACTCCCTATTTCGCCCGCATGGCCGACATACCGGCCGTGTACAGCTCCGGCTGGTACGACCCGTTCGCCGCCGACGCGTCGGAACAGTTCGTCCAGATGGCGAAGCAGAACACGTCCCCGCAGCGGTTATTGCTCGGTCCGTGGAACCACCAGCGTATGCGCGGTCGCGGCTCCACGGCCGTGGGCGACGTGGATTTCGGCGGTGCTATCAAATGGGGTGACCCGGTCTACAACCAGCTGCGGCTCCGGTGGTTCGATCGCTGGCTCAAGGACATGGACAACGGCGTCGATGACGACCCACCCGTGCGAATGTTCGTGATGGGCGGCGGCGATGGACACAAGACTTCAAAGGGCCGTTACTTCCACGGCGGTGAGTGGCGGTTCGAACAGGAATGGCCGCCGGCGCGGGCCGGGCAAAAGACCCTGTACCTGCGTGACGGAGGAAAACTCTCAGACCAGCCTGGAGGAGCGGGAGACACCGGCGTTTCGTGGGTGCACGACCCCGAATCGCCGGTACCGACCGTTTCGGGCAACGTCACCGGCTTCTACGAATGGGTAAGGGTCCCGGAAAACCTCGATTCGGCTTACATTCCTCCGAGAGCGCGCATGCAGTCGATGGTGTACGACGGACCGCGACACCAGAAGGAGTGGCCGGACGTCGTTGGAGCGCGCCCGCCTTTCCGGCTCCTCGTCGACCGCGAAGACGTGGCGGCATTCCAGACGCCCCCGCTCGATGCGGACATAGAGGTAACCGGGCCGATAGACGTGTTCCTCTGGGTCTCGTCGTCGGCTACCGACACCGACTTCACGGCCCGCCTGGTCGATGTGTGCCCACCGAACGACGACTACCCTGAGGGCTACCACCTGCCCCTGGCAGACTCCATATTGCGGGCAAGGTTCCGTGAAGGGTTCGACCACGAGGAGCTAATGACGCCGGGGCAGTCGTATCGCATCAGGATAGAGTTGCCGCCCATTTCAAACGTGTTCGCGGCGGGTCACTGCATACGTGTCGACATAGCGAGCAGCAACTTCCCGCGGTTCGACGTAAACCCCAACACGGGTGAGCCGACCGGCCGTCACACCCACACGATTCGCGCCACGAACACCGTGTACGTGGACCGGGATCGGCCGTCCCAGGTCGTTTTGCCGGTCGTGCCTATTGAGGACGATTAAGGCGGCGGTACCGCGTCGCTCCGGGAGTTTCTTCGCTGCGCTCAAGAATGACGGCGGGGACGCTCGAGAGTGGCAGTGCGGGGCGTCACCCCGGGTACCCACCGGTGTCACCCTGAGCACCCACCATGTCGCCCTCGAGCGAAGCGAAGGGCCTGGGTAAGAGGGGTGGGGCGTGGTAGTGCGACGCGCGGGAGATTCTTCGCTGCGCTCAAGAATGACAGCGGGGGCACTCAGAATGACGGAGTGGCGCTCAAGTATGACAATTGCCGAGGGTTACGCAGAAGCCACTTAAACCGTCAGGAACTTGATGCAGGTGGGCATCGGCACCTCGACGACCTGGCCGGTGGCGGTCAACTTGCCTGTTTCGGAGTCCCGCCGGAACTCCACGATGGTGTCTGAGTTCTCGTTTGCTGCGAGCACGATGTCGCCGGACGGGTGAATGTTGAATCCCCGGGGCGTCCTGCCCTGCGTCGATTCATGGCCGACGAAGCTGAGACCGCCGGTCGATTCGTCGAACGCAAAGATCGACAGGCTGTCGTGGCCCCTATTCGAGTTGTAAACGAAACGCCCATCAGGCGAAAAGTGCACGTCCGAGGTGGAAGGCTGGTCTGCGACCTCGCCCTGGTATGTGGACTCGGTCTGGATGTGGTCCAAGCCGCCGGTGTTCGAGTCGTAGGCGTATGAAGCCAGGGTCAGGTCGATCTCGTTGAGCACGCACACGTAACGGCCGTTCGGGTGAAAGTCGATGTGGCGCGGACCTGCGCCCGGCGCCGACTCGACTGACGGTGTGGCGGCGGGATTGAGCCGGCCCGTGGCGCCGTCCAGTTCGTAGACCATTACCTTGTCCATGCCGAGGTCCGCCACCAGCACGTGCCGGTTTGCGGGGTCGATGTTCGCGGAGTGGGCGTGCGGGCCTTCCTGCCGTTCGACGACCACGCCGGAGCCGCCTTCATGCTGGGCTACGCAAACCGCCTCTCCAACGCTCCCGTCGGACTCGACCGGAAATACCGAGGCGCTGCCCGAAAGGTAGTTCGCAGCAATCACCCACCGGCCCGTTGCGTCGACGGTTATGTGGCACGGCCATGTCCCGCCGGAAGGGCGCTCGCTGAGCAACGTCAACTCGCCTGATGCGCGGTCGATGGAGTACGCGGCCACGGCTCCCACGTTCTCGCCGCCGAAATTGTCGATTTCCGACGTGGCGTACAGGTACTTGCCATTCGGGTGGACCACGACAAACGACGGGTCCTCGATGCCGCCGACCACTGCGATTCGGGTCAGCTTCCCGGTGGCGTTGTCCATCCGGTAGGTGTAGATGCCTTCGCTATTGGACTTGGTGTAGGTCCCGACGAATACCAGCGTCTCGCCGCTTGAAGATCCCATGGGTGTTCCCTCCGTATCGGGTGGTGGTGCGCGGCCGGGTCAGACCTGCCTGGGCCGCGTGCCGCACGTCATGCAAGTATCGCGGCACACTATCACAGACCGGCCCAGTATTCCGGCGCCCGTAGACCTTACGGGCCGGCCTCGTCCCTGCCTGACGCGTTCCGGCCGCCGCCCCCGAATCCGCGGGTGTCTTGCAGGTCCAGACCCTCCGGAACGACGTTGACGGCTACGGCGCTAATCGTGCCCCCTTCGTCGGCCTGACCGACCACGGTCACTCGCATTCCTGTCTCTAGGTCGGCAGCGGTCCCCTGGCGGGTCTCGATGATCAGCGTTTCTTCGTCCAGGGAGACCGGCAAGGGGCCCTGCTGGGTCTCAAGTGTGATCCCGCCGGCCGTGGCGGAAGTGACCGCCCCTGCCAACGGACGGGTTGTGCCCAGTTCAAGCCCGCCCGCGCCGCCCTGACCTGCCTGTCCGCCGCCGAGTCCTCCGAATCCACCCGCGCCGCGCCCAAAGCCCCCCTGTTCCTCCGGGAGGATGGTGATCGTACGGGCGAGGTTGACGCCGTCAACGCGTTCGCTGACCACGATGACCTGTGTGTCGTCCGTCAGCGCGGAAGGTGCGAGAACGGACGTAACGTTTGTGATGGTGTTTTCTCCCAGCGTCGCCGTGACCTCGGCGAGTTCGGTTGTGACAATCAGGGTGTTGCCATCGATGCTCTCAATGACACCCACAGTCTGGCTGCCCGCCAGTCCTCCGGGGCCGAAGCCGCCGCGGCCGGCTCCACCCTGTCCGCCTCCGAACTGGGACCGAAGGCGTTCGAGCACCTCCTGGGCTTCCTCTTCGCTCAATTCGCCGCTTTGAAGTCTCGCCCTCAGTTCCTGTAACTCCTCAGGGGTCAGCTGCGGAGCGTCGGCGGCGACGTTCCCGGCATCTTCCGGGACTTCCGTCGACTGGGTAGATTGGGCCGCGGGAGCAGTTGCTGTCGGCGCCGGTTCGGGCGTAGGAGTCGCCCTGGAACCCGATGGGGTCGGGAACGACGAAATATCCGCAGTTGGCAGTGTGGAGACGGAACCTTCATTACCGCCCGAACCGCAGGCCAGGACAAGGGCGGCAAACAGGGTGGCAACTATCGCCACCATAGGCCTATTCATGCGTGAAGTTCCTTTGCAAACGGAATAAGGACCAAGGGTTTTTCTACTCGTAGCGCAGCGCGTCGATCGGATGAAGCCGAGATGCGCGGACCGCAGGATAGATGCCGAAGAAGAGCCCGATCCCGGCCGAAACTGCCAGCGCCAGGAGGGCGAATTCGCTGCTGAAGCTGGTCGCGAAGGTCTGACCTCCCAGCGTCCGACCGTCGACGAGGTTGGTCATCCAGTAACCCAGTCCTCCCCCCAGCAGGCCGCCGCCGATGCTCAGGACGGTCGCTTCGGCCACGAACTGGAAGAGGATGTCTCGACGCTTCGCGCCCATGGCTTTGCGAATGCCAATCTCGCGGGTCCTCTCGGTAACCGACACCAGCATGATGTTCATGATGCCGATGCCGCCGACGAGAAGGGATATGCCTGCGATGACGCCCAGGAATACGACAAGGGTGTTCGTCGTCTCTTCCAACGTCTCGATGGTGCTCTGCTGGCTGATGACGGTGAAGTCGTCCTCACCGGTGATGCGATGGCGCAGGCGGAGCACCCCGCTCGTTTCTTCGATGCTCTGCTCGATTTCGTCGACGTCTCCCACCTGCACATTGATGAGGTCTACAGCCACGTCGCCGCTCGTCGTCCGTTCACCGCTGAGCCGGTAGTAAGCCGTCGTGAGGGGAATCAGCACCTGGGTGTCGAACGTGCCGAAGCCGCCTCCGCCCTGGCTCGCCAACAGCCCGATCACCTGGAATCGCCGTCCGTTGACCCGGACGTAGCCGCCCACGGGATCGCGGTTCTGGAACAGTTGCTCCGCCACGGTGGACCCGAGCACGATGACTTCGTCCCGGTTGCTTACGTGGGGCCCCTTGATGAACATCCCGCTTGCAAGGTCCAGGTTTCTTGCCTCCAGGTACTCGGGCGTGACGCCGACCACCTGGGCGGAGCTGTTCTCCCGCCCAGCCGCCAGCGTTGCGAAGGAACGGATCTCCGGTGCGGCCGCCAGGACGGTTGGCGCAAATACAGGATCAACCAGGGCGTCGGCATCGCCGAGTGTAAGTTGACCGTCCTCTCCGCTCGGCTGAACGAACAGGAGATTCGTACCCAGGCCCTGGATGATTCCAGTGATCTGCTCGGTCGCGCCCCGGCCGATAGACATTAGCGTGATGACCGCGGTCACGCCGATGACGATGCCAAGCAGCGCGAGCCCGGCCCGGAGCTTGTTGGCGCCGAGGGACGAAATGGCCGTTTTGATGGTTTCCAGGGGCGACATGTGGGAGTCAGGTGTGGGGCGGGTAAGTCACTGCGATCAGGCTTGGTCAGGCGCGGGAACCAGTTCCGGTTGCTGGCGCCGGTCATCGAGCACCTGGCCGTCGAGCATGGTCACCACACGGCCGGCATGGGATGCGATGTCGTGTTCGTGCGTAACGATGACTACTGTGATGCCCGAACGGCGGTTCAATTCCTGGATGACCCACATGATCTCTCGGCTTGAAGACGTATCGAGGTTGCCGGTCGGTTCGTCGGCCAACAGGACCGACGGGTTCTTGACCAGGGCCCTTGCGATGCCGACGCGTTGTTGTTGCCCACCGGAGAGTTCGACCGGCTTGTGGTGCACCCGATCAGCCAGTCCCACCTGGGCAAGCGCGTCCAACGCCCGATTTCTTCGGTCGTGTCCGTTGCCGTAGAGCAACGGCAGTTCGACGTTTGTCAGGGCGGAGAGCCTCGGCAGGAGGTTGTAGGTCTGGAAAACAAATCCGACCTTGCGGTTCCTGATCGCAGCCAGCCGGTCGTCACTCAATTCGCCGATGTCCTCGCTGTCGAGCAAGTACCTTCCGGACGTCGGCACGTCGAGGCAGCCGATGATGTTCATGATGGTCGACTTGCCCGAGCCGGAAGGGCCCATGATGGCTGTGAGTTCGCCGCGCCTGATGGACAGGCTGACCCCGGCAAGCGCGTTCACCTCGATGTCCCCCATCCGGTAGACCTTGGTGACGTCGTGCAGTTCGATTACGTTTTCGTGGCTGTCCGTCATGTGGTCGCGATGCCTTCGTTCATTCGTACCGGCCGCTCCTATCGACCGCCGCCGGGTCCGGTCGGCCGCGCGCCACCGGCGCCACCGAAGCCTCCGACCGCGCGGAACGTTGCGCCCAAGCCGGCGAACTGGCTCGTGCCGGTCCCAACCACCTCCATGCTGACCGTTTCTCCCTCTCTCAAGCCCTCTTCGACCACCACCCAGAAGTCGTCATTGATGCCGAGCGTCACGGGTCGCTCGGTGACGTTGCTGCCGATTACGACCCTCACCATCGGGGCCTGCACCGTTCCATACAGGGCCTGGAGCGGGACCAGCAACGCATCGGTCTGCTCTCGGATGATCACCTGCGCGGTGGCGCTCAGACCCTCCGGTAATTGCATGTTCTCGGTGGACTCGACCCTGATGGTCACGGGGTACGTCACGATGCCTTGCTGCGCCGCGCCGGAACTGGCGATCGAGGAAACGGTCCCGCGCAGAGTCTGTGTGCCCAGGGCCTCAAGGCTGACAATTGCTTCTGCTCCCGCCTGCAGGAACAGGACGTCGATCTCGTCAACCGAACCGCTCACTTCGACGACGGACGGATCGGCGATTTCGATGGCTTCGGTATTGGCGTTGACTTGCTGGCCAACCTCGACGTTGACTGCGACCACGACGCCATCGAACGGGGCGCGCAGTGTGGCGTTTTCCAGGTCGGCCGCGGCGGTTTCCAGCGCGGCCCTGGCCGAGACCACATCCGCCTGCCTTAATTCAACCTCCAGTTGATCTACCGAGTTGTACTCTTCCAGCGTTGCCTCGGCTTCCGCGAGCGTCTCAGCAGCCAGTTGGACGGACGTTTGTTTCACCGAAACATCCAGTGGCTCCGGTTCCTCGAGCAAGGCCGAAAGGGTGTCTTCTGCGTCCGAGAGCCGGGCCTCGGCCAAGTCAATTCCTCGGTCCGCCAACTCGACATCCAACTCGTTGGCTTGCATTAACTCAGAGAGAGTGGTCACGGCGTCGAGCACGTCTGCCCTAGCCGTTTCTACCGCCCTGCTCCTCGATTCGAGAAGCAACTCGTCCGGCTCTCCGGTCAGGGACGCGAGGGCCTCGAGTGCATCCTCCAACCTGGTCTCGGCCACAACGATGTCCTGCTGCTTCGCCTCATATTCGATAACGTCGGGCCCAGCGTTCAGGTCCTTGAGGTCTTCTGCAAGCGACCTGAGGGTGGCCCGCGCGACCGCCAGCGCCTCAACCTTGCTCCTGATTTCAGTCTCGGACGGCTCCGAGTCGGAGACTTCTGCCAGGTAGTCGTCCAGCGCCTGTCGACGCAGTCCCAAAGTGTCTTCCGCCGAGGAGACCGCGACGCTCGCCTTCCTGACCTTTTCAGACTCTTCAGCTTCGACTGTTTCGAGTACAGCAGCTAGTTCAACTGCCGCGTCATAGGCTTCTGTGAATTCGTCCTGGATGCAAGCGCGGAACGGCCCGGGTTCCAGGTTCCCGCAATCGACCAGGATGTCGCCCGGATAGAAGACAGCCCACGTGAACACCACAGTCTCGTTCCACGGTGTCGCCGGATCGTCCACGACCACGCCGTCTTCAAACCGGGTCATCAACTCCCGGATGCGGGACTCCCCGAGAAGACTCTCGAGGTCGGTATCGTGGGCGCCCAGAATCTCTTCATGGGGCCGACCGTAGTCCGGTCCGATGTTCATGCCGAGCCACTTGACGAAAACTGCGTTGTAGTCGGACTGTGCGGACTCGACATCTGCCGAGGCGTCTCCGATCTTCTCTTCGGCATTGCGTTCTGCGGTATCGAGATCGAACTGGGCGCCCACCAGCGTGTCCGCGGCTGAGTCGATGCCGGACTGGTAGTCGGCGATATCCTCGGCAGTCGCGGGTGTGGTCGCCTCATCAAGCGCTGCCTGGGCGTTCTCGACATCGAATTCGGCGTCGGCGACGGCCGCACTGGCCTTCGCCAGGTCGAGGGGGTCGACTTTCGTTAGAGCTTCCAGGGCATCTCTGGCATTCTGGACGTCGAGGCGGGCCTGGGTAACGTCGGCCTCTGCGGCAGCGATGTCGGCGTCGGTTGGGTTGAGAAGCGCGTCGAGGTCATCTTCGGCGTCCTGCAGTGCTAGACGCGCGTCCGAGACGTCCGACTGGGCCTTCGCAATGTCCTGGAACGCCGGCGTGACCAGCGCGACCCTGTTTTCGTTGGCGGATTCGAGATCGGCCGTCGCGTCCAGGATGTCGATGCGCGCCTGGGCCAGCAAATCGGCCGAAACCGTGCCAAGCTCATCCAGTTCTTCTTCGGCTTCCCGGAGTTCCACCCGGGCGCTGGCCACGTCCGACTCAGCCTTGGCGATCTGGGCGGCCGTGTAAGGACTGCGGGCGTCGTCCAGCGCTTCCTCCGCGTTGCGCAGGTCCACGCGAGCCTGCGCGACTGCCTGCTCCAGGTTCGCCGCGGTCTCGTCGTCCAGCCTGGCGAGCGGGTCGCCGGCGGATACCTCCTCGCCTTCCGACACGCTGACTTCCAGGACAGTCCCCTGTTGCCCGAATGACACGGACTCACGGGTGGCGTACGTAAGGGTCCCGGTCACAGAAACGTCGTTAACCAGGTTGCCGCGTGTAACGGGTACCAATTGGGTCTGGACCGCGTCGTCCTCGGCACCGGGATCCGTCAACGTGTTGAAGCCGATGAAACCACCCACGCCAATGGCGACCAGGATGACGACTCCGGCCCAGAGCTTCCAGGACTTCACGAGATCGATGACTTTTGCGGGTGTGATGGTTCTCGTTCCTCTCAGATTGTCCGGCAATCAATTGCGTCCGGGTGATGTTGGGGACGCCGGGGCCCGTTTGGCCAACTTGCCGTCAGCCACATTACCGGCCATGTTTGAAGATTCTGTGAAGGTCCCGAATACGAAACGAAGGAGTCAATGCGAGATTTCAGCAATCTCGCAGAGGGCGACCACAAGAATTGGACGATGGACCTCTTCCTGAATGTATCCTGTAGCATACAATGCATCGATGATCGAGATTCGCCAAACCGAGGTCTATGCCCGCTGGTTCCGGCGACTCCGTGACAGGCAGGCGAAGGTGCGAATTGACAGTCGCATCAGGCGGATGTCCCTTGGCAACCCGGGTGACGTGAGGCCGGTGGGTGGAGGGGTTTCCGAGTTTCGCATCGATCACGGACCGGGCTACCGGGTCTACTTCGTCCGGCGACCCAACGAATTGATCGTCCTGTTGGCCGGAGGCGACAAGGACAGCCAGCGGCGAGACATACGAAGGGCGATTGAATTGGCAAGAGGACTCTAGGAGGACGCAGCGATGACCAAGACACAGACCCGGCCGTGGGATCCGGCTGAGCACCTTGAGACCGAGGAAGACATGGCCGCATACCTGAACGTGGCCCTGGAAGAAGGTGACCTCAGTCTGATCATGGCCACACTTGGGGACATCGCCCGCGCTCGTAGAATGGCGCTGGTCGCACAGGAATCCGGATTGGGCAGGGAGAGCCTCTACAAGTCATTGTCGGCCGAAGGCAACCCTGAGTTTGGGACTGTTCTCAAGGTGCTGCGTGCCCTGGGATTCCGGCTCCAAGCCGCCAAGTTGGATGCGGGCTCAACGGCCGGGTGATCCAAACGTCTCGAAAACACAATTGCATAAGAACTCGCGATAGGTAACCAGCACATTGCATAGGAGACCGAATTGACGCCCCGACGCAATCTAGTTTTCATCATGAGCGACCAGCAGCGGCGCGACTCGATCGGGCGCTACGGGAGCGACTGGGCGCAGACGCCGAACCTGGACGCGCTCGCCGACTCCGGCTACCTGTTTGAGAACGCCTACGTCACGCAGCCCGTCTGCACGCCTGCGCGGGCGTCCATCATGACGGGCCTGTACCCACACACCGCCGGCCCCACGGTGAATAAGATGGCCCTGTCGCCCGATATTCCCGTGGTCGCGGAGATGGTTTCCGAGGACTATTACTGCGGCTACAAGGGCAAGTGGCACCTGGGAGACGATGTGGTCAGACAGCACGGGTTCGACGAGTGGATCAGCACGGAGGAGTCGCACCGCGAGACCTACACGAGACCGGAACTCCGGCACATGTTCTCCGACTACCACCACCACCTCGTGGCGAATGGGTTCGAGCCCGACCTCGAGGTCGGCGGCGACATGACATTCTCGCCACTCGCCAGGGCGCGCCTTCCCGAAGAGTTCCAGATGGCGTCGTTCCTTGCCGATCGCGCCGAGCAGTTCATCGACCAGAACAGCGACCGGCCGTTCATCCTGTACGTCAGCACCTTCGAGCCGCACTCGCCATACGATGGGCCGTTCGACGATCAGTACGACCCCGACGGACTTCCCCTGGGCCCGACATTTCTGACGCGACCGGAGGGCGCCGCCTTGGTGAACCGGACTCGCGCCGACTACTTCATGCAATACCTCCATGCCGGCGACATCGGCGCGGACGCCTACATGAGGGACACGCTTGTGCCGGGCCACGACCTGTCGACCGAGGCGGGTTGGCGGAGGCTGCGCGCGCAGTACTACGGGAACGTGACGCTCGTCGACCGGATGGTCGGAAGGATTACGGCCGCCCTCGCGCGAGCCGGCGTCGCCGATGACACGGCGGTCGTCTTCACGACGGACCACGGCGAGATGCTGGGCGACCACGGGATGCTGGAGAAGCGGTCGTTCTACGAAGAGGCGTCGCGCGTACCCCTGCTGATGCGGGTACCTTGGCTTTCGCCCGGACGGCAGCGGGTGGACGGCAGCGTGGGCCACATCGACCTGGTCCCCACCATCCTCGATCTGCTCGGCGAGTCGCAGCCGGACCACCTCGAAGGCAAGAGCCTGGTACCCGTGTTGAACGGTGAAAACACGCTGGACGGCGACGACGTGTTCATAGAGTGGAACGGCATCAGCCCCGATGTCCGGGACCGGTTCCTGGGCAGCGACGCGATCAACAGGATGCTGGCGATGCCCTACCGGTCGGTCGTGTCGGACAGGTGGAAATTGAACCTCTGCGCAGGAGACCAGGGCGAGTTGTTCAACCTCCGTTCGGACCCATACGAGCAGAACAACCTTTTCGACGATCCAGCCCAACGAGACCGCATCCGCGACATGGCCGCCCGCATTCGCATGTGGCAGTACGAAACTGGGGACGTTGCGGCGCTGCCGGGGGTTTGAGGTGAGATGGGAATCACGCCGCGGTTGGATGCGAGATACTTGGAAGAGACCTCCCGCACCTGAACACAACCGTGCTTGTTCCAACGGAACCGAAGATTTACCACATCGTCCACGTTGACCGGCTCCCATCGATCATCGCGGACGGATATCTATGGTCCGACGCAGAGGTTCGGGATCGAAAGCCTGGCGGGACCGCGATCGGGATGAACAAGATAAAGGAGCGTCGACTCAATGAGTTGAAACTCGACAGCCATCCCGACCTTTTCGTAGGGGACTGCGTTCCGTTCTACTTCTGCCCGCGTTCCGTTATGCTCTACCTCATCTTCATGAGGAACCATCCCGATCTGGATTATCGGGGCGGTCAAGAACCGATCGTTCACCTGGAGGCAGACTTGCGCCGGACGGTCGCCCGGGCAGATGCCAACGAACGCCGCTGGGCATTCACATCGTCCAACGCCGGGTCACGTTACTTTGAGGACTACTCCGATCTTAGTAGACTCGATAAGCTCGACTGGGATGCCATACGAGCTAATCAGTGGTCGGGCGAACGCGAGGGTCCCAAGCAAGCTGAATTCCTCGTAGAGTACTCCTTTCCGTGGCACCAGATTTCACGCATAGGAGTCCATGCCAGTAAAGTCGGCAGTCAAGTGCTACAGGCCATAAAGTCGTCGAGCCATCGGCCTACCGTAGAGACCAAGCCGGGTTGGTACTACTGACCGAATGAGGGCGGCATGATCGAGCTCAAGAGTGGCGATATCTTCGGTGAGGATGTAGAGGCGCTGGTGAACAGCGTCAATTGTGTCGGCGTCATGGGCCGCGGGATCGCGCTCCAGTTCAAGAACGTTTTTCCCGAGAACTTCAAGGCCTACGCCGACGCATGCAAACGCGGTGAAGTCAGACCCGGCCGCATGTTCGTCTACGAGTCGGGCACGATGACGAACCCGAGGTACATCGTCAATTTCCCTACAAAGCGCCACTGGCGCGGCAAGAGCCGAATCGAAGACCTCGATGCCGGGCTCGTCGACCTGGTCCGCGTGATCAAGGAACGGAAGATCCGGTCAATCGCGATCCCCCCGCTCGGTACTAACCTCGGCGGATTGAGTTGGGGCGACGTGCGTCCCCGCATCGAAACGGCACTGGAAGGGCTGGGGGACGTGGCGGTCATGCTATTCGAACCCGGCAGTGGGTCGACTGACGGCCGACCTAATCGCTCGACCAAGGTTCCCAAAATGACTAAAGGGCGAGCGGTGTTAGTCAGTCTGATGGACCATTACTTGCGCGGCCTGCTCGACCCATTCGTGACGCTCCTGGAAGTCCACAAGCTGATGTACTTCATGCAAGTGGCGGGGGAACCGCTCAGGCTGAGGTTCGAAAAGGGTACGTACGGACCGTATTCGGAGAATTTGAGACACGTCCTTCGGCCGGTGGAGGGCCACCTGATTTCCGGGTACGAAGACGGCGGTGATGCGCCCGGCAAGCAACTCAACCTGGTGCCAGGCGCGGTTGAAGACGCGGCGGGTTTCCTTGACCGGCACCCGGATACAAAGAAGCGACTGGACAAAGTGACCCAGCTCGTAGACGGGTTCGAATCATCCTTTGGGCTTGAATTACTATCCACGGTGCATTGGGTTGCGTCCGAAAACCCGTCTCGCACCGACGATGAACTCATCACTTATACCTACGCGTGGGGTCCGCGCAAAAAGCAATTCACGGAACGCCAAATACGGCTTGCACTCCAGGTACTAGACGACAACGGCTGGCTACCGGCGCCCTCACCGGCTGGTAGCCCGTAGGACACTTCCGGTTCGGCGCCTGCGTATCGAACCTGCAGACACAGACTCAACGGCTGACCCCTGATCCCTCCAAAGTTGTCGAGGAATTCCGTTGAGTCGGCGTTGATCGCTTTACCGCCGTAGTAAAATCGACACTGTGCGAAAGGTGATACACCGTTGGTATCAGCATTTCGAAACCTGGCCGGACTAGTGGGAAACGTCGACCGGCCTCATTGGGCAGTGCTCCTATGCATGGTGGCCATCGCGTTGACCGTGTCATGCAGTAGTCCATCGTCACCAACCGCCACACCTCAGTTGATCGACACCCCGACTACTGCCCCGGCGCCAACAGCCACGTCTGTTCCCCACACCTCGACGCCCGTCCCGACACCTACGCCCGAACCTCCACCCAGCACGCCGACACCCGTCCCAACGCATACGCCCGAGCCACCGCCCAGTACCCCGGCGCCTGCCCCTACGGCGACCCTCACTCCCGTCCCTAATACCCCGACGTCAACTCCGGCCCCCACGCCTACGGCCACGGCGATGCCCAGTCCCACGCCAACCGCCGCGCCAGGCCCGGCTCCGACGCCCACAAGCGCTCCGCCGCCTGGAGCCACTCCCAACCCGACCCCAACGGCGACGCTCGTTCCTTCGCCAACCGCCGTGCCCAGCCCCACGGCGACCGCCACGCCAACACCCACAGCGACTCCGACACCAACTCCCACGCCCAGTCCAACTCCGACACCGACTGCAACCCCTGAGCCCACCGCCACACCGGAACCGCCTGCTGAAGAGGCCTTCAATTTCACGTTGCCGAATGTTCACGGCGGCGACGTGACTCTCAGCGACTTCCGCGATGATAAGAACATTGTCCTGGTCTTCTACAGGGCGTTCTGGTGACCGTTCTGCACGCAGCAACTCGTCGAGTTAGCCAACAACTACGATTCGATCATCGCCCACGATGCCGAGGTTCTTGCGATCAGCACGGACAATTTCGATGGCACGGAGACGCTGGTCCGGCAAGTCGCGCCGCGATTCCCACTGCTGTACTCAAGCGGAGACAGCAGCGTGCCGGCCGGTTACGGGGTGTTTGACCTTTTCGGGGACGGCCTCGCTTCGGCGTCGGTGTTCGTGATCGACAAGTCCGGCTCAGTAGTCTGGAAAGACATCGGCGCCAATTACCGCCACCAGGTCCCGGCAAGTAGGATCGTCGAACAGCTGGAGAAGCTGTAGAGGGGGCGCGGTTTCGAGCCGCGGTGGCCGCGCCTTCCGGTTCTCCCGACCGGGATCGGGTAACTTGTCGGACCTGTGAGTGTTGAGTCTCTGAGCGGCGGCCTGGGCGAGTTGTGCGACCTCCGCTCGGACCCCTACGAACAGAACAACCCGTTTGATAGTTGAGCCCAATTGGATCACGTCCGCCAAATGGCTGCGCGGTAATGTACGTGGCACCACGAAACGGGATGTATGGTGGCGTTTCCGGGTGTGTTGGGTGTGGGTGGGCTTTTCCTGCGCCGAGGATTATCGGGAGACGTTTGGCCGTAAAAGACTTCGTTGTCGGGTCGCTAGAAGTGAGAACAGGGATCTACGTTGCCCCATGGTTGACCCTAATTTCAGTCGCCAGTAAGATGCCATCGGTCGCCACAGAATCTCGGATTGCCTCTGGGAAGTACGAAGAATGCTAAGAAGAACTTTTAGCATCGCTATCATCGCCAGCATAGTAACAGTCGCTGTAGGGGTTGGTCAGATAGGCTTCGCTGAAATCGAGAAATCCGAAGCTGCACACGCTGACACAAGCTTCTCGTTGGTGAACTACCAAACTGGGCAAATGGGCGAAGCGTTCAACAATGCTGGGACGTTCATCAGTACTGAGTTCAGTGGCGACATTGGGCAAATGACAGACATATCCTCTCTGTTTAATGAGTGGTCTCCCAAATACCGGAAAGCCCAAATTGCGTACCGAAAGCTCGATGCGGCAATCATAGCTGCCGAAAATAGCGCCGTTGCCTACTTCGACGCGCAGAAGGCACTCACTGAGGATTTTCACAGCGAGGAATTACGCGCACGGGCACGTGCTCGTGATGATGGCGAGTTTGGCCAATACCAGCTATGGAGGGAACGTGCTGGTGTTATTCAATTGGAAGGGTTGGAGATTGTGCACCGCCTAAGCGACATGGATACGTCTTTACAAAAATTGAAGCTCCGGTCAGATTTTTCGCTTGAAGCGTATGGGTTTAGCGAAGTCCCGTCCGATATATTGGCCCTTAATGAAGAATTGGCTCAATTCCAAATTGCGTCTGACAATTTCCGCGACGTCATAGGATCGCCAATTGATTAGAATAACTGATCGAATATCACCGCTATCCCAGTACGATCGTGAACGTGCCACGTTCGCTATGCGACTATTGGGCTATTTGGCCACATTAGCGATTATGGGAGCGTTTTTCTTGCCGTGGGCAAGACTTGACGGGATTAGTCAAATCTACAGTGGTGCGGATTTAATCGTACTGGTGATATCTCCAGCTTTCAACTATTTTGTTGACGTATCGGTCTTGCAAGCCATGGTAGTTGTAGGATGTCCCGCCCTCCTGATTACTTCGGCTACTGTGGTCTCAGTAAAGTACGCGCGGCGTGAGACTGCTCCGCTCGCTACTTTTCTGGTCTTCGCGTCGTCGATATTAGTCATGTATGGCGCGCCCGACCTCACCGCAGATAGTGGAGTAGGGGCATTCGCTGGTCTAACACTTATTGCCTTGTTATCGGCGGCATTGCTAATCCATCAGGCTCTTATCAAACTAAGGGGCAGCCTGTACCGTCGGCGCAGTTTGCCAACTGTATATCAAGTGCTTTCTGTCTTAACAGGCAGCGGCCACTACCGATGGGATGAGAGGTAGACCACAACTAGGCCTGCGCATTCGCGGTGTGCGGTGCTACCGTCCGGCCAGCTCTAAGAGGTGATTCCTAACGACTCACGCCGCCTGCTAGTCTGGAGAGCACCAGACTACTTCCTTGGACATCGAACTTGCCAAGTCTCTGACAGACCCCTAATTGATCTTCGGAGCCGTTTACGTATCCACCGGGTCAATCTGGCCGGGCTCTAGTTCATTGAAGGTCTTGCGGTAGACCTGCACGCGGGAGCGGGCGGCGTCTACTACGAAGACGCGGAACTCGTCGTCTACGTTTACGGTGGTGGGGCGCCAGAAGCGTTTCTCGCGGTTGAGGTCGGGGGCGTAGTCAAGCCGCTCGAAGGCGTCCAATCACACTGCCATGCCAAACGGCGAATCCGTGCTGGCGCGCCGACTTGTGGGGGAACCTGACACGGGTTTTGTCGCAAGTAGTGTCACGAGTTTGTCGCAACTTCAGTTAACTCCGTCGGCGACGAGGTATTCCAGCCGATTGGTGCTGTTCGTGCGGTTTAGCAGACCCTTGTCGACCAGGACATTGAGATCTCTGTGGAGCGTCCGGCAGGATACGTGAGGGAGAGGGCGCGCAGCGCGCCCGCGGTCGTCGTCGCCTCTCCATGTTCCAGATTAATGGCGCCGTGTCAGCCGCCGCGCCCCGCCCCATCGGGCGCCCACGAGAGACGCCCCTACGAGTGCTTGTTTGAGAGCGTGTTTGGGTGTGTCGAGCGTGGCAGAACGCCCAATGCCGTTTTTGGACCGCCCCTAATTGATCTTCGGGTCCGTGTACGTATCCACCGGGTCGATCTGGCCGGGGGTTAGTTCCTTGAAGGTCTTGCGGTAGACCTGCACGCGGAAGCGGGCGGCGTCTACTACGAAGACGCGGAACTCGTCGTCTACGTTGACCGTCGTGGGACGCCAGAAGCGTTTCTCGCGGTCGAGGTCGGGGATGTAGTCACGCCAGCGGAGCATGTCGGGGTTCGACATCAGGCGGCGGGCGCCCAGTTCGTTCATTGGAGCGTCGCCGATCATGGTCTCGATGAAGAGTCCGCGGTGGTTGAATTGCACGACGCGGTCGTTGCCGCGGTCGCACACGTATACATCGCCGTGTCCGTCGACTGTCACGTCGCTCGGACGTTTCAGCGGGGTCTTGTCCGGTCCGAGGGTGTCGAAGACGTGGACTAACTCGCCGTCTGGGGTGAAGCGTTGCACCCGGTCGTTGCGCCAATCGGCCACAAGCACGGTGCCGTCGAACTTGTCGACCGAGACGCCCCACGGGTAGTCGAGCTGACCCGGCTCCGATCCCTTCTCTCCGAATCCGCGGATATACTCGCCGTCCAAGGTGAACTGCTGCACCCGTGAACTGCGGCTGCTGACGACCCACAACGTGCCGTCCGGCTGGTACTCGATTCCCCCGGCGGCGTTCAGTTGACCCGGCCCGTCGCCAGCCTCGCCCCAGTGGTTGGTCACCGTGCCGTCGATGTCTAGCGTCACCACCTTGTTGACGTGCTCGTCGGTGAAAAACAGCTTGCCGTTCCTGTCGGAATCGCAGCAGACCGGACCTGGGAACGTCTCCTGGTCCCATTCTTCGTACTGCCCGTCAATGGACAGGTAGATGTTGGGCTCGAACACGCCTTCGAAGTCGAACTTGGCGAACCGAACGCGTTCGAACAGGCCGGCCCTGGGGTCGGTCTTGTTGAGGACGTAGTACGAGCCGTCGCCTCCGAATGCGAAGTCCAGGGCGCCGTACAGGCCGTCCACAAACGCCCGCTGGCCCATGGAGGTCACGAATACGTGGCCCATGCGGAGCAGGTCCGGGTAGGCCGCCTCGGGCGTTTTGGGAGGGAATATCTGGGTAACCATGTGATTGATACCTATCCGATTTGATCGCGCCGCCAATTCAGTTCGTAGAGGCGGATTTGAAGAGTGTGTTTCATGAGTGAGTTGTCATCAGAAACGTGGTGTGTTGGTTAGTGGTCAACGTGCGCGGGTTGGGGTGGAATATCGGGCGTTGATGGGGGATGGGCGTTTTGGATTCCTCCGCTTCGGTCGGAATGACAATGAATCGGGGCGGATTTACATGTCGGCGTTGTTAATGCCGCGCGGGGTGATGAATGTGGGTGCGTCGGCGAATGGCGGTGGGTTGCGAGGGTGTTTGGTGGTGTCGTGGGTTTGGTTGGTAGCCGAGCACCGCCCCTGGGTCCCCGATCGGGGTCGGGGAAGACGAAGGGACGGTGTCGTGCTCAGTTCAGGGGCCTGATCATGCCGGAGAATCGTTCGAAGGAGCCGTTGACGATGGGATCCGGATGGATGCCGTACCAATCGTCGAGGATCGTCGAGTAGATGCTCCTGAAGTCGTTGTTGTAGTGGAGGTCACCGCTGAGTTGGTCGGCGGGATCTAGCGACGGGTACTCGGCGTAGATTCCGCCGTTCACGCGGTCGCCAATCAGGAACGCGCCGCCGCCGGAGCCGTGGTCCGTGCCGTTGCCGTTGTCCCTCACGCGCCGGCCGAACTCGGTGAAGACGAGCATCACGACTTCCTCCGCGGCATCGTGTTCACGCAGGTCGTCGAAGAAATCTGCGACGGCTGTCGACACGTGGCCGAGCAGGTCGGTCTGTGTGCCCATCTGTGCGCCGTGTGTGTCGAAGCCGCCCAATTCGGCGTAGAAGACCCGCGTGCCGATGTTGGCGGTGTGGACCTGTGCGATCCCTCGCAGGCTCTGCGAAAGCTGGTCGCTGCCATATTCGACGTTCGACGAGTACTGGCCCGGGATCGGCTTCAGCATGTCCACGCCGGTGAGTGCGTCGACCCCGGTCTGTCCGATGTGGCCGAGCACCATGCTGGCCTCCTCGAACTCCTCGGGGGCGTACATGCGGGTGAAGACGTTGATGGCGCGGCGCTGGTGCGCGCCGGACATCTTCGTGAGAAGGCCGTAGCTCTCCAGGTCCCTGATGGAGATCGCAGGGGTCCCCGAAAGGTACATCGCACGCGGGAGGCCCTGCCCGAAACTGACGCCGGTGCAGACGTTCTGCTTATTGGGGTCGAGTTCCCTGATGACCCGGCCGAGCCAGCCCTCCGGGATCGGCGCGGTCGGCTCGGCGGTGTGCCAGATGTCCATCGACCGGAAGTGGGACCGGTCTGGGTTCGGGTATCCGACGCCTGCGATGATCGCCAGGTTCCCCTGGTCGTACATCTCCTTGAATGTCGTCAGCGCCGGGTGGAAGCCGTACTGGTTGTCGACGTGCAGCAGGTCCTCTTCCGGTATCCCGACGGTCTTCCGGAAATCGTAGTACAGCGGGTCGCCGTACGGGACCACGGTGTTCATGAAGTCGTTGCCGCCCGAAAGCTGCAATACGACCAGGACGGGGTCCTTTGTTCCATTCTTGCTTGCGGTTGTCATCTCGCTGCTCCTCAGGCCATCTGGAATTCACGGGACGAGGCTATGTACTCGAACATGCGGGTCACCGCCCCGTCGAATGCCTCGTCGCCGGGTGCGACGTTCAACTCTCCGACGTCGTTGAGAATGACGCGCCGGCTCTTGTCTTCGAGTTCCCAACACCCCAGTTCGTACAGGCAGGCGTCCAGGAGTTGCTCGGCCGTGAACGACGACCGCATCTCCCCGACGTGGTCGATCATCTTCCTGACGCCTGGGTATTCGGCATTGCCCAGCCGGTCCACGGCGAAGTTGACCCGTTCGATCAGGAACGAGGAGTCGATCCACTCGCGGCCGGAGTGCCAGCCCTCGACCGTGGGCGGGTTCATGAGTTCCTGGCCCATGTCGGCCGCCGCGCTTACAACGAACCGGATGCCGAACTCGTAGGGGTCGCGGTGCTGGCCGTTGAGGATGATCGTATTGATCACCAGTTCGGCAGGGCTCCGTACCCGGCTGAACCTGGCGTTCTTGAAGTAGTCGGAGTTCAGGAGCGACCGCATCATTTCGCTCAAGTCGTAGCCGGAGTCGAAGTACACGCCTGCCAGCGACTCAATCGCTTCGTAGTCCGGTTCGTCCGACACGAAGTACTCGTACATGGTCTTGGCTATGTACGTTCCTGTCGCAGGCTGGCGGACCACGATGTCCACGATTTCATCCCCGCCGAATTTGGCCGACTCGCCCAGGAATGTCTTTTCCCCGGGGTCGTGGTCGTCTCCCCTGAAGACGAACCCGGACTCGTACCAGCCGTTCGGGTAGCGCGGGATCGTCTGCTTGATGGTCCAGCCGGTGAAGGCGTGTGCGGCGGCCTGTACGTCGTCTTCGGTGTAGTTGCCGCGTCCCATGCTGAACAGCTCGAGGAGTTCCCGGCCGTAGTTCTCGTTAATCGCCCCATCGTGATTGGTCTGCTGGTCCAGCCAGTAGATCATTCCGGGGTCATGGGACAGTTCGCTGAGCAGGACGTGGTAGCTGCCGAGTCCCTTATCGCGCAGCATGTCGATGTGGCCGCGAATCATGAGCGGGTTCGTCACCTTCGACGCCGCGGTGGCGAAGCGGTTGTGCCACATGAGGGCCATCTTCTCTTCGAGAGGACGGGGAGTGTTGATCATGGTGTAGAACCACTTCTTGTTGGTCCACCAATAATCTTCCTCGTTGGCGTGTTCCAGGTTGAAGCGGTCCATCAACTCGAGTTCGGGCCGCTCGTATCGGTCGACCTGTATTAGGTCTTCGACGAGGTCCTCGTAGCGTCGCTCAGCGAGCTGTTCGAGACGCCATGCGGGCAGCCCGAAAGCTGCGCGTCGCATGAGGTGCGCTACCAGGGATACGTCGGTGCGGGTGGACGTGGTCATGGGTTACCTCCGTCACCGGGTCCTGAGGCTATGTTGCCTGGCGAGTCTTCGGGCAGTTGAAAACTGCCCCAATCTTACATCGGCTGGGGAAATCGGGGAAGGTCAGGTTGTCACCGGTAACCGTTCGGTCCTGGTGGGCCGAAATGCATCTCAGAATGTGTCTAAAAAGGGCATTGGAATGCGCTGGCCCGCGCAACATCCCCCAGCCACGCACTAAGACGAACCCTCGTAGGGGCGTCTCTTGGAGCCCGTTTCAATAGTCCCCTCTCCCGCTGAGTGGGAGAGGGTTAGGGTGAGGGCATAACGCGAATTCGCAAGTCCCAGAATCATTACGACGATTCGAGTTGCCAACGTTTCGCCCTCACCTCAATCCTCTCCCCCAGGAGAGGAAGTGCTTTAGCCGCGCGATTGCTGAGACAGGTTACGAGAACCGCCCCTGCGTGGTGGAACACCAATCAATTGAACCCCCGACGTTGGGCCGCCAAACAGCTGAAACCCTAACGCGTCAAGCGGCCAATCAGTCGAAGCGGCACACAGGTCTCATCAACTCACCGGCGGCCTCACGTGTGCCCAGGGGTGGGCTTCCTCGTAGGCGGCTGAGGCTGCGAGGACGGTCTCCTCTTCGCGGTGGCGGCCGACGATGTGCAAGCCGATGGGCAGCCCCGCCGAGTTGAACCCGCACGGCACGTTTGCGGCGGTGTTGCCGGTCAAGTTGAACAGGTAGGTGAACGCAAAGTAGTCCATCATGGGGTCGCCTACCCGCACGCCGCCGATGACCGCCGGCCGGTTGTAGTGCTCCAGCGCCGTGACGGGCGTGGTGGGCGTCATCAGCAGGTCGTAGTCCTCGAAGAACTTCGACACGTAGTCGCGGTACTTGCCGACGCGGTTCAGCGCGTAGATGTAATCGGCGGCGCTCAGATCGCGACCGGTTTCCATGTCCACGCGCACGTAGTCGGTCAACAGGTCGGCCTGGTCCATGGCAGCCGCGTTGCCGGCGTAGGTGCGTGCCTTCCAGTACGTCGCAAACGTCGCCCGGATGTTGGCGAATTCGTCCGGCTTGAAGCCGGGCTCCTCGACCGTTGCGCCCAACTCCTCGAACGACTCCGCGGCGCGTTGCGCGGCGGCCTTGACCTCACCGTCGACGGCTGCTCCGCCCAGGTCGGGGCTCCATGCGATGCGCAGCCCTTTCACTCCCCTGCCGAGGGCCTGGGTGAAGTCGGGCGGGGTCTCCTGGATGGTCAGGTACTCGTTGTCCGGGGAAGGGCCGGCCATCACGTTCATCATCAGGGCGGAGTCCCGCACGTTTCGTGTCATGGGGCCACCGGAGGAGTGGTTCATGATGTGAAACGAGTTGTCACCGGCGGGCCTGCGGGGCATGCGGCCCTGCGTGCCCTTGATGCCGAACAGGCCGCTGAATGAGCACGGGATGCGTATCGAACCGCCGCCGTCGCCGCCGTGCGCGACCGGGAACATGCCTGCTGCCGCGCCCGCGGCCGCCCCGCCGCTCGAACCGCCGGGCGTGTGGTTTAAGTCCCACGGGTTGCAGCACGTCGGGCCAAGCCGGTTTTCGGTGAACCCGGCGTGTCCGAACTCGGGCAAGTTCGTCTTGCCAACCACGATCGCGCCGGCGTTCTTTATCCGTTCCGCAGGCAGCGAGTCCTCTTCTGCGATGCGGTCCTTGTAGATCAGCGAGCCGACCGTGTGCGGCATGCCCTTTACGGCTTCGGTGTCCTTGATAGGCAGCGGAACGCCGTGCAACGGGCCCAGGTCATCGCCTCGCACGACGGCCGCCTCAGCGGCGCGGGCCTCGTCCATGGCGTAGTCGGGAGCGAGATGCAGGAATGCGTGCAACTTCGGTTCAAGCTCCTCGATGCGCCTGAGGCACGCTTCCATCAGTTCGACCGGCGAGACTTCCTTCGCCGCGACCATTTCCGCGAGCCGCCATCCCGGCGTGAACATAAGTTCTCTGTCTTGGTTTGTCATTTGTGGGTTCCTCCGTAATAAGCCTCAACGCATCACGCGTGAGGCCAGGTTCAGGCTAGTTCCTGTTTGGGTTGTGATTTCATTAGCCGTTGATGTTGCACTGCGTCGTGAAATGTCGTTCCGAGCCCCTTTTTGTGTCATGCCAAGGCTTTTTTTGTCATCCCAAGGTCTTTTAATGTCATTCCGAGCGCAGCCGAGGAATCCGAGACGGTAATTGGCAGTCGCGGCGTTATGGGCCCAAACCCGTTTCGTGTCGAGACGGCCTGGCACCAAGAAGACGTTTTGAGATTCCTCGGCTTCGCTCGGAATGACATGAAGGCGTGTGGGATGGCAATAAATGGGGTCGTCACCATGACCTTGGTAGGGCCGCACGGGGTGATGAAAGCGTTGCCCTGTCGACCGCGCCCCACCCAAACGGGCGCCCACAAGAGACGCCCCTACAAGCGGGTACAGTGTCGGGCGTTATTTTCATAGCAAAAATGTCGCTGCGGCTATTCCATCCTGGAGCCGGCCCAGTTCGAGAGGGCACGCGCTTCAGGGTCGGTGTGTACGTTCACTATTGCCGGCACGCCCGCCGACATGGCCCGTTCGAGGGCCGGTCGTAAATCTTCTGGGTTCTCCACATTTTCGCCGTACCCTCCGAGCGCCTCCGCCATCTTGTCGAACTGGGTGTATCCCAGTTCCCGGCCCGGCTTGCGAATGCCTTTCACGCGTGCCGTCCAGCCCTCGTTGTTCGAAACGACGATGGTCATAGGCAGCTTGTATCTGACCGCCGTGTCGAAGTCCTGGATGTTCATGCCCAGCGAGCCGTCGCCGTGGAGGGAGACAACCTGCTTGTCTGGCTTGGCGAGCTTGGCGCCGATGGCGTAAGGGAGGCCTACACCCATGCAGCCGGTCGGGCCGGAGTTGATGCGGTGACCCGGCTCGTAGGTCTGGATCGACTGGCGGCCGTAGTGGAGGATCTCGTTGCCGTCGACTGTCAGAATCGCGTCGCGGTCCATCACCTCGCGCAGATCTTTACACAGCCGCAGCGGGTGGATGGGCGACGCGTCGGAATTCTCCAGCGGCGCGACGCGGTTACGGCGGGTGAGGTCTGCTTCGCGGAGGTGCTCGACCCACTCCGACTCATGACGCGGGGCGAAACCGGACCGTTCGAGTTCGTTGTTTATCTGACCGAGGACCGCCTTCGCGTCGCCGGCCAACCCCATGCTCACAGACCGGTTCTTCCCTATTTCGCTGGGTTCGATATCGATCTGGATGATCCGGGCATCGCGGTTGATGCGCCTGCCGAAAGTCATCACCCAGTTGAAGCGCGTACCCACGACCAGGACGGCGTCACATTCGCGGAAAGCCACGCTGCGCGCCGCCGGGAATGACAGTGGGTGGTCTTCAGGAATCAGGCCCCGTGAAATCGGGGTCGTGTAGAACGGGATGCCGGTGCGGTCGACGAACTGGCGGAGTTCGTCCCAGGCGCGGGACCAAAACGCGCCGCCGCCTGCGAGAACGATCGGGCTGCGGGCATCGGACAGTGTGGCCACGGCGCGACGGACCATGTCCGGGTCGGCTTCCGGCCGGGCCAGTGTTGCCGGCCGGGGAGGCGACGGCGCATCGCCCTCTGCCACTTTCTCGTACAGGACGTCCTCGTTGCAATCGACGTAAACCGGTCCCGGTCTCCCCGTGGTGGCGAGCCGGAACGCGGTCGAGACCTGCTCCGGGTAGCGGTCGGCCTGCGTGGGCCTCATCACCGCCTTGCTCACGGGTTCGAATATCGACACCTGGTCGATCTCCTGGAAACCGCCGCGGCCGAAGTCCGAGATCGGCCCGGCGCCGCCGAGGGTCACCATGGGAGCGCAGTCCACGAAGGCGTTGTACTGGCCGGTGAGCAGGTTCAACGTACCGGGCCCCGACGCGGCCGTGGTCACACCGGGCTTTCCGGTGACCCGCGTGTAGCCGTGCGCCGCCATGGCCGCCGCCTGCTCGTGACGGAAGTCGACGGTGCGAATGCCCAGGTCTTCCGAGTTATTGACGATTTCGTAGTTGGGCCCGCCCATGAGATAGAAAAGGGTGTCGACCCCCTCTTCCTTCAAGGTGCGGGCGACCAGATAACTGCCCTCTACCTGACCCATTAGTTCTCCTTTTTGCAGGCGATTTGCGAGCCGACTCAGACTCTACCCGATGCGGCCCGGCTTCTTGGTCATCCTCAGGGGTCCGCCATGAGCCTTTCGGCCTCTGCCGTCGGGCGTTGGCCGGCCATCGCCGATGATCGCGTGCGCGGCGATGATCCTGCGAGTCGCGCGGTTTCGACGAGCAGGGACACTCCACCGGCAAAGTCCGCCAGCGCTATCGCTTCGGCGGCGACCGAGTCGTCGGGACCTCCGTTGTGGTAGTTGGCAAGTGGGAATGCCATGCCGGTGGTCCGGTAGCCGAATGCGGAAAAGGCCGTGGCCTCGCACACGCCGCCGCTCATAAGCTGTCGTTGAAACCTGAACTCCCCCGCTGCGGCGAGGCGGTCACTGGCCATCGTCAGGTACGCTTCGGCGCCGGCGTCGAATGTGGCCCTCGCATCTCCGACGCGTATCACGGGCCCTCGCCCGATCTCCGCGCCGGGCAGCGTGCGGCTGGACTCGATGGACACCACTATCGTGTCCCTGGGCAGCAGCCCATCCGACGCAGCCAGCCGCGCGCCCACGAGCCCCACCTCCTCAGCCCGCGTGAACAGTCCGTGAACGGCACCGGGTGTTTCGAATTCGGTTGAGGCGCGAAGGGCGGCGAGCATCGACGCGCATCCCGCCAGGTCGTCGAGGGCGCGCATGCGGATCATGCTCCCGTCGAGATCGAAGTCCGGCAGGTCGAATACGACGGCGCAGGGCAGGTCTCCGACGTGCTCGTCTGCGTCGACGAGCACGGCTCTGTCCCTCGTCGGGGTATCGTGCGCGTCTTCCGACACAGGCACCCCGGCGATTACGGACCCGTTTACGCGCCGGAATGCGGCTGGATCACCGGAGTCATCGCTCGTTATGAATTGGACGGCGGTCCCCGCCTTGAGCGCGCCGGGCGGCACGCCTCCCAGAGCCCTGCACATCAGGTAGCCGCCGTCATATGCGACGGCCTCGAACCCGGGGTGGTCCAGGTGGGCCACGAACGCCAGTCCGGGGGCGTCAGTGTCGACGCCAGGCCTCGTGGCTAGCACGTTTCCCCACTGGTCTACGGTCACGTCAAGCCCGGCCTTTTCGCAAGCGGACTTCACGTATTCGGCGCCCCGTTGTTCGAAATACGACACGGCCGGGAGGCGTCCCAGCGCCGCGAGCGACCGCAGCGCGTATTCCCTGTTGACAGCTTCGTTCAGTGGTTTGTCTCCGGGGTTATTCGAAAGGTCAAGTGTGTTTGTAAGCGGCAGTAAGTCGGGCTGGTTTCAAAGCCGTCCCCATGAAGTGAAGCACCCGTCTAATTAGTCTTCGTTCCAGAGCCAGCAAATCGGCTGGCATCAGTTTGATGGTGTTAACAGGGTACGGCAGGACGTTGGTGTCATGCCGGATCGTGATCTGCCGATCGCGGGCGCATCGCCGGCGTCGCATGGTCCGCGGCCCAATGTGTAAGGACGGTTCGCGGGGCCTGTCTCAATAATCCACTTTCCCTGTGGGGACCATAGTGCAACTCCAGGCGCCGCCATGGTGAGCGCCACCACGTCATTCTGGAGTGCCCACTCTGTCATTCTTGAGCGCAGCGAAGAATCTACCGCGCGTGACACGCACCGCGCCTTTGCCCCTCTTACCCAGACCCTTCGCTTCGCTCGAGGGTGACACGGGTGGGTGCTCATGGTGACGTGAAGTGAAGGATCACTGTGTGCGGAGATAGTGATGCGAAGTCTCCAGTAGGAGAGGAAGTAATGTAGCCGCGCGATTCGCAAAACTGGCTCAGCGAACCGCCGCTATGCGGGACGCGGTCCGTCTCATCACCTGTGAACAAATTGCGTTCCACAGGGTTATCCGCGGCTACAATGCCGCTTGTTGCAAGTTGGCGCGGGGTCTTGGGTAGACTTCCCCACTTGCGGATTAACAAGGGTTTCTTGATGCCAAAGGTTTTGTGCCTGACAAGTCCATCGTTGCCGCTCGGCGACCTGGCAAGGGAGCAACTGCCGCCCGGCTGGAGCATCGTGGTGCTGCACCGGTCGGACGACGACGCCGAAAAGGTGGAGGCGGTCAGGGACGCGGACTTCATATTTTCCTGCTCGCACAGTGTCGGCGAGGACCTCTTGCGAGCGGGCAAGAACGTGAAACTCGTTCAACTGGCGTCGGCGGGTTGGGACAGGATTGACGTGCGGCTCGCCGGGGAGCTTGGCATTCCCGTGGCCAACAACGGAGGGGCGAACGCCATCTCCGTCGCAGAGTTCGCCCTGACGCTGATCATGGCAACGTACCGTAACCTGCGGCGCGGCGACCGGGCGGTGAGGGAAGACGACTGGTACAACGGCGGGCTGCTGGGCCAGGAACTGTTCGGCAAGACGGTCGGTATCGTGGGGGCCGGTCGGATCGGCTCGATGCTTGGCAGGCTGCTGAGGGGTTTCGAGACCACTACGCTCTACAGCGACGTGATGAGGAGCCAGAACATAGAAGAGACCGGCGCCCGGCGGGTTGACCTCGACGAACTGATGAGCACGTCCGACGTGGTCTCACTCCACGTGCCGCTGATGCCTTCCACCCGGGGGCTGATCGGCGCACGGGAACTGTCGTTGATGAAGCCGACAGCGATCCTGGTCAACACCTGCCGGGGGCAGGTCGTGGACGAGGGGGCGCTGCTCGATACGCTCAGTAACCGCCGCATATACGGCGCCGGGCTCGACGTCTTCGAGGAGGAACCGACGCCCGCGGACAACCCCCTGCTGGAATTCGATAATGTGACCGTGGGGCCGCACATGGCCGGTCGGACCGGCGAGAGCTTCCCAAGAAGAGTCGGCTTCTCATTCGAAAACATGGCGCGCGTCTGGGCCGGGCAAGCGCCTGAAAGCGTAGTGACGGAATAGGTGGGGCCAACCAACGTGATCAACTAACGGTGTCGCAAACGTAGGCGCCCGAAGGCAATCAACATCGGAGAACAGGAGCGATAAGGCATGAGCAGCGAAATCAGGGGACTATACGTGGGGCCCAACGACATAGACATCGAGCCCCATTCACGGGCGTTCGCAGCCATCGGCGCGGAGGTGGACCGGGTCGAGGACACGGACCTGGGAGCGATCATCGAGGCGGTGAAGGACGCAGACGTCCTGATATCCGAGGGCCACAAGATGGACGCCCAACTCTTCGACCATATGGGCGTCAACGGGCGGTGCCAGGGGATGGTCTCGTTCGGCCACGGCTTCGACGGCATCGACCTTAGCGCTGCTACCGATAACGGCGTGGTGTTAGCGAACACGGCATCGTTCGGCACGGAAGAGGTCTCCAACCACACCATGATGCTGTTTCTCATCGCGTCCAGGAAGTTCGTCCTGCACCACAAGCTCACGTCGAGCGGCCAGTGGACTCGCGAATACCTGCCGCCTATGGGCCACATACCCGGCCAGACGTTCGGGATCGTCGGCCTCGGTTACATCGGGCGGGCCGTGGCGCGCAAGGCCAAGGCGTTTGGCATGAACGTGGTCGCATACGATCCGATGAAGCCGTCGTGGGACGTAAAGGAATACGGCGTCGAGCCGCTGCTGAGCGTGGACGAGGTGTGCCGCGTGTCGGACTACGTCAGCCCGCACGTGTTCCTGAGCGACGCCACCTATCACATGTTCAGCGACCGCCAGTTCGAAGTCATGAAGCCCACGGCGTACCTGATCAACTGCTCCCGCGGCCCGGTCGTCGACGAAAAGGCGCTTATCAGGGCGCTGCAGTCGGGGCAGATCGCGGGCGCAGCGCTCGACGTTTTCGAGCAGGAGCCACCGGACCCCGACAACCCGCTGTTCAAGATGGACAACGTGGCGGTAACGAACCACTACGCCAGCTATTCCGAGTTCGCATGGGAGCGGGCGCAGACCCAGCTGGGCGAAGAGGCGGTACGCATTGCGACGGGTTCGTGGCCAATGTCCCACATCAACCCCGAAGTGCGGCACAAGATCCCCAACCGGACCACTCCGTTGCAGTGGCAGGTGTACCTGGCGCAATTGCTGGGCGAGGGTTAGACGCGGCCGGTTGATTCGGCAACGGAAATCGCGAAAGGACAGCATTACATGGCGCAGCACAAGGTAGTAATCCTGGGACCCGAGGACACCCCGATCGAGATCGAACGGGCGGAGATGTCCGACCTCGACGTCGAGTTCGTCCAGGCGAATCCGGAGAGCGAAGGCGAAGCCATAGAAGTGGTGAAGGACGCCGACGCCATCATGACCCGCGCAGGTTGGGGCACGGCGCCCGTGCTCAACGCTGCCGAACGGTGCCAGGTGTTTGCCATGTACTCACACGGATTCGATGTCATCGACGTTGAAGCCTGCACCGATAACGGCATCATTCTGACCAACTCGGCCGGCATGTGCGCCGAGGAGGTATCCGACCAGGCGGCGGCGTTCATCCTCGCCCTCAACCGGCACACGGTCCAGACGACGGAGCACGTCCGGTCGGGCGGGTGGGACCGCCTTGCATTCACCTGCGACCCGCTCGACTCCCAGGTCCTTGGGCTGGTCGGGTTCGGAAACATAGCCCGGCTCGTGGCGCGCAAGATGTCCGGTTGGGGCATGGAGACGCTCGTGTACGACCCGTACGCGTCGCCGTGGGTGTTGAAGGAGTACCGGGTCGAGCAGGTGTTCGATCTGAACGAACTGTGCGCGGCGGCGGACTACGTCACGATAATCGTGCCGCTGAACGACGAAACGCGCCACATGATCGGCGCGGACCAATTCAAGGCGATGAAGAAGTCGGCGTACCTGGTGAACGTGTGCCGGGGGCCGGTGGTGGACGAGGAGGCCCTGATCGACGCGCTGAACAACGGGGAGATCCGCGGCGCGGGCCTTGACGTGTTCGAAGTGGAACCGACCCCCGTGGACAACCCGCTCCTGAAGATGTCGAACGTGATCTGCGCGCCCCACAGCGCCGGGCTGTCTTCACGATCGCTGGTCCTCAGTTCGCAGCGCGCTGCGGCACAGGTGGCGTCGGTCCTGCGCGGGGAATGGCCGATGGCGGTGCAGAACCCCGAGGTCGCATCGAAAATCGAGGCGAGACGGCGTTCGATAGGCGTGCGGCCCGCGAGTTGAGTTATCGTCGTTCCGGACCCCGATCCGGCACCCATGGGTTGGGGCCAGGGGCGGAGAGCCACCCACTACCGTTGTAATCCGTGAGCGCCCTTCCTGTCACTCTTGAGCGCCATTCCTGTCATCCTTGAGCGAAGCGAAGGACCTCCCGGCCATCCCTCAACCACCCTCGCCGCTCACACAAACTCGTCTTGCCGGACTCCGATCCGGTACCCATGGGCGTGGGGTGTGTCAGGGGTGGCCGCGGTGACGAGGGTGGTGGTTGGATGGGTGTTTTAGATTTCTCCGCTTCGGTCGAAATGACAAAAAAATGGGCTTGGGGAATCCTGCGGGGATAGTAGACGCGCGGGCGGCTCCAGGGCTGGTTTGAAACCAGCCCCTACAAGGGGGATTAGGCCAGCGTAGGGCGTGATTGTGGCAGGTTGGTGGGGATAACCGCGGTGCCCGTTCGCCCCGGCGGGCGCCGACGAGAGGCGCACTCTACGGGACGTGGTTTTGTGTATCCGCGCCCAGCCCCAGGGCCGTTCGCGAACGGCCCCTACAGAGGCAGTTGTACGCCGTATGGAGCGCGGTGGCTTAAGGCCTGTACTGGTCTATTCCGACCGTTACTGGGGCCGGACCGGTGGGCATGACGGCTGTCTTGGCCCTGTCGGCCCCCACTACCACGATGTCCACCTGGTCCGGGCTCGCCATGAGCGGCACGGTGATTTCGAGCCGTTGCTCCTCGGTCAGGTTTTCGAGCCACTTCCAGCGATCGGCGACCCGGGCTTCGCCTTCGAGGGGCATGTAGTGGATCATCTTGCCCAGGCTGCCGTTGGCGTGTTCGTGTATGAACGCCCTAGCCTCCGACTTCGACATGCCCGAGTCGCCGATTGGACCGGCGACGTCCGGCGGCATGAGGATGAGCCGCTCCGTACCGTGATCGCCCTGCAGGGACATGGTGCCGAACGTCAGGCCGTAAGCCAGGTTCTTCAGCAGACCCTCGGCCGTCGTGTTGCCCTGGTCCTGCACGTCCAACTCGCCGTCGGTGATGAACAGGCTGACCGCGCTGTCGGTCGGCTCGAATCCACGGTCGGCGTGAAACGGCCCCCACGGGCTGGCGTTCTCGTTTTCGGCGATGCAGTGGACGAACTTGCGCGTGGTGCCGATGGTGTCCATATCCATCTCGTTCGGGTACCAGTACCCGATGTTCCTCAGGCACAGCGAAAACGCCCGGCCGACGACGATGTTGATGCGGTTGTCGCGGCCCGGCCCCAGCGCAGACCTGGGATTGAGGCCGATCTCTCCCGCGATGGGGCCGTTAACGATCAGCAGGGGCGCCTGCGGGCTGGTGGACATCAGCAGGGACTTGCCGCCCTGTCCGCCGATCTCCGAAAGCGCCTTCACCGAGGCGATGATCACCGGCATGTGCTCAGGGCGCGCGCCGGCCAACGCCGCGTTTATGGCGATCTTTTCGACCGTGGCTATGCCGAAGCCGGGCGGCACGTCGCACACCTCGTCTTCGGGCGACAGGCACGTACCGGTCAGCAGTTCGTCCACCGCTTGGCGCGTCGCGGGGAGCAACGGGAAGCCGTCTCCCCAGTCGCGACCGATGAACTCCTCGTTCATTCGAATGACGGCGTCGTAGCGGTCGTCGCCCTCGAAATTCCGGTCCCCCTCATCCGCACCGCGCTGGTCGACAGCCGAGGTTTCGCCATTCGACGTGAGTGTCGAGACGAGTTCCTCAAATGCCAACTCGGTCTGGCTGACGCATTCGTCAAGCGGGAGGTTCCTGTAGATCCTGGGAACGATGACGAATTGCAATTCAGGCATGCCAAAAGCGCGCGAACTCGCGATGGCGTCGCCTTCAAACCGGCCGGACACGATGGGCACGCCGGGCTTGCCCATCTTCTCGACCTCAATCATGTCGTGGACCATCCACGACGCACAGGTCCCTCAGTCGGCGGTGGCGCCGATTACGGCGTCACACTCCTCTCCCGCCTGTTTGACGATGTGCGGCGGCGTCGGGTAGTTGCCGCCGGTGTAGAAGTTGACCGAAACGCCACTGAACCGCTCTTGCAGCATCTCTCCGGCGCGTTTCAGCGCCACGTCGCCGCCATGCGTGCCGCTCCAGATCAGGCCGACGGTCTTGCCATCGAGGCTGTCGGGTCGGCTGCTCGGCTTGAATGGGCTTTCCAATGCCCGTTGCCTGCCGACGGGGTTCATTACTTCCAGCAGATACACGCTGCTCTCCTCCGTTCTGAATTCACTCTAGTCGCGTGGTGAATCTGGTCTGATTGCCGGGCGCAGGGAAAAGACGCCCAGCGTTTGCGTGGATGTTAAGGCACAAAGTGGTTTGCGGGCACGTCTCAGAAAACGCGAGGTTAAACTACTTCTTCTCCCGTTGGAGACCTTTGCATAACTGTCCCTGCGCACAGTGATCCTTCAATTCACGTCACCGTGAGCGCCCGCCCTAATGTCACCCCCGCATCAAGTGCGGGGCAGGCTCTGAGCGAAGCGAAGGGTCTGGGTAAGAGGGGTGGGGCGTTGTAGCGTGACGCGCGGGAGATTCTTCGCTGCGCTCAAGAATGACGGCGGGGGCGCTCAAGAATGACAATTTCCTAGGGTTACGCAAAGGTCTCCGTTGGGAGATGGGACCATTGAGACAGGCTCATACTGGGCCAGTTTCCCCTGGCCGATTGAGGCCCAGACCGCTACCGGGCGAGGCCCTTGTAGATCTCCTGGCCTTCGCGGAAAAGCGTGACGATCTCGTTGCGTTGGGCGTCGTTGTAGAACTTGCCCTTTGTCTTGACCCACTCCAGGGAAGTGTCGATTCCGTCCGCAAACCTCGACGCGGACTGTCGCGTGTGCTCGCCGCGGACCCCGCCTGCGTCTACGTACACCGGGCTGGTGTGGGCCCATATAGGCTGGTTGAAGCTGTCGCGGCTGGACGAACCGAGGCGGGCTGCGATCCAGCCGTCCGATTCGACCGGCACGGCCGCGCTCATGTGACCGTGCGTCGATCCCTTGGGGAAATCGCGGCCCGAGAAGACCTTGCCGTTCACCACTATTTCCGCCCGGTGGACGCCGTAGTGAGAGTCCCAGTTCATGTGGACGTTTAGCTTCTCACCGGGTTCGCACTGGACCGTATCGCCGGGTTCGCAGCCCGACACCGCCAGGTAGACCCCCGGCCCGTTGGTGATGAACGTCTTGCCGCCCCTTACCGCTTCAAGCCAGGTCTCGTACGAAAACGGGTTGCCGGACTGGGAATAGACCCGGTTTGCGGACGAAATGAACCAGTCGGACCCGGTCGAGGCGGGCAGCCTGAATCCGCAGTTGAGCATCTGGTAGTAGATGTCGTACTCCACGTCGGTCCAGTGGGGATCGAACAGGTTGAACGCGTGCAGTTTGCCCAGCGCGGCGGCGACCGGGGCCTCCATGCCCTGCCCGTTGTGGCACCAGATCACCAGTCCGCCCTGCCGGTTCGCATCGTCGCAGGCGTAGGTCAACGGCGGATAGTCCGGCTCGAATCGATCGACCAGCAGTCCCCTGCTCAGCGGGTCCACCACGTTGCGGATGTTGAGCAGCATTACGTGGCCGTAACCGATTTCGTGTGACCCGCCGGCGTTGTGGCGGGTCTCCTCGCCGCACTGCACGTAGTGGTGGGTGTCCGTGTACTCGTTCATCACGCCGGGCGCGTACTTGTTCGTGGCGTAGTCGAGGTCCCAACGCTTGAGGATGCTGACCGCGGTCATGCGCAGGTCTTCGATGCGAGAGTCGTAAGCGAGCCGTTCGTCGGGCCGGGTCTCTTTCTCGTCGTAGTGGATGTGGGTGTTGCCCGGGTGCCATCCCCGCTCTGCGAGATCGGCCCAGCGTTCCAGGTCGACGTCCAGCCCCGCGTTTTCCGACTTGCCGACATGGACGGTCGTTTGCCACGGCCGGTATTCCGTGCCGCGTTCCACCAGCACGCGGTAGTAGCCGCGAGTGGTCTCGACCGAGAATTCACCGTCGGAGTAGAAGAACGGCTCGCCGGGCCCGACCTTCCAAATCGCGCCTTCCGGCCCGGTAGGCAGTCCCGTCGGGTCCAACACCTGGACCCTGGCCTGGACCCTTTCGCCCGTCGTTGCGTCCCTGATCGATCCCGTAATTCGTCCCATGATGTGTCACCTGGATCCCGGCGGCGCTTCGTTGACTCTCCCCGCCGGACGTTGGGGAGAGTTTAGCGCGCGGGGTTGAAACCAAGTAGCGGCCTATCCGGCGCTGCGTCCCGGAACCGCGGCCTTTGTAATGTCAACTCGCGCGGCATAATATCGGCGGAACGGGGAGCGTATTTGAAACCAGAGGCCGGTGGTCCGGCCTTCCCAACGTCCATCCCAGAGGAGTGATCAACATGGCCAAGACTGCGGAAGTCGAGTTCAGGTTCAAGAGCCCCGGCCCCCAGCCGAACGGGTTGCAGGCCGTGGAAGACGGCCTCTGGTACATCGACCAGGGAGACAACCGGGGTGTTCAAGCTGGACTTCGAGACCGGCGAAACGCTGTTCGAGGCGCAGACGACCACCGACCGGTCGAGCGGCATAACGTTGGGTGACGACGGGAGTGTATGGATCGCGTCCACGTACAACCGCATCATCGCCCGCCTCGACCCGGAGACCGGCGTCACGCTCGATGAGTACCCGTCGCCGGGCGCTGGCGTGAACGCGCCGCGCGAGCACATCCCCGACCCTCCGGAGACGCGGAGACCACGGCCTTGAGTGGCGGGACGGCTATCTCTACGTGGCATCTCCTCCGTCCCAGCACGTTCACGTCATGGACCCGGAAAACTGGAAGGAAGTCCACCGGTTCAGGGTGCCCGGCTTCCGCGTGCATGGCATCGCCTGGGCCGTCGAAGAGGGGATGATGTGGGTCGCAGACACGGCGATGGGCGTTGTAAGTCGCGTTCGCGTTGCCGACGGACGCGTATACGACATGTTCCGCGTGCTGGGCCCGGTGGAAGTTCACGGGATGACGATGCACGAAGACGTCTTGTGGTACGCCGACGCGGAGAGTTGCGACATCGGTCGGCTCAACGTGGACATGTCCCCTGCGTTCTAGGGCATTGCCGGGACAGGAAGGACTCATGCGTTGAAAGTACTGGTAACCGGCGGATCGGGACTTGCCGGGAGCTACATAGTCCAGGAGTTGTTGGGCCACGGCTACGAGGTGGTCGCGACGGACATCGCATCCCCTGCGTGGGCGCGCCGCGGCGCCACAGAGGCAGGAGAGGCTTCTTTCATTCGAACGGATGCGACGGACTTTGGGCAGGTAGTGGCGGTCATGAAGGGGGTCGACGCGGTCATACACATGGCGGCGATTCCCAACCCCCTGAGCGCGCCTGAGCACGAGGTCTTCCGGGTCAACATGACCTCCGACTGGAATGTCCTGGAAGCGGCGGAGATCCACGGGATTCGCAAAGTTGTGAAGGCGTCGTCGATCAACGCCGTCGGGGCGGTGTTTTCGAAGGACCGCGTGGACCCGCTGTACTTCCCCATCGATGAGGAACACCCCACCCGCGCCGAAGACTCATACTCGCAGAGCAAGTGGCTGGGAGAAGAGATGGCCGACGGTTTCTGCCGGCGGCGGGAAATGCAGATCGCCTCGATGCGTTTCCACGCCCTGATGGACGTCGCTCGACAGGCTGACCTCCGGGCCAACGGTGACACGACGACCGTTGACGGGCGGACGGCGAAGGAGTTCTGGGGCTGGACGGACATCGAAGAGGCGGCGACCGCTTGCCGGCTTGCCCTGGAGGTGGATTGGGCCGGGCACGAGGCGTTCTTCATTAACGCCACCGACACGGTCCTGACCGTTCCGACCGTAGACGCCATCGCCGCGGCATACCCGGGCGTGGAGGTACGTTCACCGCTCCCGGGATTCGCTTCGGCTATCAGCGTCGACAAGGCGAAAGACCTGCTGAGGTGGGAACCGCGTCGCACCTGGCGGGAGGCCTAGTGCCTTAGGCGGCGCTTCGTTGTATGGTTCGGCGCTGCATCGACTCCGTATCCGCCGACCGCCAGATTTCAACCATCGCGCGCCATCCAGGAACAAAGTCCATGACCAATTCCAACATTCCGGCCTCTGAAGTTCGTCCAACCGGCAAGGTCCTGACCGTTCAGGGCCCGATCGAGCCTGCCAAAGCCGGCGTTACGACCACGCACGAGCACCTGTTCATAGACTTCACGCCGGTCCTGACACCGCCCGATCCGGCCACCGAGATGGCCCTGATGTACGAACCGGTCGGAATCGAAAACCTCGGGTGGGTCCGATATCACTGGACGAGCAACATAGACAATCTCCAATTGCTGGACGAAGACCTCGCGATCAGGGAGGCGGGCTACTACTACAACGCAGGCGGGGACACGGTTGTTGACGTTACCTCGGTCGGGCTGAAGCGCGACCCCCGCGCCCTGCTCCGCGTGTCGAAGGCAACCGGCCTGAACGTCGTCATGGGCGCGGGCTACTACGTCGGCATGACACACCCCGAGTGGTTCACCGACAAGCCGGTCGAGGAGATCGCGGCGGGCATCGTGCGGGACCTTCAGGTCGGGGTCGGGAACACCGGCATTAGAAGCGGGATAATCGGCGAAATCGGCTGCTCGTGGCCCTGGACCGAAAACGAGCGGAAGAGCGTCCACGCCGGGGTGCTGGCCCAACAGGAGACAGGGGCCCCGCTGCTCATACACCCGGGCCGGAACAATCACGCTCCGATCGAGATCATCACGGCCATCGACAAATGGGGCGGTGACCTGGAACACACCGTGATGGGACACATCGAACGGACGGTGTTCGATCGCGGCATTTTGAACGAGGTTGCGGAGACAGGCGTCTACATAAACCTGGACCTGTTTGGCCACGAGTCCTCCTACTATCCGCTCGCAGTAGAGACATACATGCCCAGCGATTTCGAACGCGTCGACATGATCGACTTCCTTCTGTCACAGGGTTTTGGGGAACGGATACTCCTTGCCCACGACATCTGCTCCAAGCACCGCCTCAAGTCCTACGGCGGGCATGGGTGGGACCACATACTGACCCGCGTGGCGCCGTGGATGCGCGCCCGCGGTGTGGCAGAGGAACACGTCCAGAGCATGCTCGTAGACAATCCGACGCGGATGCTCACGTTCAAGTAGGCATTGCGCATGGTGCGCATCGCCGACACGCGCTGGGCGGTACCATTGAGGCATCCTGCCTCGTACACCGGGCCCACCGTAAATTGCCGCTGAGTCAAGCTCCCGTATGCCGGGGATATCCGCTCAAAAACTGATCTGGATTTGCGCCGCGCTCGCGCTCGCCGCCGTCGTGGCCTGTGGCGGGGCGCGGACAGAGGAAAGCGGTTCGTACAACGACCCGCAGTCGGGGCTGGTTCTCCTGAGCGAACAGCAGGGCCTCGTCGTATTCTCGTTGGCCCGCGACCTCGGCGTTGGTCCCAATCGCATCGCCCTCACCGTCCTCCGTTTCGATAAGTCCCAGGTCCTGGACCGCGCCTCGGACCTCTCGATCACCTACGGCCCACTGAACAGCGACGCCGTTAACGCAGTGGACGAGGTCACCTGGCGGCCGTGGCCGTTCGGCGGGGGCGCCTATACGTTCGTCGCAGAGTTCGACCCGGCCGGCACGTGGGAGATTGCGGTGACGTTGGACGACGGGGGGGAAGAGGTGAGCGGCACTGCCGCCATCCAGGTCCGCCAGGAACCGGTTGCCCCGGGTGTCGGCAGCGCGGCGCCGAGATCGCCGACCAAGACGGCGTCGTCCATCGACGAAGTACGGGTCATCAGTTCCGACCCCAACCCGAGGCCGGAGTTCTACGAGGTCAGCCTCGACGACGTCATCGGCTCGGGCAAGCCGGTAGCCGTAACGTTTTCGACACCGGCGTTTTGTCAGACAAAGACCTGTGGCCCCCAGTTGGACACGTTGTCGGAACTACAGGCCGAATATGCCGACCGCTGCCACTTCGTGCATGTGGAAATCTGGGACAATCCACGGGAGATGCTGGAGGAGGGGGACTTGGGATTGGGTGTGCTATCGCCGGTCGTAGGAGAATGGGACCTTCCGACCGAGCCTTGGACCTTCCTCATCGACGGAGAAGGGTATGTGTTCGCCCGTTTCGAGGCGTTCGCAACGCGAGATGAGTTGGCGGGCGCGATGGAGGCCATGCTCGCGGGCGAGGTGTGGCGGCCCGGGTAAGACCCGCCCGCAGGAACGAAAGGACTAACTTGACATGGCGACGGAAGCACAACTCGAACGACTACGCGAGTTCATCGCGCCGCCTCGCATTGCAATGGTGGCGACCATCGGCAAAGACGGGATGCCGCAGTTGACGCCGAACTGGTACGCGTACACGGGCAAAGAAATAATCGTCTCGATCACTAAACAGCGGGTGAAATACCGCAACGTGATCCGCGACCCGCGGGCGGCGATTTCAATCTGCTCCGAGCCCCTGGCGGAGGAGTACGTGACGGTACGGGGTCCCGCCAGGATCATCGACGGGGATGAAATATGGGGCCCGACCAGAGAGATCATCGGGCGGTACACCGACGGGGAGAAGACGGACGCGTTTATGGCTGAGTTGCGCAAGCAGGACCGCGTGTTGCTTGCGGTAACGCCGGAGCGGGTGTTTTTCAGGTACCAGTAGGACCTTGGGGTGTGGGGCGCTGCCCTACTGTTCGGAGGACTGTTCCCTTTCGTCCAGGGCTTGCAGCATCTCTTCGGCGACGTCTACGACATTCGGGAGCGGTGGGTCCTGTGACAGCGAGATTGCCTCGTCCAGGTCGGCCCGTATTTCTTCCTCGGGGCCTCCGTATCTCATCAGGAGAATCGCGCGGTCCAGGTAAATCACCGCCCGGGCCGTCTCGATCTCGAGCGCCCGGTTGATGTCGGCCAACGCCAGCAACGGCTCCTGGGCGTAGTCACGGTAGAACCGGCCCCGCCACCAGTAGGTTGCGGCCTCGTCCGGCGCCAAGTCGATGGCGTGCGTGAAACTCGCCTCCGCCGCTTCCAGGTCGCCGAGGGCGCTGTTGGTCCGGCCCATGACGATGTACGGCTCCACCAGTTCCGGGTCTCCCCTGGCCGCCATTTCGGCGTCGCGCCTCGCGCCTTCGGTGTCGCCGATGTTCATCCTGGAGATGGCGCGGTGGCCGTACGCCTGCCAAAGGTTGGGCTTGAGGAGAATGGCCTGGTCGTAATCGAGCAAGGCATCCTCGTGCTCGCCCTGCAACATCCTGGCCTGTCCTCGGCCGTCCCAGCCGCGCGCGAAATCGGGCTCCAACTCGATGACGATGGTGAAGCGCTGCTCGGCCTGCCGGTACTCCTCCCGGCTGAGGTGGGCGTATGCCCGGACGTAATGGCCGACGCTTTCGGTGTCTGGAGTCGCGGTTACATCGGGCGTGGACGTCGGGGCCGGGGCCTCGGTTGGTTCCGGTGTTGGCGATGGGACCGGCGAGGGTGACGGGGTGGGCAATGGCGTCGCCGTCGGGACCGGGGTGATCTCCAACGGTTCCGGCGCCGACCCGGCACATGCAATCGAGACGACCGCCAGAACGGCGACGGCCGCGATCAGCCAGTGTTTTCTATGCAGGAATCGGTTCGGGATCATTACTCGGCGCAGGTATGCGTCTTCGCCATCATAAGAGAATACGTCGGGACTCATGCGCTGAGATTCAGTCCGGTCCGCTTATCCGGCGGAAAGCCGCGCCGCCAGGATTTCGAGCGCAAGGCGATCACTCAGTTGACCTGACTTTATGGCCAGGTCCGCCGAAAGCAGTTGACGGTGTATGTCGGCCAGGTGGTCCGGACTGAACCGGCCGATCTGGCGAAGCGTCTTGTCGAGTACGAAGCTGTGGTTGATGCCCACCCGGCGGCCGATCTCTTCCCGATTGAGCCCGTCGGCGGACAGGTGCTTTGCCAGCAGGAGTATGCGCACCTGCCGCGCCATCAGCCCGATGATCGAACTGACCGTGGAGCCGTTTTCGAGCAGCGTGTACATCATCCTCATCGCCCGTTCGGGGCGACGTTCGAGGACGGCGTCTATCGTGGCGAAGATGTTCGCTTCCCTCGCCTCCGAGACCATTTCGTCGACGGCTTGGCGCGTCACCGTTCGGCCGTCGGCGTAAAGGGCGAGTTTCCGTATCTCCTGGTCGAGCAACCGCAGGTTCCCGCCTGAAACCCACGACAAGCGCGATACGGCCGCGGGCTCTACCGCGGCACCGACTTCGTTGAATCGTTCGCGTATCCAGGAGTCGAGGCCCGCGCCGCGCAGGTTGGCGAATTCCGTTACGTCCGCCTGCGGGCCGACCGACCGCAGTCCGCGGCCTCCCCTCCGGAGACGGACGTTGTCCACGAACAGCAATTCGGTGGTCGCCGGAATGTCCGACAACCCGTCCGCCATGTTCGTCCATTCGTCCCCCAACGAACGGTCGTTGCCGTCGAGACGTTCGAGCAGCCCCCGGACGATTACGAGGCGACGGTCCGCAAGGAAAGGCGCCGACGAGGCCGCGCCGATAACCTCCATCAGCGAAAACCCCGTGCCGTCGTACGTGGAAGTGTTCGGGTCGCGGACGTCCGGCGCGCCTACCGACTCGCGGATGCGCGAGACCTGTTCCCCGATGGAGAACTCGTCCTGGCCGTGAAAAACTCGGATCACCTGACTGGTTGCGGATATTGGCGGCCGGTGGTCCGGTCCGCGGAAAGCATCGTTGTAAACTGGGAATTGCGTGGCCAAGGCGCGGGAATCATCCCGCACCGCCACCGTCTCTCCGGTAGCGCCCTTCCCGAAGCACGATGATATTCCACATCCTGCGTATGTTCATCAGGCTAATGGCAGATAGACGCGTGCCGGTCTGGGTCAAGTTGATCCCTGTCGCCGCCGTTGTCTACATCATTTCGCCGATTGACCTGAGGCCCGATTTCATTCCCCTGCTGGGTCAACTCGACGACCTGCTGATCGCGATACTGCTGATGGTCTTGTTCGTCGTCTTTGCGCCGGGCGAGGCGCGCCGGGACGCCTTCCGCACCGGGAACTCCAACCGCGAAGACAAGCCGGAAGAGCCGGTCACGCTGGAAGGTCGGGCGCGTCACCTGGATGACGACGCTCCTGCGAACCGGTAATTTGCCGATCACCCAGCAACCATGAAGATTGGCATGACCGGCCTGCAGTCCTCCGGTCGGACCACCGTATTCAATGCCCTGACCCGCGGGCACGCCGAAACAGGTCCCGTCGCGGGCCGCGACGGCAACATAGGCATCGCCCGTGTCCCGGACGATCGGCTCGGGGTAGTCGCCGGCATATTCGACTCGCGCACCTCCGTACATGCTGAGGTCACCTACGTAGACCTGCCGTCGAGCCGCGCCGGGGAGGGCGACCTGTTCGGCGGCGAAAACGCCACGCGCCTGCAGCAGGTGGACGCGCTGCTGGCGGTCGTCAGGTCATTCACCGATGACTCGGTGCCGCATCTATCGGGGTCGGTCGACTGGCGGCGCGACCTGGAAAAGATCATGTTCGATCTGAACTTCGCGGACATCGACCTGATCGAACGGCGGATCGAGCGGATAAACGACTCGATCAAGGGCATGCGAGCGGGCGAGCGGGCGACGGCGATGCAGATGATCGAGACGTTTCGGGGCATCCAGCAGGAACTGGAAAACGGGGTACCCGTGCGGGCGCAGGACCCTTCCGTCACCGGCGACCCGTCGATTCGCGATACGTTCCTCCTTAGCGCCCTGCCCTTCCTGGCTGCGGTGAACATCGACGAGAACGAATTGTCGATTAGCGGGGAGTATGAGTCGGACCTTCGAGAGGTGGTTTCCGGCCCACTTGCCGGTGGCACGACCATCGCCGGGAAACTTGAAATGGAGCTGGGCCAGTTGGAGCAAGGCGAAGATGAAGACGACATGCGCGCGGAACTGGGAGCGGGGGAACCCGGCCTGTCCCGTATGATCCGCCTCTCCTACGATGTGCTGGGCCTCATCACCTTCTTCACGGCCACGGAAAAGGAAGCACGCGCCTGGGACATCAAGGACGGGACACTCGCGCCAAGGGCTGCCGGCAGCGTTCACACGGACATGGAACGCGGGTTCATCCGCGCCGAGGTGACCGGTTACGATGAATTGGTCGAGTGCGGTTCGACCGCCGAAGCTCGTAAACGAGGACAACTGAGGACGGAAGGCAGGGACTACGCAGTGAAGGACGGAGACGTCGTCAACTTCCTGTTTTCCGTATAGACGGACCGTTGCGGCCCTTGCGTGCATCAAGCAAAAAAGGGGGCAACATTCGGACCGAGACAAACACCTGGGACAGGACCAACTACAGATGGAATTGGGACGGATAGAACGACCGGAAGCCGGTGACCTGATGACGCGGCGCAAGGCCTACCTGGTGAGCATGGTGCAGACGGCGCCGGACGCCGATCCGGAGTTCACCAGCCGCTACGAAGCGTACTGGCGGGCGGTGGATGAGCACGTGGCAAGCCTGGAAATGCGGGCAGGGCCGGTTGCGCGGGTCTTCGTCGAGGGCGTCGGATTTGGCGGCGAAGAGGGGCTGCTGCGCGTGCAACAGGCCGACCTGCAAGCCCACCGTTTGGTCAAGTCCAGGGTGGACTCCGGCGCTGTCCTGGAACCCTACGAAGACCAGGACCTGTTCGAACAGGTCGTCGACTGGGGACGCATGCTCCAGTACGGGTTTGTCAGCCAGACGGTGGCCGAGACCGTGCGAAACGCCTTCGAGTCGGCCGGCGCCAAACGCCTGGAACACGTCAAACAGCGCCTCGAAGGGTCCATCGAGGAAACCGAGGCGGCGCTGATCATAGCCTCGTCAGACGTGGGTGACGTATTGCCGGCGGAAATAGAACGCTTCATCGTTTCACCGCCCGAACTGGACCGGTTGATCAGGTGGGTACGGGAACAGGCGGAGAAGGCGCAACGCGAGGCCGAAGCCAGGCTTCGTGCGGCGCAGCAGGGTACTCCAATGCCGGAAGACCCGGGAAGTTCTACCAGTTCAGGCCTATGGACCCCCGGCCAGCAATAAACTCAGGGAAGGCTTCCGCCCTTCCCGAAAGCGGCCTCTCAGCCCTCGACGAATCCGCCGGCGAGCCTGGTCCCGGAAGTCCGGCGGGCGGCGACAGTATCGCCCTCTACCTGCATATTCCCTTTTGCCTGAGCAAGTGCCCCTACTGTGATTTCAACACGTACGAGGGCATCGAACCGTTAATCGGCGCTTATGTCGCGGCCCTCGGCAAGGAGATCGAGCTTTGGGGTGGCCTGCTAAAGCGCGCACGCGTCTCGTCGGTGTATTTCGGTGGCGGCACTCCGTCATATATTCCCCCGGCCTCGATTGAGTCCACGATGGCGGCCATCCGCGCATCGTTCGACCTGCTTCCCGATGCCGAAGTCTCCATGGAGGCCAATCCGGGCGACATCACGGCTGAGTGCGTCCAGTCCTGGCGGTCCAGCGGCATGAACCGCTTGAGCATCGGCGTCCAGAGCTTCGACGACGACCTTCTCATCAGCCTCGGAAGGCGTCACGACTCCCGGCAGGCGGCTGAGGCGGCGCTGGTCGCGAAGTCCAACGGATTCGAGAACTTCAGCCTGGACCTTATGTTCGGGCTGCCAAACCAGGCTTTCGACCAGTGGCGGCATTCCCTCGAACGGTGCATAGAACTCGGACCCCGGCACATGTCGCTGTACGGCCTCTCACTGGAACCGGGAACACCTCTCGAGGCCGACGCGCGGCTCGGGCGGACGCCGCTGCCGGACCCCGACCTGGCGGCCGACATGTACACGCTGGCAGAAGACCGGCTGGCGGCGGCGGGATTTGACCACTATGAGATTTCGAACTGGGCGAAGCCGGGATTCGAAAGCGCCCACAACCTGGCGTACTGGAAATTGACGCCCTTCCTGGGCCTGGGCGCCGGAGCACATTCGTTTGTCGGCGGACGCCGGTTTTCGAACATAAAGTCGCCCAGGGGCTATACACAGCGCCTCGAAGGATCGCCCACCCCGACGCCAACCGCCGGCCACCCCGCGGAGGGCATGCGCGCGCTGGGGGTGGTCGATGTGATCGAGCCCGCGACACGTAGTTCCGCGATGGCGGACGCGATGATGATGGGCATGAGGGTGGCGGAGGGAGTGTCGCACGACCGCTTCGAGGAGCGATTCGGCGTACCACTTGCCGACGCATACGCGGACACTATCGAGGAGATGTCCGCGGCTGGCCTGGTCGTCCACGACGAGGCCGGGACCAGGCTGACGCGAAGAGGCCGGCTCCTTGGCAACGAGGTCTTTGGACGATTCGTAGAGGCCTCGCCGCGCGCAGCAGAAATGCGGCCGACCCCGGTCGGGTGATTCCGGCCGCGCGGGCTCCGGCTCCAGAAGCCGGTGTCAGAAATCACGCCGCTTATCTACTTCCTCTCCCGCCGTAGACCCTTGCCAAACTTTAGGCATCGTCATTCTTGAGCGCAGCGAAGAATCTCCCGCGCGTCTCACTACAACACCCGACCCCTCTTACCCAGACCCTTCGCTTCGCTCTAGGGTGACGTGGCCGTAGACTCATGCATTACTTAAGGCAACGTCATTCTGGAGCGCAGCGAAGAATCTCCCGCCCATCACCCGACCACACTCGTTCCCTGTGACGACTCCCCCACATCGTCGTGCCGGGGTAACCCGGTACCCATGGTGGGGGCCGAGGTGGGAACGCTCTCACGTCAAGCCGGTCCGTAGTCGAAGGTACGCCCCACACCCCGCCGGAGGGCTGGTTTGAAACCAGCCACTACAGGGGGTTGGCCCGTGTGAAGTATGGGTAGTTGGGTGAGTGGCAGCCCTCACCCTAACCCTCTCCCGTCTCATGGGAGAGGGGATTGTTGAGACAGGCCCTGAGTGACCCGGAGCTTATTGACAAATCGCCGCGCTGGGGCGCGGTATTATCGTGCCATGTACGTAATCGGAACTGCGGGCCACGTGGACCACGGCAAGTCCACGCTCATTCACGCACTGACGGGCATCGATCCCGACAGGCTCAGGGTGGAAAAAGAGCGCGGCATGACGATAGAGCTTGGGTTCGCCTGGCTCGACCTGCCGAGCGGTCTGGAAGTCAGCATCGTCGACGTGCCGGGCCACGAGCGGTTCATCAAGAACATGCTGATGGGCGTCGGCGGCATCGACCTGGCGCTACTCATCGTCGCAGCCGACGAGGGGGTGATGCCCCAGACGAGGGAGCACCTGGCCATCCTGGACCTGGTGCGGGTCGAACGCGGCATTGTCGTGATCACGAAGACCGACCTGGTGGACGAGGAGTGGCTGGAGTTGGTTACCGCCGACGTAGAGGAGGCCCTGGAGGGCACCGTTCTCGCCGGATCGCCCACATTCCCGGTGTCCGCCGAAACGGGAACGGGACTCGACAACCTGTTGCGTACCATAGATTCAGCATTGGCCGGCGTGCCGCTCAGGCCGGACCTGGAGCGGCCTCGACTGCCCGTGGACCGGTCCTTCACGATGACGGGATTCGGCGCCGTGGTGACCGGCACGCTGGCAGGGGGCACGCTCCGCAAGGGACAACAGGTGGTCATCGCTCCCCGCGGGCGGCGCGCCCGTATTCGCGGCTTACAGAGTCACAAGGATGTTGTCGACGAGGCCCTGCCGGGCACGCGCGTGGCCGTAAACATGGCGGGCATAGAGCACCACGAGATCGAGCGCGGCGATGTCCTCACAACAGGAGACTGGCTCGTCCCGTCGGATGCATTCGATTGCTCCATCAGGACGATTCCCGACGCGCCCAGGGCGGTACGCCACAATCACCGAGTGATCCTCTACGCCGGGACATCCGAAACACCGGCCGTCGTGAGGTTGCTCGACGCCAACACGCTGCCTCCCGGCGAGTCCGGTTGGGCGCAGGTCCGGACCGAGTGGCCGGTGCCGGTGGTGCGCGGCGATTACTTTGTCATCAGGGACACGGTAACGACGATTGCCGGCGGCCAGGTGCTTGTGCCCAACGCGCCGCGGCGAAGGCGTTTCGAGCCCTCGATCACGGAGCGGCTCAGTGTTCTGTCGACGGGCTCAGAATCGGACGCAGTGGTAAGCACCATGGACCTGACCGGGCTCTCCACGGCCGCCGGGTTGGCCGTGGCCCTGAACCTTGCGGAGCAGGATGTCGCCGGGATTCTCGAATCCCTGGTTGATAGCGGTGAGGCAGTGAGAATTGGTGGGGTAGACGTTCCGGTCTACTTCACATCGTCTGCATGGTCGAATGTCGTCACCCGGACTTCGGACGAACTTGGCGCCTATCATCGCCAGTACTCGTTGCGCGGCGGGATGCCAAAGGAAGAGTTGCGAAGCCGGCTGGGCATGGGATCAAGCGATTACAACGCCGCCCTGGATCGGTTGTCGGAAGACGGGACAATCGAAGTATCCGACGCTTACGCCAGGCTGCCTTCTCACGTGCCCGACCTGTCCGAAAGTCAACGTCAACAGGCCGACGAGTACCTGGCGCTACTCGGTTCTAACCCCTATTCGCCGCCTACGGACGCGCCGGTCGATCCCGAGTTGCTGCAGGCCCTCGCCGACCAGGGTCGGATAGTCAGGGTCAACGAGGACGTGGTGTACCTGAAGTCCGCATACGATGAGATGTCAACGCGCGTCGTCGAACTCGCCCGCGCCAACAGAGAGGTTACGATTTCGGACGTCCGCGAGCTGTTCAGCACGAGCCGCAAATACACCCTGGCGCTTCTGGAACACATGGACCGCCAGCAGGTCACCCGTCGCGTTGGCGACAACCGCGTCCTGAGGTAGGGTCGGCCTGAACTTCACGTTGCGGCCCAAGGGGATACACTGACGGCCGTCATGGGACCATCGCAATCGCCAGGCTCCGTGCCGTACGGTCGGCTGATCGTGAACCTGGGCTCGAACGTCCATACCGTATCGGCGCTGTCGTCAACCCTGCGTACCCTGCACGCCGCCGTGCGGGAGACGGCAGGCCGGACCGGCATCGGGGAGGACCTCTTCGAATCCCGACCCGCGCCGATCCTCACTACGGAAATCGCGTCCAACGACCGGGGCTTGCGACTCTCGCTGTTCTTCGGCGACCGTGAAGGGCAGCCGCTCGACGATGCGTCCCACAAGGCGTTCGGCGCGTTCATGGATGAAGTAGTCGCAGCGGTTACCGCCGACCCGCAGCCGACCCTTTGGGAGACCAACGCCCGCATAAGGCCAAGGCCGGCGAATCAGCGGTTGAGGCTGTTTATCGACGATGCCATCAGGCTGCGGGATGCGGAGATAGCGGCGTGCGGCAGGCGCGTTCGAGTCCTGGACTCCCGCATCGAAGTCGCCCCGGGCTAATCACCCCAAGCCCATCTCGTGCAGGGCTTCGTCCGAAATGCCGAAGTGGTGCGCAATTTCGTGGACGACCGTTACGCGGACCTGTTCTACCACGTCGGCGTCGTCCTTGCAGGCCTCTTCTATGGGCCTTTGAAATATCGTTATCTTGTCGGGCATCACGAAACCGTAGCCCTCCCGGTCGGTTTGCGGGATGCCCTCGTAAAGCCCGTAGAGCGTTTCGTTCGGCGCCAGGTTGTTGGACCGCCTATGCTCACGGGAGGGGTAGTCGTTTACAACGACGTCGACGTTGTCGATCTGGACCAGGATCTCTTCCGGCAAACTCTCGAACGCCTGCCTGACCAGCTCTTCAAATTCAAGGCGGTTCATGGGCAGTCTGCGTCAGCCGCGACGTAATTGGCGGCCCTACGAGCCCACCGACGCGCGAATCTTCTTCAGCGCTTCCACGTTCGGCTTGTCGGGTCCCTTCTTGTCAATGCCGGGCACCTCGAGATAGAAGGGCATGTCCTTGAAAGCAGGGTGGCTCATCACGTTCGCAAACCCTTCTTCGCCGATCAACCCGTCCCCGATATTGTCATGCCGGTCTACCGCCGAGCCGAGTTCGCGCTTCGAGTCGTTGGCGTGCACTGAGCGCAACAGGTCCAGGCCGATGTCGCGGTCGAACTCGTCCATGGTCGCGTCGAGGCCGTCTTTGTCGACGATGTTGTAACCAGCCGCCCACACGTGTTGGGTGTCAAGGCAAACGGCCACCCTGGGGTTGTCTATCGCCGAGATGAGCTTTCCCAGTTCTTCGAACTTGGAGCCGATGTGGTCTCCGGACCCGGCGCTCGTCTCGAGCATCAGCAGGGACTCGCCGGGGGCATCTTCTAACACGGTCTGCACGTTGTTGACGAACTGATCGAAGACGGTGTCGAAGCCCTGGCCCTTGTGACTTGCCGGGTGGAAGATGAGGCCCAGCGCGCCCAGTTGTTCCGACGCACGCATGTGGTTTATCAGGGACAGGACGCTTCGTTCCGCCAACGCCGGGTCCGCAGAGGCGATTGCGACCAGGTAGCTGGCATGCAGAACGGTGGGGCCCATCGAGGCTTCGGCTGCGGCAGCACGGAACTTTGACGCGTTCTCATCCGGAATGGGTCTGAACTTCCAGGTGCGCGGCGAAGACGCGAAGATCTGGATGCATTCGGCCCCTATGTCCGTGGCCCTTCCGACGGACTTTTCCACGCCTCCAGCCGTTGATACGTGTGCTCCTATCAGCATGTTCTTGCTCCGAGGTGCTTGTCAGCCCGACCCCATCTTGTCATTTTGCATGGAAGGTCCGCGGCCGCGGTCGATTCAGCGGATAGACCAGTCATCATAAAGCCGAATGGGACCGCATGCGCAGCGGTACGGAAGACTATGCGGCTTCGGGAGAACTGCGCCTGAACCTGCTGGGCAGCATCCCGCGCAAGCCTCCGGCGGCATCCCACGCGACCAGCACTTGGGCGGCTATGAAGATGGAACTGTATGTCCCTACTACCACACCCGCCAGCAGGACGATCAGGAAATCACGCAGGGACACGCCGCCAAACAGCAGCATGGCCAGGATGACGGTCATCGTCGTGACGCTTGTGGCCAGCGAACGAGTGAAGGTCTCATTGATCGACAGATTAACGGTAGACCTGAATTGACGGCCCGGCGCCAGGCGGACGTTCTCCCTGATCCGGTCGAATATAACGATGGTGTCGTTAACGCTATAGCCGATCACGGTAAGTATGCCGACGATGAAGATGGCGTTCACCTCTGCATTGATCGTTAAGCCGAGCACCGCAAAGAGGCCGAATACAAGCACAACGTCGTGGATCAGCGCAATGATCGCGGCGATTGCGTAGCGGTACGAAAACGGCACCGACCTGAACGCGTAGATGATGTAGAGCATCACGAAGACGGCCGCCACCACAACGGCGGTGAACGCGTTCCGGACGGTGTCGTCCGCCACCGACTTGCCCACCGTAGAGGTGTCCAGCGTTACGAAGTCGGGAGTGAGGTTAGCCGCTATGACCTCGTTGATCGCGACCTGGTCCTCGTCCTCCAACTCGGTCATCCTCACGAAGTACCGCCCGTCGCCCAGTCCCTGCACGATCGCTTCGTCGTGTCCGGCCGCAGCCAACGCGTCCTTCAGGTTATCGGCGCCGGGGTCTTCCGATCCGGTAAACGAGTACGTGAGCGCCGTTCCCGACACGAAGTCGATGCCAAGGTTCAGGCCCTGGGTCAGGAGAAACACAATGCTCAGCACGCCGAGCACTGCGGAAACGGAGAGGTAATACCTTCGCTTGCCGACGATATCCATTAGCGGCTCTCCTGCGTGCCGTCGGTCGCTGCCGTGTCTCGCACCGGAACGAACATGTCCTGCCACTGGCCCAGCTTGGTGCCCGCGGCAACCCGGAGCATGAGCCGGCTGGCGAAGAAGGCGGTGAACATGCTCAGGAGAACGCCAATTCCCAGCGTGAGCGCAAAGCCCTGCATGATGCTGGTACTGAACCGGTCACCGAACCAGAAAAGCACCACGGCTGTGATGATCGTCGAGATGTTGCCGTCCCTGATGGATGGCCAGGCGCGGTTGAAGCCCTCGTTGATCGCGGCCAGCAGGGTACGGCCGGTCCGTAACTCTTCCTTGGTACGTTCGGCTATCAGGATGTTGGCGTCCACGGCAAAGCCCAACGAAAGAACGATAGCCGCGGCTCCCGAGAGCGTGAGCGTGACCGGGATCCCTTTGAAAATCGCAAGCAATAACGCCGTGTACATCACCAGGGCTAACGCCGCAACGAGGCCGGGGATCTTGTAGTAGATGATCATGAAGATGAGCAGGAGGACCAGACCCACGCCCCCGGCGATGAGGCTCTTCTGGAGGGAGTCGTCGCCCAGGGTGGCGTCCACGGTGCGTTCCTGTATGAGGTTGAGGGTGACCGGCAGCGCGCCCGACCGCAGTTGAATGGCGATTGTCCTGGCTCTGTCCGGCGTAAACCTGCCCTCGATGATGGCCCGACCGCCTGCGATACCGCCGACGCTCTGGTCGACTCCCGGCGCCACCAGTTCCTCGCCGTCGAGGAAAATTGCGAGCCGGTCGTTCCGCAGCGAAATGCGTTCGGTCAGGTTGAAGAATTCTTCGGCGCCGTCGTCGTCGAACACGACATTGACGACGGGATAGGGGCTGGTCTCCACCGTGCTTGCGAAGGCATCGGTCAGGTTGTCGGGTTTGATGTCCGTCGCCTGGTCCTGGTAGTACTCCGGGTTATTGCACCGTTCGACAAGCCATAGCTCCTGGGCCATCCCCGCCGGCGGGGCGCTCTCTTCTCCGCAGATACGCTCTCGGAATTCCAACTGGGCGGTCGATCCGATCAGGGCCTTGGCTTCGAGAACGCCGCCTCCCACCGTCCACTGGGCGATGTTCCCCGTGACAAGCGGGTTGGCCCGCGCGCCCCTCGTCAGTGTGCCGACGCCTCGCAGTTCCTCGGCGATCCTGTCCAAATCGCCCGGTACCGGTCCGCCCTGGTCGTCCACAGTGGGCTCCGCGAGGCCGAACAGGGTGGCGGTGAACAGGCCGTCAGTTACCTGGGTGACCTCGGCGTCGGCGCGTCCGGCCAGTTGGAACGCTTCCTGGACCCGTTGAATAGTCGGCCAAACAGGCTCCAGCGTTGGTTCCGGCTGGGCCGTGTCGGCAGCGTCGTCTGTTTGTTCATCGTCAGCAGGAGGTTGAGGTGGTTCAACTTCGACAAATTCGGGGTCGAACGCGATGGTCATTTCAATTGGGTATCGGGCCTCGATCTTGTCCCTGAACTGGTCCGCTTCGGCCTGGCGCACGATGTCGCCGGTCCCGTCGCGCAGTTCTCCCAGTAGATCATCCAGCCGGACCGTCAGCGACCCGTTGTCGTTCTGGACGACTTCCGCATCGGGCCGGCCAAGGTCTTCGACGAAGAATTCCTGGAGGTCGTCCGCGCTGACTGGGCTGCCCGCGAACGTCACGGTGATCGCGGCGCCCGTAAGACCGGGAAGCTGGACCATCACGCGGTCCGGCGGGGTGCCGAGAAGCTGGACAATCGGTTCGCTTACGCCAAACTCGTTGACCCGGCTTTCGACGATCCGGCGCACGCCCTCCATGTCGTCGACCGTGATCTCGCGACCTTCCTGCGGTTGGGCAACGTAAACGAGATGTGTGCCGCCTTGCAGGTCCAGCCCGAGGGACAGTCCAAGGAAAGTGTGATCGTTCCCTCGAACCAAAGTGCCGCCAAAGGCGTTTATCTTCAACTCAGGGATAGACAGCAGGACCGCCGCGAGTACGACCAGTACGACGATTATGCCCAGTGTCCTCAGTGATCTGGACAATCTGCGTACCTCACGCGAAACACGCGGCCGACAGGGCCGTCGGCGTCGGAATCACGAGGTTCTTGCATAGGTCGGGAACCGTTTCTCAACCGCTGCGCTACACGTTTTCGTGTCACAGGTTCGACCTACGCGCTTTGGGTGGCAGTCCGATTGCGGCTACCGCCGCAATTATTCGTTACAGAAAAACGGTTTCGATTCCCACGGGGTTTCGAAACCGCGATGAAGTATATCACCGTTCGCCTGTCCGCTCGGCCTGAAACTGGGAGGGATGACCATTGGAATCAACCTGTTCCCGGCGGTCCCGCCCGGCCGGGTTGTTTCCATCCGGGGAAGGCGCTTCCCGGTCAGGGAGTCCGGCGGTCAGGTCGTAGGCCAGGTCCGACATCGGGGTGTCGGTGGTGACGGTCGACAGTGTGGCCCGCGCCGTCAGGACCTCGGCGCTCGAAGGCTCGCCGTCGTTCGCATCTGAGTGGTCCGCGTGTATTTCCAGTTCGACATCGTGCGAGTGAGGTTCGGCCGGTTCCTCACCGGCTTTCCACAGTTTTTCGTGGCTCTCCAGGTGGTCCAGGAACAGGATGCCATTCAGGTGGTCGACTTCATGTTCGATCGCCTGCGCCAATAACTCCTCGGCTGAAAGCCTGAACTTGCTGCCCCATTCATCGAGGGCCCTGGCCTTTATCGATACGGAACGGTTGATAAGGCCGTAGTAGCCGGGAACGCTCAGGCACCCCTCCTGGATCTCCCGCTCGCCGGTCCGCCTGGTGATCTCCGGATTCACGAAGATCCTCGGCTCTTCCTCTGGCAACTGGATCGTGACGACGCGCTTCAGGACGCCTACCTGGTTCGCCGCCAGCCCGACCCCGTGTGCCTCCTGCATGGTCTCGACCATGTCGCGGGCCAACTTGCGAATGGCGTCGTCCACCCTTTTGACCGGGCGCGCCTTCTTGCGCAGGATAGGGTCCGGCGCTATTCGGATTTCCAGTATCGACATTCGGATATTCTCGCGCCGCACGGATTGACCGTCGACGGGACACCTGGTCAAGAGCCTTGCGAGGCCCCGTTCGTTCGTCCTAAGCCAGGCTCACCGGGTCTACGTCGACGACCCAACCTTCCCCGACCGGTGATGCGTCGAGCAGCCTTTCGGGTCTCGGTCCCTTTATTGTCACGTGCCAACGGTACACATCCCGCACGCGCAGCGGGTAGGCGGGAGTCGGACCGGTCACCACGTTGTCGGTCAGTCCCAGGTTCTCCCTTTCGGTTCTCAACGTGTCAGCCTTGGTCATGGCTGCAGCGTGAGCGAATTCGCGTTCGTAGGACAGGCAGGTAAGGCGGATAATCCTGGTGAACGGCGGATTGGCGAATCTCCGCCGCATCCGGATTTCGGCGTCGTAGAACATTTCGTAGTCCTGCGCGGCGGCGGCTCGTATAGCGTAGTGCCGCGGCTGGAACGTCTGGATGACGACCTTGCCACCCTGCGGTCCTCTCCCCGATCTTCCGGCGACCTGCGCCAGTAGCTGGAACGCCCGTTCCCCTGCCCTGTAGTCCGGAATCGCAAGGCCGGTGTCGGCCGACACCACCCCGACGAGCGTAACCGAGGGAATGTCGAGTCCCTTGGCGACCATCTGCGTGCCGACCAGGACGCGAGCCTCGCCGTTCTCGAACTCCTCCACGATCCGGGTGTGGTCTCGTGCGGTGCGCGCCGAGTCCGAGTCCCACCTGATTGCGCCTGTCCTGGGGAAGTACGCGGCGACCGCGTCCATCAGCGCCTGCGTGCCGGGGGACAGGCGGCGCATCTGTTGGCCCCCGCATTCCCGGCACTTTCGCCTCGCCTGGATGCGGTAGTTGCAGTAGTGGCACACGAGTTGGTCAACCGTTGCCGCGTCGGTCGACCGGTGAAACGTTAGCGACGTGTCGCATCGCCGGCATCTTCTGATGGCCCCACAGTCGCGGCACTGGACGAACGAGGCGGACCCTCGACGATTGATGAACAAGATGACTCGTCCGCCGGAGTTAAGCGAACTTTTCATTTCGTCTATGAGAGGACGACTGAGAATCTCGGTGTGACCGGCCCGGAATTCCTCGCGCATGTCCACGAGGCTGACCTCAGCCCGGTTATCACCGCCGTCCGACGGCTGGTCTGCCTCGCCCGAGATAATTCGGCGCGGCAGTGTCAGCAGCTTCACACGTCCCCGCTGGGCGCGGCGGTAGGTCCCGGTGTCGGGAGTGGCGCTTCCCATCAACATGACGGCGCCGGTCAACCTGCAGAGCTGTCCGGCCACCGTCCGGGCGTGGTACCTCGGGGACAGGTCATGCTGCTTGTAGGTCCATTCGTGCTCCTCGTCGATCACCACCAGCCCGAGATTGTCCAGGGGAGCAAAGACCGCCCCGCGGGACCCAAGCACGATCGGGTAGTCGCCCCGCCGTATGCGCCTCCACTGGTCGTAGCGCTGCCCGGCAGGCAAACCCGAATGTTGCAGGGCCACTTTGCCGGGAAATCTTGACGCGAATCGCTCGAGGGTCTGCGGCGTCATCGCGATTTCCGGAACGAGGACCAGGACGCGTTTGCCGGCCCGGATGCAGGCGTCCGCCGCGCTCATGTAGACCTCGGTCTTGCCGCTTCCCGTTACGCCGTAGAGGAGGAATGACTTGCCGTCGCCGGATTCGCCGGGCGGGGGATCCGCAATGTCCTGGAGGGCGTCCTGGACTGCCTTCACGGCTGCCGACTGGTCGGCCGTCAACTCCGGCGGGAAGCGCTCCTGCACCACGTAATCTTCGAGCGGGTCTCGTTCGACCTGTACGCGTTCCAGTTTTGTAAGTCCCTTGTCCAGGGACGCGCGCACGGCGTAGGGTCCGAAGCGCCGCGACAGCACCGACCTGGTTTCCCGTCCGCCGTTCGAGACGAGCCAACTCAGCAGTTCGGCTTGCCTGCGGGCGCGGCCTCGTTCCAATTCGGTCGCGGCGTCTTTCGCAACCGGCGCCGAAACGGTCAGCACAACGACATCCCGGTATTTCGCCCTGATCGTCGGCGGCTCCCACCGGTAGGTGCTCTCCAGGAACCCTCTCCTGACGAGCCAGTCCACAACCTCACCTCCCCCTCTACCGAGTTTCCGGCCCAACGACTCCCTGGTGACCCTGCCCTGTTCTTCGACGATGTTCATCGCCCGTTGATCGCGCGGCCTCAGCCCTGTCAGCGGGCGGAGCGGGATTTCGGTCTTTGTGATCCACACCCGCAGCCTGCTGATGCCACCCGGTGGGAGCATGGTGGCTGCGGCTGTAAACAGGGTGGACCTGTAATGGCTCGCTACCCATCTCGCCAGGGACAGCCCGTGCTGGGAGATAAACGGTCCGCCTTCGGCAACGCGGATGATTTCTCGCGCGTGCTCGACCTTGGGCGGGGTGTCTACTTCGAATACGACGCCCTTGGTTTCCCGCGGCCCGAACGGGACCCGCACCACGTCGCCCGGCGCTACATCGAGACAGTCCGGGACTGAATAGGAAAACGTATCGTGACGGTCTACGGGGCAGTCGACCGCCACCTCGGCGTATCGCAAACTGGACCGGTCCCGCAGGTGTGGTTGGCAACGCCAGGCGGCGTGCCCTGTGATCTTAGAACGGCAGCGCGACGACCGCGTGGCTTCGTGTCGGCGGACAGCTCGGGGCAATCACGCCACGGAGGATCAGCGTCGCTCTTTGATGCGAGCCTTGCGGCCGGTGAGGCCCCGCAGGTAGTAGAGCCTGGCCCGTCGGACCTTGCCGCGGCGAGTGACCTTCACGGACTCGATCATCGGGGAGCAGAGCGGGGAAGATTCGCTCGACCCCCACACCGTACGAGACACGCCTGACGGTGAAAGTGGCGCCCGGCTGTGGAACGCGGTCCTTGCGGTGGGAGCCGACGATGACGTTGCCCTGGTAGGCCTGGACACGTTCCCTGTTGCCTTCACGGATTCGCACATTCACTATCACCGTGTCCCCGGGGCGAAACTCTTCGATAGTTTCGGCCGGCTTTATTTGCAGAATGTCGCGCGCGTCCATGGCTGAATGATCCCGGGGAATTCTTGCGTTCTACGCGAAAAGGCGCGCCGTGCGCGCCGGTGTTCGAGCAAAATGTAATCGTTAAACCAAGTTTACAGCCGTTTCGGGTACGTTGTTCAACACGTCTCCCGCAAACCGCCCGACTGCGTTGCCGGTGATCACACCGGGCTCAAGGCCAACCCTCGAGCAGATCCGGCCGGCGCAACCTGGTGCGTTCCACGGCCTGCTGCCGTCGCCACGTTTCTATACGAGTGTGGTCTCCGGACGTCAGGACATCGGGGACTTCCATGCCCTGCCACACCCGCGGCCTTGTATAAACCGGGCCCTGTAGGAGACCGCCGGCGTCAGCGCCGAATGAGTCCCCGCCCGCCGATCCGGGGTGACCCAACGCCCCGGGCAAGAGCCGGACCACTGCGTCTATCACGACCATAGCGGCCAGTTCCCCGCCCGTCAGAACGTAGTCCCCTATCGATATCTCTTCGTCGACGGAGCGTTCAATGAAGCGTTCATCGACGCCTTCGTAGTGCCCGCACACGAACACGACCGACTTCTGCCGCGCAAGTCTGTCCGCGGCGGCCTGGTCGAACGGGACGCCCTGAGGCGACATCAGCACGACTCGCGGCTGGGGCTCTCCGTCTCTCTCTCCCTGTTCCTTAAGGCCTTCTACTCCTTCCTGGAGAGGTCCCGGCTTCATCACCATGCCGGGGCCGCCGCCGTAAGGTTCGTCGTCCGTAGTCCGGTGGCGGTCGTGCGTGTAGTCGCGTATGTCGTGGACCGTCAGGTGGACAATTCCGCTTTCCCTCGCGCGCCCAACGATGCTCGCGCTCAATGGCTGGTCGAACATTTCCGGGAACAGTGTGAGGACTCTTATGCGCATGGCCGTTGTGCCGGTCTTGACGTCGGTCTTGCGTTCCGGCTGCGGGCATTCCGAGGAGCCAGGATAGTCGTCACGCAGTTCAACAGTAATCGCAGAGAGAGTCCTGTGCTCCCGCCCTTCAGACCGGGTGGGGCCCCGCGTGGCGGTTCTGGAGTATGTCGACTGCATGGCCGAGGACCGGCAGCACCACCTCGAGGGTCTCTCTCACGCCCTTGGGACTGCCGGGGAGATTCACTATCAACGTCCTGCCCCTTGCGCCGGCCCGCGCCCTGCTGATCATGGCCATGTGGGTCTTTGCCAGGGTCTGCGAACGCATGGCCTCGGGTATGCCCGGAATCTCGAATTCCACGACCCTTGCGGTGGCTTCCGGCATGACGTCCCGTGGCCCGAGGCCGGTCCCGCCCGTCGTCAGCACCACGCCTACGCCCCCGGAGTCGCACCAGCGGGCGATTTGCTCGGCCAGTTGGTCCAACTCGTCCGGGAGGACAAGCCGTTCCGCCAGCACGTGCCCTGCGGCGTTCATCAGTTCGACGATAGCGTCCCCGCTTGTGTCGAGTCGCTGACCTCTCGATCCGAGGTCGCTGCTTGTCAAAACTGCGTAAGTCGCCATGGTTCATTCCCCGCCCGGCCGGATGGTAGCACGTTGGAGGATTGGGAAATTTTCGGTAAAAACGCGCAGCCTTTTTTACTAGGCAAGCCGGGCCAGCAGGCTGTTACTACTTAGCCAATACAGAACAAAACACACCTTGCGCGTGGGCCAGCACGCCAACTGAGTTCCCGTTTCAACACCGGCCCGCCGCCAGGAATTGACGCGCAGCGGAACGTGCGGAGCAACTTGAAAACGCAGACACTCCAACAAAGAGCAGAAGCCGGGGGGGCCTGGAGTTGATCCTCATGGACCTGGAACTCCACCACCGGCCAGTGCTGGTACCGGAAACGCTCGAAGCCTTGAACGTTCAGCCGGGCGGCCGCTACGTGGACGCAACCCTGGGTGAAGGCGGCCACGCCGACGCCGTACTTCGGGCCGCGACTCCAGGCGGCCAGTTGTTGGGAATCGACGCGGACCCGGAGGCGATATCGGTTGCGCGGTCCCGCCTGAGCGGCCACGCCCAATCGTTCCTGGCCGTCAACGAGAATTTCCGCGATCTGCGCGCCATCGCGCTGCAGCGGGACTTTGTTCCCGTGCACGGCGTGCTGTTCGACCTCGGCGTGTCATCGCTGCAACTCGACGCTGAGACCCGCGGCTTTTCGTTTCGAAGGCGAGACCCGCTGGATATGCGATTCAGCCTGCACCAGACCACCACGGCGGCGGACATAGTCAATCACTACAGCGAAGCCGAATTGGCGGACCTGATCTACCACCTCGGAGAGGAACGGTCCGCCCGGCGAATAACCCGGAGCATCATCGCCAGCCGCCCCATCGCAACGTCGAGCGAGTTGGCTGAGGTCATTCAGCAGACCAGCCCGAGACGGGGTCGAATCCACCCTGCGACGCGGACGTTCCAGGCCCTTCGCATAGCGGTCAACGACGAACTCTCTTCGATTGAAGTCGCGTTGGAACAAGCGGTGTCCATCCTGGGTCACGGCGGAAGACTCGCGGTGATTTCGTACCACTCGCTGGAAGACCGCATTGTCAAGAACTTCATGCGAATGCAGTCCTCCGACTGCATCTGTCCGCCCGGCGGGCCGGTCTGCACGTGCGACCACCTCGCCACGATTCGTCTGATCAAGCGCAGGGCGACCAAGCCCACGAGCGCCGAAACGGAAATCAACCCTCGAAGCCGGAGCGCCAGGCTCCGGATAGCGGAACGGATCTAAGGATTTGGGTGTGAAACGTGCCACAGGCCGCTGCGGCAACGGCAACTCCCCGACGACGGCAGAGAAGGGCCAATGATCCAGGACGACATCAGAGCCGTAATTGACGTGGGCACCACAAAGGTGACCGCGATGCTGGCGCAGCGACGGCCCGACCGCGAGGTCGAGTTGATCGGCGTGGGCGTCCAGCCTTGCACAGCCATGAGCAGGGGCACCATCACCGACCCCCGCGAGGTCACCGAGTCAACGAGGGCTGCCGTAAAAGAGGCATCGTCACAGGCCGGTAAAGACATCACCCGCGCTTACCTGGGCCTCTCCGCCAGCAACCTCGAGGCGCACAACCAGTCCCACAACGTGCCCCGCGGCGGCGCAGCAAGGGCGATAACCGAAGAAGACCTGCGATTCGCAGTGCGCACCGCCGGCAACATCGACCTTCCCCCGGGCATGAAATTGGTCCACATAATCCCGCGTGGGTACTCGCTCGACGGGCTCCACGGCGTTCGCAATCCTCTGGGCATGCACGCCGCAGAAGTGAATATCCAGAGCCACTGCCTGATTGGCGATACGCGGCACGTGGAAATGTTGGCAAGCGCAGTTCAGGTCGCGGGCGTGACCCCGTCTGAATTCATCGTGACAACTATCGCGGCCGGGGACACCGTTCTTACGCATGAAGAACGTGATGAGGGCGTCGTTCTCGTGGACATCGGCGGCGGGACTTCAGACATCGTCATCTATGCCGAAGGCTCAATCGTCCACACCACCTCCATTCCTGTGGGCGGCCTTCAGGTCACCAATGACCTGACCATCGCATTCGACATCGAATCCGAAGAAGCCGAAAGGGTGAAGTTGGAAAAGGGTTCCGCCACCCCGGAATTTGTCGGCGTGGCAGAAGAGATAACGATTCACCCCAGGACGGTGGGCGAGCCGATAAACGTGACCCAGCGCGAGGTCGGCCAGGTGGTCAAGGAGCGGGTGGCGGAAATCTGCACCCTGGTGAAGATCAAACTGGAACAGGTCGACCTGGGAGAGACACCGCCGACCAGCTTCGTGCTTACCGGCGGAGGGGCCAGCATTGACGGGTTCGCGCAGCTGGCGAGAGTCGAGTTCCAGCGGCCGACGAGAATAGCGAACCCGCGGGGTGTTGCCGGTCTGGCTGAGCAGTTCATGGGCCCGGCATACGCCTCGACTGCGGGGGCTGTCGTGTGGGGATTTCAGAACCTGCCCCGGGAGTCCCATGTGGGCCGCCCGCCGAAGCCGGTTGTAAGTCCGCCGCCCGAAAAGAGGCCCTCCTCCAACATTTTCAGCAAATTGGCTAGGTCCGTACGAAGTTGGTTTGGCAAGGCTTGAGTACGGAAGTTGATTTGGCAAGGCAAAGCTCTAGGCAAGGCAAAGTTCTAATCGGAAGGCAGGAAACATCGAAATGCAGCAAGTAGAAAAAGCGCCTGGCATGGTAATAGCGCCTAATGGCAACGGGGTGGAACTGACCCATTCCGTGGAACCGGAAGAAAAGCCGGTCCAGCCGACGCCGAGAAGAAAAATCGGCACGGCGTCCATCAAGGTTGTCGGTGTAGGCGGTGGCGGCTCGAATGCGGTTTCACGCATGTACCGTGACCGTGTTCCCGAAGTCGAATACATCACGATCAACACCGACGCCCAGGCTCTTGTGATGAGTGATGTGCCTGTGAAGATCAGGGTTGGCGATGAGACCGCGCGAGGTCTCGGCGTGGGCGGCGACCCCGAAAAGGGGCGAGCTTGCCACGAAGAGGACCGAGATGACATCAGAGACGCCCTCGATGGCGCAGACATGGTCTTCATCGCAGCGGGCATGGGCGGCGGTACCGGTACCGGCGGAAGCTCGGTTGTCGCCGACGTCGCCAGGGAACTGGGCGCTCTCACCGTGGGTGTCGTGACCAAGCCGTTCGGGTTCGAAGGAAAGCGAAGGCAGCGGCAGGCCGAAGAAGGCATCGCCACGATGCCCAGTACGTCGACACGCTGATCGTCATTCCCAATGACCGGCTGCTGATCATGTCCGACGTGGAATGCTCGATGGAAATGGCGTTCAAAATGGCGGATGACGTGCTTCGCCAGGGCGTGCAGTCAATTGCTGAACTGATTCTCGTACCAGGCGAAATCAACCTGGACTTCGCAGACGTCAAGGCGGTAATGGACAACGCCGGTCCTGCATGGATGGCCATTGGATCAGGGATTGGTGAAGACCGCGCCGTACTGGCGGCCGAAGCGGCCATCGACAGCCCACTGCTTGAGGTCTCCATGGAAGGCGCCACAGGCGTGATCTTCAACGTAACCGGTGGTACAGACCTGACGTTGGCCGAGGTCTTCCAGGCCTCCGAGGTCATCTCCAAGATGGTAGACCCGGACGCCAACATCATCTTTGGCATGGTCACGGACCCGAAGATGGAAGACGAAGTGAAACTGACGCTCATCGCAACCGGTTTCCCTTCGGACGAAGTCAACCTGGAACGTGAGGAACAGGCGAAGGCAGCTCTTTCCGAGATCATCGAAGACGAGGAGAAGATGAGCATGCCACCGTTCCTGCGCCACCACCCCTCCGCCAGGAACAGGTCGAGGACCCCTGCCTAGCAATAGTCCTGGGATAAACCTAGAGTAATCCCAACTGAGGGTCCCAGCCGCCTGATCCCGCGGCAGGGACAATCTTCTGGGCCCGCCGTATCCAGCCACCGGCGGGCCCATTCGCGTCCCGGACATTACGGCGCGGCACAGCCTTACGCCCACCGGGGTCCGACGGGCGGCGCGGTTACCCCTATTCCCCCCGTCCACACCATCACACACTCGCCAACAGCCACCCCTGTAGGGGCTGGTTTCAAACCAGCCCTCGGGCGGGGCGCGGGGCGTACCTCCGACTACGGACCGGCTTAACGTGAGAGTGTTCCCACCTTCGCGCTCCACCATGGGTACCGGGTTTCCCCGGCACGGCGATGTTGGGGGGGGGTTGTCACTGGGAACGAGGGCGGATGCCCGGCTGCTTCGCATCCAGCCGCCCGGCGCGATACTACGCAGACACCCATCGAAAGGCCGGACCGGACCGTTATGACATTCAAACCGTTAGTCGCGATCACCATGGGCGACCCGTCGGGCATCGGCCCTGAAGTTGTTTCCAAGGCCCTCACGCGCCCGGGTATCTACGAGCGAATGAGGCCATTTGTAATCGGCACGGCCAGCGGCATGGAGAGCGCCAACCGGCTGACCGGTTCGCCTGCCCGCGTCATTCCTGTTGGTTCAGTTGCCGAGGCCGCCGGCGCCCCGGGCGTGATCGAGGTCCTGAATGTAGACGGATACGAGACCGTCGAATTCCCTGTCGGGGAACACTCGATAGAAGCCGGCAGGGCTTCTCATGCGTGGGTCGAGCGGGCCGCGCGCCTCTGCATCGACTGGACGGTCGACGCCATGGCCACCGCTCCGGTGAATAAGGAGTCCTGGCAGATGGCCGGGTCTGCCGACCTGGGCCACCAGGAGGTGTTTCGGCGTCTCACAGGATCCGGTTATGTAGCGACGATGCTGGTGTCCGGTGAACTCAGGTGCATGCACCTTTCCACCCACAAGGCCCTCCGGGACGCCTGTGACTACGTGACCACGCAAAACGTGTTGCGGGCCGTGCGGCTCACCAATGAACACTTCGTCAAGTGGGGATTTCCCGCGCCTCGCATCGCTGTCGCGGGGTTGAACCCGCATGCCAGCGACAACGGCCTTATCGGAAGGGAGGAGTTGGACGAGATCGCACCTGCGGTGGAGGCTGCCAGGTCGGAGGGCATCGAGGCTTCAGGGCCACACCCTTCGGACTCGGTGTTCAACAAGGCCATTGCGGGTGAGTTCGATGTCGTGGTGGTCATGTACCACGACCAGGGGCACATCGCCATAAAGGTCCACGGTTTCGAGGAGAGCATCAGCGTCAATCTGGGCATTCCGTTCATCCGTACTTCGGTGGACCACGGCACGGCGTTCGACATCGCCGGCAAGAACGTCGCCGACGAGACGGGAATGGTGGAGGCGCTCAACATGGCCGCGTTGTTGGCGGTCCGGTCGGCAACCGCCAGCCCGGTGGCCTCTCGCAGTTAGAAACTGCTGCGTCTCACCGTATAATTTGCCTATCGGGGCAGCCGCCTGCGGAAACTGCGCCGGCGGCCGACAACAGCGCTAAATCCACCCTCCGAACGCAGCAACAAACCCGCAAAAGGTCTGATCATGAAACTTGGATTCATCGGAGGCGGTGTTATGGCGGAAGCCGTCATCGCCGGCATTCGGGACTCCGGCCTCGATGCGGAGATCGCGGTCGGAGATCCGGTCGCCGCGCGCCGAAATCACCTTGAAGAACGTTACGGGGTCGCCGCCTCTGACTCCAACCACGAGGTGATAGACGGCGCCCAACTGGTGGTGTTGGCGGTCAAGCCGCAGCAGTTCGGTGCGGTTGCGAGCGACATAGCCGGGCGGCTCTCAGACGACCAGACGGTCCTGTCGATCATGGCCGGAATAAAGTTGCACTCCATTGGACTGGCGCTGAACCACAGGAGCCTGGTCCGCGTTATGCCGAACACGCCGTCGCAGATCAGGCAGGGGATGTCGGTGTGGGTGGCGACGGACGATGTGCCGGATGACGTTTCACGCTTCACTTCATCGATGCTAGACGCGTTGGGCGACCAGGTCCGGCTCGACGATGAAAAGGTCCTCGACATGGCCACCGCGCTCAGCGCAAGCGGCCCGGCATTCGTTTTCGTGTTCCTTGAGTCATTGATCGACGCGGGGGTCCAACTGGGCATGCCTGCCGACGTCGCGCGTCGACTGGCGATACAGACCATACGGGGAAGCGCCGCGCTTGCGTCGGAGACCGGCAAACACCTGGCAGAGTTGCGCAACATGGTGACTTCGCCGGGTGGCACGACCGCAGCCGGGCTGCATGCCATGGAGGAGTGTGGCTTCAGGGCCGCCGCGGCCGCGGCCGTACTGGCGGCTCACCAACGCGGTGAGGAACTGGGGACCGGCAAGAAGAGACTACGATTCTTCTCTTCATTGCGTTTCTGGCCCAGCTGATGTCCTGGCTGATCATCGGCCGGGCGCTGTTGTCCTGGTTCCCGGACACTCGCAACCATCCCCTCGTCGACCTTTTGCACCAGATTACGGACCCCGTCATCGTGCCGATTCAAAGGCTCGTGCCGCGCATGGGGATGTTCGACGTTAGTCCCATGATCGCGTTCGTGATTCTGCAAATCATTTCCATCGCCATAAGGCGCTCGGTCTGACGCCGGTCGGACTCAGCGTCCGCGCAACAACACCCGCATAGCTGACTCTTTGTCGTAGCCGGTCAGTTCTACTACCTTGATCCGGGATTTCAGTCCTGAGGCGATGCGCACGGAGCTTCGTGGAATGCCCAGGCGATCGGCCAGGAGTTTGATCAGGGCACGATTCGCCTGACCGTCGACGGGGGACTCGCGGACCCTCACGCGAATCTTGTCCTCGGTATCGACACCAACCACTTCCGACCTTGAAGAACGGGGCTGTAGGCGGATGTGGATGCGGCACTTTTCAGCGGGCATGCCGTTTCGTCGTGAGCCGCGACGCCGCGCAGGTCACGGGTGCGCCATGGCGCCACCGTCCACGTATATGGTCTGGCCAGTCACGTATCCGGACTCGTCTGAGGTCAGGTACGCAAGTAGGTCCAGAACGTCGTCCGGGCTGCCCTTGCGCCGTATGGCCAGGTAACGGACCAGGCGTTCGGCGCGCTGCTCTTCGATGGGGCGACCTTCGAATTCATACCAGCCGATGCCAACTGCGTTTACCCTCACGCCGTCCGGCGCCCACTCGAGCGCCAGCGACCGCGTCATCGCTTCGACTGCGGCCTGGGCCATGGAGTCGGCCGAAGCTCCCGCTACTCCGCGCCTCGCCAGTCCGGTTACGAAGTTGACGATTACCCCGCCACCCCGGTTTGCCATGGAATTGCCTGCAACGCGGCACCATCGGTAAGCGTCCGCCGCCTGTGACTGGATAGCGGCTACGTCGTCATCCGACGTCTCCGACGCGCCCAGATACATCGATTCGACCGGCCCGTTCACCAGGATGTCTACCGGGCCGATATTTCCGTCGATGGCGGCCAATGAATCAGCCACTGCTTCGTCGTCAAGGCCGGGGTCTTCGATGAGCATGTCGGCGGGTGTGTTTGAGCCTGAACCTGCTACCAGGGCCACCGTTGCGCCGCAGTCCGACAACGCCGTTGCTATTGGGTCCAGCCATCTCTCGTCCCCCGAGCGGACGACTGCGACTTTGCCTGAAAGCGCCCCGTTCACTGCAGCACTCTCAAGCCGAATCGGCCCGGTGCCCGGTCGGCGCGTAGCCGCCAGCGAGTCCGCCGCCGTCGATGATGAACACCTCGCCCGTCATGTAGTCGGAGGCTGGCGAAGCGAGCCATACGATGAGCGGCGCAAGTTCCTCTGGGCGGCCCGTCCGCCCAACGGGGATGAACCTGGCTGTCGGAAGGGCCATCGGGGAAGCGTCGGTGGCCTCGGTTGGAAAGAAGCCGGGGGCCACGCAGTTTGACGTGACACCCCAGCGTCCAAGGCTCATCGCAAGCGAACGGGTCAGTTGGATGATCGCGCCCTTGGCGCAGGCGTACATATAGTTGTCCCGCGCCCCGCGCAGCCCGAGACCGGAAGAGATATTGATGATCTTGCCGCGTTCCCGGTCGCACATGCCTTTTGCGACGGCCCTGGAGCAGTAGAACGCCGGGTTCAGGATCCCATTCATGCCGGTCTGCCAGTCATCGTCCGAGAGGTCCCAGATCGCCGCGCCTCCCTGGTCACTGACCAGCCCGGCGCAGTTGACAAGCGTGTCGATGGGTCCCAATTCCCGTTCGACCTCACTCATGGCCCGTTCCACGTCCTCCGACCTGGTCAGGTCAGCCGAAATCGCGTAACCGGTCTGACCCAGTGCTGCGATTGACTGCACCGTCTCACGCAGGGGGTCCACCCTCCTGCCGATGACGGCCACGGAGGCCCCGGCAGATGCGAGACCAATCGCCATAGCGCGCCCCAGGCCGGACCCGCCTCCGGTGACCACGGCGACCTGGCCCGCAAGCTTGTCGCTACCGGCGGTTGGACCGTTATCGGTCATCGAATATCTCCACCTGTTTCCCTGGCTGAAAGGCTGACGTCGCCGGCCATCAAGGGCCACAAACGCCCTTCGCCGTCGCGTACCAGCAGCCGGCCGAATTCTCCGATTCCTTCGGCGATTCCGGTCACCACTCGGTCTGGATTCTCAGGGTCTCCAACGGCCACGCTCACTTGTTGGCCGACCGTGTCGACAAGGGTAGCCCATTCATCGAGCAGTGAGTCTCCACCGGATACCCTCGCGAACAGTTCGTCTGCGTACTCAACCAGTAGATTCAGCGCGTGGTCCCGGTCGATGATTCCGCCCGACAATTCGGAAAGGCTGGCGGCCGGGGGAAGGTCGGGGTAGACCGAACTGGATGTGTGCAGGTTTATCCCGAACCCCGCTACTACTGCCAGTCCCCGGCTGTCTTCGTGGCTCTCCACGAGTATTCCGCATACCTTTTTGCCATCGACTCGAATGTCGTTCGGCCACTTGATCGATGGCGAGTGGCCGGTGGTCACGCGGACCACTTCTACGGCGGCGAGGGCCGCCACGAACTGAATTTCGGGCAGTAGCGCCGGCCGAGGCCTGAATAATATCGACGCCAGCAGGTCGCGACCAGGCGCAGAAACCCACTGCCGTCCGTGCCGCCCCCTGCCGGCTGTCTGCTCGTCCGCCACAACCACCATGCCGTGTGGCGCCCCCTCTTTCGCAAGACCAGCCGCCAGGTCCATCGTGGAAGACGTGCGTTTGACTCTTGCGTAACGAGATTCAGGGGAGTTGTCGACTACATCTTCCACGGGACTGTTTTCCTGCACGGCGGAAAGGCCCAATTGTGGCACAGCCGAAAATCGGGTCGGACCGTCAGCAGAGATCCGGCCCGAGAGGTTTTCGCGACAACGGCGGCGGAGAATAAACTGTCACCCTGAATCAAGCCTTGCCCAGCAAACAAACCCGAAAGGTCACGCAGATGCAGCGCGCCAACCGCGACGTTCTCTACTACGAAACAGGTCCCGACAATGCCGTCACCATGACGGTGTCCCCGGGAGAAACCTTCGAGGTCGAAACCCAGATGAACCGGGGGCGCGACTCCTCCGAGGTGCCCGAGGAGTTGCGGGACCTGTGGAACTCGAAACGGAGCGACTCCAGTCCTACCGACCGCGGTAACGCGTCGTCGGGCGCAATCTGGGTGGAAGGCGCCGAGCCCGGGCATGTGTTGATAGTGCACGTCGAGGACATCCAGGTGCATGGAATCGGGTACACCCAGTACCGGGGTTCCACCGGCGCGGCGCCGGGCTTCCTTGGGCCCAGCGGCATTGGACCACAGTTCAAGGTGGTGCGGATCGAGGATGGGCGAATCCTCTGGAACGAAAAGCTGTCGTTCCCCGTCGAGCCGATGCTGGGGGTCGTGGCCGTAGCCCCGGAAAGGGAACGCAGGCACAACGGCTGGGCCGGCGAATGGGGAGGCAACTTCGACATACAGGAGATCACCGCAGGCGCGTCGGTGACCATCCCCGTGCAGGTGCCCGGCGCCCTGCTCCACGTTGGCGACATGCACGCGCGACAGGGAGACGGGGAGATCTGCGGAGGCGGTGGAATCGAAACGGGCGGCGTGGCCCGCCTGCGGGTCGAACTGGCGGACAAGCCCGCCAACATGACCTGGCCGCGAATTGAAAACGCCACCCACATCATGACCACCGCGCAGGCCAAGCCCGCCGAGGACGCGTTCAGAATCGCGCTGTCGGAGATGATCCTGTGGCTGGGCGACGACTACGGGATGGAGAAGGGCGAGGCGTTCATGTTCCTTGCGCAGTGCCTCGAAGCGCGCGTCACCCAGTTCGTCAACCCGTCATTTTCCTACATAGCCAAGGTCAACAAGAAGTACCTGGTCTAGCGGGGCATCGGCTGACGCCGACGTGCCTCGGCCACGTCATCGATATCGCTTAGAGGGTGTCTAAAAAGGCATTGGGATGTGGGATGCGCTGGCCCGCGCAACATCCCCCAGACTCGCTCTCAGACGACCACTAGTAGGGGCGTCTCTCGTGGGCGCCCGAGGGGTCGGGGCTCGGCAACCGACGCTATGCCATTTCGTGATCGGTCAGGGGTTTTTTAGACACGCTCTAATTTGGCAGGTGGGCCGCCGCCTTGCACCGGCTGTAGGCGGGCTAACTGGATATACGTCGTTACTTGTCTATAAAGGGTTACTTGCGCAAATGCGCAAGCATTGCTATAAAGACAAGTATGAGAATTTCAGAAAGACAGGCCATTCTCCAGGCGGCTCAGAGGTTATCGGAGATCCTCGACGTCCCACGCCACGAGGTCAATGTCAGCCACGAACGGTCGTTTGGAAGTTACGGGATTGACGCTGTTGTCGAAACTGGCACTTACCAGTTCGCAATTGAGTTGAAGGCACCCGGCTCGTTGGGCAACGTCTTCCGAGCCGTCCACCAGGTACGTGCCATCGCCTGCGACCTCTCTGACACTACGATTCCCCTGTTGGTCGTCCCCTTCATGGGGGAATCGGCGAGAGCCTACTGCGAAGAATCAGGAATAGCGTGGCTGGACCTCTCAGGCAACGCGAAGATTGTCGCTCCCGGACTTTACGTCCACGCCCTTGGGCATGACAACAAATTCCGCCGACCCGGACGCCCCGAAAGCGCATTCGGCCCGAAGGGTTCTCGAGTGGCTAGATGGATGCTGATGAACCCAGAACAGGTGATTCGTCAGAGGGTTTTGGCCACTGCCACCGGTCTGGATGAAGGCTACGCCAGTCGAGTGGTTGGAAAGTTGATCGACTTGGGCCTGGTGGAACGGCACGATGGAGGAATTCGGATGCCTGATGCCGACAAGTTGCTTGACGCTTGGCGTGACGAATACCGCTTCGAAAAACATACCCGTATTGAAGGACACATTGCCGTTGCCGCGGGTCAAAGCGTGGTTTCAAGAGTTGCTCAAGTCCTGTCTGAGTCAGCGGCGGACTACGCGGTCACTGGACTTGCGGCAGCCTGGTATTGGACCAGGTACGCGAGGTATCGGCTCTCAACCGTTTACCTCAAAGAAACTCCATCGCCCGAACTGCTGGAAGCCCTGGAGTTTCGCGAGACCTCGCGCGGCTTCAATACCTGGCTGATCGGGCCCAGGGACGAGGGCGTATTCGATGGCGTAAGCCAGGTTGAAGGAATCCACTGCGTCCACCCTGTCCAGGCGTACCTCGACCTTAAGTCTCACCCGGAAAGGGCCGCTGAGGCGGCGGAAGAGTTACGTGGTCGACTCCTGCAGTGGGGCCATCGTGGTCGGTAAACCGGGAACTATTGGCGGGTACGGTAGAGACTCCCTTGCCCTGGTCCATTCGACATGTCTCTATGTGGCCACAAAGCTGGGAGACATGATTGACGACATCGTAATCGTAGGAGGCCTGGTTCCATCCCTCCTGGTTGATCAGGAAGATTTACCGGGGAACCTGGAATTGCATCCAGGGACGATGGACCTCGACATGGGACTCTCCTTGGCGGTCCTGAAAGAGGAACGTTATCGAGAGCTTGGCTTGAGGCTAAAGGATGCAGGATTTGAGCCGGACGTAAACCCGGCCGGGAATCCTACCGGTCAACGCTGGAGGACCCGGTCACCGATTTCCGCGACGGTCGACTTTCTGATTCCCCCGAGCCTGGACGCAGATAGAGGTGGGCGCCTACGGAACATTGAGCCTGGATTCGCCGCGGTGATAACGCCCGGTCTACACATCGCCTTCGAGGACAAAAGACGGGTCGAAATTGCAGGGCATACGCTCCTGGGAGAGCGTACTACCAGGCACGTCTGGGTCTGCGGCCCTGCGGCGTTCACCGTCTTGAAGGCGCTTGCCTTCAGGAATAGGGGTTTGAACAAGGACGCCTACGACCTGACTTACACGTGGCGCGGTCTGGGTATTGAAACGGTTGCCAGAGACATTGAGCCGTTTCTGGATGACCCCTTCGTCGGCCAGGCGTTGACGATAATCAAGGAAGACTTCACCGACCACGACGCTCCGGGACCCCGAAGGGCGGGGGCGTTCGTCAGCAGTGGCACGGACGATGAGATTCAGGCCGACGTCGTTGGGCTAGCGCGAAGACTGTTGTCGCTGCTCGCGTGACCCCAATAGGCTTGTAGATCACCCTTTACAAGAACCGTGGTGAGACCGGGCTTTAGTCCGAAGACTCGGCCCTCACCGCGTCGGACAACTCAACAACGACCTGCTTGAGCATTTTCCGCACTTCGGGGTCGGAGACCTTGCCCTTGGAGTCGATGACGTTTGGCGCGTCAGGAACGGGGTGCGGGCCGCCTATCGGCTTCGCTCCGGCGTTGCCCAACACCGTCAGGGCTGTCTCCTGCGACCACTTGGCGCCGAACCGCGAACCGCTGGCGCCGACCACGGCGACGGGTTTGTCGTTGAACGCAGAGTGCCCGTACGGCCGGGACGCCCAGTCGATCAGGTTCTTGAGGACACCGGAAATGCTGCCGTTGTACTCAGGAGACGCGACCAGCACAGCGTCGGCCCGGCGAATCCTGGCCCGCAGATCCAGGACAGATTCCGGCGTGAGGTCACCCTCCATGTCCTGGTTGTACAACGGAATCTTCTCGCCGTCCTCGTATACCTCTACCTCAACCCTTTTGGGCGCGCGCCGCCGGGCCTCTTCCAGGAGGGCCTTGTTGTAGGAGTCCTTTCTGAGGCTGCCGGGAATGGCGAGCACCTTGACTTTCTTTGCGTCCAAGTGGATGTCTCCGGTCGTCTGTTTCGGTCTTCAAAAGAGGCACGGTGGACCAAAACGAGCGTCCGGTCCGCCGTGCCGGCAATCGAGGCTACCACGCCGATTTGAGGGACGGGACGGACCGTATCCCCGGACCGCGAAGTCCGTAAACTGCACGGTGCAGGCCAATCAGCTTCAGACCGCGCACTTTGCGGCGCCTCAAGTAGTACCGTCGGGAGAATAAGGTAACCCAATGGCAGACCGTTACGCCAAGTCACGCGAACTGTTCGATCGCGCCCAGGACCTCGTCGCGGGCGGCATCTCCAGCCAGATTCGCCGGAGCGAACAACCGGTGCCGTTGTTCTTCACCAGGGCGAAACACGGACGCATGTGGGATGTCGACGGCAACGAGTACGTGGACTACGTGCAGGGCATGGGGCCAAACCTGTTCGGGCACTCGCCGGACTTCCTGGTCGAAGCGGTCGCAGACGCCATGAAGGAAGGCATCGTCTACACCGGCCAGTTCGAGAGGGAACTCGAGGTGGCGGAGATGGTACGGGACGCCATACCGCTCAAGGGCACCGTACGGTTTGCAAGCTCCGGCACTGAGATCGACCAGCTTGTGATTCGACTGGCGCGAGGCTTCACGGGGCGGCCGAAGTTCTTGAAATTCGAGGGCCACTACCACGGCTGGGCCGACTCGGTTAACTACAGCGTGCATCCCCCACTCGAACAGGCCGGCCCGGTACACGCGCCTGCGCCCGTAGGTGAATCTGCTGGAATGGACCCGGCGTCCAGCGAAAACCTGGTGATATGCAACTGGAACGACCTCGAAGCGTTGGATTCGGCATTCGAGCAGTCGCCCGGCCAAATCGCGGGGGTCATCATGGAGCCCCTGCTAATCAATACGAACTTCATCTTCCCGCGGGACGGCTACCTGGAAGGCGTGAAGGAGATTTGCCAACGCAACGGGGCGCTGCTCATTTTCGATGAGGTGATCACCGGGTTCCGGGTTGCGCTCGGCGGAGCGCAGGAACTCACCGGGGTCGAGCCAGACCTCGCAACCTACGCGAAGTCCATGGCCGGCGGGTTCCCGATTGCGATGCTGCTCGGCCGCCCTGACGTCATGGAAATGCTCGGCGACGGCAGGGTCCAACACGGCGGCAGCTTCAACTCCAACATGATGTCAATAGAGGCAGCGCGCGCCTCCCTGGCTCACATCATGGCCGACAGCGCCGGTTTCTACCGGGACCTTGACAAGCGCGGGACAAGGTTGATGGACGGACTGCGGCTCGCCGAACAGGATTCTGAATCCAACTTGAGGGTCCATGGGCTGGGCTCAGTGTTTTCGACGTCCTTCACAACGCGCGCAGACATTGACGACTACCGCGAACACGCCATGTACTGCGATGAGGACAGGTACCAGCGGTTCCGGGTCGCGATGCTGGAACGCGGTGTCCGGCTATCCGCCAACGGCAGGTGGCACATGGCGTCGACCCACACCGACGAAGATGTCGAGTTGACGGTCGAAGCGGCGAAAGATGCCCTTAAGTCGGACACTTTGTAATTGGCCGTCGAACGGTGGGGCGGATAGGGTAAACATCGAACCGCCGGGCATGCCTGCTGCTACCGAAGTCAGGCGAGTCGCATGGTCCGCGGTTCATGAATGAGGCGGACAGCGCCCTAAGGAGTCTCAAGGTTTGAAATGGACGTCAGCTGTTTCAGATTCACCGTCGTTCACGGAGGCGGTTACCGACGCCTGCGAGCGGGTGTTACTAGACCTGGACGGCCAGTCGCCTGACCTGGCGATTGTGTTCATATCGCCTCAACACGCGCCGTCGTACTATTCCGCCCCTGAACTGATTTTCGAAAACCTGTCCCCCGGCGCGCTGATCGGGTGTTCGGCCGCAGGGGTCATCGGAGCGGGGCACGAAGTCGAAGGACGTACCGCCGTGGCCGTCTGTGCTGCGTCGATGCCCGGGGTAAACGTCCGAACATTTGCGGTCGAGAATTTCGACCTGCCCGACATGGACGCCCCTCCTGAAACGTGGGAGGAATTGATAGGCGCTCCGGCATCGGAGTGCCCTGCGATCATTCTTTTGCCGGACCCGTTTTCGATGCCTGCGGGGGACTTACTCTCCGGGCTGGACTACGCCTACCCCCGCGCAGTCAAAGTGGGCGGGCTGGTAAGCGGCGGGGAAGGACCCGGCAGCAACGCCCTGTTTCACGGCAAGCAGGTCCGCAGGTCGGGTCTCGTGGGCGCGGCATTCACCGGCGACCTGGTCGTCGATTCGATAGTCGCCCAGGGTTGCAAGCCGATAGGCCAACCGATGGTCATCACAGAGTCGGACCGCAATCTCATACATGCGCTCGACGGCGAGCAGCCTCTCGACGTGCTGCGGACGCTGTTCCAACACGCCGACGACGGCGAGCGGCGGCTCATCGAACGCTCCCTGCAAATCGGCATCGTGATGGACCCGCTCAACGACTCGTTTACAGCGGGGGACTTCCTGATCCGGAACGTGATTGGCGCAGATGAACAGGGAGGGACGCTGGCGGTTGGGGAATTGGTGCAGGAAGGGCAGGTCGTGCAATTCCACGTCAAGGACGCAGACGCGGCGGACGAGGACCTTCGAGTGATGTTGGAGCGTTACGCGGAGGGGATGAACGACAGCGAACCTTCCTCCGCCCTGCTGTTCACCTGCCTTGGAAGAGGGCAGAACCTCTTCGGGACGCCGGACTACGAGACCGGCAGGTTCAGGTCGATCGTCGCGCCCGTACCTGTAGCAGGGTTCTTCGGCAACGGAGAGATCGGGCCGGTCGGAGGCTCCACGTTCCTCCACGGCTATACGTCAAGTTTCGCCGTATTCAAGCCCTCTACGGCGGTTTCTACCGGCTGAAGACCGCCGCGATTTCATTGTCAAGAAAATAAGCCGGTCAGCCCCCACATCTTCTTACCAGCCCCTTCTTCGTCTTACCGGGGTAACCCGGTACCCACGGTGGGGCGCGGAGGTGGGTACGCCCGACATGTACAACTCCCAACCGGCAGGCGCCACCCCGCTTTCGTCACCTCGTGTGACCTTAACAAGGCCATTGTGATTCCGGCGTCCGGAGCAGCAGCAGGCCCGCTTAGCGCACGGTCTGGCCCGCGGGCGTCGATTGGGCTATCGTCTCCGTAGTAAATCAGTTTGCATCGGAGGACCTGACTGTGGGCAATCTTGAAGACCGGGTGGCGATCGTCACAGGAGGCGCAACGGGCATCGGCGGCGCGACGGCGCGAGTACTGGCCGGCCGCGGGGCAAAAGTGCTGATCGCCGATATCGACGAGGAAACGGCCGCCGGCAACGTCCAAAAGATCGCAGACGCCGGCGGGACCGCCGCCGCGGTCCGCATCGACGTGTCGAAGTCGGAAGACTGCCAGCGCATGGTCGGCGAAGCGCATGACCGTTGGGGCCGCCTCGACATCCTGGTGCAGAACGCATTCGGGGTCGTCACCATGCCGGAGGGGTTCCAGGGTGGCGCCGAAGACGTGGAAGAAAAAGCGTGGGATTACGGGATGTCCGTCCTTGCAAAGGCCCTGTACCTGGGCGCCAAATACGCCGTGCCGGTCATGCGCGAAGGTGGAGGCGGCAACATCGTCAACCTCGCCTCCGTCCACAGCCTGTTGCAGGCCCCCGGCTGGCTGATATACGAAGCGGGGAAGGCGGCGGTGGTCGGCATGACCAGGCAGATGGCGACGGAGTACGGGCCCGACGGTATTCGCGTAAATTGCGTTTGCCCCGGTCACATCGTCACCGAGGGACTGGAGAAGATGTGGGAGCCGAACCCAGCCGGACTGGCGTTCTACGGCGACATGTACCCACTGCGCCGGACGGGCGTACCGGACGACATCGCCAAGGCCATCGCGTTCCTGTGCTCAGACGATGCATCGTTCATAACCGGACACGCACTGGTCGTCGACGGCGGGCTCACCATACAGATCCAGGAGGACTTCGGCGTCCGGATGGCCCAGTACTCCCGCTCCCACCCGGAGATGGAGCCCTTCCACCACTTCTAGGCGCGTTGCCATGAAAGGGCTAGGCCGGAATGGCCCTCACCGGGATCCCTTAGAGAGTGCCTAAAAAGGCATTGGGATGTGCTGGCCCGCGCAACATCCCTCAGACACGCTCTCAGACGAACACTCGTAGGGGCGTCTCTTGTGGGCGCCCGAGGGGGTGGGGCGCGGCAACTGACGCGATGCCATTTCGTGAGCGTATAGGGGCGTTTTGGACACCCGCTTACAACTTCAGTACGGAACGTACCTCTACGCCCGCGAGCGCCGCCCTGCCCTGCAGGGCCTCCAGTTCGATCAGGAACACCAGCCCCGGCACGCTCGCACCGGCGCTGCCCGCAAGTTTGACCGCGGCCGCGGCCGTCCCGCCGGTGGCAAGGACATCGTCCACGATGACCACACGGGTGCCCGGTGGGACCGTCTGAGGGTTCACTTCGATCCGGTCGGTCCCGTATTCGAGTTCGAAGTCCACGCCCGCGGTTTTTGGCGGCAATTTCCCACCCTTCCTGAACGGGACCAAGGGCAGACCCAACGCATGGGCGATCGGAGCGCCAAACAGGAAGCCGCGTGCGTCGATCGCGCCGATCGCGTCGGCCTCCAATCCCCTCACCTCTCCTGTCAGTCTCTCAACGGCGTGACTGAATGCCGGAGGATGGGCGAGAAGCGGGGTGATGTCACGGAACAGAACGCCGGGCTGCGGGTAGTCGGGCACTTCTCGAATCCAGCGGACCAGGTCCATTGCGTGTCTCCGGATTGGCGTGTCGAGCGGGCTTTCGCTCGAACATCGTGAGGTTTGCGATCAACCGCCGTATATTAGCTGCACGCGGGTGCAAAGACGCCGAGCATCACCCGGCTACGTGCCAGGGAATTCGTGTCTAGAATACGTTGGCGCGCAAATTGTGACGCCGGAGGTGCTGATGACAAAGCTCGAAGCGATCACGGTCGAACACGACGGACCGGTGGCGGTGATTACGTTGTGCCGGCCGGAGGTGCTCAACGCCCTCAACTCCACGCTCCAGGACGAGTTGTACTCGACCTTCCATGAACTCGACGCAGACGACAAGACGCACGCGATTGTCTTCACGGGTTCCGGCGACCGGGCATTTTCCGCCGGGGCCGACATCAAGGAAATGGCGAGACGACAAAAGGACGGCAGATCGAACCCCAGCGCCGACCATACGGAAGACGCGTGGGACCTGGCCGTCGCCAGGAAGCCGACCATCGGGGCGCTGAACGGCCTGGCATTCGGGGGCGGCGCCGTCATGGCGTCTTCCTTCGACATTCGGGTCGGATGCCCGCGTACGAAATTCCGGTTCCTTGCCGTGTCGTACGGCCGGATCAACTCGACTTGGTTGTTGCCGGAGATCGTCGGCAGACCGGTCGCGCTTGACCTGCTGATGACGGCGCGAGTCGTCGAGGCGGACGAGGCTTACCGGATCGGGCTGCTCAACCGCCTGGTCGAACCGGATGAGGTATTACCGGAGGCACTGAGAATCGGCCACGCCATCGCGCAAAATGATCCGCGAATGGTCCAGGCGGCCAAACGCCTGGTCAACGACGCGCCCGGTGCCACCCGCCGCCAGTGGCACGACGCCGAACGGGACGCCATGCGCGGCGACAATACGCCCACGCCGGTAACAGAGGCCTTTGCAGACTTCCTGGCGCGCAAGGGCGTGTGACGCACACTTGGCGGCACGTTCGTATACCAGGCCGCCGAATATCGATTAGGTACCAGACCACCACGAAAGAGAAGCCAGCACCTTGAATCAAGACCTCATCAACGGATTCAAAGACCACGCCGGACCGGGACCCCTGGAGGGGATTCGAGTCCTGGACCTGGGCAGATACCAGGCGGGCCCGCGCTGCGGACTCGTGTTCGCCCGGCTGGGGGCCGACGTCATAAAGGTTGAGCCGCCCGGTCGGGGCGACGAGAGCCGGAGCAACAGCCCGCGGGTGCGCGGACAGAGTTCCTACTGGGTCCAGTACAACTCAGGCAAGCGCAGCCTGTCGGTGAACCTCCGGACCGAAGAGGGCAAGGAACTACTCAGGAACCTGGTCAAGGAATCGGACATCCTCATCCAGAATTTCCGGCCCGGGACCATCGACAAGATGGGCTTCGGATACGAAACACTGAAGTCGTTGAACCGCGGCATCATAATGATCAACGTGTCCGCGTATGGGCAGTACGGCCCGTACCACTCACGCGTCGGGTTCGACCAAGTAGGACAGGCGATTTCCGGGCTGATGTCGTTGAACGGCGACCCCGATGGGCCACCGACGCTGGTGCCGTTCCCGCTGATCGACCGTATAACCGCCCTGCACGCCACTATCGGCGCTCTGGCTGCGCTGCACGAACGTTCCCGTTCCGGCGAGGGGCAGGCCATCGAGGTGTGCCTGGCAGACACGGCCTATACGACGGTCGAGATTCCCGTCTCCACGTACCTGGGCTCCGGCGAAGAAACCCCGAGAGCCGGCAATCGCTACGGCTCGGGCGACATGTACGAGACGAAGGACGGCCATGTCTACCTGGCCACCTATTCGAGCGACAACATATTCCCCAGGCTGGCCAATGCCGTTGGACGACCCGAATGGGCGGCCGACCCCCGGTTTTCTTCACGCGACGGACGGGCAGGCCACGCAGATGTGATCGTGCCGGAAGTGACCCGTTGGTTCGCGTCGTTGACTACTGAACAGGCCACGAACGCATTGGGCGAGGCCGGCGTACCGTGCTCACCCGTAAACGACATCAAGGCCGCATCCGCCGATCCACACATGAGCGAGCGCGACGTGATCATCGAGGTGGACGACAAGCGCGCAGGCAGCATTCACGTGACCGGCCGGGTGATCAAGTTCAGTCGCAGCGGTATGCCCGTCGGCCGGGCGCCGGAGATCGGCGAGCACACGGATGAAATCCTCTCCGGGCTATTGGACATGCCGGAGAGTGAGATTTCCGAATTGCGTGATCAGAAAGTGGTCTGAGCTTCAGGCCCAGGGCTGCACTACCACCCGGGTCGCCGCGGAACCGTCCTGCTTGCCGACCCACTCCGCGGTCTCGAACGCTTCGTTGATCTGCGTCAGCGGGTACGTGTGGGACACGAGGTCGAACAGCGGATACTTGTCCTTGACCTTGACGAGCCAATTTGTGGCTGACTCGAGAATCCACGGGTTGTAGTGCATTATCCCTATCCAGTGGATCTGGTTGATGATCAGTTTGTTACCCGGCAACGTGAAACTGCCGCCTGAGATGTTTCCGACATCGACATAGCGCCCGCCAATACGGACCATGTCGATGCCCTCGACGGCCGCGGCGGCTATACCGACCACCTCGACGACAACGTCAGCGCCCACACCGCGCGTCAGTTCTTTAACGCGTTCAACCCGTGACTCCGGCGTCGGATAATCGTTCATGTCGATGGTCGAAGTGGCGCCGCAGCGGGTCGCAAGGTCGAGCCGGGCCTTCTGCCCGTCTATTGCGATGACCTGGGATGCTCCGGAGTCCGCGGCGATGGCGCACGCGTAAATGCCCAGTCCTCCGGCGCCCTGCACGACCACGGTGTCTCCAAATCGGAGGTTTGCCTGGTGAAGGGCCCAGGTGACCTGCGTCAGAGAGCAGTTCGCGTGGCGAGCGATGCGTCCGGAATTTCATCCGGGGCTTTGAAAATCCAGTGGTTCGGCGGCAGCTTGTAGTACTGGGCAAATCCTCCATCACAGTACGGATAATCCTCCCAGGAATCTCCGGACATCCTCGGGTGGCTGCGAAAGGTGCAGGCGTGCATCTCTCCCTGGGCGCACTGGTAGCAACGCTGGCAGGGGAAGAAGAAGGGGAACACCACGCGGTCCCCTTCCTTGATGGGTCTGCGCAGGGAGTCGGTAGTGATTCCACCAGTGAGCGTGTCCACCACGCCGGTGCACTCGTGCCCTCCAACGTAGCGGTTTTTTCTCATCGGCTTGTCGCCGTCGCCCCGCCAACCGTGGAGGTCGGAACCGCATACCGCGCCGCCCGTGTTGCGAAGCAGGATCGATCCCGGTTCAAGTTCGGGAACGTCAATCTCTTCTACGAGAATCGGATCCCCGGCCTGCTGAAACACACCTGCCAAGCCCTTCATGGAAATTTCCTTTCTTGCAGTTGGCGCCCGGGTTCCAGTCGTGCTGGCATTTCGGTTGCGGTTACGGGCCCCCACCAGCGTAACGCACGACACTTAGCGCTAAAGGCTGCCAAGTTTAACCGCTGCGGGACCTCATGGAGTGGCCACATCCTGCAAGGCTGGGAAGACGCCGGGCCAGGGGGGTTGGGGGGCGGGATTGGAGCCAGCCCTGGTGCCAACCGCGCGCCTGACACCCCCAACCAACAGGCCAACCACACACTTTTCCATGTCATCCTCGAGCGAAGCGAAGGATCTCCCGGACATCCCACAACGACGCCATGTAGGATGCGCTGGGATATGGGCGCCCGCCGGGGTCGGGTACGGGCTGCACGGCTATCCCACCATCCTTCCACCCCATACCCACATCCGTCATTCTCCCAACCCATCTTCCCCGACCTCCGTACCCCGTCTTCCCCGACTCCGATCGGGGACCCAGGGGAGCGCGGCTACCCCCACAAACGCTCTACACAACCACACCCGCACACCGGCCAACCACCCCCGTAGGGGCCGTTCACGAACGGCCCCGGTGCGGACGGGCAACGCGGCTACCCCACCTACCTCCCGCCCCTCACACAACCGGCATTTTCGCGACCCGTCGTGCCGGACCCCGATCCGGTACCCATGGTGGGGCGCGGGACGGGCGCGGATACCCCCACCAACCTGCCGCCCCTTACCCACATCCGGCATTCCCCCAAACCGTCTTCCCCGACGAAGATCGGGGACCCAGGGGAGCGCGGCTACCCCCACCAACCCGCTACACAACCACACCCCGACGCTGGCCGAATCCCCATGTAGGGGTGCCTCTTGTGGGCACCCGCCGGGGCGGACGGGCAACGCGGCTACCCCCACCTACCTCCCGCCCCTCACTCACAACCGGCATTCTCCCAACCCGTCGTGCCGGACCCCGATCCGGTACCCATGGTGGGGCGCGGGACGGGCGCGGATACCCCCACCAACCTCCCGCCCCTTACCCACATCCGGCATTCCCCCAAACCGTCTTCCCCGACGAAGATCGGGGACCCAGGGGAGCGCGGCTACCCACTTCAACCTGCGACACATCCACACCCCCGCACACCGACTACAACACACCCCCCAAAAATCCACCACCCAAAACATTTGACAACCCACGAACACCTGTTCTAATATCAATATCGAGTCGTGCATTACGACGCATTCAGCACAGCCACTCTGATCGAACAGCAACGGGAACAACTCCTGCAGGCATCGGGGGTAAAAGTTCCTCCCCCCGTGTTAAAGCCCGTTGCGGAACGAGAAAGTACATGCTCTCCTGGGAAGCAGACATGGGCTATGCGTGGATTCCAGGACCCACCGGCTGCGAAGCCGGTAAGGGACACCGGAACGACTCGCACATAGTGCTGTTCACGTAGGCGTGGCAGCCTAGAACCCGACTATGGTGACTCGGGGCCCGCAGGCTAAGTCTGAGAGAAATGCCTGGGGAGCTATCGGAAGTTCGCCCCAGAGATCAAGCCGAGGATCCGTTAGCGAATGCGTCTTTCCCTCAGACGCCCATAAGCGCCCCACAAGCCGGGCGCGGCTGTAGAGCCGCAACCGTCTTCGGCCCCGGTTCGACCGCCGACGCGTGAGCGAGCAAATTGCCGCCACTACCGTTGGTTGTAGGACTGTGCGGAGAAGACCGAGGAAACATACTTCCCAACAACGCCTCACGGTTCCGGCCGGGCGTGGGAAAGACAGCAGAGACACTGCAAACCGAGGCAACTCCGGGAAACCCCCGGGGTTGCTTCAACGCGCCCCCGCCAGTTGCAGCCTGCCCCTTACTTGATACGGGGTCATACTCGAACCGCCCTCCTTCTGTCATTCTAGAGCGCAGCGAAGAATCTCCCGCCCTTCTCGCGACTCGTCTTACCGGGGAAACCCGGTACCCACGGTGGGGCGCGGGACGGGCGCGGCTATAACCTCCCACCCCTCACTCAAATCCGCCGTAATCGCGACGCGTCGTACCGCACCCCGCTCCGGTACCCAAATGCCCTCTCGTAGGGGCGGGTTTCAAACCCGCCCGCCGGCCAACCACGCCATGTAGGGTGCGCTGGGTTGTGCTCGGCTCGACCGTTCATTGGACTCAGCAGTGCCGGATTTCTCCTGATGTACGATGGGCCGCGATGAGTACAGGCAGCCGTTCGGAAGCAGTTCACGCCCTTGCGGCCGACGTGGGTGGCACGTCCATGCGCGCCGCCGTCGTGTCGGTCGATGCCGAGTTGGTGACGAGCGATTCGACGCCGACTGAGCCGGAGCGCGGCATTGAAGACGCCGCGTCACGGCTGGCAGAAATCGTCCGGCTGGTACACGAACGGGCCGGTTCACCGCCGGTGGTCGGACTCGGAGTGGCAACCGCCGGTCCAATCGGACCCCGACACCGGCGTATACGACCACCCGCCGAATATGTTGAGTTGGACCGGCAAGTCGCTCAAGCCCGGACTGGAGGAGCAACTTGGACTGCCGGTGCACGTGGGACACGACGCCACGCTGGCCGCTCTTGCCGAAACGACGTGCGGACCTCATAAAGGCGCGCGGAATCTGCTCTACGTCACCGTCAGCACGGGCATCGGGGGCGGCATCGTCACGAACGGGCGCATCGTCACCGGGGCAAGGGGCGGCGCTGGCGAGGTCGGCCACCTCATCATCCGACCCGGCGAGGAGACCTGCGAACCGGGCGGTCCCGACACGCTGGAAGGCAACGCGTCGGGCACCGGCATCGCGAAAATGGCCGCGGTTGAGGTGGCCGCAGGGAAGGCGCCGGGCTTGCTGGAACGGGCAAACGGAGACCCCACTGCGATAACGAGCCGGATCGTGTTCGAGGCCGCGAGGTCAGGCGACCCAGCAGCGGCTGATTTGGTGGATCACGTCATCGAGAGTATCGGCATAGGCATGGGAAGCCTGATCAACGTGTTCGATCCTGAAGCGCTGGTGCTGGGCGGAGCGGTCACTGTGGCCCTGGAGCCGGAGTGGGCGAGGGTCAAGGACGCAATTGTTCGGCACTCGTTGCCGGGCAGGGGCGAAGCGGTGACGATTGCCGTGACGACCCTGGGGGATGAAGTGAGCCTGCTGGGCGCGGCGAGACTGGCGTTCGACAAGTCGTCAACCGTTTGACGGCCCGACGCCACTCTCAGTTGAGCCTCCCCTCGTCCGGGGCATGCGCTCCGTTTTCGAGAAGGTGGGCCCATCCCTCGCGTTCGGCCGGGGAATACTCCTCTTCAGACGAGTCGCCCGCAGGCCGCGCCACCGGGCCAAACACTCCACTTGCCAGGTCGGTGTCGAGAGGCGTGATATCGAGCGCGGAATCTTCAGCCGCCAGCGTGGTCAGGGTCTCGTTGGCCGCGGCCGCGATGCTGGGCTCAGGACCTTGCCTGGCCTGATTCAGCAGTTCCACAGCGTCGGGCCCGCCCAGCAGGCCGAGCGCCGTAACGGCCGCCTCCTGTACCAACAAGTCCTGGTCATCGAGCGCGGCCGCGAGACGGTGCGCATGCTCCTCGCCGCCGATTTCACCCAGGGCCGCGATCGCTTCGTACCGCACTCCGGCGTCGATGTGATCGAGGTGGCGAATCGCCAACGGCAGCCAATGAGGGTCCGACGTCCTTCCGGCGGCGATCAGGACCGAGCGCAGTGTGACCGGGTCGATGTCCGAACCAAGGTGGAGGATGTGCCGCTCCGCGTGTGCGCGGCCGAACAAGCCGATCGTTTCAAGCGCGCCGCGCTTGACGCCAGTCGTCTCGTCTTCGTCATCCAGGGTCTCTTGGAGCGCCGCGCACAGCCTGTTGCCGTCACGTTCAGGCAGTCGCCCCTGCGCCGCCAATCCCGCCAGTCCAGCCGAAGCCCGCGCTGCCGATTCGCGCACGAGCGGGTCGGGATCTTCACGGAGTATCGACGCGAATGTCGCGACCAGCGTCCGGTCGTGCGATTCGGCCAGAGCGGACAGGGAGAGCACACGGCAGCGTGAATCTTCCAGTCGAAGTCCCTCTTTGAAGACGACCTCGAATTCGAGGTCGTTGTGGTCTTCCTGCAGTCCCGCGAGGCGTTCGATCAATTCCAGCCGCCGAGATTCCGTCCAGTCTTCCCAGGTAAGGGAAAGCTCGGTCGCTTCGGGCCTGGACATGCCGGAAAGTTGAGCGAGGGCCGAATAGCTGAGGGGTTGGTCCTCTGCCTCGGGGAAGTTGTCAAGGAATTCGATCAGGCCCATGACATTTTGGATTTGCCGCCGTGGTCACCAACTAATGGTCGACGTAGCCGCCAATCAATGGGCAGACAGAACAGCAACAACTGAACGTCGGTTGGATCGAACGAATCAGGTCCGGGCGGCGCTGATGGACAGCCAACTGCGGGGAACGCTCTTCAGATTGAGTTCATCGAAGACCTGCCGGAGAGCCTTTTGCAGGGTCTCCTGGCCGACGTCGAGCGGAACGCCGGGCATGATCCCCTCGATCCAATCGCTGAAGGAACTGATGTGGTACCAACCGGCTTCCGGCACTTCGAATTTCTTGATGTCCCGCCTGACAACGGTGAACCCTGATTTCACCAGCAATTCTTCGTATTCGTCAGCGGTCAATTGCTGCCGCGCCTGGACCTTCTTGGCCCTGTCGGGGCTGAGGCCGTGCTCCCGCTTGAGCAATCTCAGGGAACGCATCATCCACCGGCGATAAAACTCGGCCGACTCCGGTGGATGGGAACCCTCGAAGAACGAGGTGTTAATTGCCAACCGACCGCCAGGCCGCAGCTTTCCGCGGATTTGCGTCATCAATGCCTGTTTATCGGGCACGTAGTGGATCGAATTGCAGTACACGACGGCATCCACCTGTTCGCGCACGGCATTGGAGAAGTTCTGCACTTCTGACTGGACGAACTGCACCGCAGCGTCCCGGCGGTCTCCCAGGTCCGCCACGGCGGCCCGCAATGCGGTTGAGGAGTGGTCCACCGCGTAGATTACGGACTCGCGCGCTGCCTGGAGCCGTTCCAGGATGAGCTTGGTTACGGCGCCGGTCCCGCACCCCAGGTCCACAATCCGGCGTTCGTTGCCTATTTCGGCGATATCCAGAAGGCGGGCGTTGATCTTTACGTAGAATGGCAACGCGGCAAATGAACTGAACGAATGATCATCTCTGTGCTCAACCATGAAACCAACCCTCGTTCATCTTGGGATGTTGTGTAAGGCGGACAGACTAAGGGTAATTCCCGAACAAAGACTCGGTCTGGATTTTCGGCCCCGGGCTGCTGCCGTGATTCTAGCAGAGGTCAATTCGACTCCGGGTGATGCCTTTTGGCAGTGATGCGCCGTCTCATCGGCGGGTCCGATTCAGTGTCTGCGCGCGGCCGCAAGTTCGTCCTGGCGGTCGCTATCGTTCCGCTCGTGGCGACCGTATTTTGCGGAGGCGAAGCTACCCCGCTCGTGTTCGCAGCCGCGTCCATGTCAGACGCCTTGACCGAGGTTGCGGACTCCTACCGCCAGGAGACCGGGCGCGAGGTCCGGTTCAGTTTCGGTGGTTCCAGGGCGCTGGCGATCCAGATCGCGCAATTCGGGGCCCCAGCCGACGCCGTTGTGTTCGCTGGCGAATCACCGTACGAAGAGTTGGAACGGGCAGGCGCGATCAACCCCGGCGGCAGGACCGACATCCTGTCGAATAGCCTTGTCGTCGCATCGCGCGGGGAGAAGATCTCGTCAATCGCCGACCTGGTCAATGATTCAGCCGGAATCGTAGCGATTGCCGACCCCGCCCTCGCGCCCGCCGGGGAATACGCAATTGACGCCCTGGAACGCGCCGGCATTCTCGCGGATCTGGATCGCCGGACTGTCAGGACAGTCGACGTCCGGGCCGCGTTGGCGGCGGTATCTTCAGGAAACGCCCGGTTCGCCATCTCTTACCGGACTGACGTCCTGGCGGTGGACGGAGTCGAAGTCGCACTCGAAATTCCGCCTTCCGACCACCCGTTAATCGTCTACCCCGCGGCGGTCATCGCGGAATCCGATGCCGAGTCTGAGGCGGAACTCTTCGTCGAGTACCTGCAGACTGACCGCGCCGGGGAGATATTCGAAAGGCACGGCTTCCGTCGGCCCGGCTGATCGTGCCCACGGGCGGGCACCCGGTCATTCGCCTCATTTGCCTGGCGGCCGGGGTTAGACTGACAGTCCCATGGCGTCCGACCTTTCGATCGTCCTGCTCTCACTGAGGGCGGCCGCGTTGGCCACCGCAGTACTCGTGCCCGTCGGCCTCGGCCTCGCCTGGTTGCTTGCGCGGCGCGACTTCCGCGGGAAATTCATCCTCGACATCCTGGTGACGCTTCCCCTTGCGTTGCCGCCGGTGGTTATCGGGTACGCCCTGCTGTGGTCGGTTGGGGGGTCGAGCCCTGTTGGGCGGGCCATCGAGTCGGTTTTTGGCAGTGCTGTGGTGTTCACGTGGGTGGCGGCCGCGCTGGCCGGCGCACTCGTTGCGATGCCGCTAGCCGTCCGGACTTTCGCGGTCGCTCTTTCCCAGGTGGACCCGGTCCTCGAGGGCGCGGCGCGGGGCCTGGGCGCCGGGCCGGTCCGGGTCTTCCTAACGATCACCCTGCCGTTGGCCTATCGCGGCCTGATGGCCGGGCTCCTGCTGGGTTTCGTGCGGGCGTTCTCCGAGTTCGGAGCGACGATCGTGGTGGCCGGCAACATTCCCGGCGAGACCCAGACGACCCCGCTGGCCATATTCACCCGGCTGTCCGCAGGCGATGACTGGGGAGCGGCCCGGCTGGCCATCATTTCCGTGGGCATCGCTGTACTTGCCATCGCGGCACACAACTACATCCTGTCCAGGGCCGCCAACCCGGCGCGACGCGAGGATGAAGAGACCCAGGTGGGCCGGTCATGAATGACAACTTGCTCCGGTTCGACATCCGGTTGACGAGGGGGGAATTCACGCTCGAAGCGGCGGCCGAGTTCGGCGACGGGATTACGGCCGTCTTCGGTCCGTCCGGCGCGGGAAAGACCACGTTGCTGGCGTGTATCGCGGGTGCCCTGAATCCAGACGATGGCGAGATCGTTTTGAACGGTCGCACGCTCTGGTCGGCAGACGGCCGAAACGTGCCACCGGAGAAGCGGCGCATCGGGTACGTGTACCAGGACGGCGCCCTTTTTCCTCACCTGTCTGCGCTGGGCAACATCAAGTACGGGTATGAACTGACACCGGCAAACGACCGGCGCATCGAGCCGGAGTCGGTGGTCCGGCTTCTTGGCCTGGAGGACCTACTTCAACGTCGTCCCGGGCAGTTGTCGGCCGGGGAACGGCAGCGCGTTGCGTTGGCGAGGGCTTTGGCGACGTCACCTGAGTTGCTGCTACTCGACGAACCGACCGCCGCCCTGGACGCACGCCTGCGTGGGACGGTGATCGGGTATCTGCGGAAGGTCGAACGAGAGCTGGGGATTTCCATGCTCCTGGTGACTCACTCCGTGTCGGAGGTGATGGCCTTGGCTTCGCGGGCCCTGCTGTTGCGGGCGGGCAAGGTGGAAGGCTGGGACACGCCCAACCGCCTTCTGCTCAGGGCAGCCGCGGGTTACGAGCTTGAGGCAGAGCCGGTCGACAACATGCTCGACGGGGTTATAGGGGACGTATCGAACTCCGTTGTCGTGGGCGGCAACGAACTCATAGCCCCGACCGGCGGCCGCGATGCGGGTGAAGAGGTCATCGTCTCGATCTGCGCCGCGGACATAATCGTCGCCGCGGACCGGCCGACCGAGTTGAGCGCGCGCAACGTGATACCCGGGGTGCTGACGGAGTTGGCCGGCGAGGGCGGGAGGGCCTACGCCACGGTTGACACCGGCGTCCCCATAATTGTGGAATTGACCGAGTGGTCGGTCGACCGGCTTGGCCTGCAGGTGGGTCGCGAGTTATTCCTGGTCTTCAAGGCGAGCAGCGTCCTGGTGTTGGACGCCTGAGGAACTCATATGACTAGTGAATCCGCCGCCGATTACTTCAGACGAGGAATAGAGGCGGCCCAACTGGGCTTCCCGGACAAGGCCGCCGACGAGTTCGAAGAGGCCGCGCACATGGAACCCGACAACGCCGAGGTCCAGTTCAACCTCGGAACGGCGTTCCTCTCGATGGGGGAGTTCGAGCAGGCGATAGTCAACCTGACGAGGGCCATTGAATTGGACCCCGACATGTCGGACGGATGGGGCAACCTTGCCGTGGCGCACGCGGCTATCGGGGAAGATGAGCGGTCGGAACGGGCTGCCGAACAGGCTGTTGAACGAGGAGCGGTCCCTGACGGACTGGCAACGGTGATCGACTACGTCAAGAGCAGGCGCGCGCCTCCCGGCAAAAGGCCCGCGGCCCCAGACCAATAATCACGCAAGGCACATCTGTGGCACTATGGCGCCAACGCGGCGCATCCTGGATTCGGATCGAGAGGCAACTATGACGGACCTGTTAGGCGAAACTGAAATATACGCGCGGTTGGTGGATATCCCTGCCTGGATAAGAGAAGGGAACGCAGTATCCCGAACCGTTCGTTTCGATACGTTCGCGGACGGGATCGATTTCATTTCCAAGCTCGCGCCTGTGGCAGACGAGGCGGACCATCACCCCGACATCGACATCCGCTACCGCAACGTGAAGTTCTTGCTCACGTCACACGATTCCGGCGGCATCACAGATCGGGACTTCGCCATGGCGGAGAAGATCGACGAGATGCTCAAGGGCTGAATTGCCGGCGGATGCCTCGCCCGGCGCCTATACGAACGCCATCGGGCAGACTACGGGCGTTTTATGAAGCGCCAGGCGTCGGAGACGCGCACTCCGTGGTCGTAGCAGTTGCCATAGCCGAGGGATCGCTCCACGCCGCCGCGTAGGTCATCCCGTCGCCGAAGGCCTTCACCCTGAACTGGTATACGCTCTCGCAGGTCAGCGCGTCCACCGTGTGGGAAGTCCCCGCGATCGTGTCGTCGTCCAGGACCCAGTCATGGGCATAGCGTGGGCGATACTCCACGCGGTACCGACTGGTGTTGGCAACCGCCGTCCAGCTAAGAGGAACGCTGGTCTCGCCGGGCGTACCGGCGGTCAGGCCCTCCGGCGCAGGCGGACAGTAGAGCAGGTTGAGGGTACTCAGGTCGTTCGTGGTCACGTCTTTCAACGCCACGGGTATGCAGCCCGTCAGGGAGTTGCCCGACAGCTTTATCTGCTGCAGGTTGTGGAGAAAACCAAGTTCACGCGGAATGTCCCCGGTCAGCGAGTTCGAACTCAGGTCCAGGTGGGTCAAACCGGAAAGTTCCCCAAGCTCCGCCGGGATACTCCCAGAAAGGCTTTCATTTGAAAGCAGCAGTTTGGTAACACGGCTGGGCGTACCCGCGACGGTGACGCCCTCCCAGCCTGTGATGGCAGAGTCGACGCCCCAGTCCAACGTGGCAGCACCTGCAAGCGTGTCCTTGGCAGCAAGCAGCGTCACGCAGTCGCGCATGAGGCCGGGGTTGTCGCCCTGGTCAGACACGGCGAGGCCGCAAGGCGGCGGCGGCTGCGCGGGGGAGGGGACACCGGGGGCGTAGCCGCCGACCTTGGGGTCCGAGAAGTACTGGCGCAGCCGGTTTGCGTCTGTCACCAGCATGGGCAGGTCGGTATCTTCGCCGATGCGACCGCCGTTGGCGGCCACACGCGCCTGGTGGGCCGTCGTCACCGCCTGGGTGAGGGCGGGAAGCTCCATCTCCAGCAATGAACGGTAAGCCCGGCTGGCGTCTGTTTCCAGTTCGAGGTCGAAGCGATCTCTGTATGGGTGGATGGCGACCACGGTGCCGTCCTCGCGCCTCTCCACGTCCCACGTCCAGAAGACTCCCCATGCTTCGACGGATACGTTGTATGACGGTCCGATGAAAAGAACGGCCTCCCTCCCGCCGATTCCCCCCGGTGGGCCAATCACCGCGGGTCCATTTGGCTCGTGGGCTTCGTCAAACGTGTCGTATTCGCGGCGAAGCGGGCCCAGTCCCCCATCTGGCGGCAGGAATCCCCGGAGTGGAGGATCGTACTGGAATCGCCCACCCTCGGACAACGCGCGTTCATAGGCGAGCCTCCGGCTTTCTAGCTGCTCCAGTCCATAGTCATCGTCGTCGCCCTGAAAGGCGAGGACTGATTGGTAGAGACTGCTGTACACAATCACCGTCAGGGTGGACGGGCCCGTGCCGAGGAGATAGGCGTTAACGCGCACGTCGGCGAAGCAGTAGATGAGGAGCCCGCTCGACCAGGCGTCAGAATAGGACGGCCATCGCATTCGGTGTCCGGATGTACAGCGCACCGTGCCTGGAATGTACGTGCCACGCAGCGCGACATGAGTCGTGAAAACTTCTACCGAATAGCTCACGAGGTCTTCCACAAGCAGCGGAAAGTCGCCAGTTGATCCGGCTCGGATGTCAGGGCCCATATAGAAACCCGATCTGGGTTCACAAGGGTCCAAGGAGGAGCCGGGCAAGGGCGTGCAGGGGGGTATTTCCTCGGTCAAATAGGAAAATGCCGGAGCGATTGTTAGCACAGGCGTATGCGTCGGAGTCGGCTGTGGTTTAGCTATGGGAGCGGGAGTAGCGGTCGGGGCAGGGGCCATAGTCGCCGTTGGACCAGGGGTCGGTGATGGCACAGGTACCGGTGTCGGACGGGCTGTGGCGGTCGGCGCTGGCGTGGCTGTGGAAACTGGCGAACCGGTGGGCTCGGCTGACTTAGGCGTATAGGTCTGCGGAGTGAATGTTGGGGCTGGCACAGTACTTGCGATTGACTTCGGAATGGAGGGTGAATCGCGTTCCGGCTGCCCATTGCTGCAGGACACTAACACCAGGACGAGCGTGGGTAGCAAAACGGCGAATATTACAGCGCGGTAATCCATGTTTCTTATCATCGTGACCGTAAGCCAAAATCTGCACCCGGCTAAAAGAAGAGTTGCGAATTCGCAGGTTACTCGATTCGCCGGTAATCGAACTCACACGCTCAGCGCCGCGGCCCGGGCGGCCTTCACCCGCCGCTCTTGCCCGGGCTCAGTCCGCCAGCCAGCCGGGGTATGCGGACTCGACCTGCACCCTGCGAAGGTATCGGCGTAGTCCGGCGAATGCGTCTTCGACGTTTCGCGAGCGGTCGTCCCGTGACCGGGCAGTTCCGGTTAGTGCGAGGTGTTCGGCGAGGAAATGGGCCTCGGCCCTGGCGACCGGCTCGAATTCGGCGTGTCGCTCCAGCGTCTCCAGGTCTACGCCGGCCTGCAACAGGAAGGCGCACGCGCGAGCCGCCGCCAAGTCGTGGCGGTCGAACATGCCGATCTGGCCATTCAGTCGACGCGGCCGGCTGAGCAGTCCAGCCCTAGTAAGGCGGTTCAAAAGGCCGTCGGTCAGTCCCGTTTCCCTCAACAGCCGGTCTCTTGAAACCGGCTCTGCCGGACCGGGGTCCCTGGGGCGTCGTGCCGAGGACTCGGTCCGCGGCGACACGCCCAGTTCGAATGCGGGATCGTCGCTGTTTAGGACCTTCTTGATTACCCTGAGCGGCAGGCCGCGGGCCTTCAATTCCTTAATGTGCTCGATGAGTTTGGCGTGCGAAGCGGGATAGAGAGCGCGGGTCTGCCCGGTCTTTTCCGGCCGCGGCAGCAGTCCGATGTTGACGTAGTAGTTGATAGCCGCCGTGCTGACGCCGGTCCGCCTCGATAGCTCCCCAACGGCAATTGGGTCGCCGTCATCAACTCCGCCGGTTGATCCAGAGGTCATTTGTAGTCAGTCCTCGCCGGACCACTCCACGATTAAAGGCTTGTGGCCCCAAGAGGTTATCGCATGGAAAGTGGCAGGATTCCGGCCGCTCGCCGCGGGGAAACTGCTGGTATGGTCTGCCATCGGGATTACGTGTGGTTGTGACCGGGTGGTTCGTTCCGAAAGGAGAGGCCACCCGCCGGAACCGCGGACCGAGTCGAGAAAGAACTGGGAATCATGGAATACAGGAATTTTGGGACAGGGGGAGTCAAGGTCTCGCCGATTGCGCTCGGCCTGGGGTTCCGGGGCCAGGCCGATCCAGGCGACGCGGAGCGCACGATCAGGGCGGCAATCGAATACGGCATCAACCTGATCGACTGCGCGAACGTCTACGGTCTGACGGACAGCCGCGAATTCGCCGGTACGTCGGAAGAGGTGCTGAGCAAGGTGCTAAAGGACCACCGGGACGACTTGGTTGTCACGTCCAAGGTGTTCAGCCCAATCGGACCCGGCCCGAACGACCGCGGTCTGTCTCGCTTCCACATAATGCGCGAAATCGAAAGGACGCTTCGTCGTCTCGACACGGACCACATCGACGTATACCTGGTCCACGGATACGACGATGTCGTGGCCCTCGAAGAACAGTTCCGCGCGCTGGATGACCTGGTGACACAGGGCAAGACGCGATACATCGGGGTGTGCAACTACCAGGCGTGGCAGGTGGTCCAGGCGGTCGGGGTGCAGAACCAGATCGGCGCCAACCAGTTGATCACGATTCAGAATCCATACAGCCTGTTGAACCGTTCGCTGGAATACGAGATGTTCCCCATGCTGGCGAACACCGGCATCGGGGCAATGGCCTACAGCCCGTTGGCAGTAGGTCTGCTGAGCGGCGAGTACGTCCCAGAGGAAATCCCGCCGGACCACACGTTGTGGGGTTCGATACGCCGGGACTGGTACCCCGAAGTCCTGCAGGGGAAAGCCGCCGAGGTGCTGTCCGCCGTAAAGGCGGTGGCGAACGAACGCTCGCTGACCATGCCGCAGGTGGCGTTCGCGTGGGTGCTTTCTCACCCCGAAATTACGGTCGCCATTTCGGGCGCCGACACCGAGTCACAGATCGAGGAAGTGGCGCGAGCCGCAGACGTAACCCTGTCCGACGAAGAGATAAAGAGTCTCGACGACGCATCGTCCGGCCTGGGATTGATCCTGGACCGCGCGTGACCGACCCAAACTGCTGACGCAGGAGGCACAGCCAGATGAAGATTCTCCTTGTAGGCGGCTCCGGCCACGTCGGGTCGTTCATAACGCCGTATCTACGCGAAAAGCACGAAGTGCGCGTGTTCGACATGAGGCCGCCAAGGCATGGCGTTGAGTTCGTGCAGGGATCGGTCACGGACCCTGGCGCCATCAGCCGCGCGCTGTGGGGCATGGACACGTTCATCTGGCTGGTCATGCAGTCGCCGCAGGGCGGATCACTCGTGGACCAGGACCCCGAGATCATTGCCAACAACTACGAGGTCAACTGCAAGGGGCTCCACACATTCCTGTGGGTGGCGCAGGGTCTGGACATCAGGCAGGGCGTGTACACGTCCACGATGAGCGTCCACTACCGGAACCGCGACTACTATCACAACGAGGACGCGCTGATGCTCGATACGCCGAGCGCCTACGGCGTGAGCAAGGGGTTCGGCGAGGGCATTTGCCGGTACTTCGCGCGGTGGTTCGACATGAACATCATGGCCCTGCGCATAACGGGGCCGCGCACGAGGGAAGATTGGATAGAAGCGCGGAAGTCCTCGGACCAACCCGGCCGCGGCCAGGGGTACTTTGCGACTGACGAGGAAGACCTTGCGAACGCTTTCCTGGCAGCGGTCGACTTCGTGCAGAAGGGCCACGGGAATTTCGAAGCCGTATTCATCGCAGGCGACGAAAACGAAGTGGAAGTCAACCTGACCAAGGCCAAGAGCCTGCTGGGCTGGCAGCCGACGACTCACCTGAAGGTAGAGGTGTGAGGGGCGGCTTGAAGTCTGTTCGCCGTTAGCGGCTCAAACAGATCGCAGTCCACCGAACGGGTGCCCCGATTCGCGGCCTCGCGTGGCTGGCGATTATCCTCGTTCTGGGTCAGACGTATGTCGTCGGGACATGAGGAGCCGCTGAATGTACTTGTCGATATGCCTGCGTGCCACAGCCAGCCTGGTCCTGGGGACATTGATCATCGCTGGACTGGTTTATCTGCTCGTGTCCGTCAATATCCTCCAACGGTTGGTGACAGCAGAGGTGTATCACGACGCCGTCAGTGAAGCCGACGCCTATAACCGCGTTTACGACAAGGAATTGTTGGAGGACGCGGTGGGAGGCCTGGACGGCAGTCTACTTGGGGACATTGAAATCGAGGCTGACGATCAAGTGGTCGCGTTTCTTCGTGACGTCCTGCCACCGGCCTACTTGCAAGAGCAAACGGAAGACAACATCGACCGCGTTACCGCCTACATGCGCGGCGAGGCGGACGCGCTGGAAGTTTACGTTGAATTGGGCGAACCGCTGGCTCGGTTCGGACCGGCAGTTCAGGCCTGGGTTTATGGCGTCATAGACAATCTGGAGATCACCGACCCAACGGACTCCGGCTGCTCAGCGGACGCCATCTCCAGGCTGGCCACTGCCGCGAGCGGGCCGATCGCCCAATTGTCGGACGGCAAACCACCCACATCAGCCCCCTCGTTAAACCTGCTGTCCAGGGACTGCCGCGAGCGAAATTTTGACGATTGGTTAAATAGCATGTTTTCACATCCTTCAGTCCCCTCGCGGGCGTCGATGATCCTCAGCGCGTCTCGAGAAGAAATGCGGCAGCCCTTTTATGAGGGCGACACCAAGACTTTCCTCAAGTCTGCGGCAACACCCCTGATCGGGCCCTTGGTGGAAGGCGCCATCGCCGAAATCCGCAGCGACCTGCGACCGAACGACCGGTTGTACTTCATCGAAGAGTCGGGGAGCCGCACCGGGGATGACGTGGACGATCAGGCCGCTGCCGCCGTTCGGGATTCGATAAACGCGATCCGCGGCCCTGGAAAATACGTCGTTATTCTGATCGTTGCGCTGGGCAGTGTGCTCCTGGCGGCAGTTCACATGCCCAGCCCAAGCGCTGCGCTTCGCTGGCCGGGCGTTGCGTTGGTCCTTGGCGGAACCATCGGCCTAATTTTAGGATTCGTGCTCAATTCGGTCATACCAGGCCTGCTGAAGAGGGCGATTACTGATGCCGAAATTGACGGCTCCTCCGTACCAACATCGGCGCTCAGGCTGGTGGGCGACCTGGCTGAATCCATTGGACGGCACGCCACCGCCGGATTCGTTCCCTGGGCGGTGGCTGTGATACTGCTTGGCGTTGCGCTCGTTATGGCGTCAGTCTTCCTGAACTCACTCTTTCCTCAGGTCCGGAAGGTGATCACCGGTGGGCGTCCATAGGAGGTTGCCGCCGAATGCGCAGACATAGTATGGAACGCGGCTTAATCAGTGCCTAGAGCCTGCTGGGCTGGCAGCGGCGGCCACGTTCAAGAGCCCCTCGGTCCCTCCCGCATGCATTAAGCGTTGGGGCGTACCAATTTCCCGCTGGTGTACGCGCCTTTGCCAGCGTTAACCCGCATGGTGTCACGTGGGGCCGCACGAACTCGCTCCGGGGTCACGTTCGGCAGCCAATCACTGAGTTCTGAGCTCATGTCGACGTGGGTTCGCCATTGCGGTCGATCGGCCCAGCACTGGCGGCGTTTCCGGCATCCCGATTCCGGGGTGGATTGGGAGCAGATTGACAAACGCGCGGGCGCGGTATACAACTCGCGCCATCAACAAAGTAGAAACAGTCATTTTTCGAATTATTAGCTGTTGACAAGCCATTCTTTCGTTTCAACACTTTAATCGACAGACGTGTTTCGTATCAGGCATTGCTAGTCGGCCACTTGGTCGATTCGCAGGGGTGGCGAAGATGGCCAAGAGACTGTACATACCCAGGATTCTGATAGGACTTGGCGCGGTGACCGTGTTGGCTGTTGCCCTGGCTTGCGGAGGCGGGGCACAGGAAGATGCCGTTACCAAGGAAGAGTTGCGCTCCGTGGTGCAGGAGGCAGTTAAAGCATCTGCGCCGACGCCCGCGCCGGTTCCCGCGGGACCAAGTGCTGAGGAGATGAGGGCGATGGTCGCCGAAGCGGTAGCGGATGCCGCGCCCCCTGCTCTAAGTGGACAGGAGATCGGGGCAATGGTCGAGGCCGCAGTAATGGCGATGTCGGCAGACGCAGTCTCCGGGGAAGATATCGAGCGGTTGGTGGCCAGCGCAGTTGAGGATGCGGTCTCTCAGGGGCCTACCCCACTGAGCGCCTCAGAGATCGAGGCAATCGTCGGTGCGGCTATCGCTGCGATTCCGACGCCAGAAGCGATCGTCCAAATCGTCACCCCCACCGCAGTAGGCGCCGCACCGCCGACGGTTCCGGCGCCGCCTCGCGCGCTCCCTGCATCTAATTCGGCCCCAGGAACGCTTGTTGTGGCTATAGCCGCCAGTGGCCCGGGTGTGGGCATAAATAGTTCAGGCCCGCCAGATCTGATGCAAGAGAGCTTCGGTATCGGCGAGTCCTTCTTCATCCAGGATCATCCGGAGATTTGGGAAGCGCCTCACCTCGTGGCTGAATGGACGGTACACCCTGACCTCACGGGCGTAACTCTAACCGCTCGAGAAGGAGTGCAGTTCCACAAGGGCTTTGGTGAGATGACGGCAGAGGATCTTGCCTGGAATCTGAATGACTCGAACGCCGCCGTCACCCCGACCAGCATCCACGGGCAGGCAGGGGATTTCGCCGGGATAGTTGGCGAGGCGGTAGTAACCGGGACTTACACCCTGGAGGTCCCCTTCATCAATTTCGACCAGCAGTGGGCATCGCGTGCGCTAAACCAGAATGACCAGGGCCTCGCCGTATTCAGTAAGAAAGCTTTCGATGAAAACGGCGCCGACTGGATGCGGGAGAACATAGTTGCCACAGGTCCGTTTTCAGTCGTGGAGTGGGTAGCGGAAGATCGGATTGTCGTCGAGCGATTCGACGACTACTGGGGACAAGTCGCCTCGCTCGATGAGGTCCGAATACAAATAGTGCCGGACAACTTCACACGCAAGGCATTACTCGAAACGGGAGACGCTGACGTTGCCGGGATAGACTTCAAAGACCTCCCCAGCCTCGTGTCCCAGGGCTTCGTCACCACCGGAGCGGGTGGGGGAAGCGAATGGGTCTTGTGGTTTGCCGGCAACTATTGGGAGAAGACGCACGCCATCACGGGCGAGCCAATTGACTGGGGCCAAATCCACTCCCATTCAAAACAGCACGCCTGGCGTGCCCATCCCGATGACGCCGAGGATATGGAGAACGCGCGCAAGGTACGTAATGCCCTCTCCATGGCTATAGACCGGGACCTGATGGTCGAGACCCTGACCGGTGGCCTGGGCTGGCCTGCGCACATTGGATTCTTCAGCGCGAACGATTCTAACTGGCAGGACCGGTGGAACGTCCCATACGATCCGGAGGGAGCAGCGCGTCTGATGGATGAAGCCGGAAGGCCGGAAAAAGACGGGGTGCGTTTCGACATAGCTGTTTACACGAACTCCGAAACCTCGTTTGGCGGGGAGTTGGCAGATACCATCGCCTCGTTCTGGCGACAAGTCGGGGCAGACGTGGAGGTCCAGAAGTATGCGTACTCTCTCTTCAGGCCAGCCGTTGTGTCTCGAGGGTGGGTTCTGCCCCAGATATCGGCCTGCTGCCCGAACCAGGTACCAGAGCCTTGGAACTGGCCCCGATTCTCCTTTTGGAATACAACCATAACGAGGGGAGGTTTCGGTGGTGGCCTGGAGATTCCCGACATCGCCGACTTCTACCAGAGGGCCAGCGCCGAGCCCGACCCCGCAAAGAGAGTGGAAATCAACAACGCGTTTGCAGAATGGATGAGGGAGTGGATGCTAGGGATGGGTACAGTTGGCGTACCTAACCTGATTGTGTACAACCCGAATGCGATCCAGTCATGGGACATGCGACCTGCCACGGGCGGTTCATCATTCCACTTCAACTCCCTCGAGCGGATAACCCTGTCCAGGTAGACGCCTCACTGACCTCCATCACTGAGACCGGAGTCCGGTCGAACTTGCCGAACCTGCCCCAGCATAGTCTGGGGCAGGATGGTATGTCGGGTAGTTCATAATGCGGCGCTTCTTACTGCGACGTCTCCTCTTTGGCCTGTTTGCGCTGTTTTCAGCCACAATAATCGTATTCACGATCTCCCGTCTTGCCGGTGACCCTATCCTGCTGTACTCCAGCAAGGCTGGATATGGAAAAACTGAAGAACAGATACAGTCCCTGAAGAAGAAGCTCGGTTTAGACAGGGCTTTGACAGTCCAGTATTTTGTCTGGGTGGGCGCGGTGGTGCGGGGAGACTTTGGCCGAAGCCTCGTAGGTGATCGGCTTGTTACAAAGGTGATCCGGGAGAAGATTGGCGCCACGTTTCAGCTAGGGGTCGGCGCCTGGCTATTCGCGACGGCCGTGGGAATTCCCCTGGGGGTCTTGTCTGCGGTCCGCAGGGGTAGCCCCTGGGATTATCTGGGCCGTGGTTTCGCGTTGTTCGGGCAGGCTCTTCCCACCTTTTGGGTCGGCATGATGGGAATTCTGCTATTTGCAGTAACCCTTGACTTACTGCCAGCGGCAACCAGGCCTACCGGCGCGTCATTGTCGACGCAAATAAAACACCTGATCATGCCGGTGATAGTCCTGGGCTGGCTTCCGGCCGCCACATATCTGCGCCTGACTCGCTCCGCCATGTTGGACGTGTTGCATTCGGAATTCATCACGCTAGCCCGCGGAAAGGGAGTTTCTTCCGCGAGGCTGATCTGGAAGCACGCGTTCAGAAACGCTCTCATACCTCCTTTGACGGTGTCAGCCCTGCTCCTGGCAGGCTTCATTAACGGCTCAGTAGTTGTCGAAACGGTTTTTGCGTGGCCGGGGATTGGCCGACTCGCAGTTCAGTCTGTCTGGGACAATGACTTCCCAGTGCTCACCGCGACAGTACTGCTCTTCGCGCTTTTCAATGTTGTGCTGAACTTTTGCGCCGATGTTCTGACCGTGACTGTTGACCCTCGAATCAGATATTCATAAGACATGACTTTTCCTCTACAGCGATGAGAATGCAGTTGTCCAAGAACGACGTCCAGAGGTCGGAATTGGCCTTGACCCAACCTCCTTCCGGTGTCAGGGGCGCCTTGTCCAGTGCAAGGCGTTGGCCGTTATTGCCCACGTGCATCCTCGTGGCGTTGGCCGTCGTCGCCGCTTTCGCCCCCCTTATAGCGCCGCACGATCCCTCGGCAGGTGAACCGCGCGCCAGAACGGCCCCTCCGTTTTGGTACAGCGACTGGTACGAACAGCGCCCCAAAGTGACCTCGACATACATCCTGGGCGCTGACCACGCGGGAAGAGATGTGCTCAGCCGAGTCATCCACGGCGCCAGGATATCCCTGCTGGTTGCGGGTGTTTCCTTGGCAAGTGGGATCCTGGTCGGTACCGCCGCTGGCCTGGTCTCCGGCTATTTTGGCGGCTTGGTGGACGAAATAATGATGCGTCTTGTGGATGTTTGGTTGGCCCTGCCGTTCATCCTTATAGCGCTAGTTACCGCCGTCGTGATCGGCCAGAGTCTGACTATAGTAATGGGCCTGTTGGCATTGTTAGCGTGGAGCGCCTTCCCTCGTAACATACGCGGTGAAGTTCTTTCACTAAAAGAAAGAGGACTATGTCTCTTTAGCCCGCGTCGCAGGGGCGTCGGACATTAGGATCATGGTCCAGCATATTCTGCCTGGGGTGTTTAACACTGTACTTGTGATCGCAACATTGCGCGTTGGCCAACTAATCCTGGCAGAAGCCACGTTGAGCTTTCTGGGCGCCGGACTCCCGTCCCCCACGCCCGCATGGGGACTGATGATAGCCGAAGGACGAGGACTACCTGGCAACGAGTTGGTGGATTCCCTTATTTCCAGGCGTAGCCATCTTTTCAGTAGTGATGTCACTCAACTTTCTAGGCGACTGGCTGAGAGACCGACTGGACCCAAGGTTAAGTCAGCTTCAATAACGAATCCGTGCGCCACGTTTTCGGCGCTTGTTGGAGGTTTGGATATATGAATACGGAAATCTGGTGGCAGTCAATCCCTCAAGTCGGCGAATTGATCCGTTCGAAACAAATCTCTCCGGTCGAACTCGTGACAACCCATCTCGAGCGTATAGAGAGGTGTAACCCGAGCACCAATGCTTTCATCACCGTAATGGAAGAACAGGCTCTCCGTAGCGCTCGCATCGCCGAGCAGGAAATCATGGATGGAAATTACAGAGGTGTTTTTTCACGGCATTCCGGTCGCATTAAAAGACCTGTTCTGGACCAAAGGAACGAAGACCACGGCAGGGTCTCGGATACTGGCTGACTTCATTCCGTCGGAAGACAGTTCAGTGGGCGAACGTTTGCAAGCCGCAGGCGCAGTATGCGTCGGCAAAACGCACATGAGTGAGTTCGCGCTGGCAGGGGGTGGAAAAAAATGCCCACTTTGGACCGGGCCGCAATCCATGGAATCTGGATCACATTGCCGGTGGTTCGTCAACGGGTTCGGCATCAGCCGTGGTGGCGGGCCTCTGTCTGGGCGCGATGGGGTCTGACACCGGCGGCTCGATAAGGAGTCCAGCAGCGTACAGCGGAGCCGTCGGACTGAAACCTACCTTCGGCCGACTCTCTCGATACGGCGTTGTTCCGGTCTCCAGCACACTGGACCACGTCGGACCACTCGCGAGGACCGTCGAAGACGTCGCGGCATTAACACACGCGACAGCGGGTCATGACGACAGAGATCCAGCAACATCAGCCAGAAGCGTGCCGAACTACTTGGAGGAGCTGGATCCTAACTTGGATGGGGTCGTCGTCGGTATCGCGGATGACCAGTTCAACGATTCAACTCATCCAGAAGTAAGATCCGCGGTGGTTGAAGCGGTTGGAACTCTTGAAAGGCTCGGCTGCACAATAAAGGAGTTGCGCTTGGACATTCTCCAGGAAGCTTCACGGATCGGTCCAGTCATTTCCAAATCCGAGGGCGCTTCCTACCATCACGACTGGATTAAGGACCGCTTCGATGATTACGGGTCCTGGTGCCAGGAGTTTCTGGCGGAGGGCATGGAAATTTCGGCCGTCCAATATCTCCGCGCGCTCGAAGCCGGCCGGGCAATCACCGCCAAGATCGAAGAAATCATGGAGGACGTGGACATAATCGTTGAACCAACGACCCCGATTCCGGCTCCGAGAATCGACCAGGACAGCGTTGAATCCGGGGATCCCGAAGCGCGGTTTCAACGGCTAGCAGGATTCACTCAGCCATATAACGTTACCGGCCAACCAGCAATAAGCATCCCGTGTGGATTCACAGATCATGGGCTCCCTATTGGGTTGCAAATCGCCGGCCGATGGTGGGAAGAACAGAAGGTGTTGAACGTGGCGTACGCGTTGCAGCTTGAGACCCGGTGGCATGAACATCATCCGGATTTGGATCGTATCCTTGATTTGTGACACTAAGCCGCCACAGAGCAACAGTGCGGGCGTTTAAGTCGGTCGAGTTGTGGCCATCTCCCCGTCCCCAGGAGTAGCGGGCGATAGTTGATAAGTGCGAATGATCATCCGCGAATTGGGCGAAGATGACGCCGTCGCTTATCGGACGCTCAGGCTGAGGGCTCTCAGGGAGCACCCCACTGCGTTTGTGTCTTCGTACGAGGAGCAGAAGGACTGGCCGCTGGAGGTTTTTGCTCAGCGGCTGCGAGGGTTCTTTGAGTCAGCAGGTTCCTTTAATCTCGGGGGCTTCGTAGAAGAGAACCTCATCGGCACAGTCGGATTTTTCCGTGACGATGGCCCAAAGCGAATGCACATCGGGAAGATCGTAGGCATGCACGTGGCCGCCGAGCATCAGGCTAAGGGGTACGGGCGGGCACTGCTGGGCGCGGCCCTGGAACGTGCGCGGCAGATGGGCGGGCTTGCTGTAGTCCACCTGGCGGTCGAAAGTACGAACGAACCCGCCAAAGCGCTTTATGCGTCCTTTGGTTTCGAGACTTACGGCGTTGAGAGACGGGCCATATTCGTCGATGGCAGGTACTTCGATGAAGACCTGATGGCGCTGAAGTTGGACTAGCCGACCCCGTCTCGAGACCTTTGACGACTTCAGGCGACGGCATTTTGCAGGCGTAGCCGAAGAATCTCCCGCGCGTCACGCTACAACGCCCGGCCCCTCTTACCCAGGCCCTTCGCTTCGCTAAAGGGTGACAGTGTGGATGCTCAAGAGCGAAGTTGGTGGGTGCTTAGGGTGACGGGGGTGGTGCTCGTGCCAGACGTGGGTGGTTCGCGAACCACGCCGTCGCGTCGAGCCATCATCCAGTCTAAGAGGGTGTTAAAAAGTCCGTAACCGATCACGAAATTGCATCGCGTCAGTTGCCGCGCCCCGCCCACTCGGGCACCCACAAGAGCATCCGTTCCAGCTAATTGCCATTTCAGCTTTGAGAAAGCGTACTGAAAAAAGGCCGAGTAGACCCACTATCGTGTTGATTCCGGCCGAGCAAACACGATCGCGCCGGCAAACGGCCGCGTTACGGGTTCAACAGGGCCTGTAGAGGCTGTCACCGCGTCCGATCACGGACTATTCAGGGGTGAATTCCGCCATTTCATCGAGTTAGTTGGAAGAGATGTTCGCGAACGGCCCCGGGGCTGTGCGCGGCTACTCCCACCAACCTGCCACCCCTTACCCACATCCGGCATTCTCGCGACCCGTCGTGCCGGACTCCGATCCGGTACCCACGGTGGGGCGCGGGACGGGCGCGGTTATCCCCACCAACCTGCCGCCCCTTACCCACATCCGGCATTCCCCCAAACCGTCTTCCCCGACGAAGATCGGGGACCCAGGGGCGCGCGGCTACCCCCGCCAACCTGCTACACATCCACACACCCCCTTCTCCCGTCTTACCGGGGAAACCCGGTACCCACGGTGGGGCGCGGGACGGGCGCGGCTATCCCCACAAACCCTCTATGCAACCCCACAACACCCAAAATCCACCCCACAAAACATTTGACAATGCACGAACAGGTGTTCTATTATCAATACCGAGGCGTGCGGTTAAACGCATCCATGACAGCCATTCTGATCGAACAGCAACGGGAACAACTCCTGCAGGCATCGGGGGTAAAAGTTCCTCCCTCCGTGTTAAAGCCCGTTGCGGAACGAGAAAGTACATGCCTCTCCTGGGAAGCAGACATGGGCTATGCGTGGATTCCAGGACCCACCGGCTGCGAAGCCGACAAGGGTCACCGGAACGACTCGCACATAATGCTGTTCACGTAGGCGTGGCAGCTTTAGACCCCGACTATGGTGACTCGGGGCCCGCAGGCTAATCGTGAGAGCGATGCCTGGGGAGCTATCGGAAGTTCGCCCCAGAGATCAAGCCGAGGATCCGATAGCAAATGCGTCTTTCCCTCAGACGCCCATAAGCGCCCCACAAGCCGGGCGCGGCTGTAGAGCCGCAACCGTCTTCGGCCCCGGTTCGACCGCCGACGCGTGAGCGAGCAAATTGCCGTCACTACCGTTGGTTGTTGGACTGTGCGGAGAAGACCGAGGAAACATACTTCCCAACAACGCCTCACGGTTCCGGCCGGGCGTGGGAAAGACAGCAGAGACACTGCAAACCGAGGCAACTCCGGGAAACCCCCGGAGTTGCTTCAACGCGCCTAAAACCAACCCGTCGTACGCTCCATCGTCACCCCGCACTCCGATGCGGGGCCGGTACCCACGGTGGGGCGCACTCTAACTCGTCTTGCCGGGGAAACCCGGTACCCACGGTGGGGCGCGGGACGGGCGCGGCTACCCCCACCAACCCGCCACCCCGTCACACACGCGCCCGTTCACCGACCCCTCCCTAGGTGCGGGTTTGAAACCATCTGTTCAAACCAATTGCCATTTCAGCTTTGAGGAAGCGTCTTAAACAAAGGCCGAGTAGACCCTCTGTCGTGTTGATTCCGGGCGAGGGAACACGATCGCGCCGGCAAACGGCCGCGTTACAGGTTCATCAGGGCCTGTAGAGGCTGTCACCGCGTCCGAACACGGACTATTCAGGGGTGAATTCCGCCATTTCATCGAATTAGTTGGAACAGATGCCACAAGAGACGCCCCTACGTGTGGTTGTCCGTGGGCGGACCTGGGGATGTAGCGCCGGCTGGCGCATCCCGACGCCTCAATGGACACCCTATTAGGCAGATGTGGTCGGTTGCTCTAAGGTGACGCGGGCGGATGCTCAAGGGCGACGTTGGTGGGTGCTCAACGTTTCCCACCAAGGGGGTTCACGAACCGCCCCTACGCGATGGCCCACGACTCGGGTGATGCAGCACGGGGCCTCATCGACTCTGAACAGTCACTCTCCGGCCGGGGTGTTTTCCGGCCATCTGTGCTTGCTGTAACATCCCGAACGATTGCCGGATGTTGATTGGAGGTGAGGTCACGTCATGACACAGCCCATCAAAGTCGTTCATTTCCTGAACCAGTTTTTTGCAGGCGTCGGAGGTGAAGAGCAGGCCAATCTGCCTGTCGAGGTGCGTGACGGAGCGGACGGACCGGGGCGCGCGTTGCAGGCGGCGCTCGGGGATTCCGGCGAGGTTGTCGCGACGGTCGTCAGCGGCGACAACTACTTCACCGAAGAGAGCGCAGCGTCGGCGCGGGCGGTGCTGGGCGCGTTCGGCCAGTTCCAGCCGGACGTCGTAAGTTGCCGGGCCTGCGTTCAACGCCGGCCGGTACGGCCTTGCCTGTGGCGAGGTGTGCGTACTGGCAAACGCGGAAGGCATTCCTGCCGTGACCGCCATGTATCCGGAAAACCCCGGAGTCCTGGAGTACGAAACACGCGCCTACATCGTCCCGACGGATGAATCTCCAGTCCGTATGCAGGAGATCGTCGCCCAACTCGCGCGCCTCGCAACAAAACTCGGTTCCGGCGACGGACTCGGCCCGGCCGAAGAAGATGGGTACATACCGCGGGGCATTCGACAGCCCGGGCTGCGCCCGGACTCGGCGGCGAAGCGGTCGGTAGACATGTTGCTGGCCAGGATGGGCGGGCGCGAATGGACCACCGAACTGCCGATTCGCATGCCCGACGCAGTCGCGCCGGCAGAGCCGATAGCGGACCTGTCGAGCGCCAGGCTGGGGCTCGTGACGACCGGCGGGCTTGTCCCACGGGGTAATCCCGACGGCCTGGTTCGCGGAGGTTCCACGGAGTACCTGCGGTACTCGATCGACGGGATCGACTCCCTGTCGGCGGACGAATGGGAGAGCGTCCACCGCGGCTTTTACACCGCCATCGTCAACGAAAACCCGAACTACGTCTTGCCCTTGAACGTCGTCAGGGACGTGGAACAGGCCGGCGAGGTTGCGTCCGTCTACCCGTGGGTCCTGACCACGAGCGGCGTTGGGACAGCCGTTGCCGAAGCTCGCAAGATTGGCGCGGCGATGGCCGACGAGCTCAAGTCAAACGAGGTGGACGGCGCGCTCCTTGTGGCAACCTGAGGCACGTGTAACCGTTGCGGCGCAACGGTAGCCAAAGAGATTGAAAAGGCCGGAATACCGGTCGCGATGATCTCAGCCATATTCTCCCTGGCCCTCACGACCGGCGCGCCGCGGGTGGTGAGAGGAAGCAGGATCGAGTACGTGTGCGGTGATCCTACCCTGGGGCCCGAAAAGGACCGGGCATACAGCGGAGAGATCGTCGGCGCAGCGCTTGGAGCGTTGACGACCGAGGTCAGCGAACCGACGCTCTTCACGCCTAACGTTCCGTGAGTCCGATGCCCCGCCGAGCCCGCCAACGTACCGGCGCGGACTCGCACGACAAGTCGACCAAATCCACCACTGCCATGAGACCGGAAGAGACACAGCGATGAGACTGGAAATAGGCAAATTCCCGGTCACGGAAGTCGAATTCAGCGACAAGACCGCCTGGACCGACGGCAAGTTGGAGATCGACCGGGCAGGGCTGACGCAGAAGATCCTCGAAGACCCGCGCGTGCTGTCGGCGGATTTCGATATGGCCCGCCCGGGTGATTCGGTGCGCATCACGATGTTCAGGGACGTCATCGAACCCATGGTCAAGGTGAGCGGGACGGGGACGGTCTATCCCGGAGTCTGCGGGAGGCCGGTGGATACGGTCGGCAGCGGCCGCACGCACAAGCTCACAGGAGTCGGGGTGGTCGAAGTTTCCGATACGCCGCTCTACCTGGGAGTGGGTATGGGCAACTACACCGACCGAGCGGTCCACCGACATGCGCGGCAACGGTGAGATGAGCCCCAAGTATTCGAAACTAATCAACGTGTGTGTGATTTTGGAGGTCGACCCGGGCCGGGACGTGCTGGACCGGAACGACGCAGCCCACGCCGCCGCCCTGCTCGTCTCGGACGCCCTCGCCGAGGCAGTCAAAGACCAGGAGCCGCCCGAGATAGACGTGTTCGAACTCGGTGAGGCGGACCCTTCACTGCCGACGGTTGCCTACATACTTTGCCAACACTCGCCTGAGCACCATGCCGGGATCCGTGCGGGGCTGGGGTGACCACCTCTACGGCCTCACGCGGCTTCACCCGCCGTGGGTGATCCATCCCAACGAAATGCTGGACGGCGCGCTCTGCTTCGATGACTCATGGGGGTTCGCAAACAATCCGATGCTCCACGAGTTGTATGACCGGCACGGAAAGGACCTGAATTTCCTTGGATGCGTGGTTATTCGCACGCGGTGGAGTTCCCAGCTTGAAAAGAACGTTGTCGCCAAGCAGGCTGCAAAGACGGTCAAGATGATGGGTGCGGAGGGCGTGATCGTCGTTGGCATGGTCGGTGGGAACGACTTCATGGAGGCTGTCAGGACGGCGCAGGCGTGCGAACTGGAAGGCCTGGACACAGTGTTCGTCGTCCAGGAAGATGAGCCGACCGAGGGCGGCCCTCCGATACTGGAACCGCTGCCGGAAGTGAAGTCCATCGTCAGTGTCGGCGTCGGCCGGGCAGAAGCGAGTCCGCCGCCTACCGGGCCGGTGGAGCGCGTGATCGGCCGGCGCGAAATCACGTTGAACGTGAGCACCGGGGTCGGCACGATTGATGCGAAGGGCGAGTTGCCGTTTGGCCGGTCAGGCCTCGGCTGGTCTTCGCTGGACACCCGTACGAGTTGCTTCGAGGTGTGAGGGCGGTTCCAGGAGGCTGTCTCAGAAATCGCGCGGCTAAACGGCTTCCTCTCATCGAGGAGTCCTTTGCAAAACCCCCTCTCCTGGAGGGAGAGGGTTGGGGTGAGGGCGAAACGCGAATTGAAAGCAGGCCGCTGAACCCCTCTACCGTCGGCCAATCGAAGGTTATGCGAAGGTCTCCGCAGGAAGAGGAAGCAGCTTAGCCGCGCAGATTCTGTGAGGGGCACCCCGGCGTGAAGTCAGACTCGCGCAGGGTCGCGGGCCGGCTAACGCGGCGCTAGTAGGCGAACGCGGACTCCCTGGTGTAGCCATAGCGGTCCGCCCAGGCGATTGACCTTAGCGGTCCGGTGCGTCGTGCTTGATGTACTCGTTGGATTCTGGGTCGACGCGCCAGATTTCCGGCCTGCCAATCACGCGTTCAGGAGCGGTGAGTTCCGCGATCCTCCCCCCGGCGGGGCCGTGAAAACCGGTCGTCACCACCGCGTCCGCCTCGGGCAAGGGTTCCAGCAGGGGCGGTCCGCCGCTGGCCGGGCTCTCTTCCATTGTCAGGAACACGGTATTCACGCCGGCTTTCTCGCAAGCTTCGATAGTGCGAATGACCTCCATGAAGTCGTTTCCGCCGGAGTCCCATCCCACGACGGCGCCGTCCACGCTCATCGTGCGACAGAGCGACGCCACCTGTTTGCGGTGAGGAATTTCTCGCTCTGCGCGGACCACCTGGTACGGATGATGATGCACCCTACGAAGTTCAGGTCCTGGCCGTGCCGCTGGGACAGGCCCCATGCAACCGGGTTGTTGATGAGTTCCATGACGCCCGGCCTGACACCGCGCCGTCGAATATCTCGTTGGGGTTGATGAGCCACGGCGGGGTGAGCCGCGTTATGCCGTAAATGGCGGTCCAGTGCGCGTACTGGGAGTTCGAGTAGTGTTCGGGCGAGCGCAGGGACATGACGTAGGCGATGCGCGGCAGGGACGGGTCCACCGGCCCCAGGTCCGACACCTCTATCGATGACGGTTCCAGATCTCTGGTGGTCTCCGCTATCGCGTCGGACACGCGAAGCACTGCGCCGTGGATCGCCTGGTTCTGGTCTTCTATGTGCAGGCCATCGAGCGGCGTGATGCTCATGCACAGGTTGTGCATCGAACCGAAACGGCACCGCCTCGCCCCCGGGCCCGAACATGTCGAGGTAGGTCTCCACGTCCCCGTCGTTGCCGGGATACCACATGGTGTCGGACACCTCGAATATCGACATGCCGCGAAGGACGTGCGTACGGCCCGAGCCGACGACGTCGACCGGCCTCCGGTCGAGCCCCGGGTACACGACTCCAGGCCCGCTCACCTTGACCCGCGGCTCAACCTGGTCACGCACCGTGGTGACGCGCACCTTATCTCCGGGATGGACGACGTCGAACTGCACGTCTTCGAGTCGCAAGTCCTCGAGGAGGGCATCCCGCACCGATGGCGGTCGACCGTCACAACCCCGTCGTCATAGGAAGTCTCGGCGCCCAGTTTTACGTCCGTTACCGGGAATATTCCCAGTTCCAGTCTCTTGTCGGCATCGTTCATTTTCTGCTCCGGTGGGTCACGTCGAGGGACGGGCGGTACTGACGGCCGCCGCCGGCATGGACGCGCAGGCGTCCGGTACTGGCCTTATTCAAATCAGGTGACGCTGGGCTCGAAGAGCGTCGGCTCGGTAACCGGCGTCATGAGTGAATCGAGCGCCGACTCGACGATGCTTGTGGCGTATGCGAGGTCGTCCGCGGGCGAGAGTCTCGGGTTTCCGCAGACGTGTTCAATCCGGCCGCCTCGTACGACTCTTGGCGCCCCGGTAGTCAGGGCGAGGCTGAACAGGGCCGAGATCAGGGCGACGGGAATGCCCTCTCGCTCGATCTCTTTCGCTATCGTTGCGCCGCAACGATTGCAGGTCCCTCAGGTGGCCACCATGACAACGCCGTCCACACCCCCTCGCTTTAGTACGGCGGCCATCTCACGGCCCATGCGCCTCGAATCGGCGACCGTGGTGCCCCGGCCGGAAGTCGTCAGGTACTCCGGAAAGATTGACTCTATGACCCCGCGGTCCTCGAGCGAACGCATGACGTTGAGGGGGAGCACGTAATTGGGATTTTCATTGGTCACGTCAGTATAGAACCCGACGTGTACCGACTCCCACTTGCCCGCTTCCATCGTGGCGAGATTCTCGATGTCGTATTGGTACCAGGTCTGCGAGGGACCGCCCGAGAGTTTGTCCGGGTTGCCGATGGGCACGAGCCCGCCCGAAGTGACAAGGCCGATCCGCGCGGACTTCATGTTGGTGAGCGGGCTCGCCGGTTCGACAACCTCGGGTAACTCGATGGGCAGTTCCGTGACGAACGGTTCGCCGCGGACCTTCTTGAGGACCATCTCGATGGCGCGGTCCGCAGCCCGAACCTCGCGCCGCCCGACTTTCGGATGCCCCGCGGCATGTAGCCCTCTTCTTCCGCCGGGCCAAGTTCCTCCCCTCGGGCCAGCTTCAAGCCGATACGGGCAACCGTGGCGACCGCAGCAGGCATACCTCCGGACGCCCTCGCTGGTGGGCACGATGATGACCTCTTTCTTGTAGGTCAATGTGCCGGTTTCCTCGAACATCGAGGTAACAGCGGGGATGCCGTCAGCCAACGCCAGATGGCACACCTCGGCACATGACAGGCCGTAACGACCCGCGTTGAAGGCGGGACCGGCGATAACCAGGTCCGGGCGGTAACGGGCGAGGGTGTCCACGACCGTCCGTACGGAGGTCTCGTGCTCCTCGTTGAAGTAGTTGTCCCCGGCGATGATCGTCGCGACGATCTCCGCATCAATCCTTGAACGCCTGTCGGAAAGCGTTGCCGGGACCCAACGGTCCCTCGCGGACTTCGATCGGGTGATTTGCTGCCTCTTCTGCGCCGATACCTGCGAAGAACTGGTTGAGAAAGTGGACCACCTTCAGCTTTGGCTGGCTCGTCACGATCCTTCTCCCTTCCTGGTGATTCCTTTGTGGCTGTCTTGTGTCCTAGTAGTCGTATGCGCTCCACGCGGTGGAACCGTAACGGTCCACCCACAGGAACGAGCGCAACTCCGAGTGTGAGTCGATTTGCCCCGACTGGGCATTCTGGTTGGCCATTATGGTCTGCCTGCCGATGACCCGGTCTACACCGGCAGCGGCTCGTCGTATTCGGGAATGCTTGCCGCCGACATCAACTCGTTGCGGCCCCATCCAGTGGTGACTATCGCCCGGGCTTCCGGCAGGGGTTCGAGTAGCGGACTTCCGTTGTCCGGGTGTTCCTCGAAGGTCAAGAATACAACGTTGATGCCGATCTGTTCGCAGGCCTGGACGGTCCTGATGACCTCCATGAAATCGTTCCCGCCCGCGTCCCACGTAACCACGGCGCCGGTTGCGCCGATCTGCTGTGCGATCTTTGCGGCCTGGCTCGAGGTTACGTTCTTTTCGATCTGCTCACTCCATCTCGTGCGGATGGCGATGCAGCCGGCGAATACGATGTCCCGGTTGTGACGGGCGTAGAGGTCCATGATCACCGGGTTATTGGCGAGAATCCACGAGTCCTTTCCCGCCACCGCGCCGTCGAGCCATTCATTCGGGTTCAGCAGCCACGGCGCGTTGAGCCGTGACAGGCCGTAGATGGATGTGCCGTAGGCCCTCACCGTGTCGGCGAAGTGTTCGCGTGAGTTGTGGCAGGAAATGTAGACAACGCGCGGCAGGTCAGCGTTGGCTTCCGGACTTTCGAACGTCTGTGTCTCAGCCGGCGTCGCTTCACGCACAGTCTCGGCGATGGCATCGCTCACGCGGAGCGTTGCGTCTTCTGCCGCCCAGGCGCGGGCCGGGTCCGACAGATTCTGGTCGGTGTGGAGTACGACGCATACGTTGTTCAACTGCGAGTACGGGATGATGGATGCGGACGGACCCGACATGTCGAATAACGTGTCGAACGGTTGGTCCAGTTTGTCCGCCACGCCCCCGGGCGGCGGCTCGGTGTCGCCGAGGTTTACAACCCCTACGCCGTCGACCCTGTGCGTGCGACCCTGGCCGACGAAATCGGCAGGTCTGCCGCAGATGCCCGGATAGGCGACGCCCTGTCCGTCGACTTTCACCTGCGGCGCAATAACATCTCGGAATCCGACTATCCGGGTGGAGTCCCCGGGGCGTGCGATCTCGACTCGACCGTCTACAACCGCCGGATTCTCGAGCGCCAGCCTGGTCAGCGACTCCGTGTCGACGGTCAGCAATCCGTCGCGATAGGCGGTCCTGGGACCTTCGCGAACTTCTGCAACGGGGAATCTTCCGAGTTCAAGTTTCATTGGTTAACGCCTGAGCCTGGGATTCGTATTGGTATTCCTACCTGCCCTGCCCGTCAGACGGGAAGTGCGACGCTACGCGCCCGCCGGTTCGAACAAAGTGGGCTCGGATACCCTGGTGGCCAGGGAGTCGAGCGCCGTCTGCACTATTTCCCGCCTGAAAGCGGCATCCCGCTCCGGCCCGAGCGCGGGGTCGCCGCACACGTGCTCTATTCGGGCGCCCTTGACGACCCTGGGCGCGCCGGTCGTCAGCGCGAGGCTGAATAATGCCGTTATCACGGCCACCGGTATGCCTGCGTCTTCGATCCGCCTGGCTATCGTTGCGCCGCAACGATTACAAGTACCTCAGGTGGCGACCAGCAGAGCGCCGTCGATCCGCTCGCCCTTCAGGTACTCAGCCATTTCGTCGCCGATCCTGACGGAATCGCTGACGTGAGTGCCGACGCCCGACACGCTGATTGCCACCGGGTGAACCTCAGCGACGCCGCCTGCGTCTTCGAATTGCCGCATCACGTCCAGCGGCATGACGTAGTTGGGCTCGTCGTTGGTTATCCCGACGAAGAACCCGCGGTGGATAGACTCCCACTCTTCCCCGCTCAGGCCGCTCAGGCCGTCGATCGAATACTTCCACCAGCGCGTCGAACCGCCGCGCACCTGTCCGTCCGGGTTGCCCTTCGGGACCAGTCCGCCGGATGTCATCATGGCGATCCTGGCGTTCGACAGGTCCGCGACGGGGTCCGCCGGAGTGGTGGCATCGAGCGGCTCTATGCGTAGTTCCGTGGTCCAGGGCGAGCCGGTCAGGCGGGCCATCAGCATGTCGCCCGCCCGGGTTGCCGCGGAAGCGTATCGCTTGCCTTCTTTGCGAATACCGCGCGGGAAGTATCCGGCGGATTCTGCCGGGCCTATGTCCTCGCCGCGCCCGATTTTCAGAGCCAACCCGGCGAGTTTTGCCAGAGCTGGCTCCATGCCTTTCACGTCTTCGGCGCCCGCGGCGATCAGCACTTCGCCCTTGTAAGTGAGGACGCCCGGGTTCTCTTCGAACATGGAGGTCACGGAAGGTATTCCGGCATCCTGCGCAACTTTGCACACCAGCCCGCAGGCTAGTCCGTAGCGGCCGGCGTTGAATGCGGGGCCCGCCACCACGACGTCGGGGGAATGTTGCAGGACCGCGCTGCGCAGGCGGCCGGCGGCGGTATCCTCGTTTTCCGCCACCCAGTTATCACCGGCGACCAATGTCGCGGTGACCTCGCTGTCATCCCCAAGCAGGGCGTTTAGCCTGACGCCGGGGCCGACGGGCCCGGACACCGCGTCCAGTTCCATGTTTGCCATTTCTTCGCCGCCGCGTCCGGCAAAAAACTGGTTGACGTAGTGAAGAACTTTCAGTGTTTCCGTCACGTGTCCTACTCCCAACGAAATGTCGGGTTAGTCGAGCTGCCGGAGCACCGGGTCGAACCGGTCGCGGAGCCAGTCACCGAGGAAGTTACTCGACAGCACGAGCAGGAAAATGGCCAGCCCGGGGAAGAATGCGATCCACCACGAGGTGTCCAGGTATCCCCTGCCGTCCGCGACCATGAGGCCCCAGGCGGGTGTGGGCGGCGGAATGCCCGCGCCCAGGTAACTCAATATGGCCTCGGCCAGGATGAGCGAGCCGACCCTGAGTGTGGCGACCACGACCATCGTATTGACGACACCCGGGAATATGTGTTTCCACATGATCCATATGGTGGATGCGCCCGATACCAGGGACAACGAAACATAGTCGGCCGTTTTTATCTTGAGCGAGTCCGCCCGAATCTGGCGCGCGAAGCCGTTCCAACTGAATATCGCGAGAAGTCCGATCACCAGCGTGGTGCTCTGGGTAAAGACGACAACCGCCACGAGCGCCACGAGGATGAACGGCATCGCCAGGGTGACGTCGACGGCCCGCATTATCACTTCATCGATGTGGCGCCCATACCAGGCAGCGATGATCCCGAGCGCGGTGCCAACCGTGCCGCCAATTGCGACGACCGTGACAACGATCAACATGGATATCCGGGCGCCGAAAATCACGCGGCTCAACATGTCCCGGCCCTGCTGATCGGTCCCCAGCAGGTGGGTGAAGCTTCCTTCCGGATGCCAGAACGGGGGTGTCTCGCGATCGCCAAGATAGCCGAACTGGGGGTCGTGCGGCGCCACGAGGGGAGCGAAGGCCGCGGCGATAACCATGGCGAGCATGATGATGCCAGGGATTATCGGGTAACGATTAACCGCATGGATCCAACCGCGAATGCGGCCGCGGTTCACGCCCCCGGAATGACCGGTTCCGAGGGGGCTGCGACGACAGGTTGGACGCTCATTCCAGCCGTATCCTGGGATCAATCACGGCATATAGAACATCGGTAATGAAGTTCACGACCACGTACAACACCGTGAGAAACAGGACCACACCGGATAGTACTGCCAGGTCCAGATTGTTGACTGACCTGACCGCCAGTTCACCCAACCCCGGCCATGAAAATACCGTCTCGGTAACAACGGCCCCGGTCAGGAATGCGACGAACACCAGCGCGGTGTATGTCAGGGGCGCAATCATGGCATTCCGGAATGCGTGTTTCCAGACGACCGAGTTGGGACCCACACCCTTGGCGCGTGCCATCTTTATGTACTCGGAGTCGAGCACCTCCAACATGGCCGACCTGACGAGGCGCAGGAGACCAGCGGCGGTCAGCCAGCCGAGGGTGATGGACGGGAGAATGAAGTGGGGGATTCCCTCCCTTCGGCTCGTGGGCAGCCACTCAAGCTGCACAGCAAAAACCAGGATCAACATGATCCCTAACCAGAATGGCGGCAGGGCCTGTCCAAACAACGCAATGGTCCTGCCGAAGTAGTCCAGCCAGCTACCCCGCCAGACGGCGGACAGGACTCCGAACGGCAGGCCCAGGAGAACGGCGAAGATAAACGCTCCCGCCGCCAGTTGAACGGTCGCCGGCACCCTTTCCATGATTACGTCCAGGACGGGTCGGCTTTCGCGCAACGACTTGCCAAGATTGCCGGTCATTGCACGCCCCAACCACAGGAAATACTGCTGGATTACCGGCTTGTCGAGGCCCCATTCGCGTCCCCATGCGTCCCACTGTTCCTTCGTGGTGTATTCATTCATAAAGTAAGTGCGCGGGTCGCCTGACGCGCGAGACAGGATGAAGACGATCAGCGTCACCGATATGACGACGGCGATCCCGTAGAAGAATCGTCGCACCAGGAAAGTGGTCATTACGGACGCCCGTTATTACTCTCTACCGGTCAACACAAAGGCCGCGAAACCGGCAACCGCGCCGGCGCGGCCCTCGGGAATTGCCCGACTATGACTATGTCGATCTGCGGCGGCGGGACAAAGCCGGACCCACCGCCGCATTCTCGATTGGACCTACTTCAGGACGACCGATTCGAAAGTACCGGCGTAACCGGCGCCTTCAGCGAATGGCCCTCCACTCAAGAACGTCTCCGCTGGCGACCCAGATGCTGGGAACACCTACAACCGGCGAGACCGTCATCCAGTGCGCCTGCATGTCCTCTGCTCGAACGTTGATCTCGATACGCTTCTTAGCGTCCGATTCGGCGTCAGCTTCCCTCCAGAGGTCGAGGACCCACTGAAGTTCCATGCCGCGATTCCATCCGGCGGACGGGATCACACCGTGGCTGTGAGCATCGTCGATCTTGCCGACCGAGGCGTTCGAAGCCCACATCCACACTACGTCGATCGAGCGATCAACCATGGTCGGCCTTCGGGCCTGGTAAGCCGTGCTTTCGATTTCGACGTCAAGTCCGATGTTGCGCCACATCTGGGCTATCGCCTCACCGATCTCAAGGCTAACCACACCGGGCACGTCCGGCGGCAGGAAGAACGGCACCTTGAAGCCATCGGGGAAACCCTGCTCGGCAATCGTCTGCTTCGCGCCTTCAGGATCGTACGGGATTATCCATTCGTCCTTGAAGTATTCGGGGTTGGCCCGCTTGTCGAAACCGTACCAGGTGTACTGGGGCGAGCCGAGGCCGAGAAGGACTTCCTGGTTGATCAGGTCCCGATCGATGGCCTGTCCCATGGCGTGCCTGATCAATCGGGCGCGTTCCATGTTCTCCGGGTTCTTGGGGTCGCCGATCCAGGGATGCTCGTCATCAGCATTCAGACCCGGCCGCGGGTATATGACCTCTCCTGTGTTGTGGTCTTCTTCCATCCAGTAGTTGCCGGCGAAGGCCACGTGACGTGACGACGGGTTGCCGATTTCGTGGAACTTTCCACCGGTCGCTTCGGCAGCCTCGGCCAGCCGGTTTGTCGGGAACTGCGCAAGGTGAATTTCACCGGTCTTGAAGGCCGCAAGGCGAGTGGCGACTTCCTTGATCTCGACGATCTTCACGTTGGACACTCCGGGTGTCTGCCGCCAGTGCGGGTCGACCGCTGAGAGGCGCACGACGTCGTTGCCCTTCCATTCATCGACCGAGAACGGGCCGGTGAAGATTGGGGTCAGTACCGCATCGTCGTAGCCGAGTTCGTTGTACGCTTTCTCGCTGATCATCGGCACGGCGCCGGTGTTCTGGTACATCCACCCGAACCAGGTGCCGCTCCACTTTTTGAAGTGGAATTCGAATGTGCGGTCATCCAGTGCCACAGCGTCCGACATGAAGTCGCCAATTTCGACTCGGGCCCACGTGCTGCCTTCAACCTGGGTCTCATTGAAACTGTGCGCTACGTCGTGTGCAGTCAGTTCTCCCCAACCGTCGTGGAATTCGACACCCTCGCGGACCTGGAAGGTAATCTTCGACTGGTCAGGAGCGATTTCCCAACTTGGTGCAATGCCCGTGTCGTTCAACTCTCCGATGAGTGGCGGCGGCGCATAGTCGCTACGTACCAGGCCCTCTCCGACTCCCCAAGAAATGATGTTGAGGTTGCCGGGCCAAGGAATCTTGCTGGGCAAGAAGTTGGGCGGCGTGATCAGTGCTACACCTACATTCAACGTGCCAGTCGGTCCGGCGGGAAGCGGCGTCGAAGTCGGCTCCGGCGTGGCCGTCGGCGCGGCAGGTTCCGGCGTCGGCGTCGACACTTGCGGGGCCAGGGTCGGCACCACTACTTTCGTCGTGGCGGTAGGCGCCGGCGCTGTCGTCGGGGCGGGCTTCTCGGGCGCGGCCGTGGGTTCAGGATCATCTCCGCCACAGGCGACTATGATCATTGCCGCCAGCGCAACCGCGGCCAAAATCAAAAACTTCTTAGGAATCAACTCGGTTCCCTCCATATCGATGTACGCAGCCGCACCGGCCCGCGTGCCATGGCGGCGCGGAGAACCGCAATTGCAGTACTGCACACCTTCGCCATATTTTCGGCCGATATATTACATGGTTAAAACTCTTAACGCATGCGACGCCCGGCGGAGCGAAGGGAATTTACGAATGTCGCCTGAATCGCCGCGCGGACTGCTGAAAACGTCCGGGCTACACAAGGCCCAGGCTAGTAGTTGAAACAGCTTCTGTAGCCGAAGCCGTAGTGGTCTTCCGACTGCAGGGTGGCCAGTTCGATGTTGGCGTCCAGGATTTGCAGCGGTTCGTTTGGCCCGAAGTTGAGTTGCACCTGCGGAGCGCCGACCACCCGCTCGACTGCGGGCATCGGGGTGGGTTCGAACCACATGTTGGCGCCTATCCCGGTGCTGACGACGGCCTCCATCTCAGGCAGCGGCTCCAGCAGAGCGGGCCCCTCATTTGCCGGGTCCTCCTCGCCAGTCAGCAGCACCGTATCGATGCCGGCCTGTTCGCAGGCCTGCACAACCCTGGCGACCTCCATAAAGTCGTTGCCGCCGGCGTCCCAGGTGACGATCGCGCCGGTGGCGCCGAGGTCCCGTGCAATGCGTGCGGTCTGGCCGGACTGCACGTTCTTTTCGGCCTGCGACGTCCAGCGCGTCCGAATGGTGATCACGCCGAGGAAGTTGCACTCCCCTGCCCGGTGCTTGCGGAGCAGGCCCATGACCAAGGGGTTGTTGGCCATCTCGTAGCTGTAGGAGCCGCAGATCGCTCCGTCCAGGATTTCCATAGGCCCCAACACCCAGGGCGGCGTCTGCCGGGTCAAGCCGTAAATCGCTACACCGTAGGCGTTCAGGCTGTTGGCATAGTGCTGCGGCGAGTTCATGCAGGCGACGTAGACGATGGATGGTACGTCGTCATTAAGGGGCCGATTGCTGAACGCCTCGGACTCGTCGGCCGCTTCGTCGAGCGTGGTATTCGCCAGCAGGTCTGAGACGCGCAGGGCGGCCGCGTGTATCGTCTCGTTCTGGTCGTCGAGATGCAGCACCGGGCTCACGTCGAGGCTGATGCATATGTGGTGCAGCGAGCCGTACGGTGACGCAGCCGCGCCGGGTCCGCTCATGTCGAACAGGTTGGAACCTGGTCCCGCCGCGCCGCCGACCATGCCCCCCGCAGGACTCGGCAACTCGTAGACCTTGATGGGACTCAGCGGGGTTACGGCCACTCCTGCCAGGCGATTCGTTGCGCCAACGCCGACCGTCGTCACCGGTCTTCCTGCAACACCCGGATACACCTGCCCGGGACCGGACGTCTTTACCCGGGGTTCGATGACGTCCTTGATTGCGGTGACGCGAGTGGATTCGCCGGGGTGAACAAGTTCCGCGTTGGCCGCGTTCACCCGCGGGTCGGACTTGACCAGGGCGATTATTTCCCCCTTGTCAACTGTGAGCGCGCCGTCCCGATACTCGGTACGGTGGCCAAACTCGACGCTCCTTACGCGGTAGGTATTGAGCGTAAGGGATTCCTGGAGGTCCATTGCCATACTTCTGGTCCCGCTATTCCTTTTTGCGCGCGGAGCGGGACTTCGAACTTTTCGTAGATGCCTTGGATGCGTACTCGCCTTCGAAGAGGCCCGTGCCCTGCGGTACCGCTTCGTCGATGGTCTGCTCGAAGTCCTCACCGGCTTCGTATGAGCGAAGAAACTCTTCGCTTACGAAGAACATTCATATACAGAACCCGTCACGGATGATGTCCTCGTGGTGCCGGTCGCACGGGCATATCTTCTTGCGATCCTCGACCGGATCGCCGCTCAGGGGCATTCAGGGGCAGTAGCGATACCCGTGTTCGAGTTCGTTCTTGCCGAGTCCTTCCTGGACCACGCGCACAACTTCCGCATCTGGGAAAAACTCGTACGGCCCCCTGGCCACGTACTTCTCAGAGAAACTTACGGCCCTGTCAAAGGCCTCTTCCTCGGTCAGCTGTTTCTTCGGCATTCGCATTCCCCCGGGATTGAGAGTTGGCGTTGGATCGGGAGTCAGTAAGGGATTCTATTTGAATTGGCCGGACCTGAGGCTTTCATGTGACCGGCAAGACATATTTCTGAAGGCGGCTTTCTGTCGCATCAGGCGGTCCAATATGGCGGGCATGGCCTCTTCCAGATCAGCTTCCGTCCTGTCACCTGCAACCTCGACGGTCAAGACGGCCGAGGTCCCACAGGTGCACCTGATGCCGAAATAGACTTTTTGAAAGCCCATACCGGCGGGGGTCGGCACATTCAGCCTGGGCAGTGGGACCAGTTCGTGACCCTCTGGAAGGGCCTCGAAGACCGAGTCCAATATCACCTTGCGGTCGATCATGTCTTCGTTCGGCCCATATCCTGCGTCCGTCTGACCAATCCCGAAATGACCGTTCCAACAGATGGGCGGATTACTTATACAATCACAGCATCCGGATTTCCAGAAGCGCCGGAACTGCGGAGGTATGAAACTTGACCGATTTTGACGCAGCCATCAAGGTCTTCACCTCGAACGGTTGAGGCCCCTGCCACATGGTGAAAGTGTACCTTTCACGAAAAGGCGTGGAGTTCACGGAGCACAACGTCTCCCTGGATGACGACGCCACCAGGTACCTGCTGGCCGAAGGCTACTCCTCGACTCCCGTCACATTCATAGGAGACGAGCGGGTCGTCGGCTATAAGCCGAAGGATATCGACGCCGCACTGTCTGCGATGCCCGCCTGAACGGCCCGCTATTCCAATCCGGCTAGGCACGCCGGCGCCGGCCCGAATCGACGGGGCCTCATAACCTGATTGCCAGGCGGTCTTCGTTTGCAAGCGAACCAACACGGCGGGCTGAGTGAATACCTGAAACTGCTTGGTTACAGGCGGTTTCACTATCTCTGGTGGCCCCGATCAACCACTCACATGACCGTGCTCCTGCACGGCCTCGGGGAATGCGCCGACACGTTCGGACCTTTCGCCAGCCGGATCCGCCGGTCTTCCGAAGTCGTGGCCATGGACCTGCGCGGCCATGGCGGTACACCGTGGGACCCCGACGGCGAGTATGCGTTCGACGAATACGCAGACGATCTGCGCATTCAATTGGAGTACTGGCAGAAGAAGGCTGTGCTGGTCGGGACGGGGCTCGGGGCGCTGCTGGCAATTCGGGCGGCCCAACGGTGGCCTGAACACGTGGGCGGCCTCGTCCTGCTGGGCCCGCCTCCTGTCGACGTCGAAACCGCGGGTCTTGTGGAAGTGGTACTGGGACCGGACGGTTCCGATATCTTCCTGTTCGGCGACCACCCGTCGATGAGGGCGGCCGAAATTGCCGGCATGCTTACCTGGGCCAGACCAGGCGGATTACGGGCCCCAAAATTCGACCCGTCCGCGATGAACATTGGAAGCCGACCAGACTTGAGTGAAGACGCCAGCCCTGGCGTTCCTACCCTGGTTGTGCTGACCAGCGGCAGCGGAGCGGACCAATGGCCGAATTGGCCGAACGCCAATCAAGTCACGATCAACGGGGTGGGTAACTGGCCGCACGTCGCCAATCCCGCCGGCGTGGCAGACGCGGTAAACGCGTTCCTGGAAGACATCGCCAGCGGTGACGTCGCCGGGCTGAGATCCGATTCGGCCCGGATTTAGATTCCCTCAGGGGGTGTTCGAAAAGTCCCCGACTGATCACGAAACAGCGTCGCGTCAGTTGCCGCGCCCCACCCCATCGGGCATCCACAAGAGATGCCCCTACGAGTGGTCGTGAGAGAGCGTGGATTGGGGGATCTTGGCTGACGGGATTGATCAGCCGTCGCTGGATTCCCGGACCTTGCGTACTGCTGACTGGATTTCGTCCAGTTCCAGCACCATCTCAGCCACGCCGACCTCGTCGTCGTAGATCCCGGCGTCCGCCTGATTCTTGACCTCGTCCTCGGTCACGTGGAACACCGGCAATCCAAGCGCCGTCCCCGCCAGGGCGCCGGCCCAGGACGGGTCGCCGTCCACCATCGTGGTGGCGTAAAGCTCGGAACTTTCTGCCGTGGGGGTACCCAGAAGGACTACCAGGTCCTCCGTCCCAACCTTGTCCACGGTCCGCTTGATCTCGTCTTGACCTTCCAGGTCAAGGGCGCCTGCGGACGTTCAGACGAAGCAGTGAGTGACCTCCAGCACGACTTCCGCACCGGCGGAGCGGGCTATCGTGGCGATGGAGTCGCCCTGGATTCCATCTCGCTCACCGAGGGCGATTACGCGTTTGCCCTTAAGTTCCAATTGATCTCTCCTTGCCGTCTGGTCCGAGTGGCGGGCGCCGTGAAGATTTCAGCCCGATTCTACAGGGCTGTTAAAGGGAATTCAGTTCGAGGGCTCCATGATAAACGACAAGCCGTCAGACATCTGTGTCATGCGGCCCAGGAACAGGCTGCCTTTTGCCAGGAACATCACCCGGTTGAGGCTGCCGTTGGACAGCCCGTCGACTGCGTGGGGCATGTACGGGATCGCCGACGCGATGTGGCCCTGCGTCGGTGAAAAGCCGGTCATGCCGTGGCGGGCCACAAAGTCCGGCATTTCCGCCCTGCCAAGCTGACCGGCCCTGACGGCAAGCGCGGCGATGAGCTTGTAGTTGAGTTCCGGCACGTTGCCGGAGCCGGCAGGCTCGGTCACTTCCGGGTTGTGCATCTCGGTGGCGTACTTGTCGATGTCGGCGTAGCCAAGTCCGAGTCGTTCCAGGGGCTTGGAAACCAGTTCTGCCAGTATCGCCGCCTGTGCGCCGCCGGCGCCGACATCGTGCTTTCCGACGGAATCGAGCCGCACGACCGGGCTCTTTCCGTCGGCCTTTTGCACGAGCATCGCCGAACCTGCGAGCACATCTTCGAGGACCGGCATGCCGTTGCGAACGTGCCCCTGGTACTTCATACCCAACTTCGCCAGCGAGCACCCCCCGACGATCATCACCTGCTCGAACAGTCCCGCGGCGATTAGCCCCGCCGCTAGCAGTACGGCGTGGTTTGGACCTGTGCAGAACGCCTTGACGTCTGCGCCGGTTGAATTTGTGAGACCGCAGTCTTCGCCGATCGCCTTTGCGAGGTTCCCGCCGCCTCTCTGGTACCGGTCTCCAACAGCCTCTTCGCCGCTGTTCAGGATGTACGGGACCGAAAGGGGGTCCAGCGCCATGTCTTTCATCAGGACCTTGACGGCCATGACCGCCGCGGCCTTGCAGGCCAGGTTCTCCAGCAGCACGTCCGCGAAAAGCGACGCGTCCTGTTGATGCGCAGCGTTGAGGACGCCGATCAATTCGCCGTCACGAAGGGTCACCGGGAGATTTCCCGATCCCTCGCCGAGCTGACCTTCAACCTGATCCATCGTGACGCCGGACTCAAGAACGGAAAGCTGCTTGTCAGTCCAGTCGCCGGTATCCGCCAGGGTGGCCGCCATCTTCCGGCTGAACCCCTCTTCGAGCCACAGCAGGTCGAAGTCGTCCATCATCTTCATCACGCCGTAGAACTCTTCTTCCGGCATGATGTGACCGTAAGGCTGGTCCCGTTCGAAGTCCCTTTCCTGGCTGTACCAGGGTTTGTCCAGCGCGCCCAACTCTTCAGGGTGCATCCCGCCCAGGTAGGTCAGGTTGGGCCCGTAGGAGGCGGCCTGCTCAAATGTTCGGAGGTTTGCGGTGATGAGGTCTGCCACAGCGGGGTCATCGTGAATGTCCCGTGAAGGTCGCGAACCGTGCCTTACGAGGCCGGGGGTGTGGGCGAGAAAGTTCTTCGCGCCGCTGATTACGACTGACGGTGTGTCCAATGTTTTTCCTGCCTGACTTTCAGTCCTGCATTGCCGTTCGATAGCCCGTCTGAAAAGCGATTTCGTAGATTAACATCCAGACTGGCGGGCAGACCCAACGGCACCTGTACGCCGGGAAGAACCGGGACAGCAGGCACGGCGCAGTAATTAAGCAGTAATTAAGAGGTGGACATGGACGCACGATCCCCCAGGACGCTGGTTGCAGCCGGCGCAACGGACGCCGCGGGCGTCGACGGCATAGCGGCCGACCTCCGTACGTTTGCCGCAATGGGCGTGCACGGGGCTGCGGTGGTGACGGGAGTTATAGCCTGCCGCGCCCGGGATACCGACACAGTGGTCGCCATACCGGCGGGGGAAATCGTGCGCCAGCTAGAGTCGGCGCTCGAGTCGACGAACGCGGAGGTGGTGAAGATCGGCTGGCTGCCTGACGCCGACTCGATCGCCGGTGTGGCGCGAGTTTTGGTAAAGGCCTCGATAAAACACGTAGTCGTAGATCCTGACGTTGCGGACGCGGACGATTCGGTCAAGGATGCTTTGAAGTCAAAACTGATGCCGGTCACCGAAGTAGTGACGATCAGCATGCCGGAGGCGACCGCCCTGCTGGGCATACCGGTCAGGAACGCGCTGGGGTTGAGGGCAGTGGGGAAGTTGCTGGGCCGCGCCGGGGCCGCGAACGTGCTGGCAAAGGGTGGTCACCTGGGGGACGAAGAGTGCCTCGACATCCTTTGGGACGGCAACGAGTACCTGGAATATCCGAGCGAGCGCATCGAGACCGCGCACGACGACGGCGCCGGCAGTACGTTGGCGTCTGCGATTGCATCAGGGTTGGCGGTGGGGCGAGGCGTAGAGGAGGCCGTGGCCATCGCGAAGATGTACGTCACCGAAACGCTGCGAAACTCGTACGTCGTAGGGGCTAACGGGGGAAGCCCGAGCCAACTCTACCGCTGGTGGGAAACCGGCGGAAGCGATGGGTACGGCGGCTAGGCTTTCACCTCGCCGGAACGGATAACATCGGCCAGTAGCAAGGGACGGGTACGCCAACCTGTTCACACCCATCGGAGCATCAAATGATCGTTGACGTTCACACGCACATTCCTAGCCACGAACATGCCGTCCCTCCGGAAGACGTACGCTCTGAGACGACAATGCGTTCCGGCGATTCGGTCCGGCAGACGAACAGCGTGGCGGATTACCTGGAGGCAATGGCCCCTGTAGACAAGGCGTTCGTATTCCCTATTGCTCAGCGTCCCTGGAAGACCGGCGCATACATCGGCCTCAGTACCGAGGGATGGCCTGAAAACATGAACGGGAACGATATTTCGGCCGCCGTGGCCAAGTACGCGCCGGACAAGATCATCCCGTTCATGTCGTTGCACCCGCTCGATCCCAAGGTGAACGACGAATACGACCGCTGTGTGGGCGACCTGGGTTGCAAGGGGATCAAGATGGGGGCCAACTACCAGGACTTCGACCCCAATGGCGAGGCGGCGTACCGGCTCTATGCGCGGCTTGAGGCCGACGGCATTCCCATCCTCTGGCACTCTGGCACCTCGCCAATGTGGGACGCGCCGCTGATGTATGCGCACCCGCAGTCATACGACCGGGTGGCCGCAGCCTTTCCGAATTTAAAGATGATCCTGGCCCACCTGGGACATCCGTGGCACATAGAAACGATCACAGTTGTGCGCAAGCACCCAAACGTCTGGGCCGACATTTCGGCGCAGTTCTACAGGCCGTGGTCGTACTGGAACGGCATGCGGTTGTTCCACGAGTGGGGAGTTACCGAGAAGATCCTCTTTGCCTCTGACTGGCCGGTCACGATGCCGCAGGACAACATCGACCACATTCGCGGGCTCAATAAATTTGCCGCCGACCACCACCTGCCGGGCATCCCGGAACAGGAACTGGAAGCCATCATCAACCGGGACGCCGTCGAGATCCTGGGCGTTGCCTAGTACACCGCGTCGACGGCGCATTCGCTTCGCAATGGTGGCGGTTTGAACCTGATCCAAAGGACCCGTAAGAGGTTCCAGGGCGCGCCGTTCTACGGCTGGTACATCATCGCCGCCCTTTTCTTCTCGATGTTCCTGGGCGTCGGAGCCAGGAACGGTTTCGGCATCTTCGTCGAGACGTGGGAGAAAGAATTCCACGCCACGGTCGGGACCATCTCCATCGCGGCGGCGATCGGCTGGCTCGTGAACGGCGCTAGCCAAGTCGTGTTCGGCCGGCTGGTGGACATATTCGGCGGCCGTATAGTAATCACCATCGGCCTCATAGTGATGGGCCTCGGCACCGCGGCCATCGCCGCCGTGGGCAACGTGTTCGCCTTAATCGCCCTCTACGGTGTGGTGGTCTCTTTCGCGTCCGGCGCTCTGTCAGGCGGCCCGCCGGGCGTGGTGGCCGCGCGCTGGTTTCGCGCGAGCCGCGGCCGGGCGCTAAGCGTGTTGGCGTCCGGCGGTTCCGTGGGCGGTCTCGTGTTCGTGCCGTTCCTGACGTACCTGCTCATCTGGACGGACTGGCGGACTTCATGGCTGATCGCAGGGGGCATCGTGGTACTTCTCGGCGCTCCGCTCGTGTACCTGGTGGTCAGAGATGATCCGCGTGACGTCGGCGAGTCCCCGGATGGGGTTCGGGACCCAGTAAGCGGTCAAAGCGCGCCTGGCCGCGCGACCTTCACCCCCCTGGAGGCTAGGACCTGGACGGCGCCGTTCAGGACCGCGCCAATGTGGCAGTTGTCCATCGGCTATTTCGTATGCGGCGTTACGACGGGATCGATTTCAGTGCATTACGTGAGGTGGGCCATCGCCGAAGGCATCACACCTACGACGGCAGCATTGGCATTCGGGCTGCTGAGCGGCATCAATGCCATCGGCGTGATTCTGATCGGCAGCCTGTCAGACCGCGTGGAACGCCGCCTGCTGCTTGGATGCGTCTACCTGGTCAGGGGTTCGGCATTCCTCGTCCTGCTAATCCCGAACCCTTATTTGGCCCTGTGGGGATTTGCAATCATGGGCGGGGCGTCGTGGCTCGCCACCGTGCCGCTGACCACCGGGCTGGCCGCAGACGTTTACGGGCTGCGGCACATGGGCTCGCTGGTTGGACTCATCAACTTCGCCCACCAGATCGGAGGCGCCCTGGCCGTCTACCTGTTCGGCCTGGTTTTCGACATCTGGGGCAACTACGATCCGGCGATTGCGGCTGGCGTGCTCTGCCTGGCCGTCGCGGGCATAGTCTCACTCAGCATCAGGGAACGGCGGTACTCGGTAAGGTACGCCACGACTCCCCGGGCGGTTGCGCCCGCCGGACCGGCGAGCAGCGGATAGTCTGACGGCGACGGAGTTCAGCGATGACTGGCGCGCTCCGAATACTCCTGCACCACTCCGAGAGTGCTGACCCGACTCTCATCCGGTGGATCCGTGAAACCATCGACCATATTTTCGGCGTGGGTCCGTCAGTCATCGTCGTGGTCCTGGGGGTGGCGATAGTCGTCTTTCCCGTCACGGTTTATTGGCTGGCTTCGCGCGGTCGCAAGTCGGCCCGGCGACAAGACTCCGACGATCGGACATGAACGCGCAAAGCGGGTGCGGCCCGCCGGCGAAGCAAGTACGTAAGAGTAGCGGCACAGTCTGAGGACGGCGTGCGATAACATTCGATACGTGTTCCGTATTCGACTGGGACGAATCGGGATCGCCCGAAATGCCAAACAGCCTCCGGTATGACGGAGGGGAGTCGAATGGCTGACCTGCCCCCGCAGGCCCCGCCATCGTTTGGAAAGACCCATGAGAGCAGCGCTTGATGACGGGACCGGCCGTTACGTGGTCCAAGATGTGCCGATGCCGAATATGTTCCCCGGTGCGGCCCTGATAAGAGTACGGAGAACCGGGATTTGCGGTTCTGACCTGCACCTGACCGATTCCCGCGCAGAGCCGCAGACCTTACCGACCGGGCACGAGGTGGCAGGTGAGGTCGTCGAGCTACCCGCGGGTGAGACCCGGATCAAGGTCGGCGACCGGGTGGCGTTGGAGACGATCGGCGCGGGCCTGTGCTGCGGCGACTGCTTCTACTGCAACGACGGCCAGTTCAAGCACTGCGTCAACCTTGAAGCGGACACCGGCGGAGGATTCGCCGAATACATGACCCGCAGGCCGACCGGGCTGTTTCCGCTAGACGAGCGAATCGACTGGGTGGACGCCGCGCTGGTCGAACCCATGGCCGTGTCGGTCCACGCCGCGCGGTATTGCGGCGTCGCCAAAGGGGACACGGTCGCGGTGATCGGCTCCGCGACCATCGGCCTGTCGTGCATCGCGGCTGCAAAGGCCGAGGGCGCGGGCAAGATCATCGCCTCGGCCAGGTACCCCCAGCAGCGGGATGCCGCCCTGGCGATGGGGGCCGACGAGGTGGTTGGCTCCGAGCCGGGTGAACTGGAAGATGCTTGCCGTGCGGCCACCGGGGGACTTGGGGCGGACGTGGCGATGGAAACGGTCGGAGGCAACCAGGCGGATACGCTCACGCAGAGCGTCAATTGCACGCGCAAACAGGGACGGGTCATTCACGTGGGCGGAATAAAGAAGCCCCAGACATTCGATTTCATGCCGCCCCTGCTGCGGGAGATCGACATATTGTCGTCCAACTGCTACGGCACAGTCGACGGCCGGCACGACTACGAGGTCGCGATCGATATCCTTGCATCCGGTGAATACCCGTACAGGGACATCGTCACGCACACCGTGTCACTTGAAGACATTCATCAGGGGTTCGACACGGCCTTCGACAAGTCGAGCGGCGTGATCAAGGTCCACGTGCAACAGCACGACTGAACGCCCGGCTGACGGCGCCACCTACGGCGCTCTTACCGCATTATTCTTTTATTGCCGGTCGTTGACCGGCGTTCGTCGTGGGAGCTTGAGCAGTGCCAATCGAGATCAGACAACGTACAGAAGAGGAACTCGACGCGTATCGAATTACCTCGGAAATAGCGTTTGGCGAAGAGCCGCGGCTCGATCCCGAATCGACCAGGGAATGGCTTTCACGCCACGAGATGGACCGCGATGTCGCAGCTTTCGACAACGGCCGCATGGTAGCCACCGCGGGCGCCTACTCGACCCGCATGACCGTACCCGGCGGCGAGTCGATTCCGGTCGCCGCCGTGACCGACGTGGCGGTCTTGCCGACCCACAACCGGCGCGGCATCGGAACGATGCTCATGCGCGACCAACTGGAACGCGTGCGGGACCGCGGGGAGACGGGTGCTGCTCTCTGGGCCTCCGAGAGCATCATCTATGGGCGCTGGGGATACGGAATAGCGATCCAGCAAGACGCCTTTTCGATCGACACCCGGCACAGCCGTTTCGAGCACGGGGTGACGCCGCGCGGAAACATGAGGATCGTATCCATCGACGAGGCGAGGCGGATATTCCCCGACGTGTGGGAACGTGCAACGCCCAAGTGGCCCGGATTCATCGCGCGAAAACCGGAATTCCTTTACCGGACACTCCGGGAACCCAACCCCGAGTACAACCCCGCCGACGGCACTCTGTTTCTGGCCGCTTACGAACAAGGTGGGCCTGCAGACGGCTATGTCATGTACAGGATCATGGCGGGCGGCGGCGACGACGAGCGTCGCCTGAAGGTCCTCGAGCTAATTCCCACTACAGACGAGGCTCACGCAGCGCTCTGGCGGTATTGTTTCGACGTCGATCTCATATGGCGGGTTTCATACGATTACCTGACGGTCGACGACCCGCTCTGGTGGATGCTCGCGGACCCGCGGCGTCTGAAGCGCACGCGCTACGACGCGATATGGCTGCGGATCGTCGACGTGCCCGCGGCCCTATCGGCTCGGGAGTACGCGACCGGTGGAAGGTTGGTCATCGAGGTGGTCGATGAGTTCTGCCCATGGGCAGCCGGCCGTTTCGAACTGGATGCCGACAAGACCGGGGCAACCTGCAAGGCGACGCGGCGGAAACCCGATGTTGTGATGGGCGCCGCCGAGTTAGCAGCGGGCTACCTGGGCGGCGGTAACTTCCGCGCCATGGCGCGGGCAGGCCGAGTGGAAGAGCGGTCTGACGAAGCGCTGAAACGTGCGGACGCGATGTTCGCCGCCGAACGCGCGCCGTGGTGCCCGTTCGAGTTTTAGTTGAGAAGCGGCAGGGTTAGTCGCGCACAAGTGGTTCAGTGCGGCGGCTTCCTTCATTTTCTAACGCCCACTTTTCTATGGTTCGCACGTCGATTGCGAAGCCCAAACTATCGTCGTCTGGCAGTTGGTCCACCGGGAACCAGTGCGAATTAGGATCGGCCGCGGGTGCATTCTCCTTTCGCATCGGGAACGTGAGAGGTCCAAGCTGAATCACAAGGGGAGAGGGATTCCCCAGCCAAATTCGGGCACCGTGCCTGTTCTCGTAAAAGAGACGATCAGGTACGAACCTGATTCCGGTGACGCGCTCGGTTTCGCGGATGGCGGTGTCCCGTCGACCTTGGCCGCGTTTAACGTTGCCACCCGGCAGACTCCATTTGTCCGCCCTGGGACCCCGGGTACGTCGAATTAACAGTATCTCGTTACTGTCACTCACTACCAAGGCGAATCCTGATTTGCCCATCTTGGATCGCGGGTAATGAACCCGTCGGCTTTCCGGATTCCCGGCAGCCCACTTGCCAATGACTCTCTTGTCAGGTCCAAACGCCAGATCGTCATCATGGGGCAGCATGTCGATTTGGAACCACTTGGCATCCCGGCACTCTTTGCGTTGCACTCTCAAGCGCCCGCCAATATGCCTCCCGCGCCACACCTCGAAGCGGGCGCTCCGTCCGCTGTAATAGAGTTCGTCGGCAGACATTCTGATGCCGGTTTCTTCACGGGTTTCTCTGACAGCGGTTTCTCGATATGTCTCTCCCTTGTCCCGCCTTCCTCCTGGAAGACTCCCACTTGCCCTGGTCCTTGCCATACCCGCGCTGGATTAGGAGAATCTCGTTTCTTTGATTCACTACGAGGCCAAATGCAGACAACGGCAATTCTTACCCGGAACTTTCGTACTGCCGACCGAACGTCTTCCTGGGCCCAGAGACGACATTCCGTACTTTGTTTAACAAAGACGTCCCTCGTGTCGCTCTCCCACCGCGAATTGCGATGGCTGGAGCGAGAGATCACTTGCGAGCGGATCGCTTGCGACGGTAGTAGCTGCGGTACTGTCCTGCCTGCCCCCCACATCCAATCGCATACCGGAACGTTTTGCCCTTCAGCACGATCAACCTATTTCTGTAAGCAGCTCTCCGAAAAACATCCATGTCCTTGGCATACATCTTGGAAAGGGCATCTTTCACCCACCTTGGTACTCGGGACATGTCCCCGCCAGCAGGTGATTCTGATCCTATGTGCTCCCAGTCTTTCAACATATTGATTGCGACAGAAGGCGGTTCAGGTCCCATGCCAATTGAACATGGCCGGAACCCGTCAGGATCATTCGCCGCACCGTCGCTTCCTCCCCAGTGTCATGCTTAGTCTGCCTGCTTGGCGACGGCTTCGATCATGGCCTGGATGTAGCCGTGTGCAAAGGCGCGCCCCGTGTGGCCCCACTTCGAGTCGCCCTCGATGTGTGGAACGTGGTCGTCTATGAAGAAGCTCCTGTAACCGGCGTCGTGGTACGTCTTCATGGCGCGGTACATGTCCACGTGGCCGGTGTTGATGAACTCCTCGTGAAACTTGTCCGGGTCCGGGCGGTTCACGTTTCTGAAGTGGACGTACAGGATGCGGTCGCGCTCCACCATCTCCTTGATGAATCCGTAGATGTTGTCGCCGGTCGAATCGTGCATCTCGGAAAAGGTCCCCTGGCAGAATTCAATGGCGTTGTGGGGGGAATCGTAGATGTCGAGGTAGCGGCGATAGTTGCCGTAGGAGTTGAACAGCATCGGTATGCCGGCGAGTTCGTCGACTGGCGGGTCGCATGGGTGGATCCCGAGCTTTATCCCCTCTTCTTCAGCGATGGGTGTGATGATCTTGATCCAGTACTCGAGGTTCTCCCACATCTCCTCTTCCGAGTAGCGCCGCCCATGCGTGTAGGGCATCTGATTGGCTATCTCTTTGTCAAACGCCGTGGCCAGCGCGCCGCCCCGGATCGGGACTTCGGGAGTCCTCCACGTGAACGACGGCATCCAGTGGTACCCGAAGATGGGAATTCCTGCGCGGGCCATGTTGCGGACGGTGATGATCATGTTGTCGACCTGCTCGTCCCGACGCGGGCCGTTCAACATGATGTGGTCATAGAAAGAGATCGGCACATTCTCGATGGCGCTGAGCGACATGCCGTACTCCTCGATGCGAAGCCTCAACTTCACCAGGTCATTGAGCGCCCACGTGCCATCGGTGGAAGGGATGCCTGAGATTGCGGGGATTATGTCCGTCGCACCGAGTTGCTGGGCGTAACGCAGCGATTCCCTCGACGTGTCGATATTGCTGCCAAATCCAGCTCTCACAATCGTTACCTCCAACTGTCCGGCCTGAAAATCACGCCGGTCTATGGACTCCTTTCAGGTTACAACCGACGGACGGGCGCCACGATGCAATTTCTTGTCACAGCCCATGCTCAGGGAATACGTTTTCCCTGATCTGCCGAACGCTCTCTGTCGCGAACGCTCTTGTCTGGTCTTCGATCGAAACGCCCAGATCGGGTGGCGCCTCATCAGCGAAGGTGCCAGGGACGGGAATCGTTTCGAATGACTCGGGTACTGGCTCCGGAAGTTCGTACGCGGCCATGGTCGCAAAGTCCATGGTCCAGGCCCTGGCGACGGCGGCCGGATCGTACCCGCCTCCCCCGACGGCCACCCACCGCCCGCATTTCGCGGCCAGATCGCCGAGCCTGCGCACCGCTTTGTTGTGCCCCTGCGTGGTCAGGCGTAGGTGAGTGATGGGATCGCGAAAGTGGGTGTCGATGCCGAGTTGGGTGAACACCAGGTCCGGCTCGAACTTATTGACCAGCGGCGGGACCACCGCGTCGAACGCCTCCAGCCAGACCGTATCGCCGGTGTATGGCGCGAGCGGCACGTTTACGGAGTAACCCTGGCCGTCTGCCCTCCCCGTCTCGTCGGTGTAGCCGGTGCCGGGAAACAGGAATTGCCCGCTCTCGTGGATCGAAATCGTCAGGACCCGGTCCGACTCATAAAACCCCACCTGAACGCCGTCGCCGTGGTGACAATCAATGTCCACGTAGGCCACGCGCAGACCGTCGTCGACAAGGCCCTGGATGGCGATCACTGCGTCGTTGAACACGCCAAACCCTGCGGCGCGGGCGGGCATTGCGTGATGATGCACTCCTCCGGCGATGGCGAATGCCACCGGGGATGCGCCGGACATCACCAGTTCCGTCGCCACAATCGAACTGCCAGACGACAATGCCGCTGCGTCATATAGCCCGCGCGCAGGTGGATTGTCGCCCATCCCAAACCCGAACTGACCCATACCCGGGACGATCATGCCCGCGCCTATGGCACGTACCACGTCAACGTATTCGGAGTCGTGGAACCGCTCGATCTCCGCCTGGCTGGCCGGTCTGGGAGGGACAGTCTGAACGCCGGGAGCGTCGAAAAGTCCAGCAGCGCGCATCAATTCAGTGGTGTGGGCGTAACGAATCGGCTTGAGCGGATGATTCGGCCCCAAGTCGAAGGCGGCAAGTTCCGGCGAATAGACGAGGGTCGCCGTATTTGTGTCAGTTGCCATTTCGACTCGTACCCTGCATGCCTGCGGCTGCTAGTCAGGGGTGATGGGCAAACCATATCGCGCGAAGCCGGGCGACAGTCCAAGCGTGTTGATGGTTTGGAAAGTGTTTGTTTCATGCAGTAGGCATGATAACGTCACTACATTGTGAACTTACAAGTACGAAACATACCCGAGGCACTGCATGAACGCCTTCGCCGCCGCGCGCGAATGAACAACAGCACGATGAGCGCCTTCGTCCTCACCGCCGTGGAGCGGGAATTGGACCGGTGCGAGTGGCGAGAGCGCCTGGCTGAGCGTCCCAAGACGGACCTGGGCGTTCCGGCCGTAAGGCTGCTCGCGGCAGAACGTTCCGCCCGCTACATGGAGATGGAGTGAGCCACTACGTCATCGACGCGTCCGTGGCGGTAGAGTACCTCCTCAGGACGCCTCTCGGCCTGACGGTGGCCGACGTTATCGAGAGCGCCGATTTGGTGGCTCCCGAGCTACTCGACGCAGAGATTTTGTCGGTGCTGCGGCGAGGGGTCCTGAACGGGCAAATCGAGGAACTCAGGGCAAGGTTGGTCGTAGATGACCTCAATCGGTGGCCGGTGGACCGTGTCTCTCATCGCACCCTGGCGCCACTGGCCTGGCAATATCGACAGAACGTCGGCGCGTACGACGCCTTTTACGTCGCCGCGGCCCGTGCCAGCGGCTCCCCCCTCATAACCGCTGATGGGAGGTTGTCGCGGGCGCCGGGTCTCGGCGTGGTGGTACAGCACGTTTACATGGCATGAACCACCCCGGTGTGCCAACTAGCCATGCGTTGACCGGCAAGACGATGGGGCCCCCTGCTTATTTTCGTAGCAATCATCCATGCCGGTTGCCGACGGTGCCACCAAGAATGAAAATGGGGTGGCGCCTGCCGGTTTGTGGTTGTACATGTCGGGCGTACCCACCTCCGCGCCCCACCGTGGGTACCGGATCGCAGTCCGGCACGACGAGGGAGAGTGAAACCTCCCTGACGGGCTATTTTCGTACCAACAGTTAGTTTCTCCAAGGAATGGGCATGACAAAAACAGGGGCCGAAATATACGCGCAACTCGGAGCGCGAGCCGTCATCAACGCACAGGGCAACCGGACCGTGCTCGGGGGTTCAGCCACTGTTCCGGAGGTGACTGCGGCGATGGCCGCCGTCAACGACACCTACATCGAGATGTCGGAACTGCTGGCCCGGGCGGGTGAGCACATTGCCGACCTGCTGGGGGTCGAGGCGGCCTACGTCACATCAGGCTGCTCGGCGGCTCTTGCGTTCAGCGCCGCGGCATGCATGACCGGTCGCGATCTCGACAAGATCGCCCAGTTACCGGATACCACGGGCATGAAGAATGAAATCATCATTCAGAAGGCGCAGCGCTATTCCTACGATCGCAGCTATACGGTCCCGGGCGCCAAGCTCGTTGAGGCCGGAGACGAGGATGGGTGCACGCGGGACCAACTGGAAGAGGCGATCGGGGAAAGCACGGCGGCTATAGCGTACTTCGTGCGGGCGGTCGAACCCTCCGCGGTCGTGACGCTGGAGGAGACCGTTGAATTGGCGCACGACGCCGGCGTCCCCGTCATAGCAGACGCGGCCGCGCAGATTTATCCGCTCGACTACTTATTGCGGAACGCCCGGAGCGCCGACCTTGTCTGCTTCGGCGCCAAGTACATGGGAGCGCCCCAGTCTTCCGGCTTCCTTTGCGGCCGCAAAGAACTCGTGGACGCCGCGGCTGAACAGGGCTTCATCGCGTTCCAGGAGAACGGCGGCCTCTCGTTTGGACGTCCGATGAAATTGGACAAGCAGGAAGTCGTGGGCGTCGTAACAGCCGTCGAGCGGTGGTTGAAGATGAACCACGAGGACCGCTTGCTTGTATACGAGGAACGCCTGGAGACCGCGCGGCGGATCCTGGCCGGCATCCCCGGAGTGGACCTGGAGATGGTTAACGTACCCCAGTACTATGGCTCGTCCCTGATCGTGACGGTCGATCCCGACGTAGTCGGCAAGACGGTGCAGAACATCTCGGACGAGTTGGACGGCGGAAACCCGCGAATCTGGGTGATGATGGCCGACGAACGGTCATTCGAGGTAAATGCCCACGCGCTCAACGAAGGCGAAGAGGTCATCGTGGCCGAGCACATCCGAGCAGCCGCCGGTGGTTAGAAAACAGCGTTGACCGTGAGGCGCCCGGAACCCTGCGCCAAGGGCTCTCCAACTGGGCGCCGCGCAAGGCCCCTTGAATAATGCGTACGTTGGAAGTCCGCCGCCACACCATGAGGCGCAAACCCGGGCAGCACCTGTCCCAGGATGGAATCCACCTGGCGCGGCTCGTCGGGGAAACGTCGGGGCCATACAGCCTGGTGGTTACCAGCCCCGTCCCACGGGCCATCGAAACGGCCATCGCGATGGGCTTCGAGGTTGATGGGACCGTCGAGTCGTTGGCCAACATCCCCAGAGGTGTACAACGCAGCATCGACGCATGGCCCTGCCCGTTCTCGGCGGTGTCCGGTGCCGTCGGGTCGGTTGGACCTGCGGCGGAGTTCGGCGCGGAGTTAGCCCGAGTCTGGCGCGGCATCGTCGAACGTATTCCCGAGTCGACGCGCGCCCTCATCGTCACGCATGGCGGACTGGTCGAAGTCGGGGCCGTGGCCGCATTGCCCGACCACCCGCACGAAGACTGGGGCGGGCCGATAGGTTACTGCGAGGGCGTAAGGTTGACCTTCGACGGCGGATTCACTGGTTGCGAAATCCTACGCGTACCCGATGAATACCGCCTCATAGAGAACTGAGCGCATACACCCAGCGTCACGGGCTTTCGCGGCGCGTCCTCGATCTTGCGACAACGAACGCGACCAGCGCCACTCCAATCGCGGCCAGCGCAATTGCAGCGATGACGAGCGTGACGGTCCGCCCGAATGTGCCGGCTTCCACATCATCGGCGGAGGACAGATTGCCAGTCTCGTCCCAGGGTGGAGCGGCCGTGGGCGCGGGGGCCGTAGTAGGCGGTGCGGCCCTATCCCCAACGGACTCGGTTTCAGGCGCCTTGGCGGTGTCCACCGGCGGCTTCAAGAGGGGCACCTGGGTAATGGCGGGAGGTGGAAGTTGCAAGAGCGATGGGTCAGGGGTCGGAAGAGGACCTGCTCCCAGGGTCGATCTCCAATCGTTTTCAACGTCGTAAAGAGATTCGCCATAGGCCGAATGGAACGCGTCGGCTATCTCTTGCCCGGCATCGAGATGCCCGAGCAATGCGGCGACGCGTTCATGCCCGTACCTGGCAATGAGGTACGCGACGAAGTGGCCTGACTGCGGATAAAACACGTTGATTTCATCGCGACGGCCGGGGATGCGGTTCATGTTCTTGATTGGCAACAGTCTGCCCTGTCGGGCTGGGCCGGTGAGCCGCCTTTCCAGTTGCCGGTGGTCCCCCTCATTCTGAAAGTAGACCGCAAGCCCTTCATTCAACCAGGAAGGCGCGTCGCGCCCCAACGGGGACTTCTCCGCCTCGGCGACCACCAGGTGAGTCATCTCATGGACGAATATGCCCCGCGACGGCGCCGCCATTACGAACAGGCCATACTCCGACATGGCAAAACCGGCGAAGAACTGCCGGTCGGTAGCGGTCTTCGAGACCGGCGGGAAGTAAGGCGTGGCTTGTCTCACCGAGTCGAAGAGGACCGCCTTGATGGAAGGAGGTTCGTCCACGCCGATCGTGGAAGTGATCACGGGCAAGACGCTCACCGCGTGGTCGACGAGATCGCGGGCCTGGTCGTCGGATATGCCGTGGTAAATGGCGGTTACGGGACCGTTGCTGACCCGCCGCCAGTTGAGCCGGGGGTCGAGGTACTCAACTTTGAACGGTCTGGTTGAGTGGACTTCGCCCTCGCTGTCCAATAGCTCGAAGTGGATGTCAAACTCCGTGCCGGGCGGGTAGTACTTCGTCCCGCCGGTCGGGATGATGAACTTGAGGTCCAGCTTGTCCGATGCTGGGCTGATCTGGACATCGGCGTAGGCGTAAGTGGAGATTCGAGACGGTCCAACGGGGCGATAAATCGCCTTGGCCTCCACGGCCTGTATCCCGCTGATCTCGACCTCCGCATGCAGCTCGATCTCTTCTCCGAAGTCGATCTCTGCGCGATGTTCCAAGACGGGCAGCGGCGACACCTCACGGTACGCGCCTGTTTGCAAAGCGTTTGTGCTCGCCTCTGCCGCCACCGCCACGGTGCTCATCGCGGCGACCGCCAGTACGGCGGCGATGAAGATACTGATTCGCGCCAATCGTCAATTCCCAGACGTGAAGGGTGTTTACCTGTCCTGTTATACGTCCAAAGTTGGAGTGGGTCTTTGTGTCGCACCAACCGGTTTGCCTCGCCGGCTTTGACACCAATATGGCCTGCACGTAGCATCCGGCCAATCTACGCCCGCAGGCAAAATGGCCGCGCGGGCGAACGGCGACTTCCACCTGATGGAACGGGTACCAAGACATGCGCTACTACCAATTCATGACCAACGCCGAGCCCCACGTTGGAGTCCAGCCAGATGACGGCACTGTCCTGGACCTGACTTCGATAGACCCTCGCGTCACGTCAACCCTGGGGCTATTCCACACCGCTGCGATCACCGGCGCCAGCATCGACTCCATCGCCGAGTCCCTGATCGACCGCGGGGGCGGGAACGAAGTCGCGGTGGCAGAACTCCTCGACCCCGCGAACCCCGGCTGTCCGTACAAGTTGTATCCGCCCATCTGGGCTCCGGAGGTGTGGGCTGCAGGGGTGACCTACCACGACTCCATGAGGGAGCGGCAGGCCGAAAGCGGCACCCCGGACGTCTACCAGATGGTCTACGAGGCGGACAGGCCGGAAGTGTTCTTCAAGGCGACGGCGGACCGACTCGTCGCTCCGTTCGACAACATTGGCGTCAGGGCCGACTCAGACTGGAACGTGCCCGAGCCGGAATTGGCTTTCGTGCTCTACGGCGGGCGTATGGTGGCGTTCACGGTGGGCAACGACGTCAGCAGTCGCACCATCGAGGGCGCCAATCCGCTCTACCTGCCCCAGGCCAAGCTGTATGACCGTTCCTGCTCTATCGGCCCGTGCATCGTCACACCCGGTTCGCTCGGCGACCCGCAGGCCCTGCCCATCAAGATGACTATCGAAAGGGACGGCGCCGAGGCGTTCGGCGGTCAGACCTCGACGAGCGAGATGAAGCGGACGTGCGCGGAGATCGCGGACTGGCTGCAACGACACAACCCCGTCCCGGACGGCACGACCGTGCTCACCGGCACGCCGCTGATACCGCCCCCGGAGTTCAGCCTCTCAGAGGGCGATGTCGTCAGCATAGAAATCGACGGTATCGGCACGTTGACCAACTCGGTCGTGACGGTCTGACGGGCGATCAATCTCCGGCCGCCTGATTGCCGTAGAAACAGACGCGCCAAGTTGGTCCGGGCGAGCCGGACCGGGATGGACCGGCTCCGCGCAGTTCCAGGTTCGTCCACGTTCAACTGGTGGTAGGCTGAATAAGCTCGCCCGCAAACGCCAGTCCAACCCACGGCGTAAAGGCGCCAGCGGATAATCAATCGGAGTTGACAGGTGTTGGGAATCGAGCCCGAAACAACGGAAGAGACAGCGGTCCGCCAATCTATCGAGAACGTTCGTGATCTGGCGGACCGGGTGCGTGAAAACGTCCAGCGGGTAATCGTCGGCAAGGCCGCATCCATCGACCTGGCAGTGATCGCGCTCCTCTGCCGCGGCCATGTGCTGATCGAAGACGTGCCGGGCACTGGCAAGACCACGTTGACCAAGGCGTTGGCCGCCTCGCTCAATTGTGATTTCCACCGCATCCAGTTCACCCCGGACCTGGTGCCTGCCGACGTGCTGGGCATCAACTACTTCAATATGAGGTCCGGCGAATTTGAATTCCGGCCGGGACCGGTCTTCTCGCAAGTTCTCCTTGCCGACGAGATTAACCGGGCCACGCCCCGCACGCAGTCGGCGCTGCTCGAGGCGATGCAGGAACGCCAGGCGTCTATTGACGGCGTGACCTCCGCCCTGCCCGATCCGTTCATGGTGCTGGCCACGTTGAACCCCATCGAGATGGAAGGCACGTTTCCCCTGCCGGAGGCGCAACTGGACCGCTTCCTACTCCGCGTGAACCTCGGCTATCCGACGCTCGAAGAGGAGTCGGCGATGCTGGAAAGATTCCAGTCGACCGAGCCCCTGGAGGCGATCACCGAAGTTGCCGGTCCCGTCGAAATCCTGGAGGCGCAACGGGCTGTCGAGCACGTGCGCATGGAAGCCAACGTTCGCGAATACCTGCTTGCGATAGTGGCGGCGACCCGCACTCATGCGCAACTCAGGCTCGGCGCCAGCCCGAGGGCGTCGTTGAGCTTGCAGCATGCGGCCCAGGCGCGTGCGGCAATTGAAGGCAGGGACTACGTGATTCCGGACGACATCAAGAAGATGGCCAACCCAGTCCTCGCCCATCGAGTCGTTATCGAGTCGTCTGCAGGACTGCGAGGCAGGACACGGGACAACGTCATTTCTGAGATCCTCGGCTCGATCAAAGTACCGATCGAACGCTGACTCTCCCCGAATTCTCTCTCAATTCGGCCCGGTTGGTAAGTTTGTTGGGCACCACCGATATCCGGATAACCGTTTACTTCCGAGGAGGGCATGTTCGCCTGACCTCCACAGTTCAACAGTCAGGGAGAATTGAATGACAAGAATCAGGCTGCTGGTTGGTACCCGCAAGGGCGCCTTTGTTATGACCGCGGACGGCAACCGCGACAGTTGGGAGGTCAGCGGTCCGTTCTTTGGAGGATGGGAAGTCTTCCACGTCAAGGGTTCACCAGCGGACCCGGACACTATCTACGCGTCGCAGGCTACAGACTGGTTCGGGCAATTGATCCAACGGTCGACCGACGGAGGACAGACCTGGTCGCCCGTGGGCAACGAGTTCGCCTACGAGGGCGAAACCGGGACGCACCTGTGGTACGACAACACACCACGTCCGTGGGAGTTCTCACGCGTTTGGGTCCTTGAACCGTCGCTGCATGATCCAAACGTGGTCTACGCCGGAGCGCAGGACGCCGGCCTGTTCAGGTCTTCAGACTCGGGCGAATCGTGGCATGAACTGCCGGCCCTGCGACAGCACGAAACGGCGGAGGGTTGGTTTCCAGGCGCGGGCGGACTTTGCCTGCACACTCTCATACAGTACCCGGGGGACAGCAATCGACTGACAGCCGGCATTTCGGCCGTCGGCGCGCTCACATCTGAAGACGGCGGCCAGTCCTGGCGAACGATCACGAAGGGCCTGCGCTCAGAGTTCATACCGGACCCCGAAGGGGAAATCGGTCACTGCGTTCACAGGATGGCGATGCACCCCGCCCGGCCCGATGTGCTCTTCATGCAGAAGCATTGGGACGTCACGCGGAGCGACGACGGCGGCGAGAACTGGCGCGAAATCAGCGGGAATCTGCCCTCCGACTTTGGGTTTCCGATCGACATCCATGCGCACGAGCCGGACACCGTTTACGTGATTCCGATCCTCAGCGAGTCCGAGCACTATCCACCCGAGGGCAAATTACGCGTCTACCGGAGTCGTGAGGGAGGTCACGAATGGGAGGCGCTGACGAACGGACTGCCCCAGGAAGATTGCTACGTCAACGTGCTGAGAGGAGCAATGGCGGTAGATTCGCTCGACTCATGCGGCATCTACTTTGGCACGACCGGCGGCCAGGTCTACGTTTCGCCCGATTCGGGAGACAACTGGACGCCAATTGTCCGGGACCTGCCCGCGGTCCTGTCCGTAGAAGTACAGACCCTGCCATGATCCGGGTGACTCTTCCCCAGCACTTGCGGACCCTGGCAAACGTCCAGGGAGAAGTCCAACTCGCCGTGCACGGCCCGGTCACGGTGCGTTCGGTCATCGACGCCCTCGAAGAGGACTACCCAGTGTTGAGGGGAACGATCCGTTATCACGCCGACGCGCGGCGGAGGCCGATGGTGAGGTACTTCGCCTGCGGTCTCGACCTGTCGAATGAACCGCCGGACACGGTCCTGCCCGACGAAGTTGCCGTGGGAACGGAACCGTTGATGGTAGTTGGCGCCATGGCGGGGGGCTGATCTGTGTATCCGGTAATCACAAGGGCGCCGCCGCGCATCAGCCAGGGCGCGGCAGTATCGGACTTGTTCGCCCTGTTGCTGGTCATAGTCGTGATTGTCGGCGCGGCATTGGGCGAGCCGCTCATAGCCGCCGTGGGCGCGCTCGTGTTCGTGGTCACCATCGCGGCGAGGCTGTGGGCGCGGTTGTCGCTCGAGGAGGTGTCGTACGGCCGCGAGTTGAGCGCCGACCACCTGTTCCAGGGAGACGAAATACGACTGTCATTGGCTCTGGAAAACAACAAGCCTCTGCCCGTTCCGTGGGTGCGCGTACGAGACTTCTTGCCTCTGGGCCTGCAAGACGCCACCGAGGTGGTCACGGAAAGGCCGTTCCTTGGGGGCTCCGAAATTACCGAGATCACCAGCCTGGGCCGTTATGAACGGGTGCGGGTCAACTTCAGGGTGCGGGCGGCCAGCAGAGGCTTTTACCGGTTGGGACCAGCGAAACTGGAAAGCGGCGACCTGTTCGGCATGTTCGGCTCCGTTCGCGAAGAGCCGCAGTCCACCCAGACGATCACGGTTTACCCCAAGGTTGTGCCGGTCCCCTGGTTGACTCTACCGGCGGCGCGGCCGATCGGGGACTCGCGTACCCCGACCAGCCTGTGGGATGACCCTTCCAGGCCCAGCGGTATACGCGAGTACCGCCCCGGCGACCCTCTCCGTTCGGTCGACTGGAAGGCGACAGCACGGCACGCCTCGCAGGAGAAACTGTTCGTCAGGACGTTCGACCCCAGCGTGTCGCACTACGCAGTGGTCCTGCTGGAAGCGGCAACAACGGACCGGCCGTGGGAGGGGTATCTGGGGAACGTGTTGGAACGGGCGGTAACGTGCGCGGCGTCGGTGGCGGTGAGCGCTTCTGATGCCGGTCATCGCGTAGGGCTTGTGGCCAACGGTGTGCCGCCTCACAACGAAGGCGCCGCCGTGATACCCCCCGCGACCTCACCCGGACATCTCCTCGACATCATGAAGTCGCTCGCAATGGTCAAGCCCATGGCGGTAAAGAGTCTCGACGAACTGGCGCGTCACCACGGCCAGGGCGCAATGCCGCCCGGCGCAACGATCATCTTCGTCGCCGGGGCATTCCGGCCGGCGGCAGTCGAGTATGTCTCCGGCCTTGGCCTGCGGGGTTACCGGGTCCGCACGTTGTACGTCGGGGACGATGAACCACCGGAGTTGCCGAACCTCAATGTGCTGCAGGTCGGCGCATACTTCGCTGAAATGTTGAACGAACGCGAGGGGAACGAAGACGATCCTCACGCCCGGTTCAAGCGGCCGGCGGGCGGCTGAAGTGGCAGAGAACCGCGGCAAGATAATTCTCGGCGCCCTGGCGATTGCCGAGAGTATCTGGATCTACGGGGCGCTGGCGGTCATCGGGCTCCTGGTCGGACTTGGAGGGTCGCCCCTGACATGGTTCGGGGTGTTCGCTCTTTACCTGGCGGGCATGTTCATCGGCTGGCTCACGATGGGTCTGAAGGGAAACAAGGCGACCCTGGCCATCCTGGAGGGCCTGGCCGGGGTTGTCGTGATCTACCTGACGGTCGCAAGCGGCACGTTCTACCCGGACCGTGCTTTCGACATGGCATGGGCCGCCAAGATGACCGGCGCCGACCTCGAAGCAAGGTCTTTTGCCGGCGTCATTTTTTCGCTGATAGCCGCTATCTACGTGTGGAGAAGGACGATCGGCATAGTCGCAGACGACTACTCCGCAGACCGCCTCCAGCGAAGTTTCAAAGTCGGAATCGCGGTGATTGCGGTGGGCGTCATCGCGGAGCAGGTCAGCGACACGGACGTGGGCATACAGACGCTGCTGGTGCCGTTCTTCGCGGCCAGTCTCGCCGGGCTTGCCGCGGCGCGGCTGCCCGAACACGGTCTCCGCGGCAAGGGCGCCGCCTGGGCCCGCATCATTGCGGCCTCCATCCTGGGCGTCATCGCCCTCGGCCTGGTCCTTGGACTGCTGGGTGGCGTCTACGGCGGCGTGGGGGTGCGGTTGTTGTACCGGGGTTGGGGCCTGCTGATCGACGCCCTGCTGTGGATACTGAGATATCCGCTCGAGCTCATCGTGAACGTGTTGATGTGGATCATCAACTGGCTTCGGGAGACCTTCGGAAGCGAAGAAATGCCGGAGCAGGAATTTGGTGGCGGCCCACCGGGCGGTCTGCCTGACAGCATCCAGGAGACGGCCGGAGAAAGCCAACTCTTCGAGACCATATTCAACATCATCCAGTACCCGCTCCTGGCCGTCCTGATCGTCGCGTTGTTCCTCTTCCTCGCACTTGCGTACCGCAGGTTCATTTCACGCCAGGGACGGCCGGAAGACGAAGATCGAGAGGCGTTGGAAAGCGAGAAGGACCCGACAAAGGACCTATTGCGATTACTGGGTGGCCTGTTGCCGTCCTGGCTCACCCGGCAATCTGAGAAACCTAGAGACTGGCGCTACCCGGAGAACGAAGTGGGAGTGACCGAGGTATTCCTGCTCTATTTCGACTACCTGTCGGCCGCGGTCTCGAGGGGCTTGGTGTTCACGCCGAACCTGACCCCGAACGAGCGCGTGCCAGACCTGCAAGTGGCGTTACCGGGGGCGCGCGTCGGGCTGGTGACTGATCTGTTCAACGCCGCCTGCTACGGGCACATGGGGGCTGATCGCAGAATCGTCAACGAGTTGAGAAGCGAACTCAACGCGGTTGCCGCCGAAACGGGGTCGGAAACAAGCTCCAGGTGACAGCATGGGAACTGCTGAAGAAGAGTAACCTATAGGCTATAACGGCACTGGTCACCACGCCGCAATAGGTCCAAAAGACGTGTGGTCATCAGCACCTTGGGATCCGTCGTTTTCGCACAACCTATCACGCTCGGTCTCCTCCATTCTTCCAATCACAGGTACATCAGATTGGAAGCAAACTGTGGTTTTAACTGTCAAGGAGACCGATGCTAATGGGACTGCCGTTCGAGCAAGGCACAGGGCCCTGGTTAAACCGTGACCTGCCTGGAATTGCGTAATCGCACTCAAAATCCTTCCTATGCGATTGACGTTGATATCCGATGTTAAGTAACGCAACGAATAAGTGCGTCTTATTTTTGGCGTTGGTCGTAATGATTGGTGCAGGTGCATGGCTGCTTTTCGCAAACAGCAGTTTGCCATGCTATCTGTTGCCGAACCCCGAGGCTGGCTTGGATCCGACTAGTGACGCCTACAGGCACTTGTTAATGAGCGATCCCCGGCTTGTGCCGGTGTGGTCACCTGATGATAACAACATAGCATTCTCCATTGAGCACGTAGGGTACACAGGTTTTGGCGGTTCGATTGGAGCGATGGAAATAAACCCCGGCGTTCGTATATATGTTATTTCGACCGATGGATCAAACATATTTAGGGTAACTGAAGATGACAAGAAGTATCCTATCAAACATTCTCCCATGTTCTCTCCAGATGGCTCTCGTATCGTATACACTACATATAACAGCAGTGATGTAGGACACTTCGAAATTGAAGTGTCCGGTGTTGAAGGAACAACCCGGAGTAGGCTCACGGAGGGCAAAGGGCTGGATTTCGGGGCCGCGTGGTCTCCAGATGGATCACAAATTGCGTTTGCTCGTTATGACAACTATGCAAAATGCAGCAATATGCCAACACGCAGCGGGGCGTACACGGTGGATGTGAGCACGAAAGCAGTGCGCAAGGTCGTGTCGATTGAGGAAAATGTCACCTCCTGGTCATTGGAATCCGATGCTATGAGTCTGGAGTGGGACCCAGATAGAAGCACCCTGGCTATACTTTTACAGGAATTCGTGCGAGAGGACTATGAGTCAACTGGTCGTCTCGGATTCGCCCGCGGTGTCCTCGTCACGGTCGGCTCAGAAGACTCCGGCATTACGAGATTGCTCACTGGATCGGAAATGGAACTAGGGAGTGCTAAAGAGTTTGTAAATCACCCTGCGTGGTCCCCCGACGGTAAGAGCATCGCATTCATAATGATTGATAACGACAACCGCGCGGGATTATTCATGATTCATCGCGACGGTTCAGGTCTGAGTGAGGTGGTAAATGTTAGTATCGATGAGGCGAATGTCGATTTCAAACGGGGCGATCTGAAAACCGGCAGTGTATCTTGGTCCCCTGACGGTTCGCGGATACTGTTTTCACTACGAAATGTTTTGTACGTCGTCCATGTAGACGGTTCTGACCTAAACACGTTGGGTGAAGGTCTTCGCGCATCGTGGTCTACTGACGGATCCAGGATCGCCTATGTTAGCGCCGATAGCCCCGGCATTGTGCTTCACACAACGGCGGCTGATGGATCAGACATGCGTGTCCTCGCGGTTCGAGGAGATGGCGGTTCCGTGGAGGCCGTCGGGCCCAATCTGGGAATCTCTGCCACCGCCAGCTCGTGTTCTGCGGGCATCGTAGTTCCACGCCCCGAGACACGCCCAGGCTTGGTAAGGGACTGCGAGTCGCTCGTAAGGATGATGAATTGGTCTTTTGCGGAACGGTTGAATTGGAGTGCAGAGACGCCTATTGCGGAGTGGAATGGGGTGGTTCTGGATGATCCAGTCAACCGTGGGAGTCCCCGCCCGCAGGGGGTGGCACGCCAGTCCAGGGTAGTCGGGCTTTCCCTTCCCGCGCGCGATTTGGAAAACTTTCATCCCGCGTTTTACTCAGAATTGGCAACTCTCGAAGAACTGCAGGCCCTGGATCTTTCGGGCAACAGGCTGGAGGGCGCAATCTCACCGGAACTGAGGGACTTACGGAAATTGGAGGTATTAGACCTGAGTGGCAATGTGCTGAACGGACCCATCCCGCCGGAGTTGGGTGATTTGGAAAACCTTAAGGTGCTGAATCTCCGCTGGAACGACCTGGAGGGGACCATCCCACCGGAGTTGGGGGACCTGAAGAGCCTCACGGCGCTGAAACTCGGATCGAACAACCTGAGCGGGCTCATCCCCCCTGAACTGGCCGGCCTAATAGCCCTCGAGACGCTTGACCTTGCCTCGAATGACAACCTAAGTGGTTGCCCTCCGGAAGCGCTCTATGAACGGGGACTGTCGATAAGAGTTGATGACGACGGTTGCGACCCGAGGAGACGATGAGCAAGGGGGAAATTTCGACTAGGGAACCTTTAAGATGGTGTCCAAAGGTCCCTAACCGACAACGAAGTGGGATCGCGTCAGTTGCCGCGCCCCACCCTAATCGGCCACCCACAACAGCATCCGTTCCAACTAATTGCCATTTCAGCTTTGAGAAAGCGTACTGATAAAAGGCCGAGTAGACCCACTATCGTGTTGATTCCGGCCCAGCAAACACGAAACGGCCGCGTTACGGGTTCAGCAGGGCCTGTAGAGGCTGTCACCGCGTCTGATCACGGACTATTCAGGGGTGAATTCCGCCATTTCGTCGAATTAGTTGGAACAGATGTTCGCGAACGGCCCTGGGGCTGTGCGCGGCTACTCCCACCAACCTGCCACCCCTTACCCACATCCGGCATTCTCGCGACCCGTCGTGCCGGACTCCGATCCGGTACCCACGGTGGGGCGCGGGACGGGCGCGGTTATCCCCACCAACCTGCCGCCCCTTACCCACATCCGGCATTCTCGCGACCCGTCGTGCCGGACTCCGATCCGGTACCCACGGTGGGGCGCGGGACGGGCGCGGTTATCCCCACCAACCTGCCGCCCCTTACCCACATCCGGCATTCCCCCAAACCGTCTTCCCCGACGAAGATCGGGGACCCAGGGGCGCGCGGCTACACCCACCACCCCGCTACACAACCACACCCGCACACCGGCCAACCACGTATGTAGGGGTGCCTCTTGTGGGCACCCGCCGGGGTGGACGGGTGGCGCGGCTACAACCCACAGCACCCAAAATCCACGCCACCAAACATTTGACAATGCACGAACACTTGTTCTAATATCAATATCGAGTCGTGCATTACGACGCGTTCATCACAGCCACTCTGATCGAACAGCAACGGGGACAAACTGCTGCAGCCATCGGGGGTAAAAGTTCCTCCCTCCGTGTTAAAGCCCGTTGCGGAACGAGAAAGTACATGCTCTCCAGGGAAGCAGACATGGGCTATGCGTGGATTCCAGTGCCCCACCGGCTGCAAAGCCGGCAAGGGTAACCGGAACGACTCGCACATAATGCTGTTCACGTAGGCGTGGCAGCTTTAGACCCCGACTATGGTGACTCGGGGCCCGCAGGCTAAGTCTGAGAGAAATGCCTGGGGAGCTATCGGAAGTTCGCCCCAGAGATCAAGCCGAGGATCCGATAGCAAATGCGTCTTTCCCAAAGACGCCCATAAGCGCCCCACAAGCCGGGCGCGGCTGTAGAGCCGCAACCGTCTTCGGCCCCGGTTCGACCGCTGACGCGTGAGCGAGCAAATTGCCGCCACTACCGTTGGTTGTTGGACTGTGCGGAGAAGACCGAGGAAACATACTTCCCAACAACGCCTCTCGGTTCCGGCCGGGCGTGGGAAAGACAGCAGAGACACTGCAAACCGAGGCAACTCCGGGCAACCCCCGGAGTTGCTTCAACGCGCCAAAAACCAACCCGTCGTGCCGCACCCCGATGCGGTACCCTGCCCCGTACTCGATACGGGGTCGTGCCCTCCATCGTCTCCCCGCACTCCGATGCGGGGCCGGTACCCACGGTGGGGCACAGGACGGGCGCGGCTACCCCCACAAACCCGCCACCCCGTCACACACGCGCCCGTTCACCGACCCCTCCCTAGGTGCGGGTTTGAAACCATCTGTTCAAACCAACTGCCATTTCAGATTTGAGGAAGCGTCCTGAACAAAGGCCGAGTAGACCCTCTGTCGTGTTGATTCCGGACGAGGGAACACGATCGCGCCGGCAAACGCGGGTTCATCAGGGCCTGTAGAGGCTGTTAACGCGTCCGAACACGGACTATTCAGGGGTGAATTCCGCCATTTCATCGAATTAGTTGGAACAGATGCCACAAGAGACGCCCCTACGAATGTTTGTCTGAGAGCGTGTTTGGGGGATTTTGCGCGGGTCGGCGCATCCCAATGCCCCCTTGTGACACCCTCTAAGGGCTAGGTGACCGGCTCCGGTATTCGTATCACGCGCAGTAGATTGGTGTTTCCGGGAACGCCTATAGGAATCCCGGCAACTGCCACGGCCAGGTCGCCGTCTTGTGCGAAGCCGGTCTCTTTGGCCGCTCGCGAGCCCTCCGGAAACATCTGCTGCAGAAGGCTGAATTCCGGTGCGTACAGCGTGATCAGTCCCCAGCGAAGCGTGAGTCGGGGGCCTGCGGTCTCGTCCCGCATCATGGCGATCAGCGGGGTTGACGGCCTGTAGGAAGCGACACGCGCGGCGGTGCTGCCGGACTCAGTGAACGCCAGGATCACCGAGGCGCCCACCGCCCGGGCGGTCCGCACCGCGCCGTAAGAGATTGCCTCATCCAGGCTTTGCCCGCTGAGTTCGCGCGCCTCGCGACGCCTCTCCAGGAGTCCGCTGTAGTCCAGTTCCTCCTCGGCGCGCCTGGCGATTTGCGCCATGTATTCGACCGTCCTGACCGGATACGACCCTATCGATGTTTCGCCTGAGAGCATGATGGCATCGGAGCCGTCTCGGACAGCGTTGTGAACGTCCGAAGCCTCGGCTCGGGTTGGCTGGGGAGAATCGATCATCGACTCCAGCATCTGGGTCGCAGTGATCACGACTTTCCCGGCGTCGTTGGCTTCCCGGATTATGCGTCTCTGGATCCCCGGCACGTCCTCGATGGGTAGTTCGACGCCCAAGTCCCCGCGGGCGACCATCACCCCATCCACCTGTTCGAGAATCGACTTCAGGTTTTCCACTCCTTCGGCCACCTCGATCTTGGCGATCAACTGGTGGGGATAGGAACTGTCCTTCAGACACTCTTTGACCTGTTCCAGATCGCGCGAATTGCGCACGTAGGACAGGCCCACGAACTCGATATCGTTTTCCTTGACGAAGTCGAGGGCCGACTTTGTCTCACTCGTAAGGTAGTCGAGAGTCGAAGTAATCCCCGGGGTCGTGACTGCTTTGCGTGATTCCAACGCGCCGGGGGAAGTCACCCGGCAGTGAATGTCCACGCCCTCGACTCGCTCTACGACCAGCTCGATAGCGCCTTCGTCGATCAGGACCCTTGCGCCCATAGTCACGTCGTCGTGAAGTCCGGGCGGCCAGACGGTAGCCTGATCTGGGCCGGTCCTCACATTGGACGCGGTCAACGTGAAGGCAGCGCCCTCTTCGAGGTTGACAGTCCCGTCGGCGACGTCGCCGGTGCGGTATTTGGGACCCGGCAAATCGGCCAGAATCCCAATCGGGGCACCGGTGATTCCGGAGGCCGTCCGGACGTCCCGGACGTAATCCCGGTGAGATTCAACGCTGCCGTGGGAAAGATTCAACCGTGCAACCGACATGCCTGCTTCGATCAGATCGCACATGATCTCGACCTGATCGGTCGCAGGCCCGAGCGTACACACGATACGAGTGCGCGGCCTCCGGATGACGCACTCCGGCAGGTGGTAGTCGTATTTCTGCTTTTTGTTCGACATGGTTCGCTTCTGCGATGACCGTCAAGTCCGGTGCCGCACATTATGACTCATGCAGGCTAATTTACAGCCGTCTGCGGCGGTGCGACACGCCGTGCAGCACCCATTTGACGTTTTGATTTGTTGACATAATGTCGCCTCGAACCTAGACTTTTTACGTTGGAACGCCGCATTTCAATCAACCGAGAGCGAGACCATTTGAATTCAGCAAGGGCACTACTTGAACTCCAGGTCACCGACCAGGAACTGGCGTTGCGACGCCGCGAATACCGACGAGTCACCCGGGACCTCGAAACACAAGGCGGACTGCCTGTACTGAGAGAGCGCGCAGAAAAGGCACGTATTGGCGAGTTGGAGGCAAGACTGGAGTCCGCAAGGCTGGAATCTGAGTCCGCCGCGCTGAGCGAACGCCTTGCCCGCCTGGAAGAGCGGCTTTACGGCGGATCCATTACAAACGTTCGGGAACTGACCGCCATCGAAACGGAACATTCAGCCGCCAAGCGGGAACTTGCCCAGGTGGAGGAGTCGTCCGAACCCGCCCAGGTCGCAGCCGATGAAGCGCGCCAACTGAATGAACAACGCCGGTCGGAACTGGAAGAAGCTGAGCGGCAATGGCAGGATAGTGAAAACCAACTCAAGACCAAGAGAAGGCGGTTGGGACGGCTTTGCCTCAAGATGGACGAGGAACGCAAGGTGTCCACTGCCGGTATCCCTCCCGAGGACCTGTCTCTCTATAACTCGCTCCTGATCCGCAAAGGCGGCGTGGCGGTGGTACGCGTCGAGCGCGGCGTGTGCCAGGGGTGCAGGGTCCGACTGCCGCTTCGCGAGTTGGCTCGCATCAGGGGCGCAGGCAACCTCGTCTCCTGCAGTAGCTGCGGCAGGATCCTGCTGAGCGAGTGATCCATGCGGGCGGTTGGAGTCTATAGGTCCCCGCTGCCCGGCGACGGCTCGACGGAGACCGGGACCGGTTTGCCATCGCCGCGCGGCCGAATTGACGACGAGGCGATTCGCGACTTCTGCGACCAGTTCAATCACCACCTGGTTAAGACGTTCGCAGGCGCCGACAGGGACGAGAATTACGCCGGGCTGATTGACAGCGTCGCCGGGCCGGAAGGGCGACCGGCGCTTGTCCTGATGCCCGACTCCACTCACCTGGCCCATGACCTCGAAACCCTGGTCGAGCGGCTGCTGGAATTACAGTCGACGGGCTGTGAAGTAAGGTGCCTTGACCCGGATTACCCGGACCCCCTCCAAAACGGCCTCCGGTTCCTCAGCCTGCCGGGCAGGTCGCCAAATTCGTTACGCCGAATCCGGGAGGCGATCCTTGCCAAGGCATCTCGCGGTGAGGTCCTCGGCCGGACTCCATACGGTTACTGGGCCGGCCTGGACGGTCAACTGAAGGTCAATGATGCCGAGGCAGCAGTCGTCAAGCACATCTTCGACGTCTACGCGGGACCGACGCCAATCGGGAATATGGCCCCCGCCGGCGGACAGGGCCTGCGGAGGATAGCCGCAAGCCTGAATGAACAAGGCGTGACGACTCGTAAAGGCCGTCCGTGGACACCTGTCGCCATCGCCGGCGTGCTGCGGAACAGGGCTTACGTAGGCACATACACGCGCTACGGCGTGCGCATCTCCGGCTCGCACCAGCCGCTCGTAGATCGAGACAAGTTCAACCTTGCCCAGCAAATTCTCAAGAGCCGGAAGCCTGTCCGACGCGCTTCTACCGCGGAGCCGTACCTGCTCGGTGGACTGGCCCGCTGCGCGGCGTGCGGCCAAGGCGTGTTTGGCCTCACCAGAAAGAGGTCATGGAAGCGAAAGAACGGCGAACAGATAGACCGGACTTACCGGTATTACGAATGCCCGGGACGCACGCGTCCGGGGAACGGTACTGCCGATGAGCACGCGTCCTGGAGGGCAACCGAACTTGAGCAACTCGTTCGAGACAAGTTGCTGAAACTGGCCGAATCCGGCCGCATCTCCCTCGGAAATTCCGATGGCGCGAATGTCGTTTCTTCAGCCAGGGGCGGGGCGAAAGTAGCCGCGTCGGAACGGGAATTCATGAAGGCGCTGAGGTCCGTGGCTTCGGGTTACGGCGGCATTCCCGACCTCACCGCGCCACTCGCAGGCCTCCAGAAGGCGCGAGCGGACGCAGCCAACGGGAGCAATCCGTCAGAAGACGCGACGTCATTGGTTGAGGCTGCTACCGGTGAAGACTTAAACCTGGCGCGGCAAGCCATGTCCGCCCTGGTGGAACGCATCATCGTCAGTCCCGACGGAGCGGAGATCGAACTGCGCAAACCGCCGGCCAGGCCCGCGCCGAGACGCCGTCGCTCCCATTCGCCGCCGTCGTCCTGAATACCGCCACTGGTATCATCAGGCCAGACCAAGGCGGACGGGCGGCCGCTCCTCGATTCTTCGGGGGGAGGAAAGTCCGAGCACCTTCGGGCATGGGCGCCCGCTAACTGCGGGGCGAGGCGACTCGACGGAAAGTGCAACAGAAACACACCGTCCGCTTAGCCGGATAAGGGTGAAATGGCGAGGTAAGAGCTCACCGCCCGGACGGTAACGGCCGGGGCAGGGCAAACCCCGCCCGGTGCAAGGCCAAATAGGGGGGCGATGACGCAGCCCGACCAGCCCCCGGGTTGGCCGCTCGAGCCCTCCGGCAACGGGGGGCCCAGATGGATGGCCGCCACCTTGCTACGGGGAGAGGACGAAGGTCTCCCAAGACCGTAAATTCCCCCGCCGCAAGGCACAGAACTCGGCTTACAGTCCACCTTGATCGAACACCCGCGTCGTCACCGGCGCGGGTGTTTCTTGTTCGGCCATGTGCGGGCCGACAATCAGGGTCGCCCGCAGGACCCAGGCCGCGGTCAGGCGTCTTGGCCGCGGCGCGCCCAGTCGGCGTTTTCGAACATGTTCAGGCCGGGGTCCGCGTACACCCCATTGACCGACTCCGGCGGGTTGGAACGAATGAAGTTCTCGTCCAGTTCGACCCCCCAGCCGGGTCCTTCCGGAATGGGGAAGTATCCGTCGATCACCTCGGGGTAGTTGGAACCGGCCTGCTTGACGTACGGGTCGGCAAAGTCGTTGAAGTGTTCCAGTATCTTGCCGTTCCTCAACGTCAAGGTGAGGTGGAGGCCCGCCATTGTGGAGACTATGCCGCCAACGTTGTGGGGCGCCGTCATGATGGAGTAGGTCTCCGCGGTCGATGCGATCTTCTTGGTCTCCAGGATGCCTCCGGACTGGGTTATGTCGGGCTGGATGATGTCGACCGAGCCGCTGCCCCACACTTCCCTGAACTCGGGAGCGCCGTACAGCCGTTCGCCGGTAGCGATGGGCAACGATGTGTGTTGACGTACTGATTGCAGCGCAGGGATGTCCCCAGGTCTCACCGGCTCTTCAATCCATCCTACGTTGTACCGCTCCACCATGCGCGCAACTTCCCGCGCCTGGTGCGGGGCAAAGCGGCCGTGCATTTCCAGCATGATCTGCGCTGCGGTACCGGTCACGCTCGCTACCGCTTCAATCAGGTCGAGCGACTTGTAGAACTCAGGCCGCTCCAGTTCAAGGTCGCCATTGCCGAACGGGTCGAATTTCATAGCCCGGTAACCGCGTTCCATGACGCGCCGGGCGGCTTCGGCAAATTGCTCGGGCGACCTTTCGACCGTGTACCAGCCGTTGGCGTATGCGGGTACCGGGCCCCTGGCCTGTCCGCCCAGCAGGCGGTAGACCGGCTGCCCGCACGCCTTGCCGATGATGTCCCAGTAGGCCAATTCGACAAGAGCCAACCCGGTGTACACAACCTCACCGGGTTTGCCGAAGTCCAACAGCGTCATGCGGCGATAGAGCGCCTCTATGTTGAACGGGTCGTGGCCGATGAAGTGGCGCTGTACGTCTTTGAGGTACTCGCCGACCGTGTGTGTCTTGCCGAGCACCCTGGCCTCCCCGACACCCGTCAGGCCCTCGTCCGTTTCGACGAAGACGTAGGTCAGGTTCCGCCACGGGGTGCCCAGCACCGCCGTTCGAAATGAGGTCGTTTTCATCCGTTCACCCCGCTGACAGATAAAGCGGCCCGGCCGTAAATCGGGCCGGGCCGCTTGCCAATTTGCCTCCGTACCGCCTACCAGGTCTGGTAGACGGACATGGCGTTTTCGTCCATGGTCTTGACGTCGAGCAGGCAGCACTTTCCGTCGGCATTGAGTTGCCTCGCCGTCCTTATGGCGTCGCCGATGTCGTCTGCGCTGTCGACCGAGATACCTACGGCGCCGAGCCCTTCGGCGATTCGGGCGTAGTCACCGGTCATGTTTCCGGCTCCGTACTTCTCCATCGCTGTGGGGATCGACCGGTCATAGCCTCCCATCGTCTGGTTATCCAGCACGATGGTCGTGATCGGGACGCCGGAGCGTACAGCGGTCTCGATGTCCAGTCCCGACATCCCAAACGCCGCGTCGCCCATGAAGTTCATGCAGAACTTGTCGGGATTGGCGACCTTCGAACCGATCATGAGCGGGATACCGTAGCCAAGGTGGGTTGTCTTGCCCCAGCCGATGTAACCGTGCGGCACGGTGGCCCTGTAGAAAGGCATGATTTGGTCGCGCGGGTGCCCGGCGTCGTGGGTCATGATGGTGTTGTCGTGATCAACCGCCTTGTTTATCTCGTTGACGAGGCGGTACGGGTTTATCGGCTGCGCATCAGAGGTGAGCAGCGGCTTCCACTCCTCGAGCCACCTGCGCTTCACGTCCGCAACGTCTTCCTGGACGGCAGTGTCGCCGCTCCGTCCCTGCTCGCCGAGTTGTGCCTTTGCCTCGTCGATCATCGCCTCGAGTACCAGCTTGGCGTCGCCCGGCAGTCCGATATCGATCGTGTAGTCCTTGTTGATGTCGTCCACGTTGTTTGTGGAGTGGATCATGAACTTCCCTTCGGACGGGACGTCGATGCCGTAGTTGGTCCGGGTCAGGCTCGTGCCGACGCCGAGATAGACGTCGGACTCTTTAAGCCAGGTCCAGACTCCGAGCGGCGCGGTGCGGTTCGCTGCGCCAAGCGCCAGCGGGTGTTCTTCAGAGATCGCGCCCTTGCCCTCCATGGTGGTCATGACGGGGATCTGGGTAAGTTCCGCAAACTCCCTCAGCTCTTCGGTGGCTTCGGCGTAGAACACACCCTGCCCCGCGCAGATGACGGGCCGCCGTGCGGATAGCAGCTTGCCTACTGCGTCCTTGATGTCGGAAATGGAAGGCATGACCTTCCACTCTTTGGGCGACTGGTACGAGTCGAGGTTCGTGACCTCGCCGTCCATGACATCGCGGTGGATTTCATAGACCACCGGGCCCGGGCGGCCGTTTCGCAGCGCGTGGAACGCGCGCCGGAGCAATGGGACGATGTAATCAGGGCTGGTTGGCGCTTCCGCCCACTTGGAAATGTACTGGTAATTCCAGGTCGCCTTGAAGTGCGGCTTCACGCCGCCCTTGTAGAGGCCGGGCCCGTCCGGGAAGTACATGATCGGGACGCCGTCGCCCCACGCCTGGGCGATTCCGCCAAATGAATTTTCAACTCCCGGTCCGCCCTGCGAGGCGAAGATACCCGGCTTGTTGCCGTTAGTCATTCGGCTAAACGCATCGGCGGCCATGATGCCGCCGCGCTCTTGCCGGAACGTGATTGGGCGAATGTCTGCCTCTGCCACCGCCTCGATCAACGGGTTCGAGGGGAAACAGGCGATCCACTCGACGCCTTCCATCTTGAGCACTCTGGCAATAGCTTCGTAGCCGTTCATAAATTGAACCTCCGTGGTCGGGCTTCGGACGACGACCTGCGAATCAGGCCGTTTGCCGGGTCGATTCAGTGTATGCCGGGCCTTGGCGGCCCGCAAACGACTGTTCGACAAAAGACGTTGATCGATGACCAATGTCAGCGTCGGCGCGCTTGGACAGCCCGAACGGCGACTTCTATCATTGCCGGCGATAAGCCATGGGAACTTCACGCAACGGGCAGATTACGAAACGCGACCTCCGGGCCGCCCTCCCCGACCTCAATTCAACCCTGACGATTGGCGGGCTCCGCGGCCCGGTCACGATTTTTCGTGACGGCTGGGGCGTACCGCACGTCAAGGCGGAATCTGAGTGGGACGCGTTCCTGGGCCAGGGATTCGCAACCGCTCAGGACCGGTTGTGGCACATGGAATACGACCTGCGACGCTCACTTGGCAGATGGGCGGAGTGGGCCGGGCCGAGCGGGCTGGCACAAGACCGGCTTTGGCGCAGGCTGGACATCGAACGCGCTGCCAGGGCGGACTTGCAGGCGGCGGATCGCCCTGCCGTGGAAATGCTCGAAGCCTACTGTGCAGGGGTCAACGGGTTCATCCAAACGACCGGCTCCCTCCCGGTTGAATACCGATTGCTCGACACCTCGCCGGAGCCCTGGGAACCGTGGCAGTGCCTGGCCGCGTACAAGGTGCGCAACCTCGTATACGGCGTGTGGGAGATGAAGCTGTGGCGGGCCAGGCTTGCGGGCGAGATCGGCCCGGAGGCGGCAGCAAGGCTATTCAGGGGATATGAGTCCGGTCACCTGGTCACCGTGCCGCCGGGCGAACTGTTCGACGGGCCGGACCTCGACGGGCTGGATGAACTGATTGCCGCGGTCGAAATGCTGGGCGATCCGGCGTTCGGCGACGGTGGCAGCAACGCGTGGGTAATTGGAGGCGAGTTGACCGATTCCGGTATGCCTCTCGTTGCCGGCGACTCGCACCGTGCGTTGGACACGCCCAACGTCTACTACCAGGTGCACCTCTCCTGTCCCGAATGGCGCGTGAGCGGCTATTCGTTGCCGGGCGTGCCCGCGGCGCCTCACTTCAGCCACACGAAGCATGCGGCGTGGGGAATGACTCACGGGTACGCCGATTACCAGGACCTGTTCGTCGAAAAGTTCCGCAACGGGCCGAACAACCGGCTCGAATACAAGACCGGCAACGGGTGGGTTCCCGCGGAACATCGCGTCGAAGAGATACGGATCAGGGGCGAAGCGCCGCAGCCGATCAACATCGTCCGCACCAAGCACGGGCCGGTAATCATGGGCAACCCGGAAAACGGCGGCGGCGTGGCATTTTCGCACCCCGGCACCAACAGCGGCACGCCGTGGGCCAACACCCTGCTCGGCCTGCTGAGGGCACGCAACGCCGACGAGGTGGAGGAGTCCCTGAGGGACTGGACCGAGCCGGTGAATAACTTCTTGTACGCCGACAGGAGCGGGGAAATAGGGTACAGGTACCGCGGCAGGATACCGATCCGCTCGATGTCCAATGCTTGGCGACCTATCGACGGGTCGGGCGACGAGCACGAGTGGGGCGAGGAAATACCTTTCGAAGAGATGCCGGCGACCCGGAATCCCGCGGCCGGTTGGGTCGTCACGTGCAATCAACGCGTGGTCGGCGACGACTACCCTCACTACATCGCCCTGGAACATGCACCGGACTACAGGGCGCGGCGCGTTACGTCTCACATCGGGGACTGGCAAAACGGCAAGGCCGACGTGTGGGACATGACGGCCATGCACGCCGACCGGATCTCATTGCCGGGGCTGGCGTTCGCGCGGGTCGCGGCCGGCCTTGCCGTGACTGACGAGCGCGTTGCGCACGCCGTATCGTTGCTCAAGGCCTGGGATGGCGGGATGGAGGTCGATTCGCCCGCGGCCGCGGTCTACGGGGCTGCAAGGGCGCACATGCTGACCACGCTGGCGGGAATGCTACTCGGCTCGCTGGCCGGGGAGGGCACCAGCAATATCGGCCGGGGAGCGTTCGTTCACCTGTCCCAGATATTCAGCAGGGCCGTCGCCGATATGGAGTCCGAGTCCCCGTCGCTGCTCCCGCCCGGGCACAACTGGGACAAGATCATCCATGATTCACTGGCCGCCGCAGTCGGTGAGTTGACCGAACGCCTCGGAGACGACATTGAGTCGTGGAGATGGGGCGACATTCACCGCACCAACCCGCAACACCCACTGAGTCCGGTCTTTCCTGAAGCGGCCGAGTTGCTCGACCCACCCGGATTCGAGTACGGAGGCGACGCGGAAACACCGCAGGCTGCCGCTTATTCATTCACCGACCGCTTCAACGTGAGCAGCACTTCCTCAAACCGGTACATTCACGACACCGCAGACTGGAGCAAGTCCCTGTGGGTGGTGCCGCTGGGCGCCTCCGGCCATCCCGGCAGCCCGCACTATGCCGACCAGGCCCCACTCTGGGCCACGGTGCGGTACGTGCCCCAACTGTGGGAATGGGACGATATCGATCAGCACAGCGAGTCCCGCCAGAGGCTGGTCCCGTTGCCGGACACCGGGTGACTGTCAAATGCAACACGGCCGATATTTCGACGACTTCGAGCCGGGTCAGGAATTTTCGCACTGGCCGGGACGTACCATCACGGACGCGGACGACATCTGGTTCTCCCTGTTGACGCAAAACCAGAACCCGCTCCACATCGACGCCCACTACGCCGCCGGGCGAGAACCTCACCACAAGCCGCTTGTGAACGGGACGCTGGTCTTCTCAATCGCGGTCGGGCAGACCGTGGCCGACATATCCCTGAACGCCGTGGCAAATCTCGACTACGAAGAGGTGAAACACGAGGGGCCTGTTTTCCACGGAGACTCCATCTACACGACGAGCACGATAGTCGCTACGCGGCTGACCTCCCGCGGTGACCGCGGGGTCGTAAAGGTGGAAACGGTCGCCAGGAACCAGCAGGGAGAACGCGTTCTCAGTTTTCGCCGCAATGTGCTTTTGCCCTGCGCGCCGGACGGCGACACACCAACAGACTGAAGGGGGTACCGCGTGTCCGGCCCGCTCGAAGGCGTAAGAATCCTCGCAATATCGCAGTTCGGCGCCGGGCCTTTCGGCACGCAGGTATTGTCAGATCTCGGCGCGGAAGTCATCAAGATCGAAGACCCTCTATCCGGCGGAGACGTGGCGCGTTACGTGCCCCCGTTCGAGATCGACCGGGACTCCCTGTATTTCCAGTCGTTCAATCGCGGCAAGAAGTCGGTTGCCATCAACCTGCGGAATCCAGACGGGTTCGATGTCTTCCGAGACCTGGTGCGGGTGTCGGACGCCGTCTACAACAACCTCCGGGGAGACCTTCCCGCGAAGCTGGGAGTCGACTACGCCGGACTAAAGCACCTGAACCCGGCGATAGTCTGCTGCTCCCTGTCAGGGTTTGGCCCGGTCGGCCCGAGGAAGTCCCAACCCGGGTACGACGCCATACTCCAGGCCCTTTGCGGCTACATGGACCTGACCGGCGAACCGGGCGGACCTCCGACCAAGTGCGGCGTTTCGATAATCGACTTCGCCGGCGGGCTGGCGTCGGCACTGGGTCTGACAGCGGCGCTCGTCGAATCGCGCAGGACCGGGGTCGGTCGTAACGTTGACGTGAGCCTGTTCAGCACGGCCATCTCGATGCTCTCGTACCTGGCATCTTGGAATCTGAACCGGGACTGGGAGCCGGCGCGGACTGAAAGCTCTTCGCATCAGACGTTGGTCCCCTCCCAGAACTTTGAGACCTCCGACGGTTGGATAGCCGTTTTTTGCGCGAAGGAAAAGTTCTGGGAGTCGTTAGTGCAGCAGTTGGGACTGCCCGAACTCGCAGACGATGCCCGCTTTTCGTCGTTCGCCGCGCGGAATGAAAACCGGGCCGAGCTACTGCCAACACTGGCGAAGAAATTCAGGGAACGGACGACGGCCGAATGGCTCGAGGCGATGTCCCCTCACCTGCCCTGCGCGCCTGTCAATGACGTTGGATCGGCGTTAGACGACCCGCAGGTCGCCGCGCTCGGCATGATCACCCGCACGCTTCATCCGGAGTACGGCGAGATTTCGAGCGTCGGAAGTCCTATCCACTCCGGCAATTCGGAGGTAAGTGAGACACCCGCTCCCGGGCTTGGTCAGCACACCGCGGGAGTGCTTGCGGACTTACTCGGCTACGACTCTGACCGCGTGTCCAATTTGGTCAAGAGCGGCGCGGTTGCGTGACCGGGTGACGTCCCGAGCCCGCTATCGATCCTGCGAGAAAGACATGGGACCGACGGTCCGGGGGTCGGACTCAAACTGGCGATACCGGACTGGTATTCCGTATCGTGGGCCACTTGGTAGAATCTCCTGAATGTCACTATGCTACGGGAATAAACTGAGACTTAGCGTTGTCCCATGATCCATCCGGTTGGGATTACGAAAAGAATTCGGGCGTGTACTGCCCAATAGGAGCGGGCAGGCAAGCTGCCCGAGGTCTCTGTACGTCCGGGAGTCAGCCATGCAGGAAACTATAGACGCTGGACAGGATGGTCTCGCGTTAAAGGCCACCATCAAGGTGGTCGGAGTTGGCGGAGGCGGTTCGAATGCCGTCAACAGGATGTACGGCAACCGGATTGCCGACATCGAGTACATCGCCGTCAACACCGACTCTCAGGCTCTGGAAAATTCCACGGTGCCGTCCCGGCTCAGGGTTGGCGATCAGACCGCTCGGGGACTGGGTGTAGGCGGAGACCCTTCTAAAGGACGGGCGTGCCACGAGGAAAGCATCGATGAGATCCGCGAATCGCTCACCGGCGCGGACCTGATCTTCGTCGCGGCCGGCATGGGTGGTGGAACGGGCACGGGCGGCTCGCCTATAGTCGCGCAGACCGCCCGCGAGGTTGGCGCGTTGACGGTTGGGGTGGTCACCAAGCCGTTCGCATTCGAGGGTTCGCTCCGCATGAAGAAGGCCCTCGAGGGCATCGAGGAGATGAAGTCCTGCGTCGACACGCTGATCGTTATTCCCAATGACCGGCTCCTCGCCATTTCGGATGAGCGTCTGACCATGGAGAACGCATTTCGAATGGCCGACGGCATCCTTCAACAGGGTGTGCAATCGATCGCCGAATTGATCCTGATTCCAGGAGAAATTAACCTGGACTTCGCCGACGTGCGCGCCGTGATGGAAAACGCCGGTCCGGCCTGGATGGCCATTGGCGAAGGCACCGGACCGGACTGCGCCGTAATCGCCGCGCAGGAAGCGGTCCGATCACCGCTGCTCGAAGTGTCGATCGATGGCGCCACAGGGGTGATTTTCAACGTCACCGGCGGCGCCGACCTGACCTTGGAGAAGGTCCACCAGGCGGCGCAGGTAATCTCGGATATGGTCGACCCGGACGCAAACATCATCTTCGGTTCGGTAACCGACCCCAAGCTCGAAAATGAGGTCAAGCTGACCGTTATCGCGACTGGATTCCCGGTCGAAGAAGAAGAAATGCTCGTCGAGCCGGAACCCACCGAAGAGCTGGCGCCCGTACAGGACCTCGACGCCGAGACACTCTCCGTGCCGCCGTTCCTGCGCCACCATCCCGCGGCCAGGAGACGCATTCTTGCCGGGCGTCGCGTACGGGGTACGCAAGGCTCTTCCTGAAGGTCTCGCACCTGCTGTCTGCAGGCGACCGGGGAGGCCGCCCGGAAAACGCGTCGCGAGATGCGCGAGGGTTTAAGGCAGGCGCAGGCGCTTCTAGAGCAACGCGTCCAGGGCGCGGTTGGCGACGGCGGTCGGGCCGTTCAACCTGGGATCCGCGACTACTGTAAACGCCTCCGCTAGCGCCCCCAGCATCGGGTTCGGCGCAGCGACGACACGGTAGGTCAGCTTGATCACGCGCTTGTTTAGTCTTTCCGCCAGCGGGCCGGACTTGGCGCGCGCTTCAGCGTTCTTCGGTGAAGCGCGCAAGTCCTGCATCGCCATGAGAGTCCGGAACTCGTGAGCCGAACCGCCGGCCAGGCAGACACGCGTGTCACGAGCGATGTTGCCGCTCGAGCCGATGTAGACGGGACCCGCCTCGTCGAAAATGGCCAGCAGCCCTGGCTTATCGCCGAGCATCCACGTGCCCTCCGGCGTCAACGGCAGGGATATGCCCTCCACCAGGTCGTGGTAGAGCGGCTCCCATTTTCCAAGATGGCCCGGAGTAAAAGTCGACATGACGACCCCTACTTTAACTCGCGTCTTGCCAGATGATTGCCGCCAATTTGGCAGTTCATCCCGAATTGCGCCCAATATGGGGCCCCGCTTCGGTGGCGTCCGCAGCCATGCGCCCATCATCCGGAGCCTGCACCACTCCCGACACGCAGCGGCATTGAAATGCTAGCCTGCAACCTCTCCGGGACGCAGCCCGGCGCCCAGGCAGCCGGAATTCGCCCATTCACCAAAGCCGGAGCGTAGTTTTGCAAGACCCTGAATCCACCATCATCACCGGCGGACACGTATTGGACCCTGTGAACGGGGTTGACGGGGTGTCTGACATTCTGATCAGGCGCGGCCGTATCGAACGCCTAGCCGAGTCCGTACAGAGGCCGGGTGGCGTCAAAGTCATCGACGCCGCCGGCAAATTCGTAATGCCGGGCCACATCGACCTGCACGCACACGTCTCCTCCGCCTGGCAACGAAATTCGGACCGCGCGGTGGGCCATCGGATGCTGGTGGAGAGCGGAACGACCACGATCCTGGACCTGGCAGGTGAGCCGAACCGGATGATCGACGGCATGAGGCGGGATGGAGCCGGGCTCAATGTAGCGACGCTGCTGGGCCTGATACCGCACGAGACCATCAGCGAAGACGACCCGCGCCCCCCGGCGATCCGCGAGGCGATCGGGAGCACGCTGGAGCAAGGCGCCATCGGCGTAAAGCTCCTGGGCGGATACCACCCGTTCACGCCCGAGGCCACCGCCGACGTGGTGTCCGTGGCCAACGAAATGGGCGCCTGGGTGGCGTACCACGTTGGTTCCAAGGACAGCGGGAGCCACATCGACGGCCTGCGCGAGGTCCCCGGCATCGTCGGTAACGGCCGGCTTCACGTTGCCCACATCAACTCGTACTGCCGGGGGCTCATCATGTCCGCGCCGGAGGAGTCGAACGAAGCCCTGCGCATCCTGGGCGGCATGCGGGGACAGGTCGTAACCGAGGCCTATCTCGCCCAGCAGAACGGCACTAACGGTCTCTGTGACGAAGACGGAAACGTGGTCTACAACGTCGCGCAAAACTGCCTCGTCACACGCGGGTACCCGACGAACGAAGAGGGTCTCCGGCAGGCGATGCAAGACGGCTACTGCTCCGCGCTCAAACCTGAAGGCGACCGGATCGTACTGGTGACCGGGGACGAGGCGATAAAGATCTGGGAATCGGCGCAGACAGCCGCCGGGTTGAGCTTCCCGGTCAATCCGGCATCGACTGCATACACGCTCACCACGGCGCGCCATGATGACGGCGACTGGGCCATCGACGCGGTCAGCACAGACGGCGGCGCGCTGCCCAGGAACGTGTCGATCAGGCGTACTTTTGCGCTTGTGGGATTCGGTGCCCTATCGCCCCTCGAAGCGGCGGACAAGCTGTCGTACCGGCCGTCCCGCGCGTTCGGCCTGCTGGAAAAGGGGCACTTTTCGGAGGGCGCGGACGCAGATGTCACAATTGTGGACAGGTCAACGGGGACCGCCACGATGTCGCTTGTCGCCGGGAAGCCGATCATGGTCGACGGAAAAGCGGTCGCCAAGGGCGGGACGTGGCTGGTGACCGCGGCCGGCGAAGGCGCGGCGCGTGCGAGTGGTCTTCCCTACCAGGTGATCGACCTCGGTCAGTCGAAGTTGTACGAGGGCTGGTAGGGGCGCGGGAGCACGATCCAACATGCATACCGCACCAGGAGTCCAAGTTGACTGACGACCGGCCGAACATCCTGATCCTGATGGCGGACCAACTCAAGGCCACCGCCCTTGGCCTCTACGGCAATCCCGACGTTTCCACGCCCAACCTGGAACGACTTGCCGATTCGGGGATTTTCTACCAGCGCCACTACGTCACCGCGCCGATGTGCGTCCCGTCGAGAGTCGCGTTATGGACGGGCATGTACCCACACAACACGGGTGTACGCCACAACCAGGTGCTCATGCCCGGGGACCGGGTCCACTATGCACGGCTGCTTTCCGACGCCGGTTACCGCATGGCGCTCATCGGCAAGGACCACTGTTTCCAGGGTCACGATAAGCACCTGTTCACCACCCGCGTCGAGGCGGGGCACGTCGGGCTGACCAATACGGAGGGCGACAGCGACGCCCGCGCGGTTGCGGAGTTTCTGAAAGCTCCTGCGTTCAATCAGTCGGTCACACACTCCGCGACCATCCCCTACCCGCCCGAAGCTTGTACGTCGAGCCGGATCGCTGCGAGGACCGCGCAATACCTGGAGGAGAGTGCCGTCGCAGGGGACGCGCCGTTTTGCGCGTGGGTCTCGTTCCCCGACCCGCACCATCCGCTGGCTGCTCCCGAGCCCTACGCTTCCATGTACAGACCAGAAGACATCGAAATGCCCCCGCAGAGGGAAGGTGACCTCGAAGCCAAAATGGAGCGTTTGCTGGTCTACCGTCACCTGATGGGACTCGACCGCACTAGTGAAGAGGAACTCCGCCGCGCAGTGGCGATGTACTACGGGATGATCCGCTACCTCGACGACGCCATCGGCGCGATCCTTCAGTCCCTAGATGAGACTGGGCTCGCGGACAACACGATCGTCATATTCACGGCTGACCACGGCGACTACGCAGGCGAACACGGCCTGATGCTCAAGTCCGGTACGTTCTACGACTGCATGACCCGCGTGCCGCTGATAGTTTCCTGGCCCGGTGGACTGGAAAGCGGCGTGACGCGGCGGGAGTTGGTGAGCAACATAGACATCATGCCCACGGTCGCGTCGCTTATCGGCCTTGACGTCCCGGAGCCGGCATACGGCAGGCTACTGCCGGGCGCGGGCGGGACAGGCCGGGAGGCGGTGTTCGCCGAGCACGGGGCCGGCGGGCCACGCGTGCTGATGTCTGACCTGCACAGGTACCCCGACTATACGGACCCGAATCCGGTCGTCCACACCCGCTTGATGCACGCACGCAACGCCGAGGGGCGGCCGAAGATGGTCCGAACGGACCGCTGGAAGTACGTCTACGATCCCATGGACCCCGTTGACGAGTTGTACGACATGGAATCCGACCCATGGGAATTGACCAACCTGGCGGAGCAACCTTCGATGGCTCCAACTCGCCGGGAATTGCGGGAAATGCTGCTGCGGTGGGCCGTGATGACCGAGGACCATTCTGCCACGCCGCTCTACTCCGAACCGGACACCCTCAGAGACACGCCTGACGGCGGGCCCCGTTATTACTTCCACGAACTGGCCGACCTCTGAGCCGTTCAGTGGGCGAGTCGGCATGGCAACTCAGCCACCGGGCCGAGAACTGTTCCGAACGGCCGTCGAAGAGATGTCTTCTCTGAATTTCGTAGCCGGGACCTCTTCCAACAGGTCCCGGAACTCCGGCGGCACATCCAGATCGTCAAGCGTCACGAAGCCGCGGCCTTCCATCACGCGCCCGGCTACCAGCACGCTGCAGCCATTCCTGCGCAATTCGTGCAACGCTTGCGCGGCGGGTGAGATCCGGGCCCGGTTGCTCGTTCGGCGGTCATCGCGGTCGTAGTACCTGTCTACGAACAGCCGTTCGGCGGTATCGACGCCGGTCACGAATACCGAGCCGGGCGCCAACCTGGACTTTTCTACAAATGTCGGCGCATTCGTCACCATTACCGGCACCAGGCCGGAAAACTGCTCCAGCCTGTTTCTCAATTCGGGTTGAGACAGTCGGGGTTTGTCGACGTTTTCAATGGACAGTTCGAAACAGCCGGGCAGACCCGTGATGTCCCGTGCCGCCTCGAGCAGTCCGGTGTGACCCTGGTGCAGTGGGTTGAACGAGGCTGCCAGGACGACCGCGCGTTTGGGAGCGACTGAATGCTGCCTGCCGTCCGGCTCCACGACGACAAACGGCGTGTCGCCTGAATACAGGCTTTCGATCAGGTCTGCCACGTCAGTTTCATGTGGGCAACCGGCCCGTTGACTGGCGCTCGATCAAGGACTCGCCTTTGAGCAGAAGCAAGTCGACCCGTTCGTCCAAGCCGCAGGCCTCTGCCAGAGTATTGAGAAAGAGCCGGCTCACCACCAATTCTTCCCCGGCGCGGTCGCGCGCTCCCTTCACAAGTGTCAGGGAATACACCGCGCCCCCGTCTTCACGCCTCCACGCGGTAGCGCAACGATGCTCGCCCTTCTTGGCACGGTCTGTGGCTATTGTGGCTGTGCAGGAAACCCCGGCAAGCACCCCGGGCGACCCGCCCAGGCGTCGCCCCCGTTTCAGCGCGGCCGCAGCCATGCGGTCGGCCTCGAGCGCGGAGACGTGCTGTTCAGCGTCTACACCCACGTACTCGTCCAATGCCCGCATGGAGTAAGGCACCTGCGCGTCAAGAAACGTCCTGGACGCGCCCGGCTCGCCGAACAGCCACGCCAACGACAACACGCCCGCACCAGTAACCACTGCGCAGACCCGCGTTGGCGACGCGTGAACGAGCCTTACCAATTCAACGGGTTCGATCTTGTTTGCCGTCATGGCGTGATTCTACGGCTCGCGGGCGCGGGGAATCGGCGCGTACTCGCAAGAATGAGCGAGTCAACATTTCCGGTCGCTTGGGGGCGTATGAATTGACGGCTCCAGGGCGTATAAATGTATCCAGGGAAGTATTCCCTGCCCGCAGTTTTTATCAAAGGTAGACGCTGAAAGACGATACGCCGGCTCGCCGTCGTCGTATCAACATGTATACGCCGTTTCTGAATTCGTATTGGGTGCGATAGAGCGATGACTATTTCGAGCGAGAAGCTCGCCAGAGAATCCGCCAGGCGGCCGTGGCTGGTCGTTGGCATCTGGATCGCGGCCGCCATCGTGTCGTCGGTCCTGTGGTTCGAGTTGATCGAGTCCGGAACCACGGAGGAAGGCGGCCACTTCACTGTCGAACCGGAGGCGGTCAAGGCCCAACGGCTGCTCGTCGAAAGCGGCCTACGTGAAGAGCGACGCGATACGGAGATCATGGTGATACGCCACGACTCCCTGACCGTCGACGACCCTCTGTTCAGGGACCGAATCGACAAGGTCCATGCCGAAATCCTCGGGCTCGACCGCGACCCGGAAAACCCCGTACTCGCCAGCCCCTATTCAGTCCCCAATCTGAACCTGCTCCCGCCGGAGGCAGCGGCACAAATCACCGCGTCGGACGGCAGAGGGACGATCATCCCAGTCACGCTGGCAGCTTCCGCGAGCGCCGAAGGCGTGCTGGAAATCGCCGAATCAAACTCGACCGACGGATTCGACATAGCGGTGGCCGGAGAGGCCGCAATTGGCGACGACTTCAGGGAAGTCGCCAAGAGGGACCTGATCCAGGGCGAGACTATCGGGGTAGGGATCGCCGTTGTCATCCTGCTGCTTGTATTCAGGGCAGTCGGCTCCACCTGGATCCCCGTAATCCTGGCCGCCATGGGCATCGCCATCGCCACGGGCACCGTCGCTCTGATCGGTCAGTTCTACAAAAGCATCCCGTTCTTCGTTACCAACTTCATAACCATGATCGGGCTGGCCGTCGGCATCGACTACGCATTATTCATCGTGGCGCGCTTCAAGGAGGAGCGGGCCAAGGGCTTCGCGATAGAGGAAGCGATAGCGAGGTCCGGGGCCACGGCAAACCGCGCCGTTTTCTTCTCCGGGATGATCGTCGTGATCGCCCTTGCGGGCATGCTGATAGTACCGACGACCGTCTTCCTGGGGATGGCGCTGGGGGCGATTCTAGTCGTCGCGGTGACGGTCCTCGCTTCCCTAACCTTCCTGCCTGCGCTGTTGAAGTTGCTCGGCGACAAGGTGTACGCCTGGAAAATCCCGGACCTACGGATCAAGCGTTTCAAGGGCGACGTGAGCCTGGGCGGGTTTTGGGACTGGGTTACCAGGAGAGTCTTGCGGCGCCCCGTGATCCACTTGGTCGCGGTCGCCGCTGTGCTCGTCGCCCTGGCGGTGCCGAATCTGGACATCAATATCGGCTTCAACGGTGTCGAGACCCTGCCAGACGATTTCAGGTCGAAGAGCGCGTTCACCTACCTCAAGGAGGAATTCCCCGAAGCGCTCGGCACGTTGTCCTCCATCGACATAGTTGTCGACGGCGACGCGTCTTCTCCGCGGGTGCGGGACGGCATCGAAGTGTTGTCCGGGTCGGTCGAGTCCATTCAGGCGCTTGGCGATCCGATGCCGTATGTCGTCAGTGAAGATGGCGAAATCGGAGTCCTGAATATTCCGCTGACCGTGTCTGGGGACTCCGGCGAGGCCAACGCCGCAGTAGAGGAACTGCGCGAGCGGCTGGTACCGATGTCCGGTCTGCCGGAGAGCGTACTGATCGGCGGCGCAACGGCGGTCAACGTGGCGTTCTTCGACCTGGTCTCGATGTGGACTCCCATAGTCATCGGCGTCGTGCTGGCCTTGAGCTTCTTACTGCTCCTCTTCGTGTTCAGGTCGATACTCGTCCCCGTCAAGGCGATCCTCATGAATCTGCTCTCCGTCGGCGCCGCCTACGGCCTGGTGGTGATCGTTTTCCAGATGGGATTCGGGGCGAACTTGTTCGGCTTTACCCAGGTCCAGTTCATCGAGGCATGGGTGCCTCTATTCCTGTTTACCGTCCTGTTCGGGCTGTCGATGGACTACGAAGTCTTCCTGCTCAGCAGGATTCGGGAACGGTTCGATCAGACCGGGAAGAACGATGAGTCCATAGCGTTCGGCCTGCGCTCCACGTCCGCCATCATCACCGGCGCGGCCCTGATCATGGTCGCGGTCTTCATGGGATTTGCGGTCGGCGACCTCGCCACGTTCCAGCAGTTCGGCTTCGGGCTGGCGATTGCGATCCTGGTGGACGCGACGCTCATCAGGTCGGTCCTGGTACCGGCCAGCATGAAGCTCCTGGGGGACCGGAACTGGTATCTGCCCGGTTTCCTCATGTGGTTGCCGGACCTGAGGGTGCACCCGGCCGAAGACAAGCTGTCGCCTGAAAGCAACGGCCGCACGGACTGACACCGCTAGCGGAGTTCGACGACCGTTACCCCATTGCCGCCGCGATTTGCCGGCGCTGGGCCGAAGCCAACGACGTTCGGCGATGTGGCCAGCAACTCCCTGACCGCCTGCCGCAGTGCTCCCGTGCCGGCGCCATGGAGAATCTCGCACGTTTCCATGCCGTTCAGCGAACAGCGGTCGACGTACCGGCCCACTTCTATCTCGGCGTCGTCTACGCGGTAGCCCCGGACGTCGAGCCTGTCCGTTTCTGACGTACCGGAGCCGGCGTCAATTTTGACATCGACAGGCGGTTCCTGCTGGCGGTCCTCCGCTTCTTCCAGGACCCGGAGTTGGTTCGCCGACAACTGAATCCTGGCGTTTCCCATCCTCAGGTCTGCCGTACCGTCGTTGTTTACGGCCAACACATTGGCCTTGACGTTCAGGCCCTTGATCTCGACGAGGTCGCCCTGTTGCACTCCCCTGCTTTCGGACCCATCGGCGCCCGCGGGTTGCCCTCCGGCCATCTTCTTCGCCTCGTCCACACCGGCGATGGGAAACCACGTGGGATCGCTGATTCGTTGTCGGATCCGGGTGACCGCGCGTTGCGCTTCAGCCGGTGTCGCGTCGCGCCTCGCCTCGGCCGCGATGCGCCGCAGTTCCTTGCGGGTAGCGTCTGCGTCCCGGCGAAGTTCCGACCGCGTTCGTTCCACCAGGTCCTCCTGCTGGCGCACGACGGCGTTCAGGCGTCGTTGTAAATCGACTCGCGCCGCCGCCGCGTTTGCCAACTCCTCCTGGGTCTTTACGGCCGCGTTCCTGAGTTCATTGCGCTCTTTTTGCAGTTGGTCGAGCAACCGCTCGGCCTCTATGTGCCCCTCGTCCAGCATCTGGCGCGCTTCGGTCAGGATGTCTTCCGAAAGTCCCAGGATCGACGCCACGTTCAGGGCGTAGCTGCGCCCCGGTATGCCGGTGACGAGGTGGTAGGTGGGCAGCATGGATTTCGGGTCGAGTTCGACCGAGGCGTTGACGGCGCCTGCCATGGTGGTCGCAAACTCGGCAACGGCCCGGTGGTGTGTGGTGATCGCCGTTGGGATGCCGCGCTCCAGCAGGTGCAGAAGTATCGAACGCGCCAGCGCCGAGCCCTCGTCGGGATCGGTCCCGGTGCCAAGCTCGTCCAGCAGGACAAGAGACCCGGGACCCGCCTCGCCGAGGATGCGCACGACGTTGCCCATGTGCGATGAGAATGTCGACACTGAACGTTCGATGCTCTGTGCGTCTCCGATGTCTGCATAGACGCCGTCGAACACCGCGAAAGCCGTTCCCGTCAGGGCGGGCACCTGCATCCCGCACTGGTGCATCAGGGCAAAGAGGCCAATGGTCTTGAGCGCCACCGTCTTCCCGCCCGTGTTCGGGCCTGTTATGACGAGCCCCTTGTAACCCGGGCCGATCGACACGTTGACGGGCACGGCGTCTGTGCCCAGGAGCGGATGGCGGGCGCCGTAAAGCCGTATCGCAACGTCGTCCCCATCGGGCAGCGTCTCCGCCCTGATGCCGTTCATCGTCGCAGCAAGCCGGGCGCGGGCCACGATCAGGTCGAGGTCAGCCGCGGCCTCCAGGGAGTAAATCGCTTCCTGCTCGCGGCCGCCGATGATCCTCGAAAGCCTGATCAGTACCCGCTCCTCTTCACGCTGGGCTTCGGCCGCAAGTTCGCGCCACGAGTTGCAGGGTTCGACAGCACGGAACGGTTCGACAAATATCGTGGCGCCCGTCTTGGATACGTCGTGGACGATGCCGGGCACGTCTTCGCGATGGCCTGACTTGACCTCCAGCACCAGCCTGTCGCCGCGCGCCGCGATGGCCGACGACTGCAGCGCGGCGCGAATGGTCGGCCGGGCCGTCATTCTTTCCAGCAGGTTTAACAGTCTCTGATAGGCCCGGGCTGCCCTCTTCCTGAGCGGTCCCAGCCGCGGCGTTGCGTCGTCGCGCACGTCGCCGGTGTCCGTTAGGGACTGCTTGATACGCTCGGCAATCTGCCGCAGGTCGGGGATTTCACCCGCCAGGTCCTCGAGTCGCGGCGCCCGGCCCTTCATCGAATTGACCACCGACCTGGCAACCCAGATGGACTCGAGGACATTCACCGTCTGCATCAGCTCGGCGCCGGTGAGCATTCCGCCGAGCGCGGCGCGGCGCAGCAGCGGCCGCGGGTCCTCCATACCGCCCAGACCTATGTCCCCAACCGTATCGAGCATTAGGCGGGCTTCGGCCGTTTCCGATTGCAGCCGCTCGACGTCTTCCGACCGGGTCTGCGGGACCGTCGCCAGAGCCGACTCGCGTGACAGGAAAAAGCGGGTGCTGCCGGCGAGCTTTTCGGTGATGCTCGGGAACTCGACCAGCTCCCGGGCGAGGGCGCGCAGGTCCAACGCCGGGCCGGGCGCATTGGCGCCTTCATCCGGCGGTTGACCTGGGTCGTTTCGTTCCTGTCGTTCGGTTACCACGCTCCAATTTTAGTACCGCCTGAAGTGCACCAGTACGCGGCGGCTTGCAACTAACTACGTTTCGCCCTCACCCCAACCCTCTCCCTCCAGGAGAGGGGGTATTGCAGGGGTCTCCGATGGGGACTTGGGCATCAGCTTCCGAGGGTGTCTCCGGGGCGCAGGCCAGCACCTGCCGACCACTCAGCAGCCGGCGTTTTGCGCTGCCCCTTGGCCTGTACTCGCTTCACCCGTATCCGGCCACCTTTCGCCGCGACTTCGATGCCGCCGTCCGTGACGGCGGTCACGGTACCGGGTGCGACTTCCTGGCCTGCAGGCAATGACTCGGAGTCGAACAGCCTGAGCATTTCGCCGCGATGCGTCGTGTGCGCGCCGGGCCGGGGGTTCGAGCCGCGTACCAGGTTGTAGACCTGTTCAATCGGTTTCTCCCAGTTGATCTGTGCGTCGTCATCCGTGCACCACCCCTCGTACGTGGCCTGCGACTCATCCTGGACGATCCGTGGGGCCTCGCCACGCCGCACGAGTTCGACCGACTCCACCATCGCCTCCACTCCGATCGGGAACAAGTGGTCAAAGTAGAGCGATCCGAGGGTGTCGTCCGGGCTAATCGGGACGTGTTTTTGCAACAAGATCGGTCCGGTGTCGAGGCCATCGTCGGGCCAGAAGATCGTCAGGCCGGTCTCCGTCTCGCCGAAGATGATGGGCCAGTTGATCGAACTCGGACCGCGGTGCCTTGGAAGCAACGAAGGGTGGTATTGGATGGTCCCAAGGCGAGGAGCTTCGAGAATTTCCGAAGCCACGAAGTCAGTCACGAAGGCCATCACGCACAGATCGGCGTCGAGCGACCTGAACTCCCTGATGGCCCTGGCGCTTCGCATACGCCGCGGTTGATAGACGGCGACATCCAATTCGCCTGCGGCTGACTTGATCGGGTCGACGGGTTTGCCCTCCCGGTCCGGCGGGCAAAAGACGCCGACAATGTCATCAGCGCCGCTTCCGGCAAGTGCTCGAAGTACAGCTTCGCCAAACGCGGATTGGCCAATGAGTGCAATTCGCATGACTACATCCTTTCAATAGGCACAGGCTGGCCGGGAACACGGCGGCGCAGTGCCGGCCCATTTCCATGTCATCGTAATGAAAATGGCCAGGCAGGGACGCCCGGCAACGCATCGACGCCGTGGATGCCGTCATTCGCCGGTAAGACGATCGAGGGCTGGCAGGCTTGTCTTCAGAGTAACGACATGTTGGGAATGAGGGGCGGCCGGTGGACAAAGGGGTGGTTGGATGACGTGCGGGAGGTCCTTCGCTTCGCTCAAGGATGACGTGTTAGGAGCAGGGTATAGGAACGCAATTTTGGGGATGGGGCCCCACTGAACCTATGGGAAGTGCACCCCGTTACCGGTCAGACAAAGGTCCTGCAGCGGACAGCCCGGGCACTGAGGCGTCTTCCTGCAGGTACGGGAACCGTGGGCGTCCAGTAGCGCGTGATACTCGTTGAACAAAGCGGCGTCGGCGGGTAGCAGGTCGGCAAACAGGCGTTGGTAATCGACGTATTTCGCGCCGCCCGTCTTCCAGCCGAGCCTGTCGACGATCCGCCTCGTATAAGTGTCGATAACGAACGATGGCTTCCCGGCCGCGTACAACACAATGTCATCCGCCGTCTCCTCCCCGATTCCCCAGATGCTCAGCAGCCTTTGCCTCAGATCAGCCAATTCCAGCGAAAACAAGGTCTCCAACGAACCGGCGTATTCTTCCACCACGACTCCGGCAAACACCTGCAGCTTGCGCGCCTTGGTGTTGTAGTACCCGGATGGCCTGATGACTTCAGCCAATTCGTCCCGGTTCGCCTGTAGCACCGCCTCGAAACTCCATAGCCCGGCCGTTTGCATGTTGACCAAGGCCTTTTCGACGTTCTTCCACGCGGTGTTTTGGGTGAGGATGGCTCCTACGATGACTTCGAATGGCCCGTCCCCGGGCCACCAGTTTCGCGGCCCGTACGCGGTGTGAAGCCGTTCGTAAACGGTCATCAGGTCCTCGCGTGTAGGCGTTGTCAGTTCGATGCACATGCCTGTTCCGGCGCCGTTCATCGGCGTATGGGAATGGGCCAGAATATACTAGGAGAGACTGGCGCGAGCCCCCGGCATAATGCGTTGAAGGGATGGGCATGAACGCTTTTTTCGATCGGCTGGACTCACAGCAAGCAGCGGCCCGAAGCCTCGTGTGCGTGGGGCTGGACCCCGACCCGAACCTGATGCCGGTGGCGGACATCTTCGACTTCAATCGCGGCATCGTGGACGCCACCGCCGACCAGGTCTGCGCATTCAAACCGCAGTTGGCCTTCTATGAAGCGCAGGGTTCGGCAGGGATCGCCGCGCTGGAGAAAACGGTCGACTACATCCGGTCGCAGGCGCCGGGCATCCTGATCATCGGGGACGCAAAGCGGGGGGATATAGGAGAGGTCGCGGCGGCGTACGCGAAAGGGCTCTTCGAGACCTGGGGCTTCGACGCCGCGACGGTCAACCCCTACCAGGGCGTGGACACCATAGAACCGTTTCTGCGGCATCCGGGCAAGGGCATATTCGTGGTGTGCCGCACTTCCAACCCGAGTTCCGGCCAGTTCCAGGACCTGGTCCTGTCGAACGGCCGGGGCGAAACCACCCTTTACGGGTTCGTAGCCAAGGCGGCGAATTCCTGGGACGAGTCCGGCGGTGTCGGCATTGTTGTCGGCGCCACCGCCCCGGGAGAATTGCGGCAGCTGCGCCAGGACCACCCCGAACTCACCTTCCTGGTGCCCGGCGTGGGCGCACAGGGCGGCGACGTGAAGACGGTGGTCGACGCGGGTATCAACAGCTCGGGTAGAGGCCTGGTAATCAACTCATCGAGGGGCATCATCTACGCCTCCCGCAGACGCACCGATTTTGCAGAGGCTGCTCGCGAAGCCGCGAAACGGTTGAACGCGGCGGTGAATTCCGCCGTAGAGGAAACCCTGGCTGCCCGCGTAACGTCTAACAACCATGAGCCCGGTTGAGCGAACGCCGTTCGCGCCGGGCGACCGGCTGACCCTCAGGAAGAAACACCCCTGCGGAGGCAGGGAATGGGATGTGTACCGCATCGGCATGGACATCGGCCTGAAGTGCACCACGTGCGGCCGGCGCGTGATGCTGAGCCGGCGTATCGTCGAACTGCGGACCATCTCGCGCACGCCCGCCCAGATCGCGCAGAACACACGAGAGGCCTGAAGCGGTTGCGGCAGGGCATCCGTTGCCCGCAAGCTCTGGGCCGCGGATGCGGGCTCAACCGTTAAACTAGCGCCCACCGGCGGCCCGATTCGCTTTCCGGCCAAATAGTGCGAGAATAGGCGGCGAGGCCGTCGGCGCTGACCGACGGCGCGGCGCAAGGAGACTGGACCATGATGGAGTTGGAAATCGACAGCATCAGGGTGAGCCTGCTGAACTACCAGCGCGTGGTGATTCTCAAAGAGAAAGAATCGGACCGGTATCTCCCAATCTGGATTGGCCCCAATGAAGCCGACGCCATAGCCATCAAGCTCCAGGAAGTGTCGGTGCCGCGCCCCCTCACTCACGACCTGCTCCACAACGTGCTGGGTGAACTGGGCGCCGAGATCAAACACATTCTTGTGTCCGGCCTAGACCACGAGACCTTCTTCGCTAAGATCATGGTCTCGTTCGGTGACAAGACGATCCCTATCGATTCCCGGCCGTCCGACGCCCTCGCCCTGGCCGTACGCGCCCGGGTGCCGATATTCGCCGAGGAGGCAGTCCTGGCAAAGGCGGGCGTGAAGCTTGACCAGGAAACAGGCGGCACGATCATCGGCCAGGGCGCCGAGGGCTCCGAGGAGCACAGACACGCCCCGCTCAAGCCGGAAGAACTCGAAAAGATGTCTGCGTTCTCTGACTTCATCGAGACGCTCGACATGAAGGGCATTGGCGAAAGAGGCGACAAGCCCGAGGGCAAGGAAGGCAAGTAAGGGCGCCGCACCTGATCGCCAAAATCAGAGAACCCATCAAGCGCCCAAGAGGCCTCGTCCGGCGACGGGGCCTCTCCTTTTTTTAGACGTTTCCTCTGCGAAACCCGGATCACATAGAAACCCGGGTACCTGCGTGAATGAGGGGATTTTCTCAACCCATTACCATTAACATTGGATTCGGGCTGGGTATGACTCCCGGCGTGTTATGCGTGGATTGTCCTCTTTCCAGCGTGCCTGCACAGACAACGGCCAATCAAAGTGTTCATCGGTTGAATATGGCAGTATCACCTAAGACCCGTGGGACAAAAGAATTTTGTTTAGTAACAGCAATCGGATTGAGCTTATAAAAAAGTCGGTAGAGGAACTGTTTCGCTTGGAGAACGGCGCTTCAGCGCCCATTTGTGAGCCCGATGATCCCAGTGAAGCCGAGGCCGCGGTCCGGCACTTAAGCGAACTCTTCGACGAACTTCCCGGTACCATCTCACAGGCATTGGAAGCTGCCAGAGATAGTGGCGACCTTCTCTCCAGCGATAGATTCCAGGGCATTGCCGAGATAATTCAGAACGCCGACGATCTGGACGCCTCACAGGTTCGGATAACACTTGGGTCGGCCGACCTTTGGGTGAGCCATGACGGACAACCTGTACGACTGCCCCATGTGTTAGGTCTGGCTACTCCTTGGCACAGCACCAAATCCCGCGAAGCCGACACCACCGGGCGGTTTGGAATCGGATTAACGGCTCTCCGATCTCTGTCAAAAACTCTCGAGATTCATTGCCCCCCGTACCACGTTAGGCTCGGCGAACCCACGCTGTCACCAGTCAGCCCACCTCAGGCACCACCTAACGTCTTTCAAGCAGGTTGGACTGTTCTTCGTGTCCCTCTTGGAAACGGAGCGGTTAATCAGGGTGAATTGGAGGATTGGGTGGACCGTTGGGATGATGCTGCGCTGCTATTTCTCCGGCGAATCACAAGTGTCGCTCTTTTCGACGAACAAGGTAATGTGGTCCGCGAGTTGGCAATTTCTCGCCACCCCACCGAGGCGATCGCGTCGGACGGTTCGAACGCGAACAGAACCGTAGCTCGTCAGGGGTTGGAAGCCGCCGACGGGCGTTCATGGGTCGTTTACAACCAGGACGTCCCTACACCAGAGGGGATCCAACGAACCCGAAAGGAGACCGAGGCGACGACGCCGATTGCGATAGCTCTTCCCCAGTACAGCATTAATCACGGCCAGATTTACGCAGGGCTCCCTGTGACCGAAACTCGCGTACCTGTATTCGTCAACGCCCAATTCGATCCGCTGACAAATCGAAGCGACTTCACCAATAACGAATGGAACAGGGCCTTGGTCCAGCCCATTGCCGGTCTTTGGGCTCGAGCCGTCCTCGACCACTTTTCTCGCGATCCCATGGCGGCATGGCAGGCAATCCCCCTCCCCGATGAAGGCGAAAGCGAAGGCCCCTCAACTTTCATCGGTGAGCTTGAAAAATCGATCATCACGTCAGCGAGACAACGCGTGGCGTCCCAACTATCGTTCTTCGTCCCTGGGACTGGCGAAGTCCCCCTGTCCCAACTCGCAGTTGAGGCCCAGCCACTTGAGCAAATACTGACAGCGGCCGAAACCGCCAAACTCGCCGGGTTGCCAGCTGCTCTTCCAATTCAAGTCCGAGACAAGGGCTGTAGGTGGAGAACGGTACTGGAAGACTGGCGGACAAACGGTACCGACATCCCTGAACTAGTCGATGTTGGGCGGGCACTAAAATTGTTGAACGACGAGACAAGATCGTTACATTCGACGATTGCTCTGGCTGCCGCGGGCCTTGACGCAGGCCTGAACCAGCGCCTTTTGTCATTACCGTGTGTCATTGCCCGTGACGGACAGCGCTTCGTCCCTCCCCAGGGAAATTCACCAGAAGCTGTTGCCGCAGAATCATCCCCTTTAGCCGAACAACTCGGCTTGGTAACTATGCTCCACAGCGCGCACTTGGGGGACGGCAAGTCTGCCAAAACAGTCCTGAAGTGGCTTCGGGAATCAGGGACTCTTTTGGCCGAACCCGATGATCGACTAGTTGTTAAGCGTTTGGCCGCGGCGGGCCGAGCGGGCCGTCAGATAGAAACGCCTTTGACCGATCAACAAGTGCAGTCCCTGCGGGCAGCTTTTGAGCAGTTCGACCATGACGATCAACAAAGGCTAGGACGCGACATCGGCAGCGCGATTTGGCTTCAGGCATTCGAATTCGAGTCCAAGGGGCGCCGGATAGTAAGAAACGACACAATTGCGCGCCCGGTTGAAGCCTATCTTCCGAGGGCGATCGATCGGGAAACGGATAGCTTCGCCGTCGCGGCCGAAACATCTCCCGGTATTTTGTGGTTAAGCGGTCACTACGCGAGAACACTTCGTTCCACATTAGGTCGGGCCGGAATCGGGGCGCAGAGCTTCCTAAGGATGCTGGGTGCTGAGAGGGCACCTCGACTTCGCCCTCACCCAAAGCTTGAGAGACGTTATGCCAGTCAAGTCCGCGGTTTGGGTGATTGGGTTTATCGCGGGCCCTCGGAGCGTAACTCAGTTTTGAAGGCTCGCGACGCCACATTCACCCTTGATGATAGGGACTGCCCCGCATTGACGGCCGCGGTCAGAGACATTTCTCGGTTGCGCCGTGATAAGCGGCGTAGGCGTAGGCGTGCTGCAGCGCTTCTCACCACGTTAGCTCGTGCGTGGGACCGTCTCATGAGCGACTTTGCCGAAGTAGACGCCGCGCGCGACTACTACGGCTGGGTCTTGAAAGGACAAATGCCTGCATATTGGCTCTGGGAAGTACGTGCCATCGCTTGGCTTGACGACGAAAGTGGAATTCCTCGTCGACCTTCTGACTTACGACTTCGGACCTACGGTAACGAAGCAATTCATGGCCAAGACTCTGCCGATTATCTGCACCGAGATCTTGACCATCCGAACTGGCGCGAGGTTTTGACTGCTCTCGGAGTGTCAGGTGATCCGGATTGGACTGAACTGGTCGACCGGCTCAAGGAACTGCGTGCCGGAACCAAAAGTGAAGGCAGTTGGACACCTGACCAACTCAAGCGAGAGACTGCTGTCGTCTACAAGGCTTTAGCCGAGACGCGACCGTCGGAGGACAGCCCTTCCGGCCGCGGTCAAGAGCGACTTCAACGGGAATTTCGAAGCCGCAAAGGTCTAGTTTTCACCGACCTAGGCTGGCTGCCTCCTCAAAACGTCCTTGCCGGGCCTCATATCTTTGGCGAGTACAAGGCATTTGCCCCTGAGATTGCGGGTACCGAGTCCCTGTGGAAGGCACTTGGACTAAGGCAGCCGGCCATTGAGGACTGTGTGGATGTCATCCGCGCGATCGCCCGCAAACGCGGCCCGCCAGGTCCTGACGATGAGTCAATCTTGCTCGAAACAATCCGGGCGCTGGAGTCCCTTGCAAAAGCGGACATCGGCAGAAAGGACCGCGCGAAATTACGGCGGCTCCCCTTGTGGACAAAACAGGGCTGGCAGCGAGAACGCCCGGTGTACGCGACAGACGACCCGGTTTTGCTCGCGGGACTCCGAGACCAACTTCCGATGTGGGAACCGGGCGGAGAGATTCAACAGTTTCGCTCGCTGATGGATTATTTGCGGATCGAAGTAGTTGGTACCGATGATGCCCGAGTGATGGAACCCGAACGTGCGATGGAATGCGAAGAGTCGACGGAACTGTTTGGAATGGCCATTCGACTACTTCGAGAAGACCTTTCGCGCAACGAACCGGAACTGGCCATGGGGGTCAGATTCCCGTGGGACTCGATTGAGAAGTTAAGCGTCTACATACATTCTTCGCTCGCGGTGAACGTATTCACGGGCCGCCGAGGTCACGCCCAACGACACGTATGTGAGGTCGCGGCCAAGGTCGACAACAGCCGGGGGATAGTTTTCGTCCAGGATCGTGCGGAACTAACCCGCGTGGATACTGGTGGCCGCGCAATCGCGACCTTGTTCACGGGAGACGCGCGGCATCTTGCGCAGGCGTGGCTGGCAGCCTGTGATCGAGCCCGGGCTGGACGCGAGGCACGGCTTATCCAACTGGCCGAGGAGCAATCAAGGCGCGCGAAAGAGCAAACCGAGTCTGATCTAAACGTGCGAATGGAAGACTTCCGGAAAAATGCCGACGCCAAACGCCGTCCTTCGGCCAGCGGCCGGCGCCCAGGCGCGGCCACTTCGTCGAATCCAACGTCAAACACGAATGGGAGAGTAGTTCGCGAAACACCTCAGACTAAGGGACCCCCTCGCGTGCTGGTTGACCCACAATCACTCAGACTAGTCGACCCGCTAGGGCACATCGAGAAACAAAAAAGCACAACGCCCCGGAGAAGGGTCGGAAATGCCAGCCTCGCGAAACCCAAGATGGGCGGAGACGCTCCACGCGCCAAGACTTCCGTTCCCCTTTACTCCGGTTTGGATAGGGAGACCGTGGGAATGGAAATACTTCGGATGTTGTTCAGCAGCGACGATAACCAGATTTCTGACGTGAGAGCGCAGCGCGGAGTTGGGGCCGACGCAATCGACAAATTGCAACGTTATTATGAATTGAAAGTCAGTGCAGGGGCCGAACCCGACTACATAACATTAACGAATGCCGAAGTTAGGCGTGCTCTCACTACGCCCAACTTTTTCCTTGTGGTCGTGTCAAACATCGAGGGTGCTGACGCCCGGCCAAAGGTCCGTTTGATCATGGATCCGCTAAACCAATTGCAGTTGACGGACAGTGGTTCAATAACGTTGTCGGGTGTCCGCAGCGCGACGAGTCTAACGTACGATCTTGCACCCGAAGATTAACCTTCGACGTCACTAGCGGGTTGGTCATTCCAACCCGACAATAAGTACGGAGCACATCGCGCACGTTACGGCACCGCGCCGCAGGATCCCAAAACAAGGCAAACACTGAGGCCCCGTAACGAGGCGGGGCCTTGCCTTTTGACCGTGCTGCCAGACGTCAAATCGGGACCCGTCCGGGCCCCACTCGCCGAGCTTGTTTTGGGTCTGTAGAAAAAACTTTGTGATAAACTACGCAATCGAATCCGGGAGGGGTCTTCCCCACTTGCCTGGCGAATTTGAACCGCTCAAAACGAAGAGCAAAAATGGTGGGTCCGGCGACGGCCATCAGGACGAATGGCCGAGCACCCTCGCCTTGATTTTGAGGCTCACCGGTATCGGCTGGTACGTGGCCTTGTCGATAACCGCAGGAGCTTTTGGCGGGTGGTGGCTGGACGGCAGATTTAACACCGGACCCGCGATAACGTTGGCTGGAACCGCGTTCGGAGTAATAGTTGCATTCACGGGCATGTTGCGGATGCTAAACGCCGCTAGCCGAGCATCCGACAGTAGCCGTCGGCGCCATACGGAGCGCACAGACGACGGAACTCGAAACAGAGATTTGGGTCGTTGAAGGGTCTCTTTTCCAACCCGAAGCTCCTTGCCATCGCCATCATTGGCCTGCTGGCGCTACTCGTTTCCCTTGCGGGAGGGGCCCTTGGAGCAGCCTTTGGCGGCGGTTTCCTGAGCGGACCTATCCCGTTAATTCAGCTTCCCGCTGAAAAAGTCGTCGGGCTCGGCCCGTTCGACCTTATGAACACCACGGTGATGTTGTGGGCTGCCGGGCTCGTGCTGCTGCTGGTCTCGTGGCTCGCGACGCGCCGCATGCGGGAAGTACCGGCCGGGTTTCAAAACCTCTTCGAAGTCATCGTCGAGTTCTTCGACAACACGGCAGACAGCGTCGCCGGCGGCGCACGGCACGCGGGCCGGCGATTCCTGCCCCTTGTCCTAGCGATATTCCTCCTCGTCCTGTTTGCCAACTGGCTGGGGACCCTGCCGGGCGTCGGCACAGTCGGCCGGATCGAACCGGTTGAAGAGTGGGTGGAACACCGCCTCCACTACAAGGAAGACCAGATCAAGGACATGCGGAAGGCGGAAGGCCTTCCCGTCCTGACCAAGGAAGAACTGCATGAGGAGGCTCTCCGGGCGGTGTTGGTGGAAAACGCTGGCCAGGAGTTCGTGGTCTTCGATGGCAGCGGCTATTTCGGGCTGGTCCCGCTCGGGCGCGGCGAAGACGCAAAAGTGGCGTTGCGGGACGTCGTTGACATCGACGACGATGATATTCACCACGTCGAAGAAGACTTGCACGCCGGCGTGGTCAAGCGCGCGCCCGTAGACCCTGACGACCCGGACAAGTACGCAGACCTGGTCGGCAAGCGCGCCGCCCTGCTGGTCCCGTTCTTCAGGGGCGCCAGCACGGACCTGAACACCACGCTGGCCATCGCCATCGTGGCAATGATCGCGGTGCAGATCTGGGGCATCAGGGCGCTTGGCTTTCGTCACTACAGCGGCAAGTTCATCATCCTCGGCAAGGGCCCCATACAGGCTTTCGTGGGTTTCCTCGAAGCGTTCGGAGAGATCGCACGCACCATCAGCTTTACGTTCCGACTATTCGGCAACATGTTCGCCGGTGAGATTCTGCTCATCGTGATGGCGTTCCTGCTGCCTCTCATCGGGATCATCCCGTTCCTTGGCCTGGAACTCTTCGTAGGGTTGATTCAGGCCTTTATCTTTGCAATGCTCACTCTGGTGTTCGGCGTTATGGCGAGTCTCAGTCACGATGACGAGGAGCACGCCGAGGAGCATTAACCACGCGGTGAATCGCCGCCCTGAAGTCCTGAACCGGACCCCGGGACGGCTGCTTGGAGAAACATCCAGGAGGAATTTAGTTGGTAGACGGACTTACGATTGGAGATGGTCTCAAGGCGATATCTGCGGCCCTTGCCATTGGCCTGGGCGCGATAGGGCCCGGTCTGGGAATCGGACTGCTCGCAGGGCGCGCAATGGAAGCTCTGGGCAGGAACCCGGAAGCCAGGGGACCGATCCAGCAGAACATGATCCTGGCCCTTGCATTCGCCGAGGCCATCGCCATCTACGCGCTGGTGGTCGCAGTGATTATCGTCTTCGTGGCGTGATCGTACCCGGCCGAACGGCCGTTTGAGGTAAGCACATGGGTGGACTAGGAATCACCTTGGGCGGTTTGCTGACCCAATTGGTCAGCGTGCTGGTCATCTTTGGTGTCCTTTACTTGGTCCTGTACAAGCCGATCACGCGCATGCTGGACGCGCGGGCCAACCGGATTCGGGAGAGTCTGGAAGCCGCGGACCAGGCAAGGCAAGAGGCCGCATCCTCTGCCGAACAGGTCGAGCGCGAACTGGGCGAGGCGAGGAACCAGGGCCAGGCGCTCATTGCGGAGGCCCGCTCGGCCGCAAACCAGTTCAGGCAACAAGAGGACGCGCGCACTCGCGCCGAAATGGAGGCGATGCTCGAAAGGGCCCGCGCCGAAATCGAACGCGAGAGGGACGCCGCAATCGAGCAGGTGAGAGCACAGTTTGCCGATCTTGCGATTACCGCCGCGGAACGAGTAGTCGAACGTTCGCTCGACAAGGACTCGCACGCGCAATTGATCGACAAGGTCCTCGAAGAGGGCCTCGCCAAGCAACGCAACTGATCGAACCGTATAAGTCGGGTCCGAATGTCAACCAGAACGATCCCAAACGTCCAACATCAGCGGACGCCCGAATCTTCGTTCATGCGTACCGGACGACTTGCGACTGCGGTCCGCAGCCTGACGGCAAAGTAAATGGCAGCGCCAAAACCACGCAGATACGCCATAGCCGCGCTTCAGCTTGCCCTCGAAAACGAGGGAATACCGCGCTGGGAGCAGGACATGGCCCAGGCAGCGGACGTCTTGAGCGACGAAGATTTCCGGGCGCTGCTTATCGCACCTCAGGTGGGAGACGAAGCGAAGCTGAACGGGATCAACACGCTGCTTGGCGATGTAGCACCCCTGATAGTGAATATGCTCTCGCTGATGGCAGTGAGGGGTGACATCGGATCGTTCCCGGAGGTCTTCTCGACGTTCCAGGAACTCGCCAACGATCACCGGGGCATCGCACAGGCGGAGGTCACCTCGGCCGTGCCACTGGACGACGCTCGCAGGGAGAGGATCCGCACCGGCCTTGCCGACATCACCGGCAAAGAGATCACGATGACCGAGAGCATCGACCCAGAAATAATTGGCGGGGTTGTTGCCCGGGTGGGCGACCAGTTGATCGACGGCAGCACTCGCACCAGGTTGCGATCGATGCGCGACCAGATTGCCGTCCGGCCCGCGGAGGTAACGTAGGAGCAGACAACCGCAACTTCTTCATTTGACAAACCATGAATGGGACCCGCGAGCCGCGTGAAGCCGCGGCAGATCGGGACCCGGCAGGCGGAGCAAAAGGTATGGCAGTAGCAGGTCAGGACATAGCCTCTGTAATCAAGCGGCAGATCGAAGAGTTCGGCGCCGAATTGACGATGGTGGACGTCGGGACCGTCATCGAGGCAGGTGACGGTATCGCCCGAATCCACGGTCTTTCCGGGGTGAAGGCGAACGAACTACTCCAATTTCCCGGGGATGTCTTCGGACTCGCATTGAACCTGGAGGAAGACAGCGTTGGCGCGGTCATCCTGGGTGACTACCTCGACATCAAGGAAGGCGACGAAGTCCGCAGCACCGGCCGGATCATCGAGGTCCCGGTGGGTGAGTCACTGCTCGGAAGAGTGGTCGACCCCCTCGGCCGCGTGCTGGACGACAGAGGACCCCTGCACACGGAGTCGACTCTGCCGGTCGAAAAGATCGCCCCTGGCGTTGTTACCCGCAAGTCGGTCGATCAACCGGTCCAGTTCGGCGTGAAAGTCGTGGACGCCATGGTGCCGATAGGCCGCGGCCAGCGCGAGTTGGTCATCGGGGACCGCACCACTGGCAAAACGGCGCTGTGCGTGGACGCAATCATCAACCAGAGAGACTCAGACATCCTTTGCATCTACGTGGCCATAGGCCAGAAGGCGTCGAAGGTCGCCGCAGTGGCCACCAAGCTGGAAGAGACCGGCGCCCTCGACAACACCATCATCGTTGCGGCCAACGCGTCCGACCCCGCGGCTCTCCAGTACCTGGCCCCTTACGCCGGCTGCACCATGGGCGAGTTCTTCATGGCGCAGGGCAAGGACGTCCTTATCGTCTATGACGACCTGACCAAGCACGCCTGGGCTTACAGGCAGATGTCGCTGCTGCTCCGGAGGCCGCCGGGCCGCGAGGCTTACCCGGGCGACGTGTTCTACCTCCACTCGCGGTTGCTCGAACGGGCAGCCAGGCTCGACCCAGAGTTCGGCGGCGGCTCGATAACCGCCCTGCCCGTCATCGAGACCCAGGCCGGGGACGTCTCCGCGTACATCCCCACGAACGTCATATCCATCACGGACGGGCAGATTTATCTGGAGCCTGACCTCTTCGCATCCGGTATCCGGCCGGCCGTTAATGCCGGCCTGTCGGTGACAAGGGTGGGCAGTTCGGCCCAACAGCGCGGCATGAAGTCGGTCGCGGGCAGCATGAAGCTGGATATGGCGCAGTACCGGGAACTTGCCACGTTCGCGCAATTCGGCACGGCCGACCTGGACCCAGCCACGCGCAGGCAACTGGAGCGCGGGCGCAGGTTCACAGAACTTCTCAAGCAGGACGAGACCCAGCCGGTCTCGTTCGAGAACCAGGTTGCGCTTTTCTACATAGCCAATAGCGGCGCGTTCGACGAAGTGGATGTCGAGTCCGTCAGGCAGTTCGAAGCAGGATGGTACGACTACGCCGCGGCCAACGTCCCCGACGTGCTGAAGGAGATCGCTGAATCCGGCGACCTGTCCGACGACTCCAAGTCGAAACTGGACGAAGCAGCGAAGGGCTACAAGCAGACGGCCGACATGGCGGTGGCGGGAGGTTAGCCCGGCAGCCGGAGGCTATGATTCGACTCAATCGGGTCCCCCGAAAGTAGAATCCACCCGGACGGACGACTGCCCAGGTAACGAGATATGCCAAGCACCAGGGAACTTCGCCGGCGAATACGGTCGGTCGAAAATACTGCGCAGGTAACTAAGGCGATGCAGTTCATCGCCGCGTCCAAGATGCGCCGCGCCCAGCAAATGGTGCTGGCCGGCAGGCCCTATTCCCAGCGCATCCAAGGCGTGCTTGCGGACCTGGTGGAGACGATCACCTCGCAGGATGAAGAACTGAACATCCCGCTGCTTGACGACAGGCCGGTAAGCAAGACCGCGTTGCTGCTCATCACGCCGGACCGAGGTCTATGCGGAGCGTTGGTCGGCAACATCCAGCGCACGGCTGGCGAGGTCATACAGGCGTCTGAATCGCCCGTTGAGGTGATCGCCGTCGGCCGCAAGGGCGAGACCTTCGTGATAAGGACGGGGCAGACCCTCAAGGCCTCATTCAGCGTCAGCGACCGCCCGAGTCTCGAAGAGACCGTGGGCATTTCGCGCATGGTCATGGACGAGTTCGAGCATGCCGAAGCCGATCGCGTCCTCATCGCGTACAGCGAGTTCGTCAACACCGCGGTACAGCGTCCCGTCGTAAAACGACTTCTGCCTGTCGAACCGCCCGAAGAGACCGCTGTCGAAGGCCACGCGGACACGTCTGGGTTCATTTACGAGCCGACCCCGCGGGCGGTGTTGCAGGAACTCGTGCCCCGTTACGTAGAGACGGTGGTGTATCACACGATCCTGGAGGCCATTGCCAGCGAACACTCGGCGCGCATGGTCGCCATGCAGAACGCCACGGACAACGCCCTGGAACTGGTAGACCACCTCACCCTGGAACTGAACAAGGCGCGCCAGGAGATGATCACGTCGGAACTGCTCGACATCATCGGAGGTGTCGCGGCGGTAGAGGCCTGATACCGAATAGCGGCAGGGAACACGACCAACCGCGTATACGACGAGAGACAAGACGCTCCGGCAACCGGCCCGGAACGACGCAAAGGAAAACAAGATGGCAGAAGGTTCCAAAGGCAGGGTCGTACAAATCATCGGCACCGTTGTGGACGTCGAGTTCCCGCCCGAAGAGTTGCCCACAATTTTCAGCGCTCTTGAGTTGGAACTCGAGGGCGAGCGGCTCGTGCTCGAAGTCGAACAACACGTCGGCAACAGCTGGGCTCGATGCCTAGCACTTGGCCCGACCGACGGACTGGCGCGCGGCATCGAGGTAACCGACACGGGCCAACCGGTAACGGTGCCGGTCGGCCAGCCCTCACTTGGCAGGCTGTTCAACGTAGTTGGGGATGCCATAGACAACCGCGGCCCCGTCGATGTGGGTGAAACGTGGCCCATCCACCGCCCTGCGCCATCGTTTGCGGAGCAGCGCGGCACCACCGACATCCTGGAAACCGGCATCAAGGTCTTCGACCTGATCACTCCGTTCGCCAAGGGCGGCAAGATCGGCGCATACGGCGGCGCAGGCGTGGGCAAGACCGTCATCATCACCGAACTGATCAGGAATATCGCGCAAGAACACAGCGGAGTTTCCGTGTTTGCCGGAGTGGGCGAGCGTTCCCGCGAGGGCAACGACCTGTGGCACGAGATGCAGGACTACGGCGTACTCGGCTCGACCGCCCTGGTGTTCGGACAGATGAACGAGCCGCCCGGCACCCGCGCACGCATCGCCCTCACCGGGCTGACGATGGCCGAGTACTTCCGGGATGAGCAGAAGCAGGACGTGCTCCTTTTCGTCGACAACGTATACCGCTACATCCTCGCCGGCATGGAAGTGTCGGCGCTGCTCGGCAGAATGCCCTCCGCCGTGGGTTACCAGCCAACGCTGTCCACAGAGATGGGAGACCTGGAAGAACGCATCGCCTCCACCGTGAACGGGTCCATCACTTCGTTCCAGGCCGTGTACGTGCCCGCAGACGACTACACCGACCCGGGCATCGTCACCACCTTCGGCCACCTGGACGCAAACATTTCGCTCGACCGGTCGCTGTCGGAGCAGGCCCTGTACCCGGCGGTCGACCCGCTGGCGTCAAACTCCAGGATCCTCGAGCCGGCGATCGTCGGCCAGGAGCACTACGACGTGGCCAGGGGCGTGCAGCAGATCCTGCAACGGTACAAGGACCTGCAGGACGTGATCGCCATCCTGGGCATCGAAGAGCTTTCAGATGAGGACAAGCTGGCCGTTGGCCGGGCCAGGCGAATCCAGCGCTTCCTGACGCAGCCGTTCTTCGTAGGGGAAGTGTTCACCGGCATACCCGGCAAATACGTCTCGACCCAGGAGACAGTGCGCGGATTCAAGGAGATTGTCGAAGGTCAACACGACCACCTGCCGGAACAGGCCTTCTACATGGTAGGAACCATCGACGAGGCTGTTGAAAAAGCTGAGCAGATGACGGCGGCGTAAGGACGGACCGCAAACAGGAACGGCTGACGGGCAACCAATACCCACGACGGACTTGCAAACTTGGCTCAACTGCAACTCGACATAATTACTGCCGAAGGCGAGGTCTACTCCGGTGTGACCGAACTCGTGGTCGCGCCCGGCCAGGTCGGGGAATTCACCGTCCTTCCTTCCCACGCTCCTTTGATGACGACCCTCCAACCCGGCGAAGTCCGGCTGACCGAGAACGGTGAGAGTATGTCACTGGTGGTGTCGGGCGGTTTCCTGGAAGTGAACGGCAACCGGGTCGTCATTCTCGCCGATGCCGCCGAGCGCGATGAGGACATCGACCTCGAACGCGCCGAAGCCGCTGTACGCCAGGCCCAGGAGCGCATCGAGAACCGGTCGGGGGAAATGGACCTCGAACGCGCCTTGTCGTCGCTCAGACGTGCTCAGGCCAGGGTCGGCGTTGCGCGCCGCCGCCGTCAGCGGCGTTCCTCGTCAGGCGCGTCCGGCTAGCTGTTCGAGTAGCGACCAGCAACCTGGATAAATTGACAGCGAGGTCCGCGAGCCTCCGCGTCCAAGATGAGCGTATCTGGAATGATTGTGTTGACCACGCTTGTTGAGCCCGAAGGGGGCAAGTACGTTTCGTGGTGCGAGGAACTGGGGACCGCGAGTTGCGGCGACACCGTGGAAGAGGCATTCGCAAACATCTTGGAAGCGGTTGAAGTTCACTTGAGTGGAATGGAAGAGATCGGGGAGACGGAGAGGGTATTCGAAGAACGCGGCATAAAGGTCCTCCCGCACTCGTCTGGATAGAGCACGACGCGGCCAAGCACGTCCGGCTAACCGTTAATCGGCGGGAACATCAGCCAGGGCCCAGCGGCGCGTTCACCCGCTGGCTGACGGGTTCTTCAGGTAGTAAGTCATCGACTGGAGCGCCAGTACGGGATCGACGCTCCTCACTTTGACGCCGTCCGGAACGCGCGGCGAAAACGGTGCGTAGTTCAATATCGAACGCACTCCGGCCGCCACCAACGTGTCTATCACCGATTGGGCCTCTGTGGCTGGCACAGTCACGATGCCGATCTTCACGTTCCTGGACATGACAGTGGTGGGGATCTCCCGCATCGACTGTACCCTCAGACCGCCGATCTCCTCACCGGTCAGCCGGTCGTCTATGTCGAACGCGGCCACCACCCTGAATCCCTCCGGTTCGAACCCCGGATAGGAAACGACTGCCCTGCCCAACCTTCCCATGCCAAGGACCGCCGCGTTCCACGAAACGTCGAGTCCAAGTATGCCGCGAAGGGAGGAGGCGAGGTGATGAACGTTGTACCCGCGGCCCTGCTTCCCGAAGCGCCCGAAGTAGCTCAGGTCCTTGCGAATCTGGGCCGGAGTCATGCTCAGCCGGACTCCGAGCTGCTCAGAGCTGACAACTTCGATGTTATTTGCCTCGAACCTGCCGAGAACCCGCACGTAAAGGGGAAGCCGCTGGACAACTACATCGGGGACTTCTTCGGTGACAACGGCCTGGGACGGCCTGCGTCTGTTGTCTCTGCTGGAAGCCAATTGATGTGAAGTTTGCGTCGGAAGTGGAAAATGTAGGTCCGGCCAGTATGTGGCTTATATCACAAACGAAAATCTGCGGGCAAATCACAATATGTCCGGCCGGTTAGCCACGCTTGACGCTGGACCCGTCACGTGCGAAAACTCGCTGGTCTGATTTCGGTCGGATTGATCCACCCGGCGCCGCCGGAGTGTTTAGGCACGCTTACAGACCATTGACGAAAGCACCGACCAAACAAGCTGTGGGAATCACTAAGAAGGCCAAAGACAACCCATGCGAAGACCACTAGTCGTACACATAGACCGATCCGAACAACCTCTGACGCTGGAGAGAGAGGCCCTGGCGGGCATTGACTGCGAAATCGTCTCCATAGGGGTCGATTCGCAGGACCAGATCCTGGCCGCCATACGCGAGGCCGATGTCGTTTTGGACGACCACTCACCGATCACCCGGGACACGGTTGAACAGCTCGAACGTTGCGGACTGATAATTCGCTACGGTCACGGTTACGAGGGCGTGGACGTCGACGCCTGCACTGAACAAGGCATCATGGTCGCAAACGTGCCCGGCTCGACATCTGAGGAAGTCTCCAACCATGCCCTGGCGTTGATGTTCGCCTGCGCCCGTGAAATCAAAATGCTCGACCGCGCCACGACCGAGGGCCAGTGGGGCGAGGTCCAAACGCGTTCGCTCGGCCAGCGGATTTACGGCCAGACCGCCGGCGTGGTCGGTTTCGGGTGGATTGGGAGGTCGTTCGCTCGCAAGGCGAGGGCAATGGGCATGGAGGTCCTGATCCACGATCCTTTCGTCGGGGAATGGCTCGAAATCGAGTACCAGGTGAGACTCGTTTCGTTCGATGAATTGCTGGAACGCTCGGACTTCATTTCGATTCACTCCAAGCATGACGAGACATCCCACCACCTCTTCAACGCGCGGGCGTTCGACCGCATGAAGAAATCTGCCTACCTGGTAAACACCGCCCGCGGCGGGATCGTCGACGAAGCGGCGTTGATCGAAGCGTTGCGGGCCGGGAAGATCGCAGGCGCGGGACTGGACGTGTTCGAGGTCGAACCGGTCGAGACCGACAACCCGCTGCTGCGCATGGAGAACGTCGTCGTGACACCCCACATAGCCGGTTCCTCGGCGCCCGGGTGGGACGCGATACGCCGCCGCGCGGGCGAAGACGCGGCGCGGTACCTGCGCGGGGAGCGGCCGCACGGGGTGGTCAACTTAGAGGTTTTGGGCCGCCTGAGACATTCGTGAATTTGTGCACTATAATGCACCGACCGGGCCCGGCCACCGCGTCGACTGGCCAGCCGGCCGCAGGGCGCAAATTCGCGTCAGGCGAAACGTAGTAAAGGAGGTGGTCGAAATAATGTCAGATAGTAGAACCAGAGGTGCTTTGCTGTAGCAAGGGTACCCGCAGGCAAAGTGCCTCGGCGACGTGGGGTCACCCGGCCGGGATTTATCCCAGCCCGGTGGCCCCACCTCGCGTCTGGATCGGATCGCACCTGGTAACACCGTTTGGCCGATGGCTCCAACGCCTATCCAACCACGCTCTTTCACGACGTACAGATACACGCATGCATGCAATTGCTAACTCCCAGCCGATGCGCAGGCACTTCGTCGCCACGGCGTTCGTCGTGTTCGATGATGCCGTACTCCTGCACTGGCACCGCAAGGTGAAGGGGTGGTTACCGCCCGGCGGCCACGTCGAACCAAACGAAGACCCGGTCCAGGCCGTCTTGAGGGAAGTCCATGAGGAGACGGGCCTGGATGTGAACATCGTGCCCAGTGCCTCGTTATTTGCAGTCGAAGACCTCGAGCAGGTCCAGCCCCCCATCACGATCCTTATCGAGGACATTCCGGATGACGGCGAGGGCCCTCACAAACACATCGATTTCATATATTTCACCGTGCCAGAGAATCCCCCCGAAACCGCGCCTGCCGGCTGGAGATGGTTTACACGGACGCAACTCGAAGAACGTGCAACTGCGACCAACGACGAAGGCGTGACAGAACCACCCCCCGACGACGTCATAGTGCTGGGCATCGCCGCGATCGACGCCACCAGGAGAATGGGAACAGGTAGCCGGTAACCCGGTCTTTACCTGAACCTGCCGCGGGCGGTTATCGGGATAATGTCCTCGATGACGCCGTTTCGGACGCCAAAGTAGTGCGAATGGAGGTTGATGGTGGTGTCACCGTGCATGGGGAGCAGCCTCACGCGGTCTCCGACCTTCATATTCCTGGCCTCACCCTCCACGGTCAGGATGCCGTGTTCCTCCGCCAACCTGGACAGTTCAGCGCCGGGTCTGTCATGCACCCGCGGCGGACCGGAGTCCACGCTCACTGACTTGAGCCCTATGTCGATGATCGCTCGTTCGGGGACCGGTTTGCTCATGACCTGTGCGATCACCGTGAGGGCGGGCGTGAACTCGGGGGCTTCGGGCGCGTATGCGCCGTCCATGAATATGTAGGTGCCGCACTGCACTTCCGTCACGCGTTCGTGCGACCCCGACGCGCGATACGTCGTGGTCCCCGCGCCGGAAACCACCTCCACCGGGTAACCCGCTTCCTCCACCGCTATGACGGCAGCTTGCAGCTTTCCCAGCCAGGTCTCCACGGCGTCCGTCTCTGCCTGTTCTTGCGGCGTCACGTGCCCTTCGTAACCCATGAGACCGTCGAACCGCAGGCCCGGCGCGTCGACGATAGACCGCGTCAACTCAACCGTCGGCTCTCCCGGCTCCACGCCGGCGCGGTTGATGCGGATATTTACGTCCACCAACACGCCGATTTCAACGCCTGCGCGGCTCGCCGCAACCGACAAGTCCCGGACATTGTCCGCATCGTCGACCACTACTCCGATTTTCGCCTGGTGGGCCAGGGCGACGAGACGGGGGATCTTGATGGGTCCGACGATCTGGTTGGCGACGAGGATGTCCTTCACCCCGCCAGCCACCATCGCCTCCGCCTCTCCTACCTTGGCTGCGCAGACGCCAATGGCCCCGGCCGCAACCTGCTTTCGGGCCCAGTACGGGCTCTTGTGCGTCTTCACGTGCGGTCGGGCGTTAGTCCCGTTTGCGTCGCACCAGTCCTGCAGGGCCTTGATGTTGGCCTCGGCGGCATCCAGATCGACCACCAGCGCAGGTGTATCGATCTCTTCAAGAGGGGTTCCAGGGAGGGGCATGTAATCGACTGTCAAAGGTCTACTCCGGGCACGGGCGCACATCGGCCGCTAGCGAAATTCATTCGGCGCGAAAGTCTAGCAGGCGCGGGCCTAACACCGTGGTCGGCTGTGATTGCCGTCCGATCAGTCAGACTCATCGTCTGCCCTTCCCTCCTTGCCGTCATCCTTGGCCGAAAAACTCCGTTCCAGCTTCTCGAGCCGTTCGGTGAGTCCTCTGTTCGTCTCTTCCAGTTTTTCCAGATCGGACCGCAGTTTCTTCACATCGTCCGGCGCATTCTTGCCGGCCCGTATCGCGGAGATCGCCTGTCGGGCCGTCCGCACGACACGCCCGTCCAGTTCGCGGTCAACCATGCGCTGCAGGGCCGGCAGCGCGGTGTCGGCGGTAAGGCGGCGCAAGGCCCCGGCGGCGCCAAGCCGCGTCCTGTACCAGGGATCGTCGAGCAGATCCGACAGCAGCTCGAACGTTGGTTTGTGGTCCTCGCCCGCCCTACCAAGCGCCGCCACGGCAGACTCGCGGGCCCGCTGCGGTAACCCGTACTCGGTCCAGCGGGAGATCACCTCGCGAGATTCCTTCGTCTTGAGTTCGGCCAGTCCCTGGAGCGCGCCTGAGCGAATCACATCCATGTGCGAGTCCCTATCCAATGTGCTGACCAACTTGGCGTGGGCGCGGTCGGACTTCGTCTGTCCAAGGCTGGATGCCGCCGTGGCGGCGACGTAGTAGCTCTCGTCGGAGTCGAGCATTGTCGTTAACGTCGACGCCGCAAGCAGTCGCTTGAACTTGCCCAGCGCTTCGGCCACTCCCCTGCGCGCCTTCGGGTGGTCTGTTTCGGCACCGCTCACAAGCGCGTCCAGCGCAGCGTCGGTCCGGATTTCTCCCAGAGCGCGCGCTGCCGCAACCCTTACGGCCCAGAACGCGTCTTCGTTTACCGCCTTACCAAGAGCCTCAATAGCTTCCGGGGAGGTCTCCTTGCCAAGCCCCTGCGCCGCATCGATCCGGCCGATGACGTCCTCATCATTTTGAAGCTGGTAGATGAGTTGGTCCTGGGACCTCTTGAAGTCGACCGTCTTCAGGACCGAGTAGCCGGCGTCGAATTGGACCGCCTTTGGCTGTTTGTCGAGCCGGTAGACGAAGCTGTGCTCTTTCTCGGTGATCTTCGCCCGGAATTTCTGTCGCCCATCCTCCAACAGGAACGCAATGTCCAGGTTGCACCTGAACGGGTTTTTCTGGGTCTGCCGGACGCTCAGCGTCGCCGTGCTTTCGTCTTCATTCCACGCATACGTGACCTTGAACTGCGGATGGCCGGGGCCGAAGACCCACTGGTCGAAGAACCAGTCCATGTTGCGACCGGTCACGTCCTCTATGGCGCGCTGCAGGTCGACGGTCAGGACGTTGTGGTCCTTGTACTTGTTCAGGTAGTGGCGGATCGAATCGAAGAACGCCTCATCGCCCAGTTCCCGGCGCAGCATGTGCAGCACCAGGCCGCCCTTCTCGTAGAGGTGCCGGTCGAATATGTCAACCGGCTGGTTGTAGCTTCTCTGGACTATGGGACGCTGGTAGCTCTCACTCAGGTATCCGCGAGCCATCAACAGGATTTCGTACAGGTATTCGTCGACGCCCCGGTAGTGCTCCTGCCAGCGCGCTTCGAAGTAGGTGGCGAACCCCTCGTTGAGCCATCCGTGGGACCATTCTCTGCAGGTGATCTGGTCGCCGAACCACTGGTGAACTGCTTCATGGGCCACCAGGAAATCCGACGAAAAGTCGAGATGCGCCCGTTCGTCGTGCAGTGTCAGGTCGGTCTGCGTTGTCGCGGAGGTGTTCTCCATTCCGCCGAAGATAAAGTCCTGCACCGCCACCTGGGTGTACTTGTCCCACGGGTACTTTTCGCCGAAGTCCTCTTCGTACAGTGCGATCATGGCCGCGGTGTTCTCGAAGGCTCTCTCGGCATCCTCTTCCCGGCCGGGCTCGCAGTAGAAGTCGATCAGCGGCCCTTCTTCCTGTTGCACGACCCGCGAGAACTCTCCGGCCACGAGGGTAATCAGGTACACGGCGTGTTTCTTGTCCTGGAGCCAGCGGACCGTACGCGTGCCCTCGTCGCGGTTTCTCCTGTCGCTGATCAGGCGCCCGTTCGAGATGACCGTCCAACTGTCCGGCACGGTGGCCACGATTTCGCTGGTCAAGCGGCCCTTGGGTTCATCGATGCACGGGAACCAGTGGTGGTTGTCGGTGTCCTGGCCCTGCGTCCAGATCTGGACCGGCTTGTCCGGATAGCCCTCGTCGGGGCCGGTGAAGTAGATGCCTTGCCGGGGCGTCGACACGTACTCGATGGCCAGCAGGAACGCCCGCCCGCGTGAGTACCGCCGCGGCAACTCGATTCTGAGCTTCTTGCCGTCGATCACGAAACCGGCCTGCGTCTGCCCAACGCTTACGGAGTCGACCCGCGTGTCCTCGCAGTCGAGTTCTATGCGTTGTACGCCGTCGACAATCGGCCGCAGCCTCAGTTCGGCCCTGCCGATGACCTGTTTCTTGTCCAGGTCGAAACTCACGGTCAACTTGAAGTGATCGACGTCTACGTTGCGGTCCTGGAGGTAGTGCGGCCGGTCTCCCGGCAACGCGAAGGGCGCGGCGGCCTGACCGGCGCCGGAAGATTCCCACTCCCTGCCTGAAAGCCAACTTTCGTCACGAGGTCCAAGCCTTCTCGTCACGTCCCCTCCTCCTTCTTTTTCCAGTAGGTGCTCCCAGTTCCCGCGGTTGGGGAACCTGGGTCACAAGTTTCGAGCGGATATTTGCACCCGGGACGGCATCAGCCGAATGACATATTTCCGGGCACGGTTCAGATTGTATAAAGTCGCCGCGCCAGTGTTTTTGAATGCGCCCGGTGCGGCAACCGCCAACCTGATAGTCCGGCTGACAGAGGAGCAAGAATGAAAGTGCCTGGAGCAGTTGACTCCCACGTCCACATCTTTCCGAACATGGGCGGGCCGTCAGGGTTCGAATCGGTCGAACGGCACATGCAGTTCGCCACGCAGATCACCTTTCACAGGTCGGTGGGCCGCAGACTTCACGACAATGCGCCGGTCGTCGGACGGGAATGGCACAAGGGAGAGGACCTGTACCAGGTCAACCTCAGGGGAGGTGATTTTGGCCGGTTCCTGTGGACGGCCGACGGTGTGGACTACGCCAGGTACTACTTGCCCCCAACCGCACGTAACCTCGACTCGCCGCCGGAGCAGATCATCGCCCAGATGGACTACCTCGGCGTGGAACGCGGCGTGGTGCAGGCAGGACACGTCTACGGTCGGCTCAACGAATACCTCGCCCAGGTCGCCGACGATTACCCCGACCGGTTGTGGTCTCTGGCCACGGTGGAAGAGTGGCGAGCCGACGATCCCAGCCAGATCGCTGAGATCGAACGAGCAGTCCGCGAGTTGGGGCTGAGCGGCCTGTTCTTCGACACCGGACTGATAGGCAAGTTCGGACGAACGACACTTGCAGACGACCCGTCCTTCGACCCGTTCTGGCAGACGGTCCGCCGCCTGGGCATCCCCGTCTTCTGGAACATCACTGCCGCCGAACCGACTCTCGACGCGTGGCTCGAACATCAACGGTCATTCGGCCGTTGGCTTAACCGTTATCCGGACGTCAAGTGCGTCTACACGCACGGTCTGCCTCTGTACAGGTTCGTCGACGAGTCTGGCGAAATCACCATCCCCGAAGAGGCGTGGACGCCGTTGGACGCCGGCAACGTTTACACGGAGATTCTCGTCCCCATCCTGATGGGCGGCGTGTGGGAGTATCCCTATGTCGAGTCTCAATCTTTCATCCGCGCCTACTACGAACGCATAGGCCCGGACCGGCTCGTCTGGGGGTCCGACCTGCCGAATGTCGAACGCCACTGCACTTACGAACAGTCGCTCGTCTACCTGAGCCGCCACTGCGACTTCATTTCCCCAAGTCACATGAAGAGGATCACCGGCGATAACACGCGCGCATTGTTCGACGGGTAAACATCCCGAAGGTCCCGCGGCTGGCGGCAATTCCCCGGCCCGCGGGTATCATTGCAAGAACCCCGCTAATTCATAGGAACTTCACATGACCACAACCCCCAAACAGGACGAATCAGCGACGAGCAACGGCGAAGCGCCAGCCGGACGAGTAGCCGGAAAGCACCGCAGTTGGGAGACCACCGAAGGCGTCATTAGAGCCCCGAACCGCGCAATGATGTGGGCGATGGGCCTGACCGACAAGGACATCGACGCACCGTTCGTGGGCGTCGCCTCCACGCACAATGAGGTGACCCCGTGCAACTCCGGCATTGCCCCGCTCGTCGAGGAGGTCAAGCGCGGCGTCTTTGCGGCGAGGGGCACGCCCTTCACGTTCGGAACGATTACCGTCTCGGACGCCATCTCGATGGGCACCGAGGGAATGAAGGGGTCGCTTGTTTCGCGCGAAGTCATTGCCGACTCGATCGAGACGGTGTGCTTTGCCGAGCGCTTCGACGGTCTCGTGGCCGTAGCAGGGTGCGATAAGTCGTTGCCCGGCGCCATGATGGCGATGGCGCGGCTCAACCTGCCGTCGGTCTTCATCTACGGCGGATCGATACTTCCGGGCAACTGGCGCGGTCGCGACATCCAGATTCAGACCGTCTTCGAGGCGGTGGGCCAACGGCAGGCAGGCCTGATCGACGATGACGAACTGCGCGCCATCGAAGTGCACGCATGCCCCGGACCCGGTGCCTGCGGCGGCATGTTCACCGCCAATACCATGTCCTCCATCGGCGAGGCGCTGGGCCTTTCCCTTCCCGGATCGGCTTCCGAGCCGGCGGTCGATCAACGTAAACTGGCTTCTTCCCGTCGCGCAGGTGAAGCCGTCCTGGAACTGCTGCGGCAGGACATTCGTCCCTCGGACATCCTCACGAGGGAAGCATTCGAGAACGCGGTGGCGCTCGTGGTGTCGATGGGCGGCTCGACGAACTCTGCCTTGCACCTGCCGGCGATCGCGAACGAGGTGGGCGTGGAACTGACGCTGAAGGACATCCACGACATCTCGATGCGCACGCCACTGCTCGCCGACATGAAGCCGGGCGGGCGATATCTCATGTTCGACCTCGACCGCGTGGGTGGTGTGCCGGTCGTCATGAAGCGCCTGCTCGAAGCGGGCCTGCTGCACGGTGACTGCTTGACGGTGACGGGCAAGACGGTCGAGGAAAACCTGGAGGACTGGCCTGACTTCGGCGATACGAACGTCGTTAAGACCGTCGATGAACCGCTCAGCAAGACCGGCGGACTGGTGTCGCTGTTCGGGAACTTGGCGCCGCACGGCTGCATTTTGAAAGTCGCGGGACACCAGTTCGGCGCGCGATGGACCGGCAAGGCCAAGGTGTTCAACCAGGAAGAGCAGGTCATGGACGCCCTCCGGCGGCGGCAAATCGTGGCCGGGGACGTGGTGGTGATCCGCTACGAAGGCCCGAAAGGCGGCCCCGGCATGAGGGAGATGCTGTCCGTCACAGGAGCCCTGGTGGGCCAGGGACTCGGCGAAAAGGTGTTCCTCATCACGGACGGTCGTTTTTCAGGCGCGTCTCACGGCTCGATGATCGGCCACGTGGGGCCGGAGGCTGCCGTGGGAGGGCCCATAGCGGCCGTCCAGGACGGCGATGAGATCGAGATCGACCTGGACAATTTTGAGTTGAACGTGAATCTCACGGACGAGGAGATGAGCGAACGGCTCGAGACGTGGGAACCCTTACCGCCTCCCTACAAGTCGGGCGTCCTAGGCAAGTACATCAAGCTGGTCCAACCCGCCGCCCGCGGCGCGGTGACAGGCTGACAACCAGGCGACCGCGCCCGCGTCCCGGTAGCGGGCCCAGCCACTAACCTCCAGGACGATGCCATTTGGGCTTTCACCTGGCGGATTTGCGACCGAGAGTCTCCTCAATTTGTCGAGAGGCTGCTGGCCTGTTAGTTAGTGGCACTTAGTATCATTTCGTTCTGACCTGAGAAATGGGTGGAACCTAAGCTGGGAAGTCCTGTGCTGGACAATCCTGGAGAGGTCGGACTCACAAGGAGCTAATGTGCAATCAGTCTTCGAAGCATGGCGAGAACAGATCCAGGCGCATGAACGAGACATGCAAGCTCTGCTCGGCGATGGGCATGAGCACGGTCACGGACACGGGCATGGACATGGCCAACCGTGCCGCTTTGGATTCACCAACCGGCCGCTGGACCCTCACCGCACCGACGACGCTGCCCTGAACGGGCTATTCGCAGCACTCGGTACCGGCACGGAGGTCCTGGACGTCGGTGGCGGCACGGGCCGGTACGCGCTCCCGCTGGCCACCCGCGCCAATCGGGTGACCGTCGTAGAGCAATCTGAAGACTCGCTGGAGCTACTGGCCACCCGCGCGGAGGAGGCCGGCATGACCAACATCGCGGTCATCAACGAGCCATGGGAAGATGCCCAGGCGCCAAAGGCGGACATGGTGCTGTGCTCCCTGGTGTTGCACCACGTCGAGGATGTGGTGCCCTTCGTGTCAAAAATGCAGGGACACGCGAAGGACCGGGTGGTGGTGCTTGAAATGGTCGACACACCCGGCGAGGTTGTCCACCCGGTCTTCGAGAAGGTCTTTGGCTCTACTCCATCGTCCTTGCCCGGCGTCGCCAAGGTAATGGAAGTGCTCTGGGCCATGGACATCTACCCCGATCTGGAGATGATCGCGCCAGAACCGGCGATCTTGGCCCCAGACCGGGAAACAGCGCTGGAGCTCTTGCAGCGTAGGCTTGGCGTAGAAGAGGGCACAGAAGAGGATGCGCGACTCCTCGCCGCGGCGGACGAGTTGCTCGAGGAGACTCCTGATGGAGTTACGGTCCGGGGCGCGGCCCCGCGTCGGCAGGCCATTATCACCTGGAGGCCGGCCCGGCAGTAGGCAGCCGAATTGAACAGCCTTCATTCAACCTGCCCTACCCCGCCGGGTTCTCGACGCGTCCAACGAACAGGATGGACTTTGTGGCCCGGTCCCGGATCAGGAAGATGAAGGGACGGTCGACTACCACCTTGTTTTGACTTTCTACCGCCGATTCCAGGACTACGACTACACCCGTGGCTGCAGCCGCCTCGGTTCCCTCTTCGTCGACGGATACGAACGCCTTGTGAAAGACATCAGCAATCAGAAGACACACACCGGGGCACGACTGACCGTCCATCCCTGAGAAATCAGCGGCGTGTTGGTCAAACGCGTTGGGCATCCCCATCGCTTTAAGCGTATCCGCGAGGCTGAATTTCGATTCGAACTCAAACTTAGGCATGGTCAGGTCGACGTATTCACGCTCGATCTCTCCAAGGATGCCGTCGATCTTGTCCGCGTCCATCGACTCTTCGAATTCTCTGAAGGTCCCTTCATCGGGAAGCAGAATGGTCATGGCCACGTCTCGGCCAACGTAAGGCAACTCCACGGCCTGGTATCCATCGCCGTCGGCATAGCCGAATTGTTCTGCTCTCCCCACCTTCATCATCGGCACTTCCACCTCGTTTCCGTCTAGCAGGTGGAAGGGACTCATGCTCGTAAAGCGTTCGTCAAACCAGTAAGCCCACCTTGCATTGAAGTAGATTGCGTTCGTGAGCACCATCCGGACTGCCGGGGTGATGGCGTCCACTGGGATTAGGTCCTTGATGCGGTCCTCGGTTTGTTCAGCGACCCAATTGTTGATCCTGATCCTCGACTCCTCGGGAGACCGCACAAAGTCTGTCGGCCGCACACCAACCCCGTAGTTTTCTGCCAGCACGTCCAGGAACGGCCCCAGGAACTCGTAGTCGTGCTGACCCCAAACAGCGTTAACGACGTTCAGCCGGAACTCACTTTCATCTTCGCCTGTTGATACACCACCGCGAGGAACGAGTTGGGTGTCCAGCGCGTTGATTGCGGGGTGCAACCTGTCCTGGGTCAACGTGTAGTGGAGCGTTTCCGCCATCTGGCGTTCCGTCTCGCCTGATGCGCCCGCGTACGTCATGGCGAGCGCGAGGGAGACGCTGTACGGGGAATAGAACAGGTTGCCGTCCGAATTCTCCCTGAGGGCCTGGTAAAGATCGAATGCGAAGGCGCTGTTGCCGTCGACCAGTTGCGAAAGCTCCGTTGCCGTCGCGTCCGGCGAATCGTCCCGGCTTACGCGCGACTGAACCAACGCCTGGGTGGCAGCCGGCCTGGGGGCCGCGGTTGGCATGGGCGCGGAAGTCGCTACAGGGGTGGGAGGCGGCCCGGGGGTCTCAGACGGCTGGGGATTGACCGTCGGTATGGTTGTAGCAACCGCCGCGACGGTATCGTCAACCTCCGGCGAGTCCCCGGCACATGCGATCACGGCCGCGGCAAATGCCACTATCGCTATCACCGGCAGCAGTCGCCGGGCTAATTGGGTGAGAGTTTTAACGTTGTCTGTGGGTTCCATGTTGGACCTGACCTGCTTTCATCGTCTCTCTCACCCAGACGCATTGGAGGTTGGAAATGTTCCCTGCGGCGGCATTGACGCGGTTGGGCCTGCTCAGGAAACGGCGCAGACTGGGGATTCCGCAGGTTGGCGCGGCCCGTGCCGAGTCCGGATGGCGGGTTTGAAATCCGCCGCCATGAATTCAATTACCGATTCAGCGGATGTGGACCGGCCTCAGGGTGAAGTGAGCGCCCGTCGTTCTTTGTACGCGGCCATCAGGGCGTCCCGTTGCGCTGGCGGAAGGTACCTCACCGTCTCCCTCATGGTCACCCCGGAGGCGCGGTAGGTTCTTGGCGCGATCCAGTCGTAAACGAGTTCCGGCCGTTTCTTGCTCACTTCGCGGAGCACCCAACCTATTGCCTTCCGGATGAAGAACTCTTTTTCTTCCAGCATGCCGTCGGCGTAACGCGCGAACCGGTTGAAGTCGCCTTCGCCCTGTCTTAATGGGATGATTAGCGCCAGCATGGCCGAACGGCGAACCCAGAAGTCCTCGTCCGTTGACCATCGGTCCAGCGTTGAAGTCAATTCGGGAAACCGTTCGACCAGCCCGCCCGCCAGGTAAATGGACAGCGGGTCGACATACCCCCAAGTCTTTGACTGGCGGATTAGTTCTTCGATGAGCGCCATGTCTGCAACCTCGAGGAGACCAGACTTGTCCCGAAGGGCCTGTATGGCGGTCGCTCGCAGTTCGTGGACGCCGGACGCCCAGCACTCGCCGGCAAAGTCCAGCACAGACTCGCGGTCCGAAATTGATCCGGACCTCAGGAACGGTCTGATCGCGCGGCGAATCTCTGGGATCTTGACCCCGATGAACCGCAGGTCCACTCTTCAGGTACCGCTTTTCGTTTCGGGCGCGTTCAGGGTCCGACACCGCTCGAAGCGCGGCCTCGACCTCCGCCACGAGCGCCTTGGTGGGGCCAGGCGATTGCCCGGTCATTGCGCTTCGCAGAGATCGTATGCCAGTGCCAGCATGCAGCGCGTGGCGCTCATGAGGGAGGCAATGCCGACCGACTCGTCCGTGCCGTGCACCTTCGCCAACATGGGGTCATCGCTTGGGTGCGCGCCGGTGAACCCGTAGGTCACAATGCCAAGGTTGCGGGTGAACCTGGAGTCGGTGAAGCCGTTGCTGACCGCTGGCACCCACCGAATGTCGTCCCGCTGCACCGCGATAGCCTGCGCGCGCCGGACTGCGTCACCCAGTTCCGTTTCGAACGGCGACGAGTTCGGCACAGACATGTAGTCCACGTCGTACTCGACGTTGTCGATGCCCGCCAGGACCTTGTCCAACTGCGACCTAACGTAGGCCTCGTCCTGGAACGGCAGGGGTCCTGACGTCGCACGTCAGTTCGAACACCTCCGGCACGCTGTTCGACTTTATTCCGCCCTTGATCATCGTAGGCGTCAGTGTCATTCGGGACAGCGCGCGCAGCATGGTCCCCAGCCGCGGCGATATTTCATTGGCTTGCTCGACGATTCTGTCGACGTTCGCTGGGCTCGCCTGCTCTTCGATGGCAAATTCCGACAGGTGATCGAAAATCTCCAGGGACGTATCGAGTTCGGGCTCGTACTGCTCAATGGCCTTCAGCCCTTGTGCGAGGGTGTAGCTCGCATTCGTTCCCGTCCAGGGGATGGAGGCATGGGTGCTGTCGCCCCTGAACCGGATGTGGATTTCAAGTCGGCCCTTCTCCCCCGTGCCCAGCGCGTACACGAGAGAATTGCCGATCTCGACCGGAGTTCCCCCGCCCTCGTTTACCGCGAAGTCGGACTCCAGCGACTCCGGGTGATTGTCCGCCAGCCAGCCGAAGCCCCAGCGTCCGCCGTGTTCCTCATCCGCTCCGCTCACCAGTCTCAATCCGTGGCGTAAGCGCACGTTGTTTCTCTTGAGAACGGCCATGGCCATCAACTGGGAGGTCAACAAAGCCTTACAGTCGGAAGCGCCTCGTCCATAGACGCGCCCGCCCGAAATTTCGGCGCCGAATGGCTCATGTTCCCACTTTTCGACCTCTTCGACCGGCACTACGTCGGTGTGCGACATCAGCATCAGGCGGGTGCGCGGCAGTTCGCCCGGGTAGACCGCGATGATGTTCCCTCGCTCCGGGTCACGAGCCAGGATTTCCGATGAGATCCCCTCGTTCCCGAGCCAGTCCCTGATGTACTCGGCAACCGGCGTTTCGTTCCCCGTGGGCATGGCGCCGGTGTTGACGGAGGGGATGCGCACGAGGGCCTGTTCCAATTCCACGATCTCCTGCGTGAGACCGTCCACCTGTTCGAGCATCGATTGGAGTGAAGGCAATGGCGTCCTCGTACTTCCCGGCCGGGTGGGTCGACCGGCCTGATTTCCAAATGCGGATTGCGCCGCGGTCAGGACCTTGTTCCCGACGCGTAGTTACCTCAGCCGGCGGCTAACGCGACACGTATGTGTTGCTCTTGTGATCGTCCAGCGAGGGCGCCTCGCCGGTCGCGCCGGAGCCCGACCCCGGCAGCCGGCCGGCAGCCGCGTCCGCCTGCGTTCTGCGCCACGCCGCCTTCAGGTCCTGCGTGTGACCGCGGAAGTGGGGCATGACGTATCGGGCGAACAACTCCAGGCTGTAGTTTGTCTTGTGCGAATTGACCCACTCGTGGGTCGACAGCATGATCCCGCCAATGCCGCCCGCCTCGCGGTCGATCTCCTCGATCGCCTCTATCGCGTCATCCGGGGTGCCGATCACCCAACCGCGTAGCTTGGCGACCCCTTCGACCGTGAACTCCTCGAACGGTTGCCCGGGGTACTCGGCGTAACCGGCGGTACCGCCGATAGTCGCGAAATACTCCGTGTCCCTCATCGCGGTCTCCCGCACGTCCTCCCACGCCTGCTCACGGGTATCCGCAAGGTGGAACCAGGAAACTGCGCGCATGTTCTCCTTCGAGGGCGTGTGGCCGTGGTCCCGCGCCGCCGCCGCGTATACATCCCATCGTTCCGACGTCGGCACCCCACCCGGAGGCGTTCTGCCGACGGGTGACAGCATGATCATCCCGTACTTGCCGGCAAGTTCTATGCTGCCGCGCGTGCCGGTGGTCGCCATACCGAGCGGCAGTCGCGGTTGCTGGTACGAGCGCAACTGCAGGGCCATGTCGTTAATCGTCCAGTATCGGCCTTCGTACGAAATCGGCTCGGGCGATTCGAGCAGCTTGACGATGATCTCGATGGACTCAAACATCATCGGGCGCAGGTCCTGCACCGGGATGTTGAACAGCTTGATATCAGGCTGGAGATTCGACTGCCCCACGCCCAGGATCGCCCGGCCGTTCGTCAGGTGGTCCAGGAACGCCATTCGCTCAGCCACGTGAAACGGGTGATGGAACGGCAGCGATAACACCGACGTCCCAAGCTTGATCCTCGGGGCGAGCGCGGACGCCTTGGCCAAGGCCATTTCAGGCGCAGGCATCGTCTCCCAGCCCGCGGAGTGGTGCTCGCCTATCCAGAACTCGTCGAAACCAAGATGGTCCACGTAGGCGATCAACTCGATATCACGCTGAAACGCGAGCGACGGATTGTCGCCCGGAACGTGCAACGGCATCATGAAGAACGAAAAATTCACGCGGTCAAGTCCTCCCACGTTTGCACCGGCCGGGAGAATCAGGTGAATGCGCCCACCGGCATTGTTGATACGCGGGAACGTAGCACCAAGAGGGTTTGCGGTCAACGCCGCGCGGCCGCGCTTTTCACACCCGCCCATGCCCGGGCGCCGTATGGACCAATTCGGCGCGGTACCGGCCGGAAGGCCGCGCGACCCCCTGACCACGTATGCGCGCGAAAAGCCCTAATCTCGCCGCGGATTTACGAAGCGTTCGCCCCGCCCCTGTTGCTAGCCTGAACTCAATAATGCCCGGCCAGCGCCCGGCAGAGTGGTTGCGGCCAGGCAACGTTCGCTTGAGCGGCCGGATGTACTCCCGGCCGGTGGCGCAAAAGAGGCTGATCCGAAATGTCCGTACTTTGCGATCGAGAGAATCCCAGTAAACGCGCGTTCAAATCATGGCGCAGGTTGGCTGCCGCGCTGGCCCTTTCGGCCCTTGTAGCGGTGTTTGTCGCTGCGTGCGGCGGCGACGGGAACGGCGGGCAGGCGGTCTATTCGTCGAACGAAGATGGCCTGCCGGACGTTTACCTGGTCGACACGGATACGGGTGAAGTCACCCGTATGACCTCCAGCGCAGGCTACGACTCCGTACCCGTTTGGTCGCCAGACCGAACTCAGATCGCATTCATCTCCGATCGGACCGGTTCGACTACTCTCTGGGTTATGAGCGCCGACGGCGCGCAGGAAGAAATGCCGTTCAAGGACCTCGAGGATGTCACAGATTTCAAGTGGGCGCCGGATTCGTCACGCTTGGCCATCGTTATTGGGGATGATTCCGGCGGGCGCATCGTCGTGGGGGACCTGGAGACCGGCGTAGTTGAACCTCTCACCCTCGAAGGCGAAGTGGCGCACCTTGGCGGATGGTCCCCAGACGGTGAGTGGGTCGTCTATTCGATGCTTGACGAAGACCGGTCGGGCCTCTTCAAGCGAAATCCAAGAGGGGTCCAGGAAATACAGATCACGAACGGCCAAGACACTAACGCCCGCTGGTCCCCGAAGGACGACTTCATCGCATTTAATCGGCCAGGCGAGGACGGCAACCTCGATATCTTCGTTGTGACACCGGAGGGCGAAGAGGAAAAGGTCCTCCACCGGACAAACGGTTCCGAGACCAGCTTCGAGTGGTCACCGGACGGACGAAGGCTGGTCTTCGTCTCAGATTTTGACGGCAACCGGGAAATTTACCTGATGGACACCGACGGCAAAGACGAGCCAATTCGGTTGACGCGGAATCGGGTATCGGACGACCTGCCCCACTGGTCGAAGGACGGAAAGTACATACTCTTCACGTCCGACAACGACGGCGATTTCGACCTCTACACCATGCACCGGGACGGTACCGGCCAAAGACGGATCATTTCAAGCGACGTGGACGAAATCCAGTTCGACTGGTAGGCCACAGATCGGATTGAAGGCCTCGAATGGCGTCGTGCGAACGCCTTTTTGGTCATTCTCGAACGCAGTGAAGTTCCGCCCGACCGGCAATCTTTATCACACACTTCGGCAGTTCATTACACCAATAGTCGTTCCACACTAGATCCGGAACCCAAGGGTCATGCCGGGTCAAATCCAATCAATCTGCGCCGCGCCCACTCCGCTACGGTTTTCCTGGCGCAGGTCGGCTACAGTCCGGCCTCGATTACGACGCGGCCGCCGTCCCGCACCTCAATGCGCAAGTCATGATTGTCGAGCGCAGCCATGCCCACGAGGGGGTCGACACCAACCGCCCCGGTCTCGACGTATCTCGAGTGTCCGTCCCAGAGCATCGTAACGCCGTACACCTCGAATGTGGCCTCGCTGCCGTCGGCCAGTACCGCTTCACCGTAACCCACAACGGGCAATCCCAAGTCCTCAACCAACACCGGTGGCAAGATCAGATAGCCGTTGAAGCCAGTATCGACCACGGCGTCGACTTCCCGTGTCCGCCCCGTTGGGCCTAGCAACGGAATGGTAATGACGGCTTCGAGTTGGGCATTCACAGCCCCCTCGATCACTCTGCTCTCCGAATGGAACTGCCGCCGAAGTGATACAAAGCTCGATGACCGACTCGCATCAGCCAGACCTGGGCGTCCGGGTGTTGGTCCCGCAGGTCATCAGAGGCGGTAACGGCATTCTTGCCGAGCGCATAGCTGCCGCTGCGGATATCTATGGCGACAACTTCCCCTTGATGGTCTGTCTCGACAAGGTGGCGGATTTCCCGCTCGTAAATCTGTTTTCCGAGGCGGGCCGTCTCCTCGCGAGATTGGCGAGAGTAGCCGATAGATTCCCCGTTTGGAGTCGAATCTGCGGTCTCAGAGTCCCTCACATATCCTCCGTTCCGAGCATTCATCTACATTCTGCAGCCTACAACTACTTTACAAGTGGGCCGATCAGACGCGCATCCCCGTTGTCTCTCCGTCGTTCAACATCGCCCTCGATACCAATCGGAGCGGGGCGATGCGACCAACCGCGCAACAGGCCTCCCGGCGCAAATTCGAGAGGTTAACGACTCTGGAGACTCGCCCTACTCGTCTTCGGAGACCAGCCCGAGCCGCTTCAGCCAACTGCCGCGCCTGGCGCCGGGCCGTTTGGCCTGGCTGTTGCCGTTGGCACCCGCGCCCACCGGCTCTTTGCCGCCCTGCTGCCTGCCTGGCGGGGTCGGCGCCTTGCCGTTGGTCAACTGTGCGGACGAACCGCCGACGCGCCGGCGCGCGGGCGTGCGCCTGAGGGGCTTCCTGTCAGCTTCGGGTGACGATCCGTTCGCCCTGGCGGACGCGGCCCTCGGTCTCCTGGCCGTCGTGGATTTCTCCGCGGACTTGGCTGCAGCGGTCCTTCGCCTCGTGGTGCCAGGTTGGCGCTGCGTTCGATTCATCTTGTCTTCTCCGTTGGGAGACGACGCCTCGTCCTTGATCTCCGGCTTGACCGCAGACTTGGCAATCGACTTCGCGCGAGCCCGCGTCATCCACAGGCCGGTGAAGAAAGTCTTCGTCAACTTCAGGTGAAGGTCGGCGACACGCGAAGCCTCGGCGGAGATATTCGATTCGAACGCTGCGACCTCCACCTGCTTGCCTCGGTCTTTTACCGCCTGTATGGCTGGGTAGAAGTCACCGTCGCCGCTTACCAGGATGGCGGTGTCGTACTGGTCCTGGTACGCCCGTACGACCAAGTCGGTCGCGAGCATCACGTCTACACCTTTTTCAACCACCTGGTCGCGGCGTTGCTTGGCGATACCCAGGCGGACCTCTACGTACGGCGTGTCGTACAGGGAGTGGAGGAAGCGGTCCTGGTCTACCCGACCGTCGGGACGGTCGGATTCTTGTCGGATGTTGTAGTAGTAGATTCGTCTGAGATCACGACCGTTGGCGAGTTTCCTTGCCAACTTGTCGAACTGGACGTCGTGTCTGGAGCAATTCTGGTCGAGTACGTGGTAAAGATTGCTTCCATCGATAAAAACCATAACGCGCTGGTCGGCGTTATCAGGAATGGATGTGGTTGTCTTGGACGGCATTCAGGCCTCCGGGCCCGGTCAAATGGATTTTCTCGTTACGAATCGTCAAGCAGGCGCGCCGGGCCGAAATGGATGATGTGAACAGGGTCGCAGCGCATACCTGACGTGGAGGCCGATAAATCAGACGAAAGTGGGATATATCAATTCACTCGGCCTACATTCAACTACATTCTACAACGTCACGGCGCAGAACACATTCGGCGCGGCGCACCTTGACTCGCGAGAGAGTCTGCCAGAGTATGTTCGGGACAATGCTCTCAGCCTTTTGCCCTGCACAGAAACAGTAATTCCGCCGGTCTTGAATCGAGGAAACAATGAGACCCGTTGCAACGTTTGAATCGCCGTGCAAGCACCCGAACGGCCTTCAATGGTCCGGTAATGAGTTGTACGTGATCGACCAGGAGTTGGACGACGTCCACGTTCTGGACGACTCGGGCGCATTGGTAAGAACGATACACACCCCCACCGAAAACGGTTCGGGAATAACGGTTGGCGGCGGGTACCTGTGGACCGCTTCGAACGGCGTCACCGCCGCCCGGCCGTTCCGTTCGACCGATACCCATATGGGGTGGATCATCAAGCTGGACCTCCAGACCGGTGACATGGTCGACCGCTTCAGGACCCCTGACGGCGGCGGCATCCACGGCATCGAGTGGGACGATGGGAATATCTGGGTCACGCAGTTCAGCCCCAAGGCGATCTACCTCGTGGACGGCAATGACTACAGCGTCATTCATAAGTTCCCCGTCGAACTGGAACGCCTTCACGGTCTGGCCAGGGACGGTGACGGCATATGGTGCGCGCACACCACCGACAGGGTGATCGCCCGGTACCACGTCGAGTCAGGCAAAGAGTTGGACCGGATCACATTCGGCGACGCGGACGCATACCCGCACGGCCTCTCGATAAAAAACGGGCAACTGTGGTATTCAGACGCCAACTTTGCCGGGAAGGCCCATACCAGCACGATTCGCGGATGGCCGGAAATCGGAAAGATCGCTGCGTAATTCGCACCAGTCATCGCCAGCAGACAAGGTATAGCAGATGAACACTTCCTCTCCAGTAGTAGACAGTCACCACCATTTCTGGGACGTAGGAAAACTCGAATACCAATGGATGCCCCCCGGGGAATCTGTCCTCAGGCGGAACTACCTGCCCGAAGACCTCCAACCCGAGTTGGAACAGGCGGGCGTCGACAAAACGGTCATCGTGCAGGCGCACCAGTCGGTCGAAGAGACGATGTGGTTACTGGACATTGCCGAGAACACCGAATTCGTGGCCGGCGTGGTTGGATGGGTGGACCTCACCGCCGCAGACGTGGGCGACACCCTGGACGAGTTACAGGCAAACCCGTGGTTCAAGGGCGTCCGCCATATCTGGCACGACGAGCCTGACGACGACTGGCTCGCCCGGCCCGGGCCTGTCAACGGGCTGCGTGAGGTAGCGTCGCGAGGGCTGGCATACGACTTCCTCGTCAGGCCACAGCACCTGAAGTACGTCCCGGAGATTATGGAAAAGGTGCCGGACCTGCGGTCGGTGATCGACCACATCGCCAAGCCCCTAATTGCCGAAAAGGTCGTTGAGCCGTGGCTCGAAGATCTGCGTGAAGTGGCCAATATCCCAGGAATGATGTGCAAGGTGTCCGGCATGGTCACCGAAGCCGACATGGACAACTGGTCTCCGGACGACCTGGCGCCCTACGTCGCCCACGTGCTGGGCATGTTTGGATACGACCGCCTCATGTACGGTTCCGACTGGCCGGTTTGCCGCCTGGCGGGTTCGTACCAGCAGGTGATCGGCGCGGCGAGGACGACGCTGTCCTCGCTGACCTCCGAGGAGTCTGACGCGGTCTTTGGAAAAAACGCGGCGCGGTTTTACGGGTTAGACTGAAGAGTCTCTCGACGCAGCCTGTCCATGACCATCCAGTCCGACGCCCTCATATCCGCTCGAGCGCTAACCCGGCACTACGGAAGCGTCGTTGCCCTCGATTCAGCCAACTTCACCGTCGGGGCCGGGGTTACCGGCCTACTCGGCGAAAACGGCGCCGGCAAGAGCACCGCAATCAAGATCTTCCTCGGCCTGCTAGAGCCTACTAGCGGCCGCGCCGACGTGCTAGGCAGCGATCCCCGCCGCGACGTCGAGATACGCGGAAGGCTGGGGTATTCGCCGGAACATGATTGCCTGCCCCCGAACGTCTCAGGGGCCGACTTCCTGACGCACATGGCGCAGGTGAGCGGCCTGCCGGCAAATCACGCCAGGTCACGCGCCGCCGACACGCTGCGTCACGTCGGCCTGTTCGAGGAACGGTACCGGCCGATCAAAGAGTACTCGACGGGCATGAAGCAGCGGATCAAGCTGGCCCAATGCCTGGCACACGACCCCCTGTTGATACTGCTGGACGAGCCCACGGCCGGCCTCGACCCGGGCGGCAGGGAGGAGATGCTCGACCTCGTACGCAAGACGTATGCGGAATTCGGCATCAGCATCCTGCTTTCATCTCACCTCATGAACGACGTGGAGAGGACGGCCGACAGCATCATCGTCTTGAGTGAAGGACGCGTCGTAGAGGAAGGCCGCGTCTCTTCATTCACAACCGAGACGGAATCGATCTACGTCGAGGTGGATGAAAACCAGGAGGGGTTCATTTCCGCTCTCGCCTCGAAAGGAATAACCGGCGCCGCAGAGGGCTCGACCGTTGTGATCAGGGACGTGGCCGAGGACGGCTACGACACGATCAGGGACGCCCTCGCCGAATCGGGCGCTCCGGTACGCCGGCTCGGCCCGCGCCGTCACAGCCTGCGCGAAGTGTTCACGGACGACGACGCAGAGGCGCCAACGCCGACCGGCGGCACGGGGGAGACCTGTTGAGCACGCGCCCGGTCGGCCAGGTCTTCGACATTGGTTATCAACGTTATGAGGGGCCGCGCGGCGGACGCGCCGAGGCGCGTGCGGCGATCTTCATGGACGGCGTCAAAGCCGCGCTCGGCATCGGCCGGGGCGGACGCGCCAAGATTCTGCCCTGGCCATTCCTGGTCGCAGCGATCATACCGGCATTGGTAATGGCGTTCGTCGCCGGACTAATCGACAGGTCTGGAGTCGATGCTGAACTGCCCACGCACTCCCAGTACTACGGGATCTCCGTCTTCATCCTGTTCCTGTTCGCGGCCACTGCAGGTCCCGAATTACTCTGCCCCGACAGGCGGAGCAACGTCATCAACCTCTACCTGATAAGGCCTCTGACGACCGAAGACTACGTCGGCGCCAGGTGGCTTGCCTTCCTGGTCGTCATGTTGTTCGCCACCTGGCTACCGCAGTTTGTGCTGCTGACCGGACTGGTCCTCGGCGCGCCCGAGCCGGGCGTCTACCTGCAAGATAACTGGCTGGACATTCCCAAGTTCCTGGGCGCCGGTTTTGCCATGGCCCTTTTCCTCACCACCCTTGGCTTGATGGTGGCGGCATTCACCACCCGGGGCGGGTACGCGGCGGCGTTCCTGATCGGACTGCTGGTAATAACGACTGCCGTCGTCGGTCCGATAGCCAGTGAGCCCGGCATCGACGTGGAAGTCAGGAAGTTCGTCGGCCTCTTCGCCATTGCTGACATACCGCTCCAGTTGAACAACATCATCTTTGCGGAGCCAGGCGGCGAAGACATAATCATTTCGGCCGCGACGCGCGAATACTCGAACCTCATCCTCGTCAGTTGGTACGTCCTGTGGACCGCCGGACCCGGACTCGTCCTGCTGTGGAGGTACCGGAGGCTGTCGGCGTGACGGAACGGTCTCACGAATCTCAGGCGAGCTCCGACGCCTCCGCGCCCGTGATCAGGGTGGACGGAGTGTCCAAGTGGTTCGGCAACGTCGTGGCGGTGAGCGACATCTCGTTCGACGTCCGGCCGGGTATCACAGGTCTGCTCGGACCAAACGGCGCCGGCAAGACGACGCTGCTCCGGATGGTATGCGGCCTCGCAAGCCCGTCCGAAGGGTCCGTCACCGTGTTCGACAAACCGGCCAGGAGCGACCCGGCCTTATACGAACGCATCGGAGTGATGCGCGAGCACGAAGCGGTCTATGAGTTCCTGACAGGCCGGCAGTTTGTGGAAGTCTCGGCAAAACTACGGGGAGTGGGCGACATTGCCGAAGCGGCGCGCTGGGCCATCGACGCCGTCAACCTTACGCCCGCCGCCGACCGCAAGCTGGGCACCTACTCGCGCGGCATGCGCCAACGCATGAGGCTGGCCGCGTCCATGGTCCACAACCCGGAACTGCTCATCCTGGACGAACCGCTCAATGGCGCGGACCCCCGTCAGCGCGCCGAGTTCCAGGCCCTGCTTGGACGGATGGCCGATGAGGGAAGGACCATCATGGTCTCATCCCACATACTCGAAGAGGTCGAGGACTTGGCCGGCAGCGTGCTGCTCATCGTAAACGGAAAGCTGGCGGCCTCCGGCGACTACCGCGCGATACGCGCGTCGCTAAACGAACGGCCGTACCACGTGCGGATCATATCCGACGACCCGCGCAGGCTTGCAGCCGGCCTGGTACAGCTAGACGCCGTAGATTCGGTGTCGCTCGATCCGAACGGCGCCCTTGTTGTGCTGTCCCGCAACGTTGGCGTGCTGCAGGCGTCGTTCGCCGGCGTCGCAAGGGACCTGGGGGTCCGCATCAGGACCTACGAACCCCTGGACGATTCTCTCGAAAGCGTCTTCGGATACCTGGTGGAACGTTGAATTGACTTCCCTTTACTTGTTATCGCTCAGGCAACTGGCCACCGTCCGGCGGCTGTTCGTACTGGTTGTCCTGGGAGTACTGCCCGTATTCGTCTCCGCACTTTTGAGCGCAACCGGGGATTCGGACGCGTCGCTCGTCGACGGTGTATTGTTGGCCGGCGTGATCACGGCCGCGATCTTGCCACTCGTCACGCTGGCGGCCGGCACGGCAGCATTCGCCAACGAACTCGAAGACAACACGCTCAGCAACCTGACCCTCAGTCCGTATCCACGGTGGAAGATCGTCCTGCCCAAGTTGGCTGCAGCGCTGACGGTCGGCGTGCCCATACTCGTGGTCAGCTCAGTGGTCTCGGTGCTGATCGCGCTCGAAGGAGACGCCGCAGCGGCCTTTGCGTCGGGACTCGGCATCTTGCTCGGTGTGTGCGCCTACACCGCGGTGTTCGTCTGGGCGGGGCTGATGACCACCCGCGCACTCTGGTATGGCCTGCTCTACGTCTTCTTGTGGGAAGGGCTTTTCGCGTCGTTTGTCGACGGTGTCATCTACCTGTCGATCGGCCAGTACACGCTTGGCCTGATCCACGCCTTCGACAACTCGCTGCTGTCCGACCCAGGTGAAAATCTGGTCGAAGGACCGTTTGCGATAGCGGGGGCCATCGCAGTGATCGTGGTCTTCACCGCGCTCAGCGTCCGCCGGCTGCGGTACATGGACGTGCCCTGAACCACAGCCCGCGGCGCCTGCACGGCGCTAGTGGCTGGGCTTGCCCGAGCTCCAGTTCCAGTTGTCCGGCGGCCAGATGTTGACGCCGCGCCGGCCACCGACCCGCTCGCCCGAGTACCAGTTTTCGACCGTCTTCCGCCACTCCTCGATGTGCGGCGTCTTCGTGTGATAGTCGAACGCGGCCTGGTTCACGTACACCTCGTACAGGTATAGCTCAGCCGGGTTTTCTTCGTTCTGGTAGACATCGAACCTCAGGCACCCCGGCTCCTCGCGGGTAGACCCTATCGCGTCGCCCTTGAGCGATTCGATGAAGTCGTCGACGCGTTCAGGCTTGATCGGAAGGGGCGCGTGGATGATGTGAAGGCCGCGTTCGAATGCCGGGTGTGCGACGGCATGCGGTCGGTACGAGTCCCACTGCGCGTCGCCAATCGGGAACACCGGCTTGCACTTGGAGACCTGTACCGGCTCGGCGTGCATGTCTCCCGTGGCGTCTCGCCACCTGGCGTAGTGCGGCCTGGAGCGATGGTCGTCGATCGCCGCGTCGTCGTTGTACACCTCGCAGAGGGCGAGCGAGGTCGGGTCGTCCATATCCTGGACGATGTCGAACCTGCGGCACCCCGGTTCGTTCATGACCGAACCCTCTGCGTCTCCGATCATCTCCACTATGAATTCATCGAGGTGCTCAGGCTTGACCTTGAGGCGGACCATCAGGATTTCCATGTCTACTCCAGTCGCTGACGCGGGATTGCTTTGATTAACGATTAAGTTTGAGGCGTGACGCCGGCGGCAGTATACCGCGCATCACCGCGGTGATCGCGCCGTCCGGGCGGTCTGTGGATGCGTCTGAGGTAGTACCCGCTATCCCCTGCCGATGTACTTCTGCGTCACCGGCAGCACGATGGCTTCCAGCATGTTCGCTTCGGGAGGAAGAGTGACCATGAGCAGGACGGTCCTTGCCATCTCCTCGACTGAGATCATCGGTTCGTCGTCGTCATTCACGCCGGTCGACGAAACGGTCCCCGGCCCGCGGCGTTCCACCTCGGTGTTCCCGGGATGTAGGCAACTGGCGGAAATTCCGAACTCCCGGCCATCGAGCGCGGTGCTCTGCGTCAGGCCCCAGATGGCGTTCTTGCTCGTCGCGTAAGGCGCCGAGTGCATCCGCGTACGTTGCGCGGAGATACTGCCGATATTGATGATGCGGCCGCCGCCCGCGTCCTTCATGATGGCGAACGCCTCCCTGGTACACAGGAACGGTCCGGTCACGTTTGTCTCTATGACGCGGTTCCACGCCTCGGCGGACACCAGGTCAACCCGCCCGCCGTCGAACGCGCCCGAGTTGTTCACGAGGATATCGACGCGTCCCAACTCGTCCATCGTCCTGCCGAAGAGGTTTTTGACATCGCTCTCGCTGGTAACGTCGGTGGGCACGGGGATGATTCGCGTGCCGTGCTCCGACAGTTCCTCCGCGGCCTCTGCGAGGCGTTCGCCGTTCCGGGAAGCGATGACGACGTCGCACCCCTCGCTCGCAAATACACGGGCGATGCCCTTGCCAATGCCCGTGCCGCCGCCCGTGACGATTGCCGTTTTTCCTTCAAGTTGTCCCATGTCGCTCGTTCCTGTGTGTTTATCTTCGAATCAAGTCGTGACCCGGTAGCCATCGAGTCCCGCTTGATATTACCCGCGCACACGGCTGCCGCGCGGATGGGCAGCAACAGTTCTGTATCGGACGGATGTCGAGTCCCGGTCCTACCGGGCTCGTATATCCCGGGTCATGAGCGCGGCCAGCCACGCCACGGCGCTGAATCCCGCAAGAACCAGGAATGCCAGACGCATACCCGCAACGAACGCCAGGGCCGTGCCGTCCCCGGACGTCGATGCCATGGCGCCCAGTTCGGGTTCGAACCCGCGGCTCACCATAACTGTTGCCACAATAGTGGTGGTAACCGCGATGCCTCCGACCGTCGCGACGTTCCTGACCAGGTTCAGGAACGCGCTGACAATGCCGTAGTTCGTCCGATCAACCGCGCCAAGAGTGGCGCTCATGTTTGGCGCCATCCACAGGCCGGAACCTATTCCGTTGAGGGCAAGTGCGGGCATCACAACCCACAGGGGCGTATCCAGATCGAAAGTTGCGAATGTGACGCCCATGGCAGTCGTTATCGCAAGGCCGATCAGGGTGAACACCTTTACGCCGAACCGGTCCGATAGTCGCCCGGCGAATGCGCCCGTGACGGACATGCCGAGAGCGCCTACGAATATGACGAGGCCCGCGACCGCGGCGGAGTACCCCAAGGCGTCCTGGATGTAGAACGGAAACAGGAACCAGGCCGCGGAAGTGCCGAAGAAACCCAGGAGCCTGGAGACGGTGCTCCACGAGAATTGCCAGATCTTGAACAGCCGGAGTTCCAACATCGGGTTTGCAACGCGGACTTCCCATAGGACGAATATGACGCCCAACGCCGCGGCGCCAAGTCCCGTCCCCACGATGGTCGGAGATGTCCACGCGAGATCGAACGGGTTCGCCACAGTGAGAATGGCAAGACCCAGCGCGCCCGCAGATGTCAAGGCGCCGAACCAGTCGTAGCCGGTACGGGTCCGACCCCGTATCGTCCCGATCCGGCTGTCGTCCAGGATGATCGCGGCTAACGGGAAGGACAGGATCGTGGGTATCGACATGAACCAGTAGACCGATCGCCAGCCAAACAGGTCGACGAGCGGCCCTCCTATGATCGGCCCGGCTATCGCGCCTACCCCCACGGCCATGGTTATCAGACCCAGTCCCTTGCCCCGCTCATGGGCGGGGAAGATGGACACGACAATCGCCATGATCAATGCCTGGTCCATTGCCGCCCCAACGGACATGATCACCCGTGCCGATAGCAGCGTCGACAGGTTTGGAGACAGGGCGGCAAATATCGATCCGGCGGCGAAGAGGGCGATGCCTACCAGGTGGACCGACTTGCGGCCGGCTATATCGGCCAGCCTGCCGAGCGGTAAAAGGGCGGCGCTGATGGTCAGCGAAGCCGACAGGGCCACCCAGGACACCACCCGGAGGCTCAACGAAAAGTCATCTGCAATCGACGGCAGGGCGATGCTGGTGACGGAGGCGTCCATCACCATCGTGAACAGTGCGACCCCTACGACGGTGAACGCCTTCCACTTGTAGTTGTCGTCGGTGGACGCCGTGTTTTCAGGAACGTCCAGCGGGCGGCTCACACTCAATTCGACCACCGGCCAATCGCGCGGCGGATGCTGATCGGCCGGGTCACGCCGAGGCGTGTCACGACTTATCTCGATCTGAGGGGGACCGCTGTCGCAGCGCTTCGTAGAGGACGATGGCCGCCGCCACGGAGGCGTTGAGTGACGCCATTTGACCGCGGAGGGGGATCGATATCAGGGACTGGCAAACCGACCTCACCCTCGGCGAAATGCCGCGTTCCTCCGAACCCACCACAATGGCCGTAGGCACGGTGTAGTCGGGCTCGGAGTAGTGGCTTTCCGCGTCCTGATCGAGGCCGATGAGGTTCAGACCCAGCGTCTTAAGGTATTCGGCGCTCCTCGGCATGTTGGGAACGCGCGAGACAGGCACATGTTCCAGCGCCCCAGCAGACGCCCGGATGGCGCCGGGAGAAACACCGGCCGCACGCCGCTCCGGTATCACGATCCCGTGCCCGCCCGCAGCATCCACCGTGCGGGCAATTGCCCCCAGGTTGTGTGGGTCCTGCACGCCGTCCAGGACTATCAACAACGGAGGTTCGTCGCGTTTGTCCGCGGCAAATACCAGGTCCTCTATCGGGACGTAGCGCGTGTCCGGGATGACGGCTATGACGCCCTGGTGCTTCCTCGTAGCGGACTGGCGGTCCAGATCGCGACGCGAAACGCCGTTTACCTCTATTCCCGCGCTGTTGGCAAGAAAGACGATCTCGCGAAGTTGCGGACCCAGTTGGACATCGTCCTGCATGAGGATCTGGGTAATTTCGCGACCAGCCCTCAGGGCCTCGATGACGGCCCGCCGGCCCTCGACAGTCGGCCTCCCTCGGAGGCGCGCGTACCTCGACAAATCAGCCGCCGGCAGCCTGTATCAGCCCGTCGATTTCGGACAGGTCGGACTCACTGAGTTCCCAGTCTCCCGCCGCCGCGTTCATGCGCGCCTGCTCGGGCGTCTTGGCCCCGACAATGCTGGACGTAACCGACGGGTGCGCCAGCGTCCACGCTATCGCGAGATCGGCAAGGCTGCGGCCGTGGTCGGACGCCCAGGCGCGGAGACTTTCAGCGATTCCAAATGCCCTGTTCATTACCGGTGCCGGGTAGTTCAGGTGGTTGTGCCTCTCGTCACCTTCAGGAAACTGGTGCCCGGCGCGGTACTTTCCGGTCAACAGACCCTTGGCCAGCGGCGAGTGAGCAATGACACCGATTCCGCGCTCCAGGCAGTAGGGAAGCAGGTTCTCGCGGGCATCGCTCTGCACCATGTTGAAGCGCGGCTGTGAACTGTTTATCGACCCGTGCTGCAGGGCTTCTTCGGTCTGTTCAGCCGAGAAGTTGGACACCCCAAGGTAGCGGACCTTGCCTTCGTCCCGGAACCTGACCAGTTCGCCCATGGTGTCTTCAATGGGCCACTCGGGTTTCGGGCCGTGGATCTGGTACAGGTCGACGTAGTCGGTGCGAAGGGCCTTCAGGCTGTTTGCAAGGGCCTTGCGAATGTGTTCGACGGAGTGGTCGCCGGACAGCTTCGTGGCCAGGAACACGTCGCCGCGTCGTCCTTCCAGTGCCCGCCCCAGGATGCCTTCACTCGTCCGATAACTTTCGGCGGTGTCGATGAACGTGACGCCTGAATCGATCGAGGCATGCGTCGCGGCGATGGCCTGTCGCTCGTCTACATCACCCATGCCTCCGCCGATCGGCCATGCGCCGAAGCAGATAACAGGGACCTCCGGACCGTCTTTTCCTAGTTTCCGTGTACGCAATTGAATTAGTCCTTTGTGAAAGCCGTGGTGGGACTGCGCGTCGACCCGGCTTGACCTGCCTACGTGATCAATTGAGTTTATGTGGGACGTTCGCTCCGTGCTAGACTCGGCAACCAATTGAGCAATAGCCCGGAGGCAGTTTCCAAGTGCCCGAATTTGCAGTCAACAAGCTGAAGAAGAAGATCGCCGACGGCGGCGTCGGTGTTATCGCCAACGGCCCGAACACGTCCGAGATGTGCGACTACATCGGCCAATACGGATTCGATGCCGCCTTCATCGACTTCGAACATGGCGGTGTCTCGTGGCGGGAACTCGCCGACATTACCCGCGCCTGCGAGTTGTGGGGCATGTCGTCCATCGTGAGAGTGAACAAGCTCGACGAGGCGCTGATCCTGCGGACCCTGGACCAGGGCGCCAGCGGCGTGGTCGTACCCCACGTGGTCACGGCCGATGACGCCCGGCACGCGGCCGCGGCATGCCGCTACCCGCCCGACGGGAACCGCGGCGTGGCCGGAAGCCGCCGCGCCTACGGGGTAGACGACTATTTCAAACGCGCCAACGAAGAGGTCACCTGCACGGCCCTGATCGAAGACTACGCCGCTGTGCAGAACATCGAGGAGCTGATCGAAGTCGACGGAATCGACGTGCTATACGTGGCGCCGTCGGACCTCGCCGCCAGCATGGGCCACACCGGCAATCCCGGCCACCCTGACGTACAGGCGGCAATCGAAGGGACTATTACGAAGATCGTGAATGCGGGGCGAGTCGCCGGGACTCTCACTACTGAGGACAACGTCGACCGCTACCTCGACCTCGGGGTCCGCTGCATCGGATTCGCCTATTTCAACTGGATCGCAAGCAATGCGCCCCGCTTCCTCGAAAAGGTCGCCGGTCGTTAGACCAAACTGGAACGGAGTTCAACAAAATGGCATCGGCCGGCGAGACCGCCGCAGTCCTACAGGCCCTGCGCCACAGGCGGACGAGCAGGGACTACGAAGATCGCGATGTCCCAAGGCATGTGATCGAGGACATGGTGGACGTCGCAAGGTGGGCGCCCAACCACAGGAACACCGAGCCGTGGCGGATATTCGTACTCGACCGCGGAGGCGCCAAGCGCGTCGAGATCGCCGATCTCGTGGCCCAGTGGACCTACGACAGTATTAAGAACCCAGCCCCGGGCCGCAGGGAAAGCAGCGCAGCGGAGGCCCGTCAGGAGATCCTCGACGCGCCGTCGTTCATCTACGTCTACTCGGTGCCGGGTCCGACCGAAGAAGTGACCGTGGAGAACTACGCCGCCGCCTGCTGCGCGGTTCAAAACATGCAACTCGCCGCATACGCCCACGGTGTGGCCGTGGGCTGGTCGACCGGAAAGCCTACGAAGCCCGAACGGCTCGCCGAAGTCCTCGGCGCCGAGTCCGACTGGACAGTCGTGGGCGCCCTTTACGTGGGTTATCCCAAGACCGTCCCGCAGGTCGAACGACGCCCAGCGGACGAAATCGCCCGCTGGTACTAGGGCCGGCGAAATCGCCATGGCCTTGTTAAGGCCGCACGATGGGGTGAAAATGGGCCGTTGCCAGCCGGTTAGTGGTTGTAGATGTCGGGCGTACCCATCTCCGCTCCCCACCGTGGGTACCGGGTTTCCCCGGTAAGACGAGGGGGCTTGGATACGGGCCTTCGCCTGTAATACGATGGGGCTGTCCGGGCTGTTTTTGTGACAGTGACATCAGTCACCGGGCGGTGGCACGACCACCTTATCGTACGGGTGCCGTGCGCCAACAAGGCCTGAGTGCTCGTAAACGTCCAGGGCCGCCTCGTACAGTTCCGGTTCGACGGCGATGTCGCCCGTCCAAGCGCCCAGATCCTGATAGTACTTGATCGCCTCTGCGACCGCTTCCGTCGCCATGCCCGGGAAGAAGCTCGCCTCGGCCCGCGCCACTTCGGCGGGGTCCGTTGTGTTTACCCACTCGCGTGAAGCGCGATAAGCCGCCGTGAACCGCTTGGCGTCGTCAGAGTCGAGCCAGTCGGGGAGCGCAATCAGGCTGCTGAACGCGACGGGCCCGACGGCCTCGCCCACGCTGGCGACGATGCTCGCTACACCCTCGTGCTGAAGTTGCTGGGGGTATGCTCCCTGTTCGTGAAAGTAGTCGCCCTCCCCTGCCCGGAACGAGTCCATCATCTCCGGCGTGGTCGGCTTGTCGATGCCATCGACTTTGTCCAGGTCCACGCCCATCCTATGCAGCCCGTATCGGAGCATCGCCTCGGGTTGTGCGCCGTGCACATACATCACGCGGCCGGACAGGAGTTTGTCCCACGTGAAGTCGGGATCGGGTTTCCTCGCCGCTATCAAAAAGCCGTCGTACCGGTTGATCTGCGCGAAATGACTAACCGGCGGCTTTTCGCCCCTGTCCAGCGGCACCCATGACGCAGAAACGGCGGCCTGCCCCACGTCCGCCCTGCCCTCAGCTACTTCCGCGGGAGACGTGCTGCCCTGCGGCGTGACGGCGTACGTGCCGGAAAGCCCTTCCTTCTCGAGGAACCCTCCGGCAATCGTCGAAATGAACGGGCTGTAAAAGGCTGAGTGGCGGGAAACAATCAGGCGTATTTCGGTCAAGGGGTCGTGCCTTTCGGACTGCGGGAGCAGGCTGTTTCGGGAAGTACGTGAATTCTAACGCCGCACAGCACAGTGGGGCCGGTGGTGGGTGCACAGGCTGACGCTTGCGCAGTCATTCTGAGGCGTAGCCGAAGAACCTCCCGGTGTGAACGTCCGTAACACCCACCAAGCTAAACTTAAACCTGAACTAAACCCCTGCTGCGGCCATTGCACCTCTGATGACAAAAAACCAACGAACTTCCCTCGTAACCGGTGGAGCAGGATTCATCGGGTCGCACCTCGTGGATGCGCTGATCGCCCGGGGCGATTCCGTTGCGGTAATCGACGACTTGTCGAGCGGGAAGTCCGGTTACCTGGACCCCGCCGCAGATCTCCACGAGTTGGACATAAGGGACGGCTCCGTAGCCGACATCGTCTCGGCGATCAGGCCCGATGTCGTCTTTCACGTGGCGGCCCAGATCAGCGTTTCCGTCTCGACGCGCAATCCGAAACTCGACGCCGAGACCAACATCCTTGGGACGATAAACGTTCTCGACGCAATGGCCGCCGCGGGCTCATCGAAGCTGGTGTTCGTATCGACCGGCGGGGCGATGTACGGGGAACCGGACTCGCTCCCGGCGCCGGAGTCTGCCCCGGCGCGGCCCGCGGCCCCTTACGGCGTATCCAAGTTGGCCGGTGAAAACTACCTGCCCGTGTACAAGGCGCTGCACGGGATCGACTATTCGATAGTCCGGCCGGCCAATGTATACGGTCCACGCCAGGACCCGCACGGTGAAGCCGGGGTCGTGGCGATATTCACCCGCGCCATGCTCGCCGACGGGCCGATCAAGATATTCGGGGACGGCACGGACGAACGGGACTACGTTTTCGTCGAAAACGTCGTCGACGCGCTGGTCCGCGCCTCCTGCAGCCCGGGTACCGGTCCTTATAATGTCGGCTCGGGTGTCGGCACGTCCGTGAACGAGATTGCGTCGAGACTGGCCTCGCTCACCGGGTACAGTCGAGACCCCGAGCCCTCGCCGCCCAGACCGGGAGACTTGCGGCGGATCAGCCTGGACTCCTCCCTCGCAGAAAAGGAACTGGGATGGTCGCCGACCACGAGCCTGAACGACGGCCTCCGCCAGACCGTCGAGTGGTTTCGCTCACAAATGAGCGCCACAGGCTGACACGCGCCCGCCCCTTTCGAGCGCCCACGCGGCGCGGGTATCAGGCGGCAATTCGAGTCGGGTCAATGCTGTTTCGACCCTTGCCGGTCTGGCTGCTGGCCGCGGCATTCGCCATCTCCGCCTGCTCCGGCAATCCCGCGCAGGAAACAGCCACGCCCGCCACCCCAACCGCTGCGCCGGTCGAACCTACTCCGACGACGACCCCCGCCCCTGACCCAACGTCTACGCCGGTCCGGTCAGCCACCGCCACAGCGGTCTCGACCCCGATAGCGTCTGGCGCCGCCGTATCGCCAACCACCCCGGACGGGCTGGTACGCGGCGGCGTCCTGCGATTTGCCGTGCCGGAGCCGCCTCCTCACCAGGACGTCCACCAGACCCAGTCTCCGGCGTTGTCGACCTGGGGCCCCGGCCTGGCCTACAGCCGGCTTTTCAGGTTCACTACGGGGAACAGCGCGCCATCTCCGAACACCATCGTCGAGTGCGACCTGTGCGCCTCGTGGCGCCTCCTGAACCCGGTCACCCTCGAAGTAAGGCTACGCGCAAACGTTCGTTGGCACTCAATCGAGCCGGTCAACGGTCGACTGCTGACGGCTGACGACGTGGTTTTCAGCTACGAACGGCAGATGACCGAGGGATGGCCGAACGCCCCCGTGCTGGCAAACGTCGCAGAAGTGGAAGCTGTGGATGACCGGACCGTGCTGGTCCGCTTCCGCCAGCCCGAGGCGGAGTTCCTGCAAGGACTGGCCGACGGTCACAGCCGCATCGTGTCGCCCGAGGCGGTAGCGGTTACCGGGGACTTGCTGCACGGTCCGACGGTGGGGACAGGTCCGTGGGTGGCGGCGCGGATTGGCATAGACGGCGCCCAATTCGAGGCCAACCCGTCCTACTACGAAGAAGGAGTCCCGTACCTGGATGGCCTGGATGTCCAGGTCGTCAACACTCCGGCAGCCCGCGCCGCCGCGCTCCGCAACGGCCTGCTGGACCTCGACAGGTCCCCCTACCAGAGCGTCGTCGACGCGAAGAGCGCGTTCCCCGGAATCGAATCAGCCGTATTCGTCGACCCCGGGGCGGGGGCGGAACTGGTCCTGAATACGAGGTTCCAGCCGTTCGACTCGCAGCAGGTCAGGACGGCCGTCCTGCAAGCCATCAACCCCTGGACCCTGAACCAGACGTTCTGGCACGGGCAGTCGTTCCCGACCCTGGGCCTGCGTTTGCCCTCTGCGGAATGGCTGTTGCCGCAGGACGACATTCGCGGCGCGTTCGCCAAGCGGGGAGAGGCGCGCGGCGTACTGGGTGAGGCGGTCGGAGATGTCTGGTTGACGGTCGGCCAATTCGACGCCGGCTACCCGGCCCAGGCGGAGTTCATCGCAGAGTCGCTCAGCGAACTGGGTCTCCGTACTACGGTGGAGGAGGTCTCGACGCGGGAATACGGGGACCGCGTCTGGGTCGGCGGGGAATACCAGATGGCGTTGGGCGCCGCGCCGCCCATTTCGAGCCTCACGGGCGGACTCCTGTCCGTGCATCACTCCCGCGGGGGGTTGAACACGACCCACCACGACGTTCCGGGGCTCGACGCGCTAGTCGAATCGCAGGCCGTTGAACTCGACGAGGCCCGCCGCAAAGAACGTTTATTGGAAATCCAGCGGCTAATCCTTGCCGGTGCATACCGCATCAACCTTGCAGCCCGCCCGGAAAACTGGATGTGGTGGGACTACGTCGAGGGATTCGCGCCCAACATGGCGCGCGGCGAAAACCACTTTTTCGCCTGGGTGTGGCTGAGCAAATGAACGACGCGCAAAGGTCGCCGCTCAATCCATTGCAACAGGCAGATCCAGTCGTACCGTTCCAGGTGAAGATAATAACAAGTCATACCCAAATGCAGACACAATTACATCGAAGTTACACCCGTGTGTTACTTTAACCTCGCCATTAGTCAGGGGGACTCGATTATTTAGGGACTACGCCCTTTTTTGTGTGGCTCGTGGTTGTGGCTATAGGTGTGGCCGCATTACCTGTTATCTAATTGCCTGGGATTAAGGCCTTCTTGGATCCCGTTGAAATGGCGCTTAGTGACTTTAAGTTGTCCCCAGGGGATTACTTATGCTACGACTGTCCGCATTCCTGACCGTCATTGTCTTGGTGATAGTGGCAAGCTTGTACCTGTTCGCTCCCGGCGACGCGGAAGCCGCCTTTGACCCCTTGCAGTATGACGCCAACGGCAACGGCGTCATCGAACGGGACGAAGTGAGCGTTGGAGTCGAGGATTACCACGCTGGCAGAATAACTCGGGACAATGTGCTGACCCTCGTAATACAGCATTTCGCCGGGGAAACGCCGTCTCTCGATGAGATGGTCGAGGGTACCCGCCCTGCAGTAGTCATGGTAGTCACCGACCTGGGAGAGTCTGTGGGCCAGGGAAGCGGCTTCATCTTCGAAGTCGAAGGGAATTCAGCATATGTCCTCACCAACCAGCACGTTACAGGGTGGGCCAGTACCGTTCAGATTGTCGTGAATGACAAGGACACATACGAAGGCACAGTACTGGGCCGCGACGCGGACCGTGATCTGGCGGTCGTGGAAATTTGCTGCGGTAACTTCACCGCGCTGGAGTTCGCCGACATGCGAGAGGCAAAGGTGGGCGATGACTTGGTGGCTATCGGCTACCCCCTAAACGATCTCATGCCCCGCACCGTGCAACCCATATACCCGCTGCCTTACGTCTCCGCCTCGGTCACCAAAGGCGTTCTGTCGGCCTTCCGCTACGACACCGAACGAGACAGAAGGTCAATCCAATACGACGCCCACGCCAACCCAGGCAGCTCCGGTGGGCCCCTGCTGTCGATGGATGGCAACGTATTAGGGATCAACACGTGGGGAATTACAAACACCGATGGCGTCAAATTCGCTGTCTCCGCCGTCACGATCCAGGAACAACTTGCCGCCTTGAAAACCGCCCAAGCCAGTTACGCCTTTGGTCCCATCAGGGGCACGCTGTACCACGTACCCGATGACGGATACATAGAAACCCAATACGCGGATGGGTTCTGGGCCAGGGACATAGATGTACGAGCCAGGTTCCACAACTCATTCGCGGGCGTGACAGCCAAGAAATGGTCTTATGGCTTGGTCCTGCGAGCCAAAGCCTCGTCCGCCCGGATTTACTTCATGTTCGCAGTTAGTGATGGCCGCCCATTCTGGAAGGTCGTCAAGCGACACGGTAGCGAATGGACTACATTGGGAGATGGGTGGCTACATTCACGCGATGCTGGGACTGATTGGATCGGGGTTAGGAGTAACAACCTCCTCAGGTCTGTACTACGTGGAAATCAAGGTAGTTTCTACGTGAACGGAAAACGGGTTGCCACTCTGAATCTAGGGGGTGTTACGCATGCTGGCGGTGTGGCTGTGGCCACAGGGTTCTACAACGGCCACGAGTTCACGAATGACTCGACGGTCTTTGAAGAGTTCCAGGGGACCAGCATTGACGGGGTCCCACTCTCGATGCCCACGGGAGGCCCGCTGAACATTGACGACGAGTGGGCGGAGGTCTCCACAGAATTCGAGGTTCGCGATTCGGACTAGTTGCGGGGAGGCACCTTGGTTGTTCGTCAGGTTGTTACTGACATCTTCATTCGTTCTTGTGTGTATATTGACCGGATGCGCTGCCGGCTTGTCCGAGGCCGAATACCGAAACATTGCCCGCCAAGAAGCCGAGGCCGCCATTTCAACCAAGGTCGTGGAATTACCGCCCGGACCGCCTGGTCCGCAGGGTGAAACTGGCCAGCAAGGCCCGACCGGTCCTAAAGGAAATCAAGGCCCTAAAGGGGAGCCCGGTATCCAAGGTCCGATAGGACCCCAGGGGCTTGCGGGCGCGACTGGCCCAAAGGGAGAACAGGGATCCGCGGGAGAAGGTGCGTCCACAGCAGGTCGGGTGGGACCCGCAGGGCCTCCGGGCCCACAAGGACCACAAGGGCCGCAAGGACTCCAGGGAGTTGTTGGCCCGCAAGGTCCCAAGGGCGACCCAGGACCACAGGGACCACAAGGCGATCAAGGTCTCAGAGGTTTACCAGCGCCCACGTCTACGCCAACGCCAGTTCCCACGGCAACCCCTACCCCAACAGGGCCAACTCCCACACCCGAGCCGATCTCGTCGATCAAGCAGTTGGTTGACCAGTACATGGGCAGCATTGGATCAATAACCGTCAAGATGGGATCGCAGTCTGCCGGTGGCACCGGGTTTATCGTGGGTACAGAAGGAAATAGGGCGTTTGTCGTAACAAACCATCACGTCATTAATGACGCCACCGATATGAAGATTGATTTGGGCGGCCAAACGTATGACCTGACCCTCCTGGGATCGCATGAACACGAGGATGTCGCGGTGTTGTCCATCTGCTGCGCGTCATCATTCATATCGATACCACCTTCCACCATGCCTGTGACGCCCGGAACGGAGGTTGTGGCCGTCGGTTTTCCTGTGAGTGCGAAGGAAATTATCCACACACAAGGCAACGTGCTAAGGCTCAGCCAGCGGTACGGATCATCCAGCCCCGTTATCGAGCACACCGCGGAATTACATCCGGGTAGTTCCGGCAGCCCTTTGTTCAACATGGACGGGATGGTGATCGGTATCAACAAGGGCACGAACGTCGAGGACGCAACCAAGTTCGTGGCTGCCAGTTACACATCGGTCAAGAATCTCATCGCCCGTTGGACCGGACAGGTGGTCAGCGAGGCTGACGCCACTCCAGCGGAGCTCAGCATGTGGGTGTTCTTGTCGGACCCGACTAACAGGTTCCTTTCCCATCTTGTGGTGCACGTTGACACGGAGTTTGACTTCACCGACGAGGGCGGGATGGACGTGTTCGTCGATGGTGATGATTACTCAACCTACAACCGAATTTACGCTGACGAAGGACGGTACGAATTCACCGGCTTTTTGGAAAAGTCCCACACGGATGTCGAACGGGTGTCTGTCCAGACCGACGGCGGTTTCGACTTGCGTTGCCAGAAAAACGAGCAACTGTCCAACGAACAGGAGTCCGTCTTCGCCTGCACATGGCGATAACTACTTCTTCGCCTGGGTGTGGCTGAGCAAATAGCCGCGGCCCGGCTAGGCTAGAGGCCCGTCCGTCGCTCAGGCCTCCGCCGAAAGCCGCTGCTCGTAGGACTCCAGGACGTCTTGCAGGGCGGCCCAGGGTAAAAGGGCGCACTTGATCCGGACGGGGAATCGTCGTACCCCGCGCAGGGCCTCGATGTCGCCGAGTATGTCTTGTTCCGCTTCGGTCAGACTCTCGTCCCGCATCATGCGCCTCATGAGGTCTGCCGCGCGGGAGAGTTCCGGCCGGGTCTGCCCCTCGGCCAACTCCGAAAGGAGGGAGGCGGATGACTGGCTGATTGCGCACCCGCGTCCGGTGACGCCGATTTCGTTCACGCGTCCGTTCTGGAAATTGATCTGGATCTTGACTTCGTCACCGCAGAAAGGGTTATTCGCCTCTATTTCGACGTCGGGGTCGTCCAACTCCTCGTTGTTCCTCGGGTTGCGGTAGTGGTCGAGGATTATCTCTTCGTAAAGCTCGTTGAGCTCACCTAACCCCCGCATGCGAGAAGTACCCCTCCGCTTCCTTGATGCCGTCCACGAGCAGGTCCACCTCCTGCTCCGTGTTGTAGATGTAGAAGCTGGCCCGCGCCGCCGCCACCACTCCGTAGCTCCGTACGAGCGGCATGGCGCAGTGGTGGCCGGTGCGGATGGCGATTCCCATGGTGTCCAGGGCAGTACCCAGGTCGTGCGGATGAAGCGTGTCGTGTACGAACGAAATGACAGCGCCTCTCGCTCCCGGATCGGTCGGACCAAGGATCTTGATGGCCTCTAGTTCGCGCATCCGGTCCAGCGCATAGGCCGTGAGTTCATGTTCGTACGCGGCGACCCGGTCCATCCCCAGGCCGGTCAGGTAGTCGACCGCCGCGCCGGTGGCCACCGCATCGGCGATATTGGGCGTTCCGGCCTCGAACTTATATGGCAGGTCGTTCCAACTCGCGCCTTCGTACGTGACCTCGATGATCATGTCGCCGCCATGCATGAACGGCGGCATGGACTCCAGCAACTCCGGCCGGCCGTAGAGCACGCCGATCCCGGTCGGACCAAGCATCTTGTGCGCGGAGAAGGCCAGGAAGTCGCAGTCGAGTGACTGCACGTCGATGGGCATGTGCGGCACAGACTGGGCCGCATCCACCAACATCACAGCGCCGACCGAACGGGCCAACACCGCCAGTTCTGCAACCGGGTTGATCACGCCCAACACGTTCGACGCGTGCATCGCGGCCACGATCTTCGTGCGGCCGTCGATCAGGCCACGGGCGGCCTCCACATCGAGGTGGCCGTCGTCATCAACCGGGATGTAGCGAAGCTCCGCGCCGGTCTGCTCGGTGAGTTGCTGCCACGGCACGATATTCGAGTGGTGCTCCATGGCCGTCGTTACGATATTGTCGCCGGGTTTCAGGTTCGCGCGACCCCAGGTCTGAGCGACCAGGTTGAGCGACTCGCTGGTGTTCCTGGTCCAGATGACCGACTCCGGGCAGGGGGCGTTGATGAACCGCTGCACCTTGGCCCGCGCAAGCTCGTACATGTCGGTCGACTCGATGCTCAGCGTGTGGACGCCGCGATGGACATTGGCGTTGTTCTGCTCGTAGAAGTCCACCAGCGCATTGATCACCTGGCGCGGCTTCTGGGTGGTGGCCGCGTTGTCCAAGTAAACCAACGGCCGTCCGTTGACCTTCCGTTCGAGTATCGGGAAGTCCCGCCGTATGCGTGCTACGTCCAGCAAGATAGTGCCTGAAACGCCCGCGCCTTAACGGAGCTCCTCAGAAAGCTCCGGCAGGAGCCTGTCGGTAACCCGTTCCAGGTAGTTGCGCAACGCCGGCGGTCCGAATTCCTCCACGATCTCGGAGGCGAATCCCCGTATGAGCATCGCGGCAGCCGTGTCGCGGTCCACGCCCCGCGACTGCAGGTAGAAGAGCGCGTTTTCGTCAACGTGACCGGCCGTGGCCCCGTGGAAGCACTGCACGTCGTCGGCAAAGATCTCCAGGCTCGGCATGGTGTCGATCTCGGCGCGCTTGGAGAGCAGGAGGTTGAGGTCCTTCTGCTCGGCGTACGACTTCTGGGCGTCCTGCTCGACAAGTACCTTGCCGCTGAAGACGGCGCGGGACCTTCCGGCCAGGATTCCCTTGTAGAACTGGTGGCTCGTGCCATGCGGTTTGGCGTGTGTGGTGCTGATGTGGTTGTCCAGGTGTTGCCGGTTCGTCGTCATGTAAAGGCCGTGCAGCGTGCATTCGGCACCAGGACCGTCGAGCAGCACGTGCAGGTCGTTGCGTCCGATCGCCGGGCCGGTGGCGAATGAGATGGAACGGAGGTTGGAGTCATCGGCCTGGTAGACCCGGGTGACGCCGATATGGAACGTGTTTTCGTTTTCGGTCAATATCCGGTAATGATCGATCTGCGCGCCCTCTTCCAGGACCATTTCGAGCACCGAGTCCGTGAAGTGCCGCTTGTCGCCCACGCTTGTGTAGGTCTCCACCAGCGTCAGCCGGCTTCCCCGGCCGGCTACTATCAGCGCCCTCGGGTAAGTCGCCCGGTCTTCTTCGGAGTCGGTGTTCACGTTGAGAATGTGTACCGGGGTCTCGATATCGGCCCCTGCAGGCACGTACACGAACGCGCCGTGGTCGACGAACGCAGTATTCAGCGCCGTGAACGCGTCGTCTTCAACCGTCGCTAACTGCCCGACCTTGCGTTCCAGGAGAGCGCGATCTGCACCTGTCGCGTCGGAGAAATTGCACGCGACCAAGCCATCGGCGTCATCGGCTGCTGCGGGCGAATACGAACCCGTGTATCGGCCGTCGACGAACAGCAACGTCCGCCATGAGTCGTCCCACGGCGCCGCCGCACTTATCTCAGCGGTGGTTATTTCAGAAGAGGCGCAGCCGGTTGCGCGCTGGAACGGGACGCGGTCCACCGGCCTGACGTTCGTGTACTTCCACTCCTCGTTGCCCCTGCGCGCCGTCGGGAAGCCCATCCGGGCGAACCGTTCCCATGCCGTGTCCCGCAGCGATGCGGGCCAGGACGCGCCGTTCTGTGAAGCGGCGGCCAAAGCGCGGTAGTCGGCAAGATACTGCTCGCCGTGCGTAGCCGCCAGTTTTGTTTGCTGTTCTGCGACCATCTCGAGTCCCCGGGCTAGAGCGACGCAGGGGCCGGCGTGAACGACTCGTACCCGGTCGTCTCCACCTGGTGCGCCAGTTCGGCGCCGCCCGAGCGAACGATCCTGCCGTCGATGAGGATGTGGACGAAGTCCGGCGTGATGTGGTTCAGGATCCGTTGATAGTGGGTGACAAGGACAAACGCCCGGTCGGGGCTGCGCATCTGGTTGACTCCTGCGGCGACGATCCGCAATGCGTCCACGTCCAGCCCTGAGTCGGTCTCATCCAGTATGGCCAGCCTCGGTTCCAGGACCATGAGTTGCAACATCTCGTGCCGCTTCTTCTCGCCGCCTGAAAACCCCTCGTTCAATGAGCGCTTGATGAGGTCAGGGTCGATCTTTACGCGGTCCGCCGACTCGTCGAACAGCTTCGAAAACGCTCGCACGCTCATCTTCTTTTCGCCGTTCGACTCGGCAAGGGCATCCTTGGCGGCCTTCAGGAATTGCCAGGGCCGGACCCCGGGAACTTCCGCCGGGTACTGGAATGCCAGGAACATCCCGCGCAACGCCCGCTCATCGACCGGCATTTCGACGATGTTTTCGCCGTCCAGCAGGATTTCGCCGCCCGTGACCTCGTAGTCGATTCGTCCGGCGAGGACGTTTGCAAGGGTGCTCTTGCCTGAGCCGTTCGGGCCCATGATGGCGTGGACCTCGCCGGGGTTGACCTCCAGGTCCAGGCCCTTGATTATCTCGGCGCCGCCGTCGGCAACGGACACTCGCAAGTCTCTTACGCTAAGCATGTTTCTGTAATTCGTTCCTGTAGGGACAGGCTCCTGTGCCTGCTTGAAATCCGGGTGTTCGATGGATGAATTTTGGCGTCGTCGAGCGTGGCGCGCTTGCCCGCCGGGCCGGATGTCTTAGCGGGCCATCGATAGGCCCACTGACGCCCCGATACCGGACCCGCAAGCGGTGGACCCTACCCCACGGCTCCTTCCAGGCTGACCTTGAGTAGCTGCCCGGCCTCGACGGCGAACTCGAACGGAAGCTCCTTGATCACGTCCCTGCTCCACCCCGTGATGATCATGTGGTGCGCGTCCTCTTCGGAGATGCCGCGTGACATCAGGTAGAAGAGTTGGTCGTCGCTTACCTTCGACGTAGACGCCTCGTGTTCCAGCCGTGCCGACGGGTTTCGCACCTCGATGTAGGGCACGGTGTGCGCGCCGCACTTGTCGCCGATGAGCAGCGAGTCGCACTGCGTGTGGTTCGTGGCGTTTTCGGCGCCGGGCATTATCTTGACCTGGCCCCGGTACGTGTTGTTCCCCTGGCCAGCCGAAATGCCCTTCGACACGATGGTGCTCTTGGTGTTCTTGCCGAAGTGGATCATCTTCGTGCCGGTGTCGGCCTGCTGGTGGTTGTTGGCAAGCGCGACGGAATAGAACTCCCCGGTGGAGTTGTCGCCCTTCAACATCACGCTGGGGTACTTCCACGTGATGGCGGAGCCCGTCTCGACCTGGGTCCAGGAGATCTTCGAGTTCTCCCCCTCGCAATTCCCCCGCTTGGTCACAAAGTTGTAGACGCCGCCCTCACCGTCCTTCGTTCCGGGGAACCAGTTCTGGATGGTGGAGTACTTGATCTCTGCGTCCTTGTGAGCAACGAGTTCGACAACCGCCGCGTGGAGTTGACTCGTCTTTCTCGACGGCGCCGTGCAGCCCTCGAGGTAGCTCACGTACGCGCCCTCATCCGCAATTATCAGCGTCCGCTCGAACTGGCCCGCGCCTTCCGTGTTGATGCGGAAGTACGTCATGAGTTCGATCGGGCACCTGACGCCGGGAGGCACGTATGCAAACGAGCCGTCGGAGAACACGGCCGAGTTGAGCGCAGCGAAGAAGTTGTCGGTGTACGGGACGACCGAGCCGAGGTACTTTTCGACGAGGTCGGGGTGCTCCCTGACCGCCTCGTTGAAGGAACAGAAGATGATGCCCATCTCCTTGAGTTGGGCCTCGTACGTGGTGGCCACTGAGACGCTGTCGAACACGGCGTCCACGGCCACTCCCGCCAGCTTCTCCCGCTCGTGGAGCGGCACGCCCAGCTTCTCGAAGGCTTCGAGCATCTCGGGATCGGCCTCTTCGAGTGACTTGGGCCGGTCCTCCTGGCCGCGGGGCGCGGCGTAGTAGTAGCTGTCCTGGTAGTCGATGGGCGGGTAGCTGATCTTGGCCCAGTCGGGGTCCCCCTCTTTTTCAGAGAGGTCCTCCCAGTAACGCAGGGCCTTCAATCGCCACTCCAGCAGCCATTCCGGCTCGCGTTTCTTGGCTGAGATCAGCTTGACTATGTCGTCGTTCAGACCCTTGGGGGCAAGGTCGGTATCGACCTCCGTTACAAAGCCCCACTTGTAGTCCTGATACTCTGGGGTCGACAGGTCGGAGTGCCTGGAGACTGTGATGGGTGAGGTGGTCAATCGAATAACCTTCGGCTGCGACTGATTTCTAAAACTTGCTTTTGTGATGCCGACGCGCGTGCATTTGGGCGCCACAAATTAGCATCGTATTGTTGACCCGAAAGGTCGGCTTTAATGCTAGCCATTACGAGATTGAGTGTCAACGAATTTCGTAATTGCGAACCGACTTTGGTGTGCGCGCGAATCACCTGGCTCCGGGAGCATTCCTGAACGGCCTGAAGGCACGTAGACATGGGTTGGAACGGCATAAAACTGTGGTCGCAAGCGTCGACTGCCGACGAGGGACCAGGCCTGCAGCGTTTGCGGCTGAAGTTCCTGGACCAGCTTGTGCGCCGGGGCGTGTCGGCAGCCACGATAGACGCGATCTCCAGAGTGCCCCGCGAGATGTTCGTGTCGGGACCTCTCAGGCCTGAAGCCTACGAGGACGTGGCGCTGCCTACCGACAAGGGCCAGACCATCTCCCAGCCCTCGCTCGTGGCCATCATGATCGACCTGCTCGAGCTCGAATCCGGCCATCGCGTCCTCGAAGTTGGCGCCGGTTCCGGCTACCAGGCCGCCGTGCTGTCCCTTCTCGCGTCCCATGTCGTGTCGGTCGAGAGAATCCCTGAACTGACGGAAACGGCGAAGGCCCGATTGCAACGGCTTGGCTTCACCAACTGCCGCATCGAACAGGCCGGCGACGAAATCGGTTGGCCCGCGGGCGCGCCGTACGACCGCATCATCGTGGCGGCTGCGGCCCCAAGAGTGCCGGCCGCGCTGTCCCGTCAACTGGCGCAGGGCGGGCAGATGGTCATCCCGGTAGGACGTCGGACCGGCCAGGACCTGCTCGTGGTCACGCACGAAACCAACGGCCTGACCGTGAAGAAGGCCGGGAAGTGCGCGTTCGTCCCGCTAATCGGCCGGGACGCCTGGGCCGAGACGTAGAAAGAAACAATGATTCTCGAGCGCCCCTTCACTGTCGTTCTTGAGCGCAGCGAAGAAACTCCCGCGCTTCACACTACAACGCCCCACCCCTCGTACCCAGACCCTTCGCTTCGCTCCAGGGTGACATCCCCTTAGTCCAGTATCCCGGCCTTCCTGAACGCGTCGGCCAGTTGTTCCGTTTCCTTTTCGCCAAGCGGAGGCTTGGGCCTCCTGGGCCGCGTTCCCTCGTACCCGAGCAGGTTCAGTCCTGCCTTCAGTGCAGCGACGCCGTACGTCATGCCGATGTAGTCGGCATCGAGGATTCGTCGCTGGATCTCCCGCGCCTCGACGAACTTACCGGCCATCCCCAGGGTCATGATCTCCTTGACCAGGTGGGGCGCCCAGTTTCCGAAAAACATGCACGCGCCATTGGCCCCAATCAACGCTCCGTGCAGCAGAATGCTCCCGTTGCATATCCAGAATTTTTTGTTAGCCGGCACGAACTGGCGGGTTCTAAACTCGAGTCGAATGTTGCCGTCGGGGATGTAGCCGTAGACGTTGTCCATGGAGCAGATGTCCCCAATCTGCTCGGGAGTGGCCGCAAACGGCTGCCTGGCGAACGTCTGGTGGATCACAACCACCGGAACCGGGGAGTTTTCGACGACTTCACGGTAGTAGGCCACGACGTCCACCCCAAGGGGAATCCGCACCCGTACCAAGTCCGCGCCCGCGTCGGCCATAGCCTCTGCCAGGCCCAGGCTGTTGGAGGTTGACGGATTGTCGATGCCCCCGATCACGAACCGCTTGCCCTCGTGCGCCTCGGCGACCGTCCTGACGGCCGCCACCCGTTCGTCGTCCCCCAGGAACGTCTCCTCTCCACCCGCGCTGCCCACGACGAAACCTGATAGCGGGGTATCGAGCCAGCGCCGCACGTTTCGCGCCAGCGCATCGTGGTCAATGGAGTCATCCGCCCGAATCGGGTTAGGCGTCGGCGCAACGATTATGGGATCGACGTTCGGTATGGCCATACTGTCACCTTCTACAAGTCATCCTGGTGGGTCGCCCAATGATATCGATATCGAAGCGCACCAACGCCCAGGCCCATCCCACAACTACACCACTCCCGCCAGGGGTAGCCTGCCCCGTACTGGATACGGGGTCCGGCACGACGGGAGAGGGGTGTGTGATGGGGTGGATGGTGTTGGTGGGGGTAGCCGCGCACCCCTGGGTCCCCGATCTTCGTCGGGGAAGACGGTTTGGGGGAATGTCGGGTGTGGGTAAGGTGAGGCAGGGTGGTGGGGTAGCCGCGCGCCCCGTATGCCCCACCGTGGGTACCGGGTTGCCCGGGCACGACGGGTTGGTTTTTGGCGCGTTGAAGCAACTCCGGGGGTTGCCCGGGGTTGCCCCGTTTTGCAGTGTCTCTGCTGTCTTTCCCACGCCCGGCCGGAACCGTGAGGCGTTGTTGGGAAGTATGTTTCCTCGGTCTTCTCCGCACAGTCCAACAACCAACGGTAGTGACGGCAATTTGCTCGCTCACGCGTCGGCGGTCGAACCGGGGCCGAAGACGGTTGCGGCTCTACAGCCGCGCCCGGCTTGTGGGGCGCTTATGGGCGTCTGAGGGAAAGACGCATTTGCTATCGGATCCTCGGCTTGATCTCTGGGGCGAACTTCCGATAGCTCCCCAGGCATCGCTCTCACGATTAGCCTGCGGGCCCCGAGTCACCATAGTCGGGGTCTAAGCTGCCACGCCAACGCAGACAGCATTATGTGCGAGTCGCTCCGGTGACCCTTACCGGCTTTGCAGCCGTGGGGCCCTGGAATCCACGCATAGCCCATGCCTGCTTCCCTGGAGAGCATGTACTTTCTCGTTCTGCAACGGGCTTTAACACGGGGGGAGGAACTTTTACCCCCGATGCCTGCAGGAGTTGTTCCCGTTGCTGTTCGATCAGAGTGGCTGTGATGAACGCGTCGTAATGCACGACTCAGTATTGATGGTAGAACATGTGTTCGTGTATGTCAAATGTTTTGGGGGGTGGATTTTTGTGGTGTGGGGGCATGCGTTTGGTGGGGGTAGCCGCGCCCGTCCCGCGCCCCACCGTGGGTACCGGGTTTCCCCGGTAAGACGAGTTGAAGCGCGCGTCCCCTTCGTCTTACATGGTTTCCGCGGCCCGACGACGTGCAGGGTGGGCGGGTGATGGTCGGGAGGTTGGTGTGCGGGCGGGGTGTGGTGTGGATGGGGTTGGTGGGTATAGCCGCGCCCCCCTTGTATCTATAACTTTGTGGAGTTGGCGGGGCAGACCGTCCCCCCCTTGGTTACACAGACCGTGACCCAGCGTGGTCGCCCCGCCTGTTTCATCTTAGAGCCCGAACAGTTGCCTGGGCCAGCGAGCCCGTATCTGCAAGGATGGGCCAAAGGAGTGATCGTTGTTTGTAGGGATTGATGTTTCGAAGGATTGGGTGGACGTAGCGGTGCACCCGGCGGGGGATGAGTGGCGGGTGGATCTGGACCAGGATGCATTGGACGGTCTTGTCCAACAGCTGAAGGACCTGGCGCCGGAACTGGTCGTCATGGAGGCCACCGGCGGGTATGAAGTTCCGATCGCCACTGCGCTTGCTGCGGCGGGTGTCCCCGTTGCGGTCGTCAACCCACGCAATGTCCGGTACTTTGCCCGTTCCCAGGGCTTACTTGCGAAGACCGACCGTCTCGACGCCGCTGTTATCGCCCTTTTCGGGAAGGTGAGCGGTGTGGAAGCCCAGCCCCTCGTTTCTGAGGAGGCTCGGGTGCTCGAGTGTCTGGTTGCACGTCGTCGCCAGATCATCCAGATGCGTACTGCTGAGCAATTGCGTCGCCGTACTGCGTTGCCCGCCGTCCGTCAGAGCATCGAAGAGGTGATCGCCTTCCTCAATCAGCAGTTGAGGGATGTGGACGATGACCTGGGCCGCCGCCTGCGTGAGAGTCCGGTTTGGCGGGAGCGCGTGGAGCTTCTCAGGAGCGTGCCTGGGGTTGGCCCGGTGACCACCTTCAACCTGCTGGCCGATCTGCCGGAACTGGGGTCCCTCGACCGTAGAGCGGTCGCGGCTCTCGTTGGTGTAGCGCCGCTGAGTCGAGACAGTGGGAAGCTCCGGGGGATACGCAGCTGTTGGGGAGGCCGTGCGAAGGTACGCTCAGCCCTGTACATGTCCACGCTGGTAGCCGTCCAACGCAATCCGGTGTTGAAAGAGTTCTACGAGCGGCTACTGAAAGCAGGGAAGCCCCGGAAGGTGGCTCTCACGGCGTGTATGCGCAAGCTGCTGACCATCCTCAACGCCATGCTCAAGCACGGCGCCAAATGGGAGGCAAGCCACGGCCTTAAGGCTTGACAATCAAGACAGTTGCTGGGTCCCCGATCTGCGTCGGGGAAGACGATGGAGGGTGTTGTTGCCTGGCTGCGGTGGCGTGGTGGTGGATTGCGCGTGACCGCGCCGCCCATGCCCCACCGTGTACCGGCCCCGCATCGGAGTGCGGGGAGACGATGGAGGGCACGACGGGGCAGGGGTGCGAAGGGGGTAGCCGCGCCGCCCATCGTCCCCGGCGGGTGCCCACAAGAGGCACCCCTACGGGCGTGGTTGGCCGGTGGAGGGGTGTGAGGATAAGAGGCGGGCGCGGTTACAACCCAACATGCCAGCCGACCGTTCGCTCCATGCCGTGCCCGGTAAACTGACAGACGAAAGGGAACGCGGCGTCACCCGCCGTCACTCAACGTGCAAGGGCAACTCTTCACCCACTACTTTCTGACCGACGGCATTCGGACGACACCCGAATGGATGACTTCCATTGAGGATCAGAAGGAATTCGAGTCGTTTCGGAAGGAAATCTCAGGGCTGTTCGACTCGTTCTCGAGTTACAGCGATCCCAACGAGGCCGTATCCGAACAGGACCTGATCCGGCCAATCCTGGAACTCCTCGGCTGGACCGCGTACATGCCCCAGCAAGGCTCGGCCCGCAACGAGGATATCCCTGATCACCTGATGTTCGGAGATGAAACGGCATACGGTGATTTCCGAACCAAGCGGCTTATCCTGGCCTACATGAACGCTTTGGCGGCCGGGGATTCGGAGACGGTAGTTAACCTTTAACCGGGTTGCGTGGGATTTATCGGCAGACGGCTTGACAGCCATCCGCGGCACCACATTCAATTCCTCAGAATTAGCCCTGCCAGCCCCATCTTCGTCTTACCGGCGACTGCCAGTATCCATGGTCTCGGGGCTACGCGCAAACGGCGATCACGTCCCATTCGCCTGGTCCCACGGTCACTCCGCCTACCTCAGAATACTCCCCGGTACTACTTACAATAAACGAGTCGCGGTGGCATCATCCCATCGCCTCTATGACCACCTGACCGCCGCCCACGACCTCCACGTTAAGTCTATGCATGCCCAGCAGGGACATGCCTACCAGCGGAGCCACGCCGGCTGCGTCAATGTCAATGTATCGAGGCCGATCATTCCAGATTACTGTGGCGCCGTGTACGTTGAAGGCAATCACCGTACCGTCAGCCAGCGCCGAGCGGCTACGAATCACAAAAGGCAACCCCAACTCCGCCACCATTTCTGGCGGCAGGGTCAGGTTGCTGCTGTACCCCGTGTCGATCACCGCTTCAACTTCCCGTTCCCGGCCGTCCGGACCTCGTACCGGTAGCGCCACAACAGCTTCAAGGAACGCGTTCACCACGCCCTTTATCACGTGGCTCTCCATAGGGAACTACCCCCAAAAGTGCGCAACGTCGGATGCCCCACCCGTACCAACCATGCATCGGCGTCCGGGCGCCGGCCCCGCAAGCGTTCCGCCGCGGCAAGCACGCTGTCAGCGATGACGTAGTCGCCTGTGTCGACATCGATGGCGACAAACTCTCCATGATGGTCCGCCTCGACAAGATGGCGGATGTCCCTGTCGTATATCTGGTCCCCGAGGCGACCCGTCTCATCGGCGGGCCTGCGCGTTGGCGTGGTCATCTTTCGGCTACCACCTTGCAAATGGCGTTCTTCTACAGTTGAAATTCTACGACAATTGAATCGGCCTTAGTTCGATGGCAGGGAGGGAGTAGGCGGGCCGCGCCTAATGGCGCGGACCCCCGTCATTTTCCCATTGACCTCATCCGTACACCTGCGTTACCGTAGAACGCATGTTCGCCGAAGACTGGCCCAAGTGCGAAAACAAGCCCCTCGCTGAAATCGTACGCGAGATGACTGATGACGGCCGTCTCATCGTCCGCTTCCTGGTGGACACGATGGAGGGCAAGGACGATGACGTCATGCCCTGCCAACGGCTGGATGCATCCGACCAACTCCTCGACCTCGGCGGCCACCAGGATCTTGTCGAATTCGCGCGCGGCGAGACCGATGACGGCCGTCTCATCGTCTGCTTGCTCCTGGACATCGTGCAGCGCAAGATCGATGGCGTTTCGGAACGTGATCGCGTAAAGGCCCGCCGACTCCTGAACCGGGTGTTCAGCGGTGAAACGTGGATTCCGCTCACGGTCCATTCGGAGGAATAGGTGTGGGGCGCGGGTGCCCCTGTCGGAATTGATGTGATCGTAGTTTGCGCGTGGCCCCACTCCCCTGGGTCCCCGATCGGAGTCGGGGAAGACGAGTGAGAGTATGGCGTCCCTGGCGGGCAATGTTCGTACCAATGAGGCGACGGTGATTGGCGCGGGGTCCCGCCGGATTTGATGGGGTCGTGGTTTGCGCGTGGCCCCACTCCCCTGGGTCCCCGATCGAAGTCGGGGAAGACGAGTGAGAGTATGGCGTCCCTGGCGGGCAATGTTCGTACCAATGAGGCGACGGTGATTGGCGCTGGGTCCCGCCGGATTTGATGTGATCGTGGTTTGCGCGTAGCCCCACTCCCCTGGGTCCCCGATCGGAGTCGGGGAAGACGAGTGAGAGTATGGCGTCCCTGGCGGGCAATGTTCGTACCAATGAGGCGACGGTGATTGGCGCGGGGTCCCCTGTCGGAATTGATGTGGTCGTGGTTTGCGCGTGGCCCCTGCCCCTAGGTCCCCGATCGGAGTCGGGGAAGACGAGAAAAAGGGGCTGGCAGATGAAGCGGGGCAAGGCCTGGGAACCGGATGAAGGTTCGGACACCGGGGGCTTGACGGGCGTCAAATCTTCCGGCAAACTCCTTAGCTAGAACATATGAGCTAAAGACCAGCCCTCGTTGTCGGCTAGCGGGGCCTTCGGGACTGACCCGGATGGCGGCGGACCTCCCAATCCGCCGCTCCGGGTCTTTTTTTTGCCCGATGGCCAACAGGAGCAACACGGAAACGGAGTGAAACGCACATTGCGAAATTCCATCGACTCGACATTCATAAGGACCGGCCCCGAGACCCACATGGGGTGGTTGCCGGTACAGGTCGCGCGGGCCGGCAACGCGCCGGACACCGTTTCCGCGACGGCGGGGCCAGACAGTGAAGGCGGACTGCTTGAAATCGCCGCCTCGGTCGAGTCGGAGGACCGCGCCGGCGACCTCGTCATCGCACGCGGCTGGGAGCTGGATGCCTACATGCGCAACCCGGTCGTGTTGTGGGCGCACCAACACCGCATGCCGCCAATCGCACGAAGCGTGTCGACGCGGGTCGAGGGCGACTCCCTGATGGCGACGATCGAATTCGCCGAAACACCGTTCGCGCAAGAGATCAAGAATCTCTACCTGTCCGGCTTCATGAACGGCGTCTCGGTGGGCTTCCGCGCGCTCGAGACCGAGTCACGAAGGGCCGAAAGCGGTCGACGGGGCACGGTGTTCAAGCGGCAGGAACTGCTCGAGATCAGCGCCGCGCCGGTGCCCCTGCACCCCCTGACGCTCGCAGATCGTCCGGCCAGGCCGCAGGTTGAACACTCCGGTGAGACGTTGGAACTGCTCAGAGAACTGACCGGCCTCTGGAGAGAACTGGGGCAAGTAGCGGCGAGAGGAGATTCTGGGGCGTGCCCAGCCCCGCTCCCCACCGTGGATGCCGGTTTTCGCCGGTAAGACGAGCGGGAACCGTGGATACCAACTTTCGCTTGTAAGACGGTGGGGGATGCTGACCGGCTTGTTTTCATGACAACTCAAGAGGTACGGCGGGGTCAGCCCAAAAACAAATAACTGAAGCCGGTACACACCGGCATGGAGACGCGAAACGCATGACGACACAGGAACTGGAAACGGTGAAGAAGGAACTGGCGGGCATTTCAACGTTCGTCAAGGAACACGTGAAGCCGGCCTTCGACGAGCAGGCCAGGTTGACCGAGGCGATCAACGGCCTGGCGGAAGCCGGTAAGGATATGCGACGCCGCGCGCTCGCATCGCAGGCGGACGATGAAGACAGGCGAGTCGAGTCCGGCCCCTATGCCGGCTGCGATGCCCTCGACCTCATGGTCGGGCGCAGCCTGCTGCGGGCCGCCCGCGCCCAGGGCGGAGGGTCCGGCGTCGAGGACTGGTCGGTCCACCTCAAGGCCGCCATGGACAGCCTGACGGCGGGGTCAGGCGACGAATTGACGTACACGTCGCAGGCGTCGCGGCTCTGGCAGGACGTGCACCTCGAGACCATGATCGCCTCCCTGTTCAGCAGGATCAGCATGCCCACGAACCCGTTCGACGTGCCGCTGCAACTGGGAGACGTCAACTGGTACCCGGGGGAGGAAAACGTTTCAATCAGGTCGACCGATCTCCCCACCGGCAAACAGACCCTGACCGCACGGGAACTGGTGGCGGAGGTGCCGTGGTCCTTCATTCTTGATGAGGACGCGGTGATCGCCATGTTGCCGGAGGTCCGCAGGACGCTGGTTCGGAACACGGCAGAGGTGATGGACGACGTCCTGCTCAACGGCGACGACACCATCTCCAACAACATCAACCGCGACGGCGGCAGGGTCGACAGGAACGAGCCGGGCATGGCGCAGTGGCTGGTCGGGTTCGACGGCCTGTTGCACCTGCCGTTGGTCGACAACACGTCCCAGGCCAACGACCTGAACGGACCCGTGACGGCGGCCGCCTACAACAAGCTGTTGAAGCTGCTCGGCAAGTACGGCGTCCGCAGCAACGAGTCGGTGTTCATCACGGACCCGAACACGTTCCTGGCGAGCCTGGCCCTGGATGAGGTCGAGACCGTCGACAAGCTCGGCCCGGCAGCCACGATCCTCACGGGGCAACTGGCGGTGGTCTACGGCCACCCGCTGATCGTCTCCGAGCAGATGAGGCTCGCCTCAGCGAACGGCAAGGTGCACTCGAACAGCGAGCAGAACACCGCCGGACGAGTGCTGGCGGTCAACACGTCTCAGTGGAGAGTCGGCTTCCGGCGCGAAATGTCCATCGAGACGGAGCGGGTGCTCCAGAAGCGTCAGAACGTGATGGTGGTCAGCCTGCGCCTGGCCTTCGCAGAGAGGACGGGGCAACGTGAAAGCGCCACCCACACGGCGCTCCAGTACAACGTAACCGGGGTCAACTGACGCCGTTGGTGAGAGAGGGCGCACAGCGGGGACCAGCCGGGGGAGGACCGGGGTTCCGCAGGGTGCGCCCCCTCCGCACTAAGTAATACGAACAATCGCCTTCCCGGTTCTTTATCGGACACGGCCCGGCGCCGAACTTCGCGCGCGGGCTCGCGCGAGACGTTAATGAGGACACGCCGAACGCGGCGCCGGGCCGGTCCGAAGAAGGGCGGCGCCACGGACCAGGCAGGTCGCAAACAAAAAAAGACGTTCAGACCAGTACCAGACCTTGCCGGCTCAAAAACGATCAGAGTTGCGAACCAGGCAAGTCTCTAACAAAAAAAGGAAAACGAAATGCCAGACAACAAATCGATAACCGACCCCGTCGCGGAGATCGCGGAGCGGGCCTTGAAGAAGACGAGCATCCTTCTCATAGACGGATGGGACAGCACCGACCAGCGTTACCTGTTCGTCGCGCCCTACGACTGCAGGATCGACCAGGTATCGCTGCTGACGAACACGGCGGTGCAGACCAGCGACACCAACTACTACGCGTTCCAGGTCCGCAATATGACCCAGTCGGTGAGCCTGCTGGAGACTCCCGTGAGGACGCGGACTGTGGACGAGGGCGCGATCAGGGCAGACGAGGTCTTCGACCTGTCGCCGGACCAGCACCAGGTGATCAACGACGGTGACGTCCTGGAACTCCAGGTCGTCAAGACAGGCACGCCGGCGGACCTTTCGGACGCCGAGATCATCGCAATTGTCGAATACACATAACGACGCAGGGGACATTGGACCGGTGGGGCTGCGCACGTTTGCTCGAACGACTGCGGAGGTGGGAAAGGCGGTACGACTCCGCCCTTCCCGCCTCCGGGTGCGCTGCGCGCTGGTGCGGGCAAGGCTCGGCAACACCGGACTGGTCCGCGTCGGCGACGCCTCGGTTACCCGCAACGACCCCGGGCTGGCGCCGGGCAAGGTCCTGGGACTTCGCGGCGACACCAAGATCGACCTCTACGACGTCTTCTTTGTTGCGGACGCTCGCGGAGACGGCGTCGACGTGGCTTACGCAGTTGGGCCGCTGCGGCGCATACCTGACCGGAATTCAAGCGAAATGAACAGAAAGGCGGCCGTCACATGAGCCTGCCCATCGGAACCGTAACGGTCGCAACGGCGGCAACGCCGATCGCCATCGCCGGCTCGGCCATGGCGGTAAGAGCCCTCAGCCTGAAAGCCAGGCCCGACAACAGCGGCCCGGTCTACGTCGGCAACGCCGGCGTGGATGCAGCCGACGGTTACTGCCTGTCGCCCGGAGACGAGGTGACACTCCAGTTCGGCAATGCCATCGACCTGCGTCGACTCTACGTGTCCGCCGCCAACGCCGGCGACCGCGTGGACTTCGCGGGGGTCGCGGCCTCGGGTCGCATCCAGTCGGTTGGACCGGACCGGCAGGACATGCCCGGGACCATACCGCTCTGACGCAGCCGGACGGCCGCGGGAGCGTTCGCCCGGCCAGGCTTTCCCTGTGACCCACTCCAGCACACCGGCGAAACGCCGGAAAGGATTGCGCTGAAACCATGAACCACATAGCTGCGCCTCGCGGCGTCCTGAACACATACGGCGAACTACCCGAACTCAAGTCCCGGCTCGGCATCGCCGGCAACAATTACGACCCGGCGCTGTGGATGGCCCTCCATGCCGCCAGCCGGGACATCGACGCGTTCTGCAACCGGCGGTTCTACGTCGAGCACGCGGTGCGGCTGTTCGACGTGGCAGACGCGGAAGGGTTCGTCACACCGGACCTCGTGAGCATTTCCAGCATGAGGGAAGACGCCGACCGGGACAGGATCTACGAGGTGGAGCGGACGCCGTCCGACTACCTCCTCTATCCGTTGAACGCCGGTCCGGCCTCACCCTCGGGCAGACCCTTCAACCTGGTACGCGCCGACCCGGAAGGCCCGCGCCCGCGGTTCACCACCGGCCGCATCGCGGTGCAGATCGAGGGCCTGTGGGGATTCAGGGCGCACACGGCGGACCTGCGATCGCCAATCGATTTCAATGGGGCGATTACGCCAAACTCAGACATCATCCCGGTAACCGACAGAGGTCCGGTGGCCGCCGGTCAGACACTGCGGATCGAGGCGGAACAGGTCTTCGTCAGGGCAGTCGACGGACAAAACCTGACGGTGGTCAGGGGCGTGAACGGCACCACACCCGTGGCCCACCCGGACGGGACGAACATCCAA
>CBDCPN010000014.1:0-91927 GCA_965220275.1 Dehalococcoidia bacterium | reverse complement strand
CACCCTCAAGGACGAGTACCCCGACCTTTTTCCGGATGACCCGCGTGCCCGTGCCGTGGCGGACGCCGCGGTGATGATCGAGACACTGCTTGTCGAGACCGCGGGCGATGGCGGGCAGCAGATCGAGTGGTCGGACCGGGAGGCCAGCGTCGCGGCGCAGGTGCACTGCCACGAGAGAGCCCTTGTGGGGACCGGGGACGTCGAAACCGCCCTCAACCTGCCGCCGGGCTACTCCGCCGAGGTCATCGACGCGGGGTGCTGCGGCATGGCCGGTTCATTCGGGTTCGAGAAGGAACACTACGACGTGTCCATGAAGATCGGAGAGGACCGGCTATTCCGATTCGTCCGCTCCGCTCCGTCCGATGTCGAAATCGCCGTCACGGGCGTATCCTGCCACCAGCAGATTGCAGACGGCACGCCCCGAGACGCCCGCTACCTGGTAGAAATCCTGGCCGACGCCCTGGCCTGAGGGGGATCCCTAACCAGTCAGCCTCTGCGTCAACACCGCGATAGACGAAGCTGCCACTATCGCACCGACCATTAGACCCACCATCCACTTGATCAAGCGGGTTTCCAACTCGGCAAGATCAGCCTTGGTGGCAAAATTCGCAAGCCGGTCCTCGAACCCGTCGAGTCGCGTCTCGATGTGGGTTAGGCGTTCGTCAACGCTTCTCGCCCATTCGATGGTCAGCGCCGTCATTCAGTGTCCCCTCGTGGATACCAGCATTTTACGCCGTACGATGTCCGACTTCATACGCACCCATGTCACACCACCCATCAACCAAGCCGAACACTTCCTCTTGTCTGCCCGACTTCCCCCCCAACCACCCCGATCGCGCAAAAAAGGTAAACTGCCGGCAATATCCGAAGGCGCGACACGCACGCGTCGCGCCGGACCATCAGGCCCATCATTCGAGGTGACGCCATGACTACCATCACGCAAATCAGCACCAACGGCGCAGTAGAACACGCCGGCGCGGCCGTACGCAGCATGTTCGAGGGCCGAGGGCCGGATATCTGGCTCGCCGGCGATCCTGAAGACCTAAAGGACCTGCTGCCCCTTGGCCCCAGGGGCATCGTCACCAACACCGTCGTCCTTAACGACATGGTCAAGAAGTACGGGAAGATTACCGAGGTCGTTCAGCGCTATCTCGACATCACCGACAAGCAGGTCGTCGTCGAGATAGACGGCCACTCAACCCAGGAGTTGCTCGACGTCGGTGAGGTATTCACAAAGATGTCCGACCAGGTAGTGCTGAAGATCCCCACGACCATGCACGGACTCGGGGCGTTTCGCGCTCTGTCAGCGGCCGGTGTCGACACCTTTTGCACCACCGTGTTCACATTGACGCAGGCGGCCGCCGTGGCACAGTCCGGAGCGACCCACATCCTGCCCTTCTGCGAGCCCTACCGGGACGTCGGCGGCGACGTGACGAAGCTAGTTCGAGAGTGCAAGGCGATGTTCGACGGCTGGGCCCAACGGCCGTACATAACTGCCGCGTTGGTCAGGTCCGTCGACACCGCGTACCGGGCGTTGCGGGACGGCGCCGACGGCATCATCGTCTTCTGGCCGGTCTACCAGGAGATGATGCAGAGCATGTTGACCGACCAGTGGAACCAGACGTTCCTCGACAACTGGAACGAGATGCACGACGCCGGCCTACTCCAAGGCCTCCCCGTAGTCCGCAGTCACTAGCGCCAGCCCCAATCAGGCGGGGGCCGTTCGCCGACTCCGCGTGAGTCTGCTGACCGCTTGTTACTGCGCGGTGACAGCCTCATCCACAACCCGCGCACGTAACTGCCCGCAGCCGGCGTTGATGTCAATTCCCTTTTCCATGCGGACCGTGCTTGGCACGCCGAACTTGTGCAGGGCCGCTCGAAAGGCCGCCGCGCTCCGGGCGCCCGGCCGGCCGTATGGGCCGTCGGCGGTCGGGTTGACCGGTATCAGGTTGACGTGGCACAAACATGCCTTCCAGCAGTTTGCCAAGCGTGCGGGCCTGCTTCACCGAGTCGTTCTGACCCTCCAGCAGCACGTACTCGAAGAAGACCTTCCGGTTCGTTCTCTCGACATACCTCTTGCACGCGTCGAGCAGCTTGGCTATCGGGTACCGGCGGTTGACCGGCATGGTCTCCGACCGCGTCTCATCGTCCGGCGCGTGCAGTGACACGGCAAGGTTCACCTGGAACGGCTCGCGGGCCAGTTTGAGGATCTGCGGCACGAGACCCACGGTTGAGATGGTCATGTGGCGAGCGCCGATCCCCACGCCCTGCGGGTCGTTCAGCCTGCGCACCGCCTCAAGCGTGTTGTCGTAGTTCGCCAGCGGCTCGCCCATGCCCATGAACACCACATTCGAGATGGGCACCGGCCAGTCGGCATCCCTCCCGCTATCGATCCTGGCCGCGTCCTCGGCCCGCGCCGTGCGGACCGTATGTAGCACCTGGGCGACAATCTCTCCGGCGCTCAGTTGCCGAGAAAACCCCTGCTGCCCGGTCGCGCAGAACGTGCACCCGAGCGCGCATCCGGCCTGCGTCGAGATACACGCGGTCCGACGCGGACGTCGATGGCCGTCGCGTTCGTAGCGCATCAGCACCGTCTCGATCAACTCACCGTCGTGCAGCCTGAACAGGGTCTTGGTGGTCGAGCGGTCCTTCGAGTCCAGCGAAAGTACGGGGGCCAGCGGGTCTATCGTAAATCGGCCAGACAGGTCTGCCCTCAGGGATCTTGCGAGGTTCGTCATGTCGTCGAACGAAGTCGCAGCGTCCTTGTAGAGCGCCCGCCAAAGCTGCCTGGCGCGAAACGCCGGCTCGCCGCTCTGCTTCAGAAGGCCGCCGATCTCGTCCATCGAAAGATCGAGTATGGAATTAGGGACGTGCGCTTCGGTTTCCTTACGCGCACGCGTAGTAACGTTTTGCAACTTGAGTTCCGGGTCCGCCGCGATACGTATCCGTAATTGGCGCGGGGATTATCGTCGCAGCCTGGCGCTCGGCCGCCGAAATTTTGACCTCCCGGCCGCGGAGTTTCTAAACTGCGATCATGCTTGATCATACGACCGCGGAACAACTGAAGCAAAGGGCCCTGTCGACGCTGCGCAACAACGTGCGCTCCGGCTACGACCCCTTCTACCGGCGCCACTTTTCCTACGTGCGGCCTTCACCCGGACGCTATTCGTGGCAGTGGTTCTGGGACTCCTGCTTCCACGCTATCTCGCTGGCGCGGCTCGACCCCGAACTGGCCCGGACCGAACTGCTCACGCTCGTCGCATCCCAACGGGAAGACGGCTTCATCGGCCACATGGTGTACTGGGGCCGGCTGGGAGCCTTCAGGTCCCTCGGCTTTGCGCAGGGGCCTGTGTCGGAGTGGCGCAGGCGGCACACCGGGATGATCCAGCCTCCGCTGTTGGCGCAGGCGGTCGAGGCGGTCCACGAGGCGTCGGACGGCACGAATTTTCTCGAAGAGATTCTTCCTGCGACCACCGCCTACTACGACTGGCTCGCCCGCACAAGGGACGCCGCGGGCGACGGCTTGGTGTCCATCATCTCGCCGTTCGAGTGCGGGCTGGACAACTCCCCGGCATTCGACTCCGACCTCGGCCTGCGCAACCCGTCACGCCTGGGCGTCCTGTGGGCCCTCAGAAAACTGGACCTGTTCAACACATATAAGGGGTTCGACTTCCGCAGGATCGCCCAGGCCGACCGCTTCGTCGTGATCGACCCGTTCGTCAACACCGTCTACGCCGAAGGTCTCCACACGCTTGCCCGTTTACAGGACATCGCCGGAAATCCCGCTGAATCGGCACGCGCCACCGCAATGGCGCAAGTGGTCGAGTCCTCCCTGAACAACCACTGCTGGGACGAGGAAACAGGCCACTTCATCTTCCTGCACGGGCGCGAACGGAAGCCCGGCCGCATTCTTACTGCCGCTTCGCTCTTCCCGGCCATCCTGCCCGGCACGCCGCCGGACCGCGTCAGCAGGGTCATCGACGAGCACCTCTCAAATCCGGCCGAATTCTGGACCGAACTGCCGGTGCCCAGCGTATCGGCAACCGAGCCGTCGTTCGACGCGGAAGGGGAGTCGATGATCTGGCGCGGCCCGGTGTGCATGAACCTGAACTGGTTCCTGGTGCGCGGTCTCAGGCGCCAGGGCTACGAAGAACTGGCCGGAGCGCTGGCGACGCGGTCCGTCAGGGCAGTCGCCGAGAACGGTTTCTACGAGTTTTACTCGCCGGCAAGCGGCCGGGGCATGCGGGGAACGAACTTCGGTTGGGCAACGGCGGTGGTGGATTTCCTGGATAACGGCGGCCCGGCTGCGGCCTAAAATTAGAAGAACGTTAATGTCTCGGCGTTAACATCGCAGGCTGGCGCGGGCTGGCTTGGAGCTACCGCGCCTGACCGGGGACCACACTGAATGAATCTGACTGATGAGCGGCGCCTGACCGGGGTCGCATCGGAAGAAAACATAATCAAGTTCGACAGTTCAGACGTGGTCCTTGAGGCCCGCGAACTGAGTGTCAGTTACGGCAACACCCCGGCCATCGACAATATCTCGTTCCAGATCCCCCGCAACACCGTTGTGGCGATCATCGGACCATCCGGGTGCGGCAAAAGCACGCTGATCCGCTGCTTCAACCGGATGAACGAGTTGATCCCCATCGCCGAAATCTCCGGCGAAGTCTTCTTCAACTCGGAGCCCATCTACAGGGACACCCAGGACCCGACTGAGATACGGTTCCGAATAGGCATGGTCTTTCAGCGGCCGAACCCGTTCCCGAAGAGCATCTACGACAACGTCGCCTTCGGGCCGAGAATCAATGGCCTGGACGTGGACCTCGACGAGGTAGTCGAGCGGTCGCTGCGGCGAGCCGCCCTGTGGGACGAAGTGAAAGACCGGCTGCGGGAGAGCGGCCTCAGCCTGTCCGGCGGGCAGCAGCAGCGCCTCTGCATCGCGCGGGCGTTGGCCGTCGAGCCGGAAGTGGTGCTCATGGACGAACCGGCCTCGGCGCTCGACCCGATTTCCACCCAACACATCGAGGCGCTCATAAGGGACCTGGCGACGCAGGTGACCATCGTAATCGTGACCCACAACATGCAGCAGGCGTCCCGTATTTCAGACTACGCCGCTTGCCTGATGGCGGGCGAAGAACGGATTGGCCGACTGATCGAATACGGCACAAATGAACAGATCTTCGGCACTCCGAAGGACCCCAGGACCGAGGCGTACGTGACCGGCCGCATCGGCTAGCCGCGGAAGCCAGACCAAAAACGAGGCCAAGACACCAGGATGCTTGCAAGAGAGAGTTTCGACCGGGAATTGGGACAGCTCGAAGCGGAGGTGATTCTGCTTGGGGGCATGGTTGAGAACGCCATATTCGAAGCCCTGGCCGCCCTGAAGGACCGCGACCTGGCGCGCTCACAGGCCCTGATCGATAACGACGACGAAATCGATGAAAAAGAGTGGTCAATCGAGCGGGGCTGCATCCGGCTGTTGAGGCGGGAAGCGCCGCTCGCACGGGACCTGCGACGCATCATCACCATCCTCGAACTGGCCAACGAACTCGAGCGAATGGGCGATTACGCAGAGGGCATCGGCAAGCTCAGCCTCATGATGGGCGACGAACCGCCCCTCAAAGAACTGATCGACATACCCGTAATGGGCGAAATCGCGGTCAGCATGGTGAAGCGGAGCCTCGAAGCATTCATCGAACGGGACCCCGACAAGGTCGTCGAAATCTCTCAATCCCTGGTACCCGACGACGACCGAGTAGACGAGATCAACCGCCAGGTCCGCTACGACCTGTTCGAGCTGATGAAGGCATCACCCGAAAACGTCGTGCGCGGGACCTATCTCCTGTGGGCGGCCCACAACATCGAGCGCATAGCCGACCGCGCCACGAACATCGCGGAGCGGGCCATTTACCAGGCGACCGGTGAACAAGTCAACGTCGGCGCAGGCGACCCAACACCCGAATCCGACAGCCCCGACCCTGTCGGCTGATACCAACCAGGCCCGCCAGACGCGGAGCCTGTCTCAGAAGTTTCTCGTGGCTACCCTACCTCCTCTTCTGGGGGAGAGGATTGAGGTGAGGGCGCCACGCCGGACAGCCGGAACCGTCGGATCGATTGAGCGTTCTCACGATTTCACGCTATTCCCTCACCCTAGCCCTCTCCCGCAAAACGGGAGAGGGGACTATTGAAACACGCTGCGCGCTGCGCGGTTACATCGAAAATAGCCGCGCCCTGCCGGTCTTTCGGTATCGATCGACACCGCCGAACAGGGGCGGCGGCGGCGTCCTGGGGCGAAATTGCGAACGCTGCTCGAGTTCCTTTAACGAAAGCAACGGGGACTCGTCCTCCTCCGGTGGAGCGCCGTCCACCGCGCCGCCGCGCTTTAACACCCGGTGCACCGTGCGCGGGCTCACCCCGTATCGCAGCGCAATGTCGCTAACCGAATCGCCGTCCAGCCTGGCGCGGTATATCAAGTCATCCCTGACGCGTTTGCTCTCGCGCTCCATCCACCCGGGGTCATCGTATTTGCACAACGGGAGGGGACAGTCCAGGCACGACGGCGAAATATCGCATCCGTCGTCCTTGTAACGGGTGTTTTCGGGCAAAGTGTCTGAACGGCTAGGGACCAGTAAAGTCGTCATGGATAACTCCTCGATTAACTCTCGGGAATGAAGTGCAGGAGGGAGTTCAGGCAGCCGCGCGAGCGGTGATACCGTCGGAAACTCGCAGGTCGAAATGTCGCTGCGGCTCTCCCGGCCCGGTGACACTCAGAATCTCGTTGCGGACCTCTTCGTAGATCGATCCGGGAACGCCGGGCCGCCCATAGAAGACGCGTGTCAATCCGGGGGCCTGGCAACGGGGAGATACGCGTTCGTGGAACCAGTCGCGGTCGACGCGGTGTGCGCTGACCACCTCGATCATTCCGTCGGGGTTGGGAGTCCTGCCCGCAACCGGACGGTCGCGGCTCACGAACACATGCTTCGCCTCGCCGACTTGTACCGTGCGGGGACCATTCGGCCGCCACGTCGCGCCGCTGCGCTCCAGCTCGCGGACCAGCGACAACATCGCAGGAAACGTCTCACCCAGGAACGTTGGGGACACCGTCGCCGACGCGACACCTGTGCCGGCCCCAATGACCAACAGCCACGACCTCAGTCCGGCAACCAGGTCGGTCACCGCGGCTGCGTCCTGTACGTCCACGGTGAAAGTCGCGCCTTCACGAGTGGTTATCGACTTGAGCAGCGCTCTCCCAAACTCTTCCCGCTCGGTCGTGTGAATAGACCTGGTGGGAGTGGGTGATTCGATAGTCGCTAGCATCCGTGACCCCTTTGGCATGTCTCGTGCCGCCTTCCAGCCGGCGGCACTTCAGAACGTGCGTTCTATTATCGAACAACAGTTCTACAGGGTCAAGCGGCGTGTCACCACGTTTCGGCGGATTCGTTGTTGACCGGGGGATTGGGCCCAAATACGCTTCCCTACGACCTCACCAGCAAACAATCGGCGGCACCGCCTGCAACCAGTACGAAAACCTGCCGTCATCGAATGTCCAACCAATCAGGTCCGACCCCGTCGGCAGGCCAAACACCCCATATGAGACCTTTGCAAAACCCCCTCTCCAGGAGGGAGAGGGTTGGAGCCTGCCCCGTACCCGATACGGGGGTGAGGGCGAAACGCAAGTTGAAATCAGGCCATTGGACACCTCTGTCGCCAGCCAATCGAACGTTATGCAAAGGTCTTCATAAGGACGGTCAAACAAAAAACGCCGTGAGATCCGACGACAGCGACAGGACCAACCCTGCCGGCCTGCCAAACACCCCATAAGGGCGGTCAAACAAAATAACGCCTTGAGATTCGACGAAGCCGACAGGACCGACCCCGTCGGCCTACCAAACACCCCATAAGGACGGTCAAACAAAAAAATGAACGGAATGATAAGTTACGGGCTTGCACCCTGTCAAGCAGGAATCCCAGGGAACCGCGGCTGTGGCGTGTGACGCCCGGCAACAGTCGGAGTCTTGAATCGCTGCCCGTCTAGGATATCCGCCACGGTCAACAGTTGCAGCCGCGGGTACTCGATACCAAGAATTTCGAACGTTCCGGCCGCGGCCATGAAACGGTCGAAATTGCGCCGCTTCGCCGTCCCCGGTGGTTCCAGCACTATCAGACCGGCCATAAGGGCTGTGTCGTAATCCAGGACGCCTTTAAGCTCACGCAGGACGCTGATCCCGACGTTCTTTCCGCCCTTCACCTCGATAACCATGCTCTGCAAGTCCTGAGCGTGCGGTACGTCGAAATACAGCCGCCCGTCTATGCCGCCGTCGGCTGAGCGTTTGGTCGTTACGAATCCCTCGATTTGTTCGACTGCCCACTGTTGGAAGTGGTACTTGTCGCGCTTCCACAAGTCCCGCGCCGCCTCGACCGTCAAAGGCACACCGTCAACGGTGAAGTCCTGACCTTCTATGAGTCCGAGACGGTCGCTCAATCGTTGTCGAATCACCCGATTGACGCAGTGGAAAGCGATATCGATTCCCATCCATCGGCGGCCCAACTTGTGCGCTGCCTCAAGCGTTGTGGCACACCCGGCGAACGGATCCAAAACCATATCGCCGAGGTTCGAACTGGCGGCAATTACGCGTTCGAGTAAGGCGATGGGTTTTTGTGTGGCGTACCCTAGCCGCTCTTTGGCGTGCGAACTGACTGGCGGAATGTCCCAGACCACGTCCTGCAATGGGACGCCGGGAGACGCATCCAGATATTGCTTAGGCTGAGGTACATTGCCCCTCTTGGGCCAGTAGATCAATCCCGCGGCGTCTAGCACGTCTAGACGTTCCAGGACCGTCATATCGGCATAGCCGTTCGGGTGTTTGAAGTGGCGCGGCAGGATACGGTCCGGGGGGACTTCCCAATGCCGACCTTTGGCAGTCGGGTCTATACCGCGCCAGGATTGTCCGGAGCTACCGCTACGCGTGCCCGGTCCGGTCAGGTTCCCGATGCGATAGCGGCCATGCTCATCCTCATGTCGAAAGAACTTATCGATGTATTGCTGACTGTACGCCTGAAATGTGCGATTCCAGGTGTAGTGCTCGCTGCGGGAATAGAACAGGAGCGTGTCGTGAATCGGCCCCCACTTCTTGGCTCTACCGTGGGCGGATGTTCGCTGCCAGACAATCTCATTGCGGAAATTGGCGTGTCCGAAAATGGCGTCAAGCAGCGGTTTGACGTAGTGGCTCACCGTAGGGTCGCAGTGGAAGTACAGGCTGCCCGTGGTCTTCAAAACCCGGTGCATGATCAGCAGCCGTTCGGCCATGTAGGACAGATACGCCAGCAGCCGCGGTTGTGTGCTTCGGAGTGCGTTCAACCATAGGCGCCAGAATTGGACTATGTCATCGTCTATACCGGCCTCGCGCATGAGCACCGGCATAGTGCGGATGGCGCGCTCCCGTTCGTCGTCCATCTCCCACATATCATTGAATGCGTCTATTTGGTCGGGTAGTGGTCGGCCCGTTTCGTCTCGGTAAATGCTGTTGTACTGGCGATTCGAATTGAACGGCGGGTCTAGGTAGATGAGGTCAACGTAGTTGGACGGCCAGTCCAACATGATTGTGAGGTTATCGCCGTAGTACAGGCGATTCACGCCGCGACCGTTCCCCTCATGAACGCTCCGAAAGCGTCCTGCGTACCGCGTAGGTTGTACTTGTAGCAGGCTTCCGCTATGTACGCCCAGGCGTGCTTTCGGGAGTAGTGGTGGTGGGTACCGTACCACGCACGCTTTACCAGTGCCCAGAATCCCTCAATCGTGTTTGTGTGGGTTTCACCGTCGGCGTACCGTTCGGCGTGGTTGATAGTCGCGTGGCGCATGTCCCCGCGCATGGCGTTGTAGCCGCGGTATTCGTCCGTTATCAGCAGGGACGCCGGGTCCACGTTGCGAAGCAGGAATGACCGGAGTGCCTCGGCGGAGACCTTCAGGGCAGGTTCGGCAACCACCCGGCCGCCGCGTTCCACCGCGCCGATTATCGGGAGCTTCTTGGTGCCGCGTCCACGCGGTCGGGGTTCGTCGTCGTCGCGCTTGTTGGACTTCCGGGGCTTCCCGCCCACGTATGCCTCATCGGCTTCGACGATTCCCTGAAGGAGTCCGTCGTCGGATGCCATCGCCCGGCGTACCTGCATCGCCATGCGCCACGCGGTCGGCTGCGTGAGTTCGAGGTCTCGCGCCAGTTGGTGACTGGATACGGACTTCTTGGCGTTGAGAATCAGGGCCGTCGCCAGAAACCACTTCTGAAGGTCGATCTTGGTCTTCTGGAATATCGTCCCGCTCAGGACGTTGAAGCTCCGGTGGCAGTCGTGGCAATTCCAGCGGCCTATGCGGTCACCGTCCACCTTGCGCCCGACCTTGACGCTCCCGCACTTGGGGCAGCACGGGTTGTCGTGCCAGCGTAGGTCTTCGAGGTGCTCAATGCAGGATTCGTGGTCGGGGAACCGCTTGTAAACGTGTATCAGACTCATGACAATGTCCCTTACTTCCTGGGTCAATTGTCGCGTAGGTGCTGCTACTTGTCAAGCCCGTAACTTATCATTCCGAAAATGAATGCTGAGATTGTGACGATAGGGTCTGAGTTGCTGCTCGGCCAGATAGTCGACACGAACGCATCGTGGATAGCGCAGAGACTCGCCGAAAACGGCGTAAACCTCTTCTACAAGACCACGGTAGGCGACAACTTCGACCGCATGACCGCCATCCTCGACAGCGCGCTGGAGCGGGCCGACGTCGTGATAACCACCGGCGGCATCGGACCCACGCAGGACGACCTCACCCGCGAGGCCGTAGCAAGCGTCACAAATCGAAAGATCGTCACCGACCCCCAGTCGCTGGAAGAGATCAACCAGCGGTTTCGCCGGCGCGGCTTCATCCTGACGAAGAACAACGAGAAGCAGGCCACCGTGCCCGAAGGCGCCACTGTGATCCGCAACCCCAACGGCACCGCCCCTGCGTTCCTCGTTGAGGACCCCCGCGGCGTCATCATCAGCGTGCCCGGCGTACCGTTCGAGATGAAGTGGCTCATCGAAAACGAGATAATCCCGTACCTGCGCCGGAAATTCGACCTGAACCAGGTAATCCACTACAAGCTGCTCAAGGTCTCCGACCTCGGTGAGAGCAACGTCGACCATCTCATCGGCCACCTGATCGCCGAGTCATCCAACCCCACCGTCGGCGTGCTTGCCCATCCCGGGCAGGTCGACGTGCGGATCGCCGCCTTGGCGGAGGACACGGCAGAGGCCGACAAGCTCATCGAACCGGTCGCAAAGGAAGCCCACAGGTTGCTGGGCGACAACGTCTTCGCCGAAGACGACGAGACGATGGAGAGCGTCGTCGGCGCGCTGCTGGAGTCCAGCGGAAAGACGGTGGCCTGCTACGAGGACCTGAGCGGCGGCAGCGTGGCTGCTGCGCTGGGCGACGCCGCAGGACCGTTGTTCATACACGGCATGACCGTGAACTCCAACGCGGCGCTGGAAAACTACGCCCGCGCCGGCGGTGAGAAACCGCCGTTCGCAAACGGTGAAGAACGGTCTTCAGCGCTCGCCCGGGCAGCCAGGGCGTTTTCGGGAGCCGACGTCGGCATATCCGCGCACGGCGTCGCCGAGGGAGACCAGCGGACCGAAAACCTCGGCCGCGGCGAAACGTTCATCTCCATCGCCGGTGACGGCCGCGTCGTATCGCGGCATCTGCGGTCTGCAGGACGAGGCCGACCCGACCGCAGGCGCGCCGCGTTAAGCGTCCTGAGCCTGCTCCGCCGGGAACTGCTGGGGCTTCCCGCCTCCTGAACCGGAAAACGTTCAGGACGAGCCGCGCGCTTGGGTCCCCGATCAGAGCGAGACCCTTGCAAAGCCCCCTCTCCTGGAGGGAGAGGGTTGGGGTGAGGGCGAAACGCAAATTGAGATCAGGCCATTGAAACCCTCTGTCGCCGGCCAATCGAAGGTCACGCAAAGGTCTCATCGATGCCGGGATCACGAATTAGGCCCGAACGGCAGGCAGGTGCTTTAGCAGGCCGGTGGGGTCCGCCCATTCGGTTGGGACCTGGACGGCGAGCACCTCTCCGTCGACGGTCATGACTCCCTCGAACGACGTCAGCCTGGACTTCATGAACGTCTTCTTACCGTCGACGCGGGTAATGCGCGTCCGGACCGTGATCGGGCCCGCAACGGGCGTAGGCTTCCGGTAGTTCACTCGCAACGAACCGGTAGCGTACCAGAGCGGCGAGCCCTCTCCAATCTCCCGTCCGGCCCGCCGGTATCCGTCGGCAATAGCGGTACACACGGAGTGGCAGTCGATGACCGCGGCGATGATGCCCCCGTTCATCACGTCGGGCGGCATGGCTGCGTGGTGGCCGCGGGGTTCGAAGACGCAGACCGAGTCCTCTCCATCCCACTCGCTCATGATCCGCAGGCCGTTTTCGTTCCACGCGCCGCACCCGAAGCAGTGGTTGCCGGTCATCTTCGGCTGGAAGTACGGCGTGTCGGCGGGGTAGCTGAACTTCATTTTTTGGCTAACAAGCGATGGCCCCGTCAGATGGGACCCCTTCGAGAAGCGACAAACTCAGACATGATCGAGTTCAATGTCCGGTCACTACTCCACCGTCCATGTTGATGCACTGCCCGTTGATGTAGGAGGCGTCGCTCGTGCATAGGTAGGCGATGAACCTTCCGACTTCATCCCCGTCCGTAGCTCTCCGTAGTGGCACCGTGGCCCTGATGCGCTTCTCCCAACCCTCGGTCCCGATGTCGGAGTCCCATCGCGATGTCTCGACCAGGCCGGGGCACACGGAGTTGACCGTCACGCCGTATTCGCCGAGTTCGGCGGATAGTGACGCGGTTAGCGCGTCGAGCGCGGCGTTTCCGGCGGCGTACGCGGCGTTGGCCGCTTTGGGACGCTTGCCGGCAATCGATGACACGTTGACTATGCTGCCGCCCTCACCCTGTTCAACGAGCACCTGCGAGACAGCTTGCGCGCAGTAGAAGCCTCCCAGGACCTTGACCTCCAAAACGAGCCGCAACTGCTCATCGCTCAGGTCCACCAGGGGTACGCGGTCGTCACCCTTCGGCGCAGCGGCGTTGTTGACCAGGAAGTCGACGCGGCCCAGTTCGCGGACGGTAGTATCAACGATTCCTTGCACCTGGTCGCGCTTCGACACGTCCGCCACGAGCGCCAGAGCCTTGGGCCCCATCGCCCTCACTTCATCGGCCACGCTCTCGACGTCCCTCCAGCCGATCTCCTTTTCATCGTCAGGAAACGTTGCGGGGTCCCGTCCCGTGCCGACTGCGACGATGCTGCACCCCATCTCGGCCAGCGCTATGGCCGCTCCCCGGCCGATGCTCCTGCGACGCCCCGCGCCCGTGATGATGGCTACCTTGCCGTCCAGTTCGCCCATGATTTCCATCCTGACCCGCCCGGCATGGTCATTCTCAGCCGGGCCTCAATCCGCAATGCAAATGAAGTGTACCGCCCTCGGCGCGGCGTCGGAGGAACAGGCTGTCCAGCCTCATTCTCGATCCCCTACACCCATGCCATCCCGAGCCCTCATACACGTCATTCTTGAGCGCAGCGAAGAACCTCCCGCGCATAACCTGGTCACACCGCCTCAAATCGTCGTGCCGAAGCCCCACACGCCGTCTTCCCCGACTCCGATCGGGGACCCAGGGGCGGCGCGGCTACCCCCACAAACCCTCTACACAACCCCACCCCCGCACGTTCACCAACCACGCCGTGTAGGGGTGCCTCTTGTGGGCACCCGCCGGGGCGGACGGGCAACGCGGTTATCCCCACCAACCTGCCGCACCTTACCCACATCCGGCATTCTCCCAACCCGTCTTCCCCGACTCCGATCGGGGACCCAGGGGCGCGCGGCTACCCCCACCAACCCGCTACACAACCACACCCGCACACCGGCCAACCACACCCGTAGGGGTGCCTCTTGTGGGCACCCGCCGGGGTGAACGCGCGGCCCGGCTACCCCCTCGGCACCCCGCTCCCGTCGTGCCGGACCCCGATCCGGTACCCACGGTGGGGCATGGGTGGCGCGGCTATTCCCACCAACCTGCCACTCCTTACCCACATCCGGCATTCTCCCACCCCGTCTTCCCCGGCGAAGATCGGGGATCCAGGGGGGCGCGGCTACCCCCTCCAACCCCATCCACACCACACCCCGCCCGCACACCAACCTCCCGACCATCACCCACCCACCCTGCATGTCGTCGGGCCGCGGAAACCGTGTAAGACGAAGGGGACGCGCGCTTCAACTCGTCTTACCGGGGAAACCCGGTACCCACGGTGGGGCGCGGGACGGGCGCGGCTATCCCCACCAACCGCCATGCACACCCCACCCCAAAAATCCACACCACCAACCATTTGACATACGCGAACACCTGTTCTATTATCAATATCGAGTCGTGCATTACGACGCGTTCATCACAGCCACTCTGATCGAACAGCAACGGGGACAAACTCCAGCTGGCATCGGGGGTAACCAATTCCTCCCCCCGTGTTAAAGCCCCTTGCGAACGAGAAAGTACATGCTCTCCTGGGAAGCAGACATGGGCTATGCGTGGATTCCAGGGCCCCACGGCTGCGAAGCCGGTACGGGACACCGGAACGACTCGCACATAATGCTGTTCACGTAGGCGTGGCAGCTTTAGACCCCGACTATGGTGACTCGGGGCCCGCAGGCTGAGAGATGCCTGGGGAGCTATCGGAAGTTCGCCCCAGAGATCAAGCCGAGGATCCGATAGCAAATGCGTCTTTCCCTCAGACGCCCATAAGCGCCCCACAAGCCGGGCGCGGCTGTAGAGCCGAAAACGTCTTCGGCCCCGGTTCGACCGCCGACGCGTGAGCGAGCAAATTGCCGCCACTACCGTTGGTTGTTGGACTGTGCGGAGAAGACCGAGGAAACATACTTCCCAACAACGCCTCACGGTTCCGGCCGGGCGTGGGAAAGACAGCAGAGACACTGCAAAACGGGGCAACCCCGGGCAACCCCCGGGGTTGCTTCAACGCGCCAAAAACCAACCCGTCGTGCCGGACTCCGATCCGGTACCCACGGTGGCGCGGCTACCCCCTTCAACCCTATCCACACAGTCACACCCCGCCCGTTCACCAACCACCCCCGTAGGTCCCGTTCGCGAACGGCCATGGTGCGGTGCGCGGCTACAATCTCCCGCCCCCGTCGTGCCGGGGTAACCCGGTACCCACGGTGGGGCGCGGGACGGGCGTGGCTAACCCCTACATCCCCATCCACACAATCACACCCCGCCCGTTCACCAACCACCCCCGTAGGGGCCGTTCGAGAACGGCCCTGGTGCGGTGCGCGGCTACAACCTCCCGCCCCTCACTCCCAACCGCCGTTCTCCCAACCCGTCGTGCCCTCCATCGTCACCCCGCACTCCGATGCGGGGCCGGTACCCACGGTGGACGGACGGCGGTGCGGGGCCACACCCATCCCACGACGACGCCACTCCCGCAAGGGGGTAGCCTGCCCCGTACTTGATACGGGGTCATGTAGGGGCGTTGGGATGTGGGCGCCCGCCGGGGCGGACGGGCGGCGCGGCTACCCCCACCAACCTCGGCCCTTCACTCCTAGCCGTCATTCCTTAATGAATATGACTGGCACTGGAGAGCGAACGATCGAAACCGACATGCTGTCCAGAATATCCGGTCCCGCCAGTTCAACGAGGCGATTCTCCGCTATCGCCTGCAGATCATCCAGTATCGAGTCGGGCGCTGAGTCTTTCAGCGCAACTGTCATTGCTATCCGATTTTCTTTCGGATCGAACGACGTGAGGGCGTCAAGCACTCCGGGCATCTTGCGCACTGCGTCGTGGACGGCCGAAACTGCCTCTCCTATTTCGGCCTCGGTGAGACTCTGGCCTATTCGTACCTCCAGCGAAACGCCGCTGTGGCTGTTCGTGAACGTTTCGATTAAGTCGAGCGCGGCCTTCGGAGGGGTATCTGTGAATGCGATCCACGCGTTACTACCGTCGACGATCACCGCGCCGGCGAACGTTTCGGGGGTCGCCTCGCTGATTCTTTGCGCCGCGAGGGAGAAGTTGTCGCGCCAGGCGTACCGGTCGATGGCCTCCTTGAGAGTAATGCCGTACTGGTCGGCGACGGCCTGCAAGTCCTGCAACTCTGCCTCGCTCGGTGGATCTTCGATTTGAGGAGGCGGCGCTTCTGGCGACGTTGTGCCATTGCCGTTTAGGTCACTAACGTGGGGGGCCTCATCCGGCGATGTTTTCCCCACCCCACTGTCCCCCGACTGATTCTGTCGTACCGTTGGACCGAACGGGATTACGCTCACCACTTGTCTGGTATGCGTGTCAATTACGACCCGATCTCCAAGTGGCTCACTGAGTTGGACCCTTACGATGCCCCCGCCGCACTCCGGGCCACCTTGGAAAAAGGGACGGGCGGAACCAACTACCTTCACTTGCACGTCCACATCCGTCTCCCGCAAAAGCGCCAATTCCTGGTCCCCTTGACACGGTCCGCCGGTACTGAGTTCCAGCCTGTCTGGAGAAATAAGCGCCCCTCCAAACACCCTCACGTCGCCCCGCAGTTTTAACAAGCCGAAACCTAACATTAACCAGACCCCAACACCCACTACAGCACCGGACAGCAATGCCAGCATGATAAGCCGCTTCACCTCGCTCCCTCCCGCATAAGCGAATTCAGTCTACCTACACAAACGTGTTGGGTAACGGAGTTGTTCCAGTCACCACGCTCGCCCGGCTCGCCAGAGAAGCCTATCGTTGCAAACTCGGCCTGGAACACAACCGGGAAGTTGCCACGTCGCACGCCTGCAGGAACCGTTGCTAACGCGGCTCAGAATCCGGCACAGCCGCAAAGTCTTCTCCGACCGCCCAATAGGGGCCCCAGCAGGCCGGGGTTATCTCCCTCAACCCACTATGATTCATGGCCTGCTCATAGGTAATAGAGTTGGCCCTGAACTGGACTTCATCTCCCACGCGGGCAACCACGCGGCCGGAGGCGTCAACTATGCCGGCAACCTCTTCTTCCAGGCTGAGCGTGAAGTTGTCCGGCCAGATGAGTAGTGGCCAAACCCCAGGCATAATGACGCGGTCTCTAACGCGAACAGCCGCATCGACCACAAGACACCTTCTGTCCAGCACCAGATTTCCGACGAAACGTTCCATCTCCTGATCAGTCCCCAGCGTTCCGTCCTGTTGGGGGAAGTAGACTTCAGCGTCGGGCAGGACTTTGATGCCGTCGACCGAGAACACGGGGCCTGGACAGCTTCCATAGCCGGAACGGCCGTAACCTCCGCCTCCGCCTATTTGGTCCCCGACCTGGGCGATTACTCGACCAGCCCCATTGCGGACCTGGACCACGCCCTCGTGAACATGTGGAGAAAACCCGGCCGGCCAGATTATGGTGTGAAGCCGACCGCCATCGCCTTTTAGACGCAGGCAACGGCCGTCCAAAACAAGCTCGCCGACGCCTTCCGCGGTCATGAATGATCGGCCAGTTGCTATGACCGTCCTTTGCCGGGGAAAGAGGACATCCGGGTCAGTCAGCCGCAGTTCGGTGGGCTCGTTGTCGGGATCGAAGGCGGTAACCTCGTCACCCACCAGGAAATAGGGTCCCGAGCAGACCTCGGACAACCCCTGCACCAAACCCTGGTGTTGGGCTTCCTCGACCGAAACGGTCGCGCTGCTCAGACGAATGTGGTCGCCCACGTACGCCGCGATCGGGCCGGTCCCATCCAGCGTCCGCACGGCCCATTCCTCCTCGTTGAACGCAAACCCGCTCGGCCAGATGAGCAGCCGCGACACACCGGGACCGTTGGCATCGGGCGGCACCTCGACCCGTAGGCACCCACCGTCTAGCACCAGTTGCCCGGCATAGTAACGTCCCCCGATATCCGTTCCCAGAGGCGCTTCATGTTGAGGGAATATGACGCTGCCGTTGGGGTCTTCCCCGGCTCCCTCACCGTCACCGCTGCCATATTCGAGAATGACCAAGGTCGGGTTTTCCGAACGAACGATGGAAATCGAAATGCTGTCGAGAATATCCGCCCTGGTCATTTCGATAAGACGTTTCTCCGCTATCGCCTGCAGATCATCCAAAAAAGAGTCGGGCGCTGAGTCACTCAGCACAACGGTCATTCCTATCTGATTTTCTCCTGGATCGAACCCCGCGATGGCGTCAAGCACTCCAGGCGTCTTGGCCACCGCGTCGTAAACGGCCGAAACTGCCTCTTCTATTTCGGTCTCGGTGAGGCTCTGGCCGGTGCGGATCTCCACCGGGACGACGCTCACCACTCTCCCGGTGTGTTGGTCCACTACGACCCGATCTCCCAGCGGCGCCCTAAGTTGAACGGTAATCGCCTCAACGCAGTCCGGATAACTTTGCCGAAACGGATAGGAGTCGGCGCTCATCAAGACTCGGACTTCCGCGTCCGTCTCCCCCAATAGCGACACCTCTGGGTTCTCATTGCAAGTATCGGCAGTGAATACGAGCCGGTCCGGGGAATCCAGCCATACTTCCCTGACACTCACTTCCCGGCGTCCCGCGTTTTCATCGTCACTGACGTTAACCACCTGCACCAATTCTGAGAAATTCCCGCCGGAGACGCGCAGCCAGTAACGGCCGCTTGGCGTTCGGTCAGGTACCTTCAATTGGCCCTGAAAGGTGTCTGAGGACGGAAACGTTCCCAGTCCTATCTCACGGCCGTCCGAAGACACCAGGCCCAGGTTTATGGAATCCCCATCGATGACGTCATCCCATGAGAACAAGGTAATTGTGAATGGCTCATCCGCCTCGATTATTTCGGGCAAGCTTAAGATCCCCGTGCGGACCATAATCTCGGGCATTTCGTCCCACCACCGGGAAAGAGCGGCCGACTTCACCATGCCGACCTCCTCCACCCACCATGTATCGTCCTCGCGAACCCACTCGCCCTTGCACCATCCGGTTACGGGTTCCCCGACGTCATCTTCGGACTTGGGCAAACATCGAAAGACTTGCCTGATCGCCGCGTTTGTCCCGTCGCCATAGGTAACGCTCAGGTAGCGCCCGCGGTCATTTGCGTGTAATCGGTCGTCAGATTCGATGGGAACGGCGGCCTGGAGCGCACGCGCAAGACGGGATATCGGCTCACGATCTTTCGGCAAGTGCCCAAACAATGGCCTCAATGGAACACCGCTGGGCAGGGACGCGACATAGCTGAATACGGACTCGATGGACGGTCCCGCGCCGGTCCCTGACGAAGTGGTGAGAACGGCCGCTGTTGGCGTGGCGGTCTGTAGGGGTGCGAGGGTCGGGCCAAGGTCAGGCAAGTCCCTGGTACACGCCGTCACCAATAGTAGTGCGACAAATAGAGACGCTGTGAGCGCGATCCGTCTCACCTGAGAATCTCCAGTTCGTGCGCCTCCGTGACTAGCTTCTCCGGGTAATCCATGTGCAGGACGCCTCGCACAAGGTACGTACCGGTTGGAACGGGCTCGCCGCGGTTGTCCACCTGTTCCCACTCGCCGGCGAATTCCATCTCTTCACCCGGTTGCAGGATCTGGCTGTCCAACGGCAGCAGGATTATCTTTGCGCATTGCCAATGCCAGACCTGATCGCCGCCGGGCGTCGAGACCACAAAATCGTGGGGAGGCCTGCCACCTGTGAAGAAGCTGACGGGCTCTTCGCTGACGTTTCGCAACGTCAGCTTCATTCCGGCGGTCTCCCCGTAGGAAGCCTGGTCGTCCACCTCCAGTGTGTATTCGACGTCTCGGAGAAAAGCCTCGCCAGGAGGGTTCTCTTCGTCAAGAGGCCATGGGGTTATGCCCTCACATCCAATATCGATCAAAACGGCCCCGCGCGGAACATTCACCGACGCTATTGCCGCCTCTATCTCCTCGCGTGCTCCGCGCAGGGGTTGCATGCTGATTTTGATCTGCTTACTCCGTTCGTCCAGATCGGTAAACGAGATGCCGGAGACTCGCGAGACGACATCGTTCAAGGTCCGATACTACGCAGCCAGATCGGCCATGCTGTATTCGTCTTCCGGCTCTTGAAGTGACACGCTCCACTCCCACGACGAGGTGTGGTCTCCCGTCGGGTACGCGAATGTCCCATCGCTTCCCGGCCGATTCCCGGGCACGATGGCAAACTCAAGGGTCTTGGCATTCACTGATACCGGGTCGAACAACCATTCATGATGCACTCCGTCCGGCGTCTCCCGATATGAGTAATTCGCGATTAGGCGCCACGCGCCTCCGTCAAGCCTGTAGAACGCCGTCAGTTCAGTGACATCCCCATCCCAGGGCGGCCGGGCGGCCACAGAGGCTGGGGTTGGCGTGGATCGCGTTTGACTTGCGGGGACAGGTGTAGAGGTTCCGGCAACGTTAGGCTGTGGCCCGGGTATCCCTTGAGGCAGAGACTCGGCATACGCCACGATGGTGGTCTGCTCTGGTGAGAACTGAATGCGGTCCAGCGTGATCCGGGCATGGTCTCCAACCAACGTCTGTCCCACCTGCAAGGTCTTGTCCAGCACTCCCGCCAGCGGGATGACCACGAAGAGGACGTCGCTGCTCAATGCTGATCTTGTCTGACCCGACCCGGGTCCGCCCCGGGTATATGTGAATTGAAAACCCGTGATGCGATATCGTCCGGACTCCAGGCCGGCGCTCACTATTGGTGACACTGAAGCGGCAACGGTGAGGGCCTCACCTGGTTCCAGGGGGCTGGGCGTTCGGTCACCGCTCTCGAGTTCAGTTGGGACCGATTCTTTGATTCGCGTGTCCATGTGGGTAAGCGTCATCGTGGCAGGAAACTCGCTGAACTCCACCGGTTTGTCCCAAGCGTTCTTGAGTTCCAACGTGATCGTGACTGGTTCACCGGGCCCAATTGATCCCTTGTCGGTTTTCCAATCAATTTCGAAGATTCTGGGCGGTGGACCGCCGCGCACAGTCGCCTCTGGACCCGGCTCGCTAACCGGCGATGTCGCCGCTGGCGTTACGCTCGGTTTGGAAGTGGCAGTTGGTTGGGATGGAAAACCGCCGCCCACAGTCGGGCCGGGACTCGGCTCACTATCGGGCGGCGTCCCCGTTGGCGTTACGCCTACTTGAGTGGTGGCAGTTGGCTGGGGCGGAGGACTGCCGCGCACGATCGGGTCAGGACTCGGCTCACTGACAGGCGATGTCACCGTTGGAGTTGCGCTTACTTGAGTAGTGGCAGTTGGCTGGGGTGGAGGACCGCCGCGCACGGTCGACTCAGGACCCGGCTTGCTGACAGGCGACGCAGGGGCTGGCGTTGCATCCATTTGAGTGGTGGCTGTCGGCTGGGGTGGAGCAGCAGCTCGTTGAGCGCCGACCAGCGTCGCGGTCGTTGCAACGTCAGACGAATCGTCGGCGCAAGCGATCACGGCCCCGGCCAATGCCACCGCCACGAACGGGAAGAGTATCCGCCGAACTATCCAGTCGGCATTTCTATGGTGATGTGTCGGTTTCATGTTGATCCCGACCAGGCCTTGTTTTCTGCTCTCTCACACAGACGTGCAGGACCCGCAATATGTTCCACGCGCAGGGGCCTAAACGGAGCGGCCTTCAGGCGCGCGTATCCACGGCAACCTCATCGTCAGGGTCATTGCCAGGAAGGCGATCGCCAGAATGCCCGCACCCATACCGGCCTCTGCGTTCGTGATGAGGTCGCTCACGCAGGTGCCGTTTCCACTCAGAGTCACGCCCTGTGCCTCGCCTTGCCTGGCGACGTCAGGAAGAGCCTGCCACACGTACCGACCGTCTGCGCTCAGGGACGACTCCCAGCACTTGGGCTCCGACTCGCCGAGCCAGATAAGTACAAAGAAACTCAGACCAACCGTCGCCGCGATGAGAATTCCGGCGATCGCGGCGAATGCGGTGGCTCCCAGTGGGCGTACTGAGACATTGAGACTCCTGGCCGCGGCGAACCAGATCGCAAATGTCGCGGGAAGGAGCACCAGCGTAATCGGGGACACCAGCACAGAAAAGCTCGCAGCCAATGAGAGCAGACCTAAAACCGCGAGCAATGCTCCGCGAGCCCCAGGCCTTCTCACTTGCGACGCCATTAACACGAGCACATATGGCGCGGCGATTGTCAGGCTGAGGACCACATTGCCAACAAGCTGTTCGCTGACCTGGGGCTCCTCAAGTGGGAAGAACCAAAGGGAATTGAGGAGGATGGCGGGAATGAGACCGATGAAGGCCGCCACCTCCGCCGCCCGGGCGCCGCGTCCCGCATTCGCGCTGGAATCTTCTATACCGGTTGTGGCCATGGGTCACCCGTAAGGTCTATTTCAGGGGCCACCTCGGCGGACTGACCGGGAGGTGCGCCAACTACATGGGCACTCTTTCCATTCTATTCGGCGCCCAGTTGGCAAAAGACCAAGGCGGACCAACGTCATTAATCGTCTTCGGAGCGCGGTGCCGCAGTGGCCGGTGGTTCCGTCACAGGTGGAGACCGGTCTACGTCCACCACCCCGCGAGGCGCCACGCCTTTCTCGTGATCCAGGAGTCTTATTGGCTGTAGCCGGGACACGTCACGCCTCTTCGATTCTCTAATGTAGATGGTTCCGTAGGAGTTACCATTTTCAGCGTCAAAGAACACGACCGACTGAGCCCAATCGGTTACAAGCTGCGTTCCGGTCATGGCGTGGTGAATTCACCTTCGAACAGGTAGACGTACACCTTTCGATCAAGCTTCCAGTCCTGGCTGGATCCCGGCTCTGCTGCCGGGCCGATAGCTTTGAGGGCGGCTCTATAGGTCATGATCCCGCCATATACCGAAGTCGGTTCACCGACAATCGAGGGCCCTCTGCCGCTTTGCGCAAGCGATATAGCCCAGTTGATGTTTCGGCCCTCCTCGAGGACAGCGGCGTCCCCAGGTCTACAAGCCATCAAGAGGGTCAGGACAACAGCGAATGTCGCGACGATGGCGACGGGTTTCACCTGAGAATCTCCAGCCCGTGCGCATCCGTTACAAGCCTCTCAGGCGGACCCATATCCAGGACTCCGCGCACCAGGTAGGTACCGGGCGGAACGGGCTCTCCACGGTTGTCCACCTGTTCCCACTCGCCGGTGAATTCCACCTCTTCGCCCGGCTCCAGGGCATGGCCGTCTAATGGCTGCTCGACTACCTTCCCGCACTTCCAATGCCATACCTGCTCGCCTTCTGGCGTGGAGATCACGAAGTCGTGCGGAGGCCTGCCGCCCGTCAAAAAGTCCAAAGCCTCGTCACTCACGTTTCGCAAGGTCAGCTTCAACTGGACCGTTTCTCCGTAAGGAATCCGGCCGTCCACCTCGAGTGAGTAATCGACTGCACGGAGGAACGTCTCTCTCGGAGTCTCCTCTTCGTCAATTGGCCATGGCTGGATCCCCGAACACCCGACATCTATCAAGGCGGCTCCCACGGGCACGCCCACCGACTCTATCGCCGCCTGCATTTCCTCAAATGCCCTACGCCGGGGTTCCATGCCAATTCGGATTCGGTTTTTCGGTTCGTCGAGATACGTATAAGCCATCCCTGGGACCTGCCAGATGACATCCCTCAACGTGCGGCTCCACTCGGTCAGATCGCTCTTGCTGTATTCGCCGTCTGGATCATGAAGCGGCAGAATCCATCCCCACGACAATGAGGCGCCCTCGGCCGAGTAAGTCAACGTGCCGTCTCGCCCAGGCCGGCTCCTCGGCACGATGACAAACTCAAGGGTTTTGACATCTACTGACACCGGGTCGAAGTACCACTCAAGGTGCACACCGTCCGGTCCTTCCCGGTACGAGTAATTCGGCATCAGGCGCCACATGCCCCCGTCCAGGGCGTAAAAGGCCGTCAGTTCAGTCACATCGCGGTCCCAGGGCGGTTGCTCGGCCAGGGACGTTGGGGTTGGCGTGGGCCCCAGTTGATTACCGGGAACGGGAGTGGAGGTGCCGGCAACGGCAGGTTGAGGCGACGTGGCACTTTGAGTCAACGCCGCGGCAAACACCGAGACCGTGGTCCCCTCCGGCGTGAAATGTATTTTGTCCAGCGTGATGCGGGCGCCTCCCGCCACTCGCTCCTGGCCCACCACCAGGGTCCTGTCCAATGCTCCCTCCGGTGGAGTGACCACGAATAGCGCCTCGCTGCCCAGGTTTGTCCTGGTCTGTCCCGACCCGGGTCCGCTCCGGGTGTAGGAAAACTGGAACCCCTTGACGCGATACCTCCCGGCCTGGAGTGCCGCGCTCACGCGGGTCGGCACTGACGCGACAACGACGAGCGCCTTACCTTGTTCCAGTCGATCTGGCGTCACCTCGCCACTTTCGAGTTCTATCGGGACAGACGTTTCAGTCCGCGTGTCCACGTGGGTGAGCGTCATCGATGTAGGAAACTCGTCGAACTCCACGGGCCCGTTCCAAACGTTCTTGAGCTCCAGCCTGATCGTGACCGGCTCACCGGGCGCAATTGAACCTTTGTCGGTTGCCCATCCAATTTCGAAGATCCTGGGCGCGGGACCACCTCGCACGGTCGGCTGAGGACCCGGCTGGTCTACCGCCGACGTTTCGCCTGTTTGAGTGCTGGCAGTTTGCTGGGGCGATGCAAACACTCGTTGGACTTGGGTCGGCGTTGCTGTCGGACCAGCGTTCTGTTGTCCTCCGCTGCACGCAGCCGCGGTCGCGGCCAGCGCCGCAGCAAGTGTGAGTCGGAACGACCACCGGCGCATCCGGGCAAAATTCGTATGACGATGGATAAGCATCACCTGGGGTCCAGGGTTCGAACCAAACTCAATCCCTGTGCTCTACCAATGACGAGCAGGGGCCAGTAATGGTTCCCAATTCCAGAATATCCATTTGGGAACCGCTCGGCTAAGACTTTTGAAGTCTCGCCTTCGAACCTTGGTGTCCGCGGGGGTTGACCACCACACACCTGTTCGGTGTCAAGTCTCCTATGGACAAAGTTCCCTGTCCCACCGCACTAAGGCACCTCGAAGTGAAATTCCCAAAGTCCGTTTATTTCGACTTCTTCATCGAAGTCATCGAAGCCCCGCAAGTTCTCGACCGTCAGCCTCCACACACCCGGTTTTGCCTCCCAGTTTAGGTGGAAGCGGGCTAAGAACGTATCCGGCAAATCTCCGAGCGTGGTCACTATGTACGCCTCTGGCAGCCGGCTGTCTGTCGGCCAATCCCCCGGTACATTTAGCCTTACGTCATGTGGCCCGACGTTCGCCCGCCGCTGTTCCGGAGTTCTTTCGGCCACAATCAGAGCCGTCACCTCCGCAGGCGTGATGGTGACCTCCTCCAGTCTGACCGGCACTCCCGAAACCTCGACTGTGCTGCCCACATGGATGACTCTTATGTCTGTACTGGGAACGAAGGGCACCTCAAAGTTGAAGACAAATGGCCCGATCATTCGTACTCCGATCGCCCCGACTCCGTCCCCTTCCATCTCGTCCATCGAGACAATAAATGACAGCCGCATACCGGATGCGTCCGCCTGCGCCCCGGTGACATCAAAGGCGACAACCTCTGTAACCGTGCCCGGTGGGACCTCCATTCCCTCGATTTGCGAGTCGGACCGTACGCCGCTGCCCCCGGCGGACCGAAACCTGACGTCCGGGGCATTGGCGTCCTCGAGCACGGCATAGAGTTCGAAATCGCGGGCAACGGCGAACTGGGATTGCGGCAGACCGGTGACCGTGTATTCGACCCCTATCCTGTTTTTTTCAAAGTGCGCGCGATCCACGGTGACGGTAACTCCTTCAATGGTTGCCGACATGTTGATTTCATGGGTAAGTTCCGCCGCGGAGCGCTGGTCCCAGCGCCCCATCACTTGCGAGAACAGCATCTCACCCAAAGTCGCGTTTATTGCGAAGCCCGCGGCGCCAAGCGTCGCGAACAGGACCAGCCCGGTCACAACCCATGCCAGACGGGACGTCGGAACCAATCGTTGCCAGGGAAGCCGCGCTCGCGGGTCGGTCGGTAGTCGCGAGTCTGAGGAATACGGGAGGTCGTCCGCTACGTGTGTGTAAACGCTGCGTTTGGCAAGCCACGTGAACGGGTTCCAGGAATGACGCCCCTGCCTTGTTGTCCTCACTCGGTCCAGCACTGTCTCCCACTGTTCGGGCGACATGTCTCCCCTGGTGCACTCCGACTGAAAGTAGTGTTTCAGCATTTTCTCGGTCATCATCTAACTCCACAGCGCCGTAGACTCGGGCTCTGACAGGATTTGTTCGAGGCGACTGTGCGCCCGGCTGAGGCGCGACTTGACGGTCCCTTCACGGCAGCCCAGCGCCTTCGCGATTTCCGGCACTGTCAGCTCGTTGTAGTACCTCAAAATCAGGACCTCCCGGTGGTCGGACGTGAGCAGATCCATGGCCTGCCTCATCCGCCGAGTCTGCTCCCCGCGCTCGACCGTTACTCCCGGGTCCTCGGCGTTGCCGGAAACTTCGACCGCAGCATCCAGCGGCACGGTCTGCACACGCTTCTTCCGGTAGTGCTTCCGGGCCTTGTTCAGCGTGATCTTCAGCATCCACGCCCTGAAGCTGCCGAAAGGTCTGTATGAAGGCAGGTCCTTCCAGATTTGGATCAGGGCCTCTTGCATGACATCCTGGACCAACTCGCGGTCCCGCGTGGCCAGGTAGGCCGTTCTGGCAAGCGCCGTTCTATGCCGCTCGAGCAACAGCTCGAATGCCTCCCAGTCGCCGGCCTGGGAACGCCAGATGAGTTCTTCTTCAGTCAATGGAAGTCCCGCTTATCCTGAATCGCCCATACACCCATTAGTCCACACAAGTTCCAGATCGTTCCATCGCGGCCGGAGAAACTGCACATCGGGACGCCTTGGGTTGCGTCAATCAAGGCAGCGCTGATCGCCAAAGCCGCGCTCGAACGCGAACTGGAATCAGGCTCTCGTATCGCGGTAGGGACGAGCCAGTGGGATATGCTGACGCGATATACATCCCGTCAGAGAACCGGATGCGGCGTCCGAGACGGATGGTCGTTGTAAGTGGTGGTGAATGGCTATGAATGAGACGTTTTTGATAGTGGTCCTGATTATCGCAACCTTGGCTGTGGCTTCCGTCTTGTCCATACTCGCCGTGCGGGCAGCTAGACGGTTAAGCCAGGGAACTTTTTCGCCAGTCGTGGTTTGGGTGGTGTTGGCCGTAGTGGTGCTGATGGTGCTGGCGGCCCTGTTTGGTGTGACCGGGACGACCACAACCGAATCATTTGTAGAACCTGCTCCTATGACGGGTGACTTCCGGGCGACCCCACTCCCCAGAACACCAGGCATGGAAGAAGGTGAATCGTGTTGGTCCGCCGAGGCAGCGATTGATTCTCGCAGTGTCGTTAACCTCCGTCAGTGGCGCTATGCGCAACTCGTCGAATGGTGCGGGGACGGATCCCAAATCGTCGGCACCCCGGAAAATGTGAGGTCTTGGGACTCTTTCTCTCCTTTCTGGGACTTTGCGCGCTACCACGATGTTTCTGAAGGGCAGTGGGAGGATCGGTACTTCGCATTCAGTCAGGCGAAATTCAGATTCTGTGTTCTCCTGGAGTCGTTTTGCATTGATGAAGACAACCCGTTCTTGGACATGACGGCCTTTGGGAACGGGACATTCAATGTCGAGAATTACTGGGATTGGACAGTTGGAGGAGATACGACTCAAGTGCTGCGGACTTCCTTGTGGGGAGCTTTGATAGCAGCATTGGCCGGTTTGCTGGGTGCCTCGCCGTTGGCCCTGTTGATGATCGTAGGAGGGTACGTAGCTACACGGTCGAAGATGGAAGGTCTGCGTTCTGCGGGTGTCGGACTGATGGCTGGCGGTATAACTCTCGCGGGAGTATTCGCCGTGGCAGCTTTCCTGATCGCGTAGAACCCTATCGTTGACTGCGACTTCGAAGAATCGGACCGGGCCCAGTTATCAAACAGCAGCAACGGGCATGCGATGGCCGAACGGCCCCTACGCGCTCGCCCTTGCGCGTCGTCGACGCCGTCGCGGGCGTCTTGTTCTGCCCCGGCGCGACTGGCCTTCTAATGAATCAGGCCGAGGCGGGAGAATACTTTCGTCTCTGGCCTGGCGTAATTCCGGGGCGGTGCGAACACTGCCGTTGACCGAACCGGGGGAGTCGGCGTCCGGAGTTATGCCGGGCACGTCAAGCAGGTAGCGACCGGTGTGAGACGCGTCGACTGATGCTACGTATTCCGGCGTGCCCTCGGCCACCAGTTCGCCGCCGCCGTCTCCCGCCAGTGGTCCTAGGTCGATCAGCCAGTCGGCATTCTTTATCAGGTCGAGGTGGTGCTCGATAAGAACGACGGTGTTGCCGGCGTCCACAAGCCGGTGCAACACGTCCATGAGCTTTGAGCAGTCGTCGAACGAAAGACCGGTCGTCGGCTCGTCGAGTATGTAGAACGTGCTGCCCGTCGACCGTTTCGATAGTTCGGACGCCAGCTTGATTCGCTGCGCCTCACCCCCGCTCAACGTCGTAGCCGGCTGGCCAAGCCGGATGTAGCCGAGTCCCACGTCGACCAGCGTATTCAGCTTATTGCGGATGCTGGGGATGTTCTCGAAGAGGCGCGAGGCCTCCGACACCGTCATGTTGAGGACGTCTGCAATCGATTGTCCGCGGAACGTTATCTCCAGCGCCTCGCGGTTGTATCGGGCGCCCAGGCAAACCTCGCACGGAACGGTGACGTCCGGCAGGAACTGCATTTCTATCTGGACATAACCCGCGCCGGCGCACGATTCGCACCTTCCGCCCTTTACGTTGAAAGAGAACCGGCCGGGCTTGTAGCCGCGCGCCCGCGCTTCGGGCATCGTCGCAAACAGCGTCCTGATGGGTGTGAATAGCCCGGTGTAAGTAGCCGGGTTGCTGCGGGGCGTGCGGCCGATCGGCGACTGGTCGATGTTGATGACCTTGTCGATATTCTCCAACCCGGTGATGGCATCGTGATCGCCCGGCCTGTCCTTTGCCCTGTACAACTTGTAGGCGAGGGTCTTGTAGAGGACTTCGTTCACCAGCGTGCTCTTGCCGGAGCCGGACACGCCGGTGACGCAGACCAACCTGCCGAGCGGCACGGAGATGGTGACGTCTTTCAGGTTGTTGGCGCGGGCGCCGTATATCACGATCTCACTGCCCGCTCCGTTGCGTCTTTCTGACGGGGTCGGTATGGAGCGTCGGCCGCTCAGGTAAGCGCCGGTGATCGATTCCGGCGACTCGATGATGACGTCGATGGGCCCTTCAACCACCACGTGACCGCCGCGTTCACCCGCACCCGGGCCGAGGTCCACGATGTGGTCCGAGGCTCGCATCACCGCCTCGTCGTGCTCGACGATCAGCACGGTGTTTCCGACGTCACGCAGGCTCTTCAGGGTGTCGATAAGGCGGTGGTTGTCCATGGGGTGCAGGCCAACCGACGGCTCGTCGCAGACGTACAGCACGCCCATCAGCCCCGAGCCGATCTGCGTCGCCAGCCTGATTCTCTGGCCTTCGCCCCCGCTCAACGTGGAAGCGGCGCGGTCGAGAGTCAGGTAGTCGAGGCCAACGCGTGACAGGAACCCCAGCCTCGACTCGATCTCCTTGAATATCTGGGACGCGATCGCCGACTCACGCGCCACCAGCGGTTCATTTGCTGCTGAGCCGTCCGGCCACTTTCCGTTGCGGCACGCCTCCACCCACTCGAGCGCATGCTGCACGGACTGCCTCGTCACGTCCATGATGCTCATGCCGAGAACGGTGACGGCCAGCGCCTCCGGCTTCAGCCGGTCCCCCTCGCACGTGACGCACGGCCGCCTGGCCATGTAACGGGCGATGTCCTCTCTAACGTTTTCCGACTCGGTCTCGACGTGCCGTCGTTCGAGGCTTGGGATCACTCCCTCGTAGTGCGTCTCCCACCTGTAGACCCGGCCCCGCTGGGTGGTGTGCGCTACCTCGATGCGCTTGCTGCCGGCCCCGTACAGGACCACCTGCAGGGCCTTCTTATCGAGCTGCGACACGGGGACTTCCATCGAAAATCCGTAAGCATCGGCCAATGAAGTGAGAGTGGACGCCAGCCAGGGAGAATTGGCGCCGGACCTGGCCCACGGGACTATGGCCCCGCCTGCGAGACTCTGCGACTTGTCCGGGATCACAAGGTCGGGGTCCACCTCGAGCCGGAAGCCGAGTCCCGTACAGGTCGGGCAGGCGCCGTACGGCGTGTTGAACGAGAAGTTGCGCGGCTCAAGTTCCGCTATTGAGATGTCGCAGTGAACGCAAGCGAACTGCTCCGAGTAGACCACGTCCTCTCCGCCAACAATGGCCGCAATGACCGTGCCGCCGGACAGTTTGAGGGCGGCCTCGACGGATTCGGTCATTCGCACGGTTTCGGCATCCGGCCTGATGACGAGGCGGTCGACAACGACCTCGATGTCGTGCCACTGCTGCTTGTTGAGCTTTATCTCTTCGGACAGCTCGCGGACCTCTCCGTCCACGCGCACCCGCACGAACCCTTCCCGCCGCGCGTTGTCCAGGATGCCGACGTGCTCGCCCTTCATGTGGGTGACCATCGGAGCAAGCAGATGGATGCGCGCGCCGTCGCCCAGGCGGGTAATCGCATCGACTATCTGTTGGACCGACTGGCGCGACACGGGCCTGCCACAGTTGTGGCAATGTGGGCGGCCGGCGCGGGCGAACAGCAGTCGTAGGTAGTCGTAGACCTCGGTAACCGTGCCGACAGTCGAGCGTGGGTTGCGGGATACGCCCTTCTGGTCGATCGAGATGGCCGGGCTCAGCCCGTCGATGTGGTCGACGTCGGGCTTGTCCATGCGGCCGAGGAACTGCCGCGCGTATGCGGATAGAGACTCGACGTACCGTCTTTGGCCCTCGGCGTAGATCGTGTCGAACGCCAGGCTGCTCTTGCCGGAGCCGGACACCCCTGTAATCACGACGAGTTTGTCGCGCGGGATCTCGACGTCGATGTTCTTGAGATTGTGTTCGCGTGCGCCGCGAATTGAGATTTGGGACTCGGCCATCAGGCGTTCGTCGAAGTCAACGGTGTGCGGGCGCCCGCGACCGGCGAGCGCGTGCGAGCGGACCGTATTGTTTGGCGGATTCGGTCACTTGACCAGTGAATTCAGGACCCGTCTTGAAGTTTATCAACACAGCGCTTGGTGACAGGCCAGAATGGCCGAGTCCTTACTTGACTCGATTCGGTCCATACAAGGTGACCTGTAGATTACTCCCGGTAAACTGGACACGCCATGCTGTCCAAAACGCTGAAGATAGCTGCCCACGTCCTGCTGTTCGCAGTAGCATTCGTGGTCTTCTTCCTGGGATTGGGAATCGGCCTGCAATACAATCCAAATCTGGGCACACTCCTCTGGATCATCGCTGCTGCCATCGCGGCGCTGAACGTGTTGTGGATGTTCCGCTCGCGCCCCAACGCGGGAAGCTAGGTACTCGGCAAGTTGGCCATAGGCTCGCGCACCTAAGTCTACGGATCTGGGCGCGCCGGTATCTCGACGATAAGACCTACGCTCATCGCGATTCACCGACCAGCCTTCGCCCGTTCTCGTACCTGGTTTTTCGTGTAATCCGAAGGACATTCCTCGTATTCCCATGCAAGATAGAATTCAGGACGGGGCGAAGCATGGCCAAATCGGACATCTCAATCAGACTCGGAAGCGATTCCGGTCAAGTATCTGCCCAGGCTTTTATCGATTCGATCAGGCACACGCTGGAGATTCTCGGATGCGTCGAGGCCGAGTTGACTATGCGTGAATCGGGTTCAATCAGGTGGATGCTGCAAGAGTTGAGTTATAGCAGCCCCGCTCAGGCCACCTTGCGGGCGGAACGCGAAAACACGGTCTCGGAGCAAGTAGCGGCGGCGACCATGGAAGGGCTCGATGACCTGAGCCGCGGCCAGCCTCAACCCAGGCACTTCTCCGAAGCGGCTTTAAAGGCCGCCAAGGACCTATCAAAAGTCGCCGACGATTCCGGTTATCGCGTCAGGGTAATTCACCAGAACCAATCGGTTGCAGTCGCGGGTCTGTCAAGGGCGGCTGTCGCGGACCCGGCCGTCGAATACTTCCATTCGATTGGTTCGATCGAAGGCAGACTCGAGTCGGCTACTGTGAGAAATCGACCATACTTCCGTGTGTACGACGCGGTCCATGACAGGGGAGTCACTTGCCACTTTTCAGACCCGCAATTGGAACAGGTCCGCACAGGACTTGGGAGACGCGTCATCGTGTCAGGCGGTGTGAAAGCGGATCGGCAGGGCAACCCCGAATCGATAAGGGTGTCCAGTATCGAGATCGCGGATGATTCCGCCGCGGCGGTGAATCCGTCGGATCTCAGAGGGCTGTGGAAGGGGGAGACAGGGGGACAGTCCGCCGAACAGTACCTTCGGGAAATTCGTGGGGACCAGTGACGACCGGCGAGTTGGGTAGGAGGCGATATTGGGATTCCACGAACTGGATTTCGTTACTCACCGAAGATGAAGTATCCCGGGCTGAAATCTGCCAGAACATTCTGAACGACATGGTCGCTGGCAAATTGACCGTGATCACCTCGGCTTGGACTCTTGCTGAAGTCATAAGGCGTCGCCATTCGCCCGGCATCCCCGTCGATGACGACCAAATCATCACTGACTTCTTCCGCCAGCACGACAACCTGGTCATCCACGATGTGACCCGCGCAATTGCTGAAAGGGCCAGGTCACTGTCGCGTGAACATCGGCTCCGGCCTGCCGATTCGGCCCATCTGGCGACAGCACTGTCGTCCGAGGCTTTTGTTTTCGAAACATGGGACCGCGGTTTCATGGTACTACGCGGTCGTGTGCCGATCGAGATAAGGGAACCCGCGTGGGAAGGTGTATTGCCAATGGATCTTCCATAGCGACGCGGCGATTGCGGCCTTTGCCCCCGCTGGAATAGTCCCCCCGTGCCGTCCGACCGTCTCCGATTCACCAAGTAGCCGTCTCTTCGTGCTCGATCTTGGAGGGGTCCAGGTCCATGCCCATGCCGGGCGCTTCCGGCACTCTTATATTGCCGCCCTGTGGCCGGATGGGCGATGCCAGGAAGAATTGGTGGACCTCGTTCCACTTGACCAGGTATTCCTGGTAGGGCGTGTGGATCGGCGATTGTGTCGCGGAGAAGTGGATGCCGGCGGGCGTCGAGTGGCCGTGCGGGATGGTTATGAGGTCGTGAACGGTGGCGTACGCGGCGATCTTCATCACCTCGGACAGTCCGCCTGCCCAGTAGATGTCGGGCTGCAATACGTCCAGGGCGCCGGCATCCACGAAACGCTTGAAACCCCAGCGTGTGTACTCATGCTCGGCGCCGGAGATTGGTATGGAGGTCCGCTGCCTTAGCTCCCGGTAGGTGTCCACGCGGTCAGGCATGGCGCACTCTTCGAGCCAGCGCGGCGAGAACTCTTCGATACGCTCGGCCATCCGGACAGCGTAAGTGAGGTCCCAACTCTGCCAGCAGTCCAGCATGATCTCGTCGTCATCGCCGAGCGCCTCCCGCAGCGTACGGACGAGGGCGATGTTCTTCCGCATCCCATCCGGCCCGCTCATCGGCCCGTGCCGGAAAAACCACTTCTGCGCCGTGTAACCCTGCGCTTGCGCGGCGAGCGCGCGTTCCCGAACGAGCCCCAGGTCTTCCACCGCGTACCCCAACATGCTGGCGTAAGCCGGCACCTCATCCCTGGTCGGTCCGCCCAACAATCGATGCACCGGCTGACCCAGAACGCGGCCCTTCAGGTCCCACAGGGCGCAGTCAACTGCGCTGATAGCCATCATGGCTTCGCCCTGCCTACCGTGAACAAGCAGCCGATGCATCTGGTCCCAGAGGAGTTCCGTGGCGCAAGGGTCCTTTCCGGCAAGGATCGGCTTGAGTTGGCGGTCGATGATGAACGCCACAGCCTCCGGCATCGGTCCTGCCGTACCGGTGGCCCCCTCACCGGTCTCCACGTCCACGAACCAGGTGACGATCCGGTAATGCCGATCATCTATCTGACCCTCGAACATGTCCATCGGCGCCCGACGATACTCAGGATAGATGTCGATGGGCCGCGCCAGCCGGTCTTCCCAGAACGGCCCTGCCGTCTCCATCGTCCCGGTCAGTTTGCGTAGGTGCAGATTAGTGATTTTCATCGCTGTCTCAGATCGTCGACTGTGTGTTGTTGGTGACCCAATCCTAACTGTCCTGATGACGACCAACTGCAACTGACGTGGAGCCCCCACCACGCTTTGGAACAAAAACACTGGTCAGTTCGTTCTTATGTGTAGACTGAATCTGCCTGCGCAGGAGGCAATCTGATGAACCGCCTGATATTCCTCCCTTTTATGGCCGCAATGGTCCTCGTATTCGCCGTTGCCGCATGTGGCGCAGGTAGCGACGAATCGGGCGAATTTGCAACGGCTGACCAGTACTTCGCCGAAGGGCCGTCCGGAACCGTTTCCGAGAAGCTGGCCCTGGGCGCTCCCGGCGAGCCAGGTGCTCCGGGTAACCCAGGTCCCAGAGGTGCCCCAGGGCAGACAGAAGCCAGTGTTGTAGAGCGAAAGATCGTCACCAACGTCGATTTGAACATCCGGGTCGACGACGTGAACGACGCCATGGAGGCGGTCACAAAACTCGTCGAATCCAGCGGCGGCTTCGTCGTTACGGTCACACGCAACGAAGACGATTTCGAGTCGAACGCGTTCATGTCGTTCCGTGTCCCTTCGAATAGTCTGGAAGCGACGCTAGCAAGGGTGCGGGACATATCCGAGCGGGTCGAGCGTGAGAACAGGTCCTCGCAGGACGTGACCTCAGAATTTGTGGACGTCGAGGCACGCCTCAGCAACCTGCGTGCCGCCGAGCAGCAGTTGTTGGGCCTCTACGAACGGTCCGGCAAAGTGAGCGACGTGCTTGAAGTGCAGCGCGAACTGACCAACGTGAGGGGCAACATCGAGAGCCTGCAGGGCCGGCTGAACTATTTGTCTCAAACAACCGCCACTTCACTCGTCAGCGTGTGGTTCCTCCCGACCACCGACCCAGCGCCAATCACCGACCCCGGTTGGAGCCCGTCGGAGACGGCGCGTAGCGCAACGCGAGGGCTAGCGTCGTTAGGCAGATGGTTCGTAGACGTCGTAATCACTATCGCCATCTTCTCCCCGGTGTGGGTACCGGTCCTCGTCTTGATACTGGCCCTGGTGTTGTGGGACCAGCGGAGGCAACGGAGAAACGCCGCACAGGCCAAATTGGCCGCCGAATCACAGGCCGCTAACGAGGCGGACGGCGACCCATCAACGTCCGATGGCGCAGAGGACCAAGAAAAACAGGAATAATGACGCGATAATCGTGAACGGATCAGATTGCCGCTCGCCTAATCTCGACAGAACCAGTCAGCCAAAACAATGTTCGAATCGTTAACGGGAAGACTCAACAGCGCCTTGTCCCGGCTCTCGGTCAAGGGGCGCCTGTCAAACAAGGACATAGACGCGGCGTTGCGCGATGTGCGCATGGCGCTGCTCGAAGCCGACGTCGACTTTCGGGTCACGCGGCAGTTCGTCAACAGGGTGCGGGAACGTGCGGATGGAGAGCGCGTGTTCTCTTCACTGTCACCCGGCCAGACCGTCATAAAGATCGTCCACGAAGAGTTGCGGGAGATCCTGGGCGGTGAGGCTGTAGGCCTGCAACGAGCCGATTCTCCACCGTCAGTCATCATGCTCGTGGGGCTCCAGGGCTCGGGTAAGACCACCACCGCGGCCAAGCTGGCGCTCCGCTTGCGGAAAGACAACCAGCCGGCCATGCTCGCCGCCTGCGACCTCCAGCGGCCCGCGGCCATCGATCAACTGGTCCAACTCGGCGGCGAGTTGAACATCCCGGTCCACCATGAAGACCCGCTCGGGAATTCTCCGGTAGACGTGGCGACGAACGCCGTGAAAGCGGCTGACAAGTCGGGTATCCGGTGGCTCATCCTCGACACCGCGGGCCGGCTCCACCTCGACGACGACATGATGGACCAACTGGTCCGGATGCGAGACAAAGTCCGTCCTGCCGAGACTATCCTCGTCGTCGATGCGATGACCGGACAGGACGCGGTGCGCGCGGGCTCGGAGTTCAACGATCGCATTGGCCTCACCGGCTTGGTCCTGACCAAGATGGACGGCGACGCCCGGGGCGGCGCGGCGCTGTCCATGAAGTCGGCCACGGGTATCCCCATCAAGTTCGTCGCCACGGGCGAACGGGCTTCGGCGCTGGAGGACTATCACCCAGACCGCATGGCCTCGCGCATCCTGGGAATGGGCGACGTGGAGACCCTCGTCGAACGGGCGCAAGAGCAGATCGACATAGAAGATGCGGCGAGGCTCGAACGCCGGATGCGCCGCAACCAGTTCGACATGAACGACCTGCTCCAGCAATTCCAGGCCCTAAAGAACATGGGCCCACTGGGTGATGTGCTCGGCATGATTCCAGGAATGCGAGCAATGCGCGGGCGAATTAACCCCGCCGACCTCGACGAACGGAAGATGGCGCAGGTTGAGGCGATCATTCTGTCGATGACGCCCGCCGAACGTACCAATCCGGCGATCATCAAGGGCTCGCGGCGGAAGCGCATCGCCCTCGGCAGCGGGACGACTCCGGCGCAGGTCAACCAACTTCTCAATCAGCACCGGCAGATGCAGAAGGTGATGAAGAAACTGGCCACCGGCGGCAACCCGCGCGCACTGATGGGCATGTTCGGCAGGAGTTAGCCGGCAAGCCTGGTCTTACCTCGCGGCCGCTGGTCGCCGCAACACCTCGTCTCCGGCGACGTCTACTATTGTGTGTGCATCGCCCAGACGCCGCCTTCAGACAAACCTGCCACACGGAGAATTAAATGATCTGCCAATTGCGCACTTACACAATCAACAAGGGAATGATGGATAGTTGGCTTGAGGTATTCCGGGCCGAATGCGTGCCGCATCTCGAAGAAGCCGGCATCAGCGTGCATTCCATGTGGGTCTCAGAAGACCGCACGCAATTCATCTGGGTCCGTTGCTTTCCGGACAAGTCAGAGATCGAGCCCCGAGAGGCGGCGTTCTATGGCACCGATTGGTGGAACGATCGTGTCGAATACGTCCGAAGCCACATCGCCAGGCTAGACGTAACCCTCGTGGGACCGGTTTAGCCCGGCCGGCCCGTGCTAACTAGGGGGCGGCCGACTGGGGGATTCGCCTAGGAAGGCAGGACGGCGCCCAGGAACTCCGGATGGCCGTTCAGAAAGTCTGCAGCGCCAGTTGGACGCCTGCCAGCCAGTTGGACGCGGTGTAATTGCAGCGCCCCTTCGCCGGTTGCGACCACAACCCCGTCGCCGTAGGGAGTAACCGTGCCCGGGGAACCGTGCCTCCGTCCGTCATTCGCCACCGACGCATCCAATATCTTCAACGTTCTGGCGTACCAGGTGGTAAAGACACCGGGCCAGGGATCGTAGGCTCGCATCATCCGCTCCAGGCGCCGGGCGGGCAGCCGCCAGTCCAATTCGCCGTCCGCGCGCCGGACCAATTTCGTCACACTCGCTGCCGAATCGTCTTGAGGCACAGGTGTCAGCCAGCCCTCCGAAAGATCGATCAGCACGTTTGGCAACATCCCGGCGCCGAGAGAAAACAGCCGGTTTGTCAATTCACCAGCCCGTTCCGTGCCGTCGAGCGGTATTGGCCCGGAGGACCGGAGAATCATACCGGTGTCCATACCTTCGTCCAGCTTCATGATCGTCACACCTGTCTCCGGCACGCCGTCGAGAATCGCGGTCTGCACGGGCGACGGGCCGCGGTACTTCGGCAACAGCGAGGGGTGGATGTTCACGACGCCAAGGGGCGGGATATCAAGCACGGCCGGCGGCAGAAATCGACCGTAGGCGGCCACCACGAATACGTGGGCACGGGTGTCGGCCAGTTGCCTCCGAACATCTCGAGACCGCAAGTCGTCCGGGGTCCTGACATCCAGGCCTCTTTCTGACGCCCATGCCTTCACTGGCGTTGGGGTCAACCTGTTGCCCCTGCCGGTGGGCCGGTCCGGCCGTGTGTACACGGATACAATTTCGAACCCCGAGGCATGCAAGACGGACAAGCTTCCGACGGCCTCCACCGGCGATCCGAAGAACACGATTGTTAACGACATATCGGCCCTGACCGTCGCACGATCGCCTGAACGAAAATCTGCCGGGCGCTGGGAAACAGTCCGGCCGGGCAAGGCCGAACGGGTGTTTGATTAAATTGGATAGTGAATTGATTCACAAAGATTTCGTGTCCAATGGCATGATTCAGGCCCGAAATCAGACCGCGCGGCCTTGCGTTTCCCAGACCGCGCCGTGTTAACTTCAAGGCGGGCGACATCACTGCTCCGGCTGACCGTCCGGCGCTGTTCCTCATAGCCCGAATCCCCTATCCAAAGTTATAACTTTTTCGCCTGCCAAGGCAGGCGCCGGGGCGACTTGTGCCCACGAGGTTTTGCACTGAGTAACGACTCAGCAGACAAGATTTGGCAGGCTGCCCTCGGACAGCTAGAGCTGGAGATACCAAGACCAAACTTTGAGACCTGGCTCAAAGGTACTTCTGCGAAGTCTCTGGATGGCGACACCCTTGTGGTGACAACGCCAAGCACATTCGCCGCCGAAGCGTTGGAGCAGCGATTGTCCGCCATTATCTCCCGCGTCGTCGAGCGCGTTGCCGAGAGGTCCCTGAACGTGGAGTTCACCGTCGCCGGTGAACCTTCGGCTGAGACCCAACCGGACACCAGGGTTAGCCAACCGCAAGCGCGGTCTGACGGCAATTCTCTCCGGCCGGGTCTGACTTTCGACACCTTCGTCGTCGGTGATTCGAACAAACTCGCCCACGCGGCCGCGGCCAGGGTCGCTGAATCGCCCGGCCAGGTCTACAACCCGCTCTACATCTACTCTCAGGTAGGCCTCGGCAAGACCCACCTGCTGCACGCCATCGGCCACAAACTCGTGGAACAAGGCCTGGAGATCATCTACGTAAGCAGCGAGAGGTTTACGAACGACTACATAAAGGCCATTCGGGCAGGCGCCGCAGACCAGTTCCGCGAACGGTACAGAAGCACCGACGCACTCCTGATAGATGACATCCAGTTCATCGCCTCGAAAGAGCAGACGCAGGAGGGGTTCTTTCACACCTTCAACGAGTTGCACATGAGCGGGCGACAGGTGGTCGTCACGGGGGATGAGCCGGCTAGGAAGTCACTCCTGGAAGAACGAATACAGTCGCGACTCGAGGGTGGCCTCGTTGTGGACATTCAACCCCCGGACCTGGAGACCAGAATCGCCATACTGGAAAGCAAGGCCTCCGCTTTGCGCGTTGGTATCCCCGTCATGGTCCTCGAACTGCTGGCGCGCAGGTCCCTGGCCAATGTCAGGGAACTCGAGGGCAGCCTGAACCGCGTCGTCGCCTATTCCCAGCTAATCGACAGCCCTATCGATCCTGAACTCGCTACAACTGCCCTGAGCAACCTGGTCGATTCCGACAGGTCCTGGTCCGCCGACCCGCAGGAAGTAATTCGCGCTGTCGCAGAGCGCACCGGCGTCGAAGTCGAAATGATCATGGGGCGACGCCGGGACAAGCGGACGTCCCATGCCCGCCACATGGCCATGTACCTCCTCCGCGAGGAGAGCCACCTGCCCTCCACTCGAGTCGGCGAAATCATGGGTGGCAAGGACCATTCTTCAGTTCTCTACGCGCAACGGCGGTTCGCAGAGCAGCTTGATGACGATCCTTCCCTCCGTCACCTGATCGCCGCGATGCGGCTGTCCCTGTCAGGCGGTTCGGACGCCTGACCCGCCCGGACATCGTCCTTAATTCCACAACGCGACTGTGGATAAGTCCCCATTTCCTGTGGGAAACCACTGTCGATTGTGGAAAACTTAACAGTGTCGCAACACGGACCACCGACTATTCCCCGCCTTGTGTCAACCTCCCCACACTGATCACCACGGACCGGATCACTTCCCGCGCCCATTCCCCAACTCCTGCAATCTCTCGCCCAATACGAATTCCACTTTTGCACTGCCTCTACTGCTGTTAATAAATAGGAGATTCACTCACTGTCCTTAGTTCACATGATTGATTCAGCATCAATAGAAGTAGTCGGGGGAAATGGTGGAAACGGCGTCGTGGCGTTCACTAGGGAGGCGATGAATCCCAAGGGAGGGCCTTCAGGTGGATCAGGTGGTAGTGGTGGAGCAGTCATCATCAAGGCGGACGAGTCCGAAAGCACGCTGTTGAAGTTCCGCAGGCAACGGGTGTTCCGTGCCGAGAACGGTGGAAGGGGTGGACCGAACAAGCGCCAGGGCGCCGGGGCGAACAACACTACCGTCACGGTACCGGTTGGCACTGAAGTATGGGATTCACAGGACGATGAATTGCTGGGTGACCTGTCGTCCCATGGCGAAAGCGTGGTAGTGGCGGAAGCTGGAAGAGGAGGCGTCGGTAATACGCGATTCGTATCGTCGGTCAATCAGTACCCGTTGTTAGCTGAGGCTGGTGAGGTTGGAACGCAACGTCGGCTGCGTCTCGAATTGAAACTCTTGGCGGATGTGGGTCTGGTCGGCATGCCAAACGCAGGTAAGTCCAGCATCCTGGCTGCGATATCGGCGGCCCGGCCGAAAATCGCCGATTACCCGTTTACTACCATCGAGCCGGTACTAGGCGTAGTGGAACGTGAATTGGACACCATGGTAGTCGTAGACGTACCTGGATTGATCGAAGGGGCACACCGGGGAGCCGGCCTGGGGGACGAATTCCTCAAGCACGCCGAGCGAACAGAACTGCTGGTACACGTAATCGACGGCTCAGAGCACGATATTGCAGGACGCGCGACCACAATCGATCGTGAACTTGCCGCATACGGGTCGAAACTCCAAGGCACTCCCAGATTGGTGGCCGTTAACAAGATGGACGTGGTGGCGGAACAGGGCAGGACAGAGCAAGTGAAAGATGAAGTCCGAGACGTTGTGACCGCCGGTCAGGATGTCCACTTCGTGTCCGCCGCGACGCACGAAGGCCTCGCCCAGCTTACCTCTGACCTGCAGGCGCGACTCTCGACGATCAGGAGCGCCGGGCCGTTGCCGTTGTCGGAGGAGACCTCGTTGCCGGTGTTCAGGCCGGAGCCGGTGGACACAAGGCGATCTGCGGTCATGGAGTCCGACGGAGTCTTCCGGATCATCCACCCGCGGGCCGTGCGCCTGGCGCACGGCTCGAACCTCGACGACTGGGAGGCCCGCGTGCAGTACCACGCCGTCCTCGATCGGCTCGGGGTATCCGAGGTGCTTGAGAAACTGTCCGTGACAAGCGGCGACACCGTATTGGTGGGAGATTGGGAATTCGATTGGGTATGATCCCGTACCGTCACGCGAGCCCGTTCGATGAATAACCCAGGCCTTGCCAGGAAAATCGGAGTGCTGGGAGGGACATTCGATCCCATTCACAACGGTCACCTGGCAATCGGCAGGTTCGCCATGAAGGTGGCCGGACTGGACGAGGTCATATTCGTACCGGCCGGCAGACCATGGATGAAGCAGGCTGAGCCGGGAGCTTCACCCGAAGACCGCCTCGAAATGGTTCGCCTGGCCCTTGAGGGAGAGCCCGGTCTGTCCTGTTCCGACGTAGACGTAAGGCGCCCCGGCCACACTTATACGGTGGATACTCTGTCCGACCTCAGAGCGCAGTACAGTCCCAACGCAGCGTTTTATTTGATCGTTGGCGCAGATACAGCCAAAGAGATGGACCGCTGGAAGAAGGCCGAGCTACTGCCGTCGGAGTGTACGGTTGTCGTGGTTGGGCGGCCAGGCTCTTCGCTTCCGACTGACCTCGCGTCCGACCACCCAGCCCGCGATGCCCTGTTTCTCCGGGGTCCCATGTGGGAAGTAAGCGCTTCGGCCATCAGGGACAGTCTAAATGGCGGCCGTCTCCCGGAGGGCCGGATCCCGGTGGCTGTGACGCGTTACATGGCTGAACGCGGCCTTTACGGCCTTTCTCGGGAGAAGAGGAAATGACAGACAGGGTCACGGCAGAGGAAAAGGCCGCGCGACTCCTGGAACGGGCGATGGAACTCGGCGCGCTCGAGTTGGGAGAATTCACTCTCTCGTCGGGTCAGAAGAGCAAGTACTACTTCGACGGACGCCTGTTGACCCTGGACCCGGAGGGCTCGGACCTGATTACCTCGCTGTTCCTGACAGAGATCTCAAAGGCCCAAGCCGAGGCTGCAGGGGGCCCGACGGTAGCGGCAGTGCCCATCGCGGGATCGATTGCCCTTCGAAGCCGCCTGGAGAACAAGCCGATCAGAGGCTTCTTCGTCCGGCCGGAAGTCAAAGGTCACGGCGGACGCAAGCAGGTGGAAGGACCGGTCGAGCCGGGGATGAGGGTCGCCGTTTTCGACGACGCTATCTCCACGGGCGGAAGCCTCCTGCCGGCGATAGACGCAGTAGAGGCATTCGGCTGCCAGGTAGTGCTGGTTTTGTGCGTTCTGGACCGTATGCAGGGAGGAAGCGACGAGATACGCCGGCGCGATCTCCCCTTCTACGCCATTCTGAGGGCAGACTCCGAAGGCAATGTCCGGCCAGTGGTAAACGCTGGATAACCGGGACTATACGTCGAGGTTCTTTACTTCCAGGGCGTGAGTGCGGATGAAATCTCGCCGCGGCGCCACCTCGTCACCCATCAGCGTGCGGAAGATGTCGTCTGCGGCCATGGCGTCCTCGGCGGTTACCCTGAGCATCACCCGCTGCTCGGGGTCCATCGTAGTCTCCCAAAGCTGGTCGGGGTTCATCTCACCCAGGCCCTTGTAACGCTGTACGTTCACACCTGACCGGTCGGCCGTTTCCTCGAGGCGGGAGACGAGGTCCGACCACGGCACGTCTTCAGCAACTACCTTGTCTTTGCGGGTGATGGTGACGGCGCCCGCGTCGACGATCCCCTTTACTTCCCTGTAAAGACGCCTCGCCCTGGTCATCGAGGGGTGATCGTTCACCTGCCGGGTCAATATGTAACCGTCGACGTCGTATGTTCGGTCTTCCGAAGGCGGGGAGACCGTCAATTGATCGGCGGATTCGTCGAACAGGACCGGCTGAGCCGGAACGTCAGGCCGGAAGTCGAGCACTTCGAAGTGCGGTTCCTTTATGAGTCGCTCCAGGACGTCTGCGGGGATCTCCAGCGCAGCAGCAGCGTCCAACGCGTCCTGGTATTTTCGGAGCGGGGCAAGCACCTTCCCGATGCGTGCGCCGGACTGCGAGAAGCCGTCTCCGGACGCCGCGGCAATGCGCATGTCCCCGTATACCCGGCCGGCCAGCCAGCGGTCCAACTCCTCCTCAGAGTAGAGCCACTTGGCGGAGCGTCCGCGCGAGACCCTGAACAGTGGCGGCTGTGCGATATACAGGCAGCCGTCTCCAATGAGTTGCGGCATGTTACGGAAGAAGAAGGTGAGCAGGAGAGTGCGGATGTGCGCGCCGTCCACGTCGGCGTCGGTCATGATGATTACGCGGTGGTACCGGAGCCTCTCCTGGTTGTAGTCCTCTCCAAGTCCGGCGCCGAGAGCCGTGATGAGCGCGACGATCTCATCGTGGGCCAGCATCCTCTCCGGCCTCGCCTTTTCGACGTTGAGGATCTTTCCCTTGAGCGGCAAAATGGCCTGGAACTGCCTGTCCCGCCCCTGTTTGGCTGAACCGCCCGCCGATTCGCCCTCCACTATGTAGAGTTCGCTCTTGCGCGGGTCCTTTTCGGAACAGTCGGCGAGCTTGCCGGGCAGCGAACCGCCGTCCATGGCGTTCTTGCGAATTACCAGGTCTCGCGCCTTCTTCGCAGCAGCGCGCGCCCTCGCCGCCGTGGTCGCCTTTTCGATGATCTTGCGGGCTTCGTTGGGGTTGTCTTCCAGGTACTCCGATATGTGCCGCCCCACGATGGTTTCGACGGCGCCCTTGACCTCTGGATTGCCGAGCCGGCCCTTCGTCTGGCCCTCGAACTGCGGTTCCTTGACCTTCACGCTGATTACCGACATGAGGCCTTCCCGGACGTCTTCGCCCGAAAGGCTTTGAATCTCATCCTTGAACGCCCCCTGCTTCCGCCCAATGTCGTTGACCACCCTGGTCAACGCAGCGCGAAATCCGGTGACATGCGAGCCGCCGTCGCCGGTGCGGATGCAGTTGGCGAACGACAGGCAGTTCTCGATGAACGAGGCGTTGTACTGCAGGGCGACCTCGACCACTACGTCGTCCTGAATTCCTTTGGCCAGGATCACGTTGTCGTGGACCGGGTTTCGCCGCCGGTTGAGGGACCGTACGAAACTCTCGACGCCACCGTCGAAGAAGTAGGTGACATCGTTGAAGGGCCAGAGCTCCTCTTCGTGCCAGAGTGAGCGCAGGTGAATGGCAAGGCCGCGATTCAGATACGCCATCTCCCTGAACCGGTTGGAGATCTGCTCCCAGTCGTAGGTTATGGCCTCAAACACTGTCGGGTCAGGCATCCACGAAACGGTCGTACCGGTTCCTCGCGGGTCTTCCGGCTTGCGCGGTCGCGCTTCCAGTTCGCCTTGTGGGAGACCCTGGCGGTATTCCTGACGGTAGACGTGACCATCGCGCCGCACCTCGACTACGAGCCACTCTGACAGTGCGTTTACCACGGACGCGCCAACCCCGTGCAAACCGCCGGACACCTGGTAAGACTTGCCGCCGAACTTGCCGCCCGCGTGAAGGGTGGTCATAACCGTCTCGACGGCCGACTTGCCGGTCGCGGCGTGGCTGTCGACCGGTATGCCCCGCCCGTTGTCGGTGACCGACACCGAGCCGTCGGCATTGATCGTAACGTCGATCCGGGATGCGTACCCGGCCATCGCCTCGTCGACGCCGTTGTCGACGATTTCCCGGATCAGGTGGAACACGCCATCAGGGCCCGTGGTGCCAATGTACATCCCGGGTCGCTTCCGGACCGCTTCCAAGCCTTCGAGGACGGTAATGTCTTCGGCGCTGTAGTCGGCGCCCGGGATTTCTTTTGCTGTGGCCATGGGTCTCTTTCGGGGATGTTTGGAGGGCAGCACGCTCCGGGCGTCAGGTGATCCTGTGAGCATTGCCTCGGAGGTCGGACGAGTGCGCTGAAAGTTACGTCCGACAGGTCATCATTATACTCTAATAACACGCGCGCACGCGCGAGTACTACTAAGCACAGGTCACCGCGTCCCACCTTAGCAATTTACCAACACACCGGCAATTTGAAATTGCTACGTGAATTCGCCCGTTTGGTCTGAACAGGTGCGCTTCGTGGATTTCCCAGGGAATTGGCCTGCGAATCAAGGCACAGGGGTCTCACGGCATGCGGGCTGCATGGCTATAATCGCCGGGCCCCCGCGTATAAGGGCGTTTCCCGCAAAACGGCGATCCATAGTGGCGCCGCCTAGCGAAAGGGTACCGATGTGGATATCGATAAAGACACGCTGAAACTCATGCTGAGACGAATGTGGACCATCAGGCACTTTGAGGTGAGAGTCATAGAGGTCCACTCCGCAGGTGAGTTCGCCGGAGCGGCACATCCGTATATTGGTGAAGAGGCTGTGGCCGTGGGCGTCTGCGCCGCACTCCGAGACACCGACTACATAGCCGGCAACCACCGCTCTCACGGCCACCCGCTGGCCAAGGGCGGTGACGTCAACAGGGCGATGGCAGAACTCTACGGACGGGTCGACGGCTATTGCAAAGGCAAGGGCGGTTCGATGCACCTCGCCGACTTTTCGATCGGCATTCTGGGTGAATCCGGAATTGTCGGGTCCTCGGTGCCCGTGGCGACCGGCGCCGCACTCGCCGCGAAGATCAGGGGGGAGGACTTCGTGTCGGCGGTCTTCTTCGGCGACGGCGCTTCCAACCAGGGAGCGTGCCACGAGTCGATGAACATGGCGTCGATCTGGAACCTGCCGGTCATATTCGTATGTGAGAACAATCAGTACGCCGTCACCACCTCTTACAAAGACTCGGTGGCGGTCGAGCACGTGGCCGACCGCGCGGAGGCCTACAACATGCCGGGTGTGCACGTAGACGGTCAGGACGTCATCGCCATGTACGAGGCTACGACCGAGGCGGTCAGGAGAGGCCGCGCAGGTGAAGGCCCGACCTTGATCGAGGGTCTGACCTACCGGTTCGACGAGCACTCACTCGGACTCGGCAGGGTACGCCGCGGTGCGTACCGCGAAGAAGAAGAGATCGAACAGTGGAAGGAGCGCGACCCCATCGTGCTGTTTACCGATCAGGTCGTGAGTTCGGGCGCCATAAGCCAGGAAGAATGTGACGCTATTTCTGATGAAGAACGGCTGAAGGTCGACCAGGCTGTCGAGTTCGCTCGTAACAGCCCATACCCTGAGCCGGAGGACCTCTTCGAAGACATGTGGGCGAACCCCATTCCAGCACCCTGACCAGACGGGGCTGGTCCACCATCGGCCGGACACACAAGTCGACGCAGCACAGAAATCATTGACGGGGGACAGTTAATTGGCACAGGCGATATACGGAGAGGCGATAAACCAGGCAATCACCGAGGAGATGCACCGGGACGAGTCCGTGTTCATCATGGGCGAGGACATCCGGCGGTCGGTGTACGGGGCGACGGCGAACCTGCACGATAAATTCGGAGATCTTCGCGTCATCGACACACCGCTGTCGGAGAACGGGTTCTTCGGCGCGGCGGTCGGGGCGTCCCTGGTGGGCATGCGGCCCATCGTGGAAACCCTGTCCAGTTTCATGTGGGTCGGCATGGACCAACTGATCAGCCAGGCCGCAAAGATGCGTTACATGTTCGGTGGACAGGCCAAACTGCCGGTTGTCTACCGGGCGTCTATGTTCTACGGCGGCGGCTCAGCGGCTCACCACTCCGACCGGTCGTATCCGATGTTCATGAACATGCCGGGCCTGAAGATCCTCGTGCCTTCCACACCGGCCGACGTCAAGGGCCTTCTCAAGACGGCAATTCGCGACGACGATCCCTGCATCGTCTTCGAGGACGGGACCCTGGCCGGCGCCAGGGGCGAGGTGCCGGAAGGAGAGCACCTGATCGAATTCGGCAAGGCGAACATCGTTCGGGAAGGCAGCGACTGCACCGTAGTGGCGATCGCCGGGGCGGTACCGTTGGCGACAGCTGCGGCGGACGAACTGGCGGCAGAGGGCATCTCAGTCGAGGTGATCGACCCTCGCACCATGGTGCCTTTCGACAAGCAGGCAGTCCTTGATTCGGTCGAAAAGACGGGGCGGCTCGTCTGCGTGGACCCGGCCCACAAGGTGTGCAGCGCAGCCAGCGAGGTCGCTTCGATCGTGGCACAGGAAGCATTCTGGTCGCTCCAGGCGCCGATCATGAAAGTGGCTTCGGAGCAGGTGCACATACCCTACACACCGGCTCTGGAGCGGTTCGTCTACCCGAACAAGGACAAGGTCGTAGCAGCGGTCCGCGAGACCCTCGAGGGATAGCCGCAAACAAGCCAATTCGGTGAGGGGGCGGCCTTGAGCCGCCCTCTTTTCATGAGCGGACCCCTGGCCCAAAATGAGCGGACCGGTCTGCCAGACGCGCAAATTGAGGAAGCCTGATGCCCGCCTCACCATCGCCACCCCGGCCAGGCGCCTGGGGGTTACGTGGCGAAGCGCCATGAATAACGTGGACAAGCTGGTCGCTGCGGACATCCTCCGCGAGATAGACTCTCCGGGTCGTTCCAGGCTGTTTATGGCGCGCGGAATAATAGAAGCAATAGAATCGCCTGCGCCGACGTCCTGAACGGGCGAGCGAGCACTGGCAAACCAAACGCGAGGTAACGAATATGCCGACGGATGTTCTCCTACCCCAATGGGGCATGGGTATGAACGAAGGCCAGGTGGTCAAGTGGCTCAAAAAAGAGGGAGACCCTGTTGCAAAGGGAGACGCCCTCGTCGAGATCGAGTCGGCCAAGGTGAATGCCGAGGTGGAGGCGACCGCCGACGGCACTTTGGGCAAGATCCTGGTGCCCGAGGGGACGGACGTTCCGGTGGGCACGCGCCTTGGATTGCTACTCGCCGACGGAGAAGATTCGTCGGTTCTCGACTCATTCGAACCGTACTCCGCACCGACGGCCCCCAAGCCTCCCACGCCTGCGCGCCGCGCGCCGGCGGCAGGGCGCGGCTCTGGCCGACGCCAGGTCGTCACACCGCGTGCCCGGCGCCTTGCGTCAGAGCTGGGCGTCGATCTCGACACCGTCCAGGGCACCGGCCCAAGCGGACGGGTGACCGAGGACGATGTCCGGCGAACGGTGGAAGAAGGTCCGGTGCCCGGCGACGGTTCGGACATCCCCGTACGGGAGGTAATCCCCCTGTCCGGCCTGCGTGGGGCAATTGCCAAACGCATGACAGAGAGCTCCCGGGCACCGGCCGTAACGCTCAACACGCATGTGGACGTCACCGCGGCTGTCGCCCTTCAACGCCAACTCGTCCGGGACTGGCGCCGTCATCGGCTCCGGCCGCAGTACCAGGACCTGGTGCTCGCGGCTACCGTCAAGGCCTTGGAAGACACGCCCCTGGCCAATTCTCATCTCGTCGGGGACGAAGTGAGAATCCTCGACGAGATTAATCTCGGCGTGGCTCTCGCTGTTCCTGACGGACTAATCGTTCCGGTCATTCGCAATGCGGGCGGCAAGTCGATCGTCGAACTCGCGCAGGCTATCCGGGAGTTGGTGCGTTTATCCCGCAACCAGTCCCTGGCCATAGACCAGATGACCGGCAGCACCTTCACGGTCACGAACCTCTCGTCATATGACGTCGATCAGTTCAACCCGCTGCTCAACCCACCTGAGGTCGGCATACTGGGGATTGGCCGGATCGAGGTCAGACCGATGTTCGTCGATGGCGACGTCGCGGCAAGGTCTATCGGCCACCTGTGTCTCACATTCGACCACCGCGCCTGGGACGGAGCGCCCGCGGCTGAGTTTCTCCGCAAAGTGGCGGGGAACTTGAGTGATCCCGCTTGGATGGCCGACTGACGGCGGCCTTGTCTGGACTACTCATATCCGGCGGCACCGTGGGCGCAGAATCATGAGCACTGTCGGAATCATCGCCAATCCCGCCGCCGGGAAGGATATCCGCCGGCTCGTCGCCCAGGGTCGCGTCGTCTCGAACCAGGAAAAGTCGAACACGCTCAGGCGCGTGTTTGCAGGACTCGTGTCGATGGGCGTCGAACGCGCGCTTGTGATGCCCGACATTTCCGGCCTCAGCCGTGCGGCCATGGCCGAAAACAAGGACCGTATGGCGGTCGAGTATGTCGACATGCGGCCTGCCGACACGCAAGCCGACTCGACACGGGCAGCAAGGGCCATAGCGGAGGCCGGCGCAAGCTGCATCGTCACGCTGGGCGGCGACGGGACGAATCGCGTTGTGGCACGCGGCTGCGGAGACACCCCGCTGGCGCCGATCTCAACCGGTACCAACAACGTGTTTCCGCAAATGGTCGAAGGCACGTTGGCAGGGATTGCCGCCGGGGCGATCGCGGCCGGAGTTGTTCCCACTGACCTGGCTATCCAGCGCAGCAAGAGGCTCGACGTGTTCATCGACGGCGATCTTGCGGACATCGCGCTGGTCGACGCAGCGGTCACAACTCAGGCATTCGTGGGAGCGCGGGCGGTCTGGGATGCCGCCTCACTCGTGGAGATGTTCCTGACCCGGGCCGAACCCGCCAGCATCGGCCTGTCATCGATCGGCTCGCGGATACGCGCCGTTGGGATTGACGATCCGGAAGGCCTTTACCTGCGACTCAAGGGTGATTCATCGTCCAGCGCCACGGTGGTTCGCGCTCCAGTGGGGCCGGGCATGATCCTGGACATAGAAGTCGCGGAATGGGACGCGCTTCAAGCCGGAAAGAAGCGGCGTATAACCCAGGAAAGAGGCACGATCGCGCTGGATGGAGAGCGGGAAGTGGAGTTGCTGCCCGGCCAGACCGTCGAGATCGGCCTCAACCCCAATGGGCCGCGTGTGGTCAACATCATCCGCACGCACGGGTTGCTCGCAGGCCGCGGGAACAGCCAGACTTCGCATGCCTGACGGCCGTAGATATCCGTGCCGTTCCGTATTGCCGGTGCTGTCTGCACGTACCTTCGCAAGAACAACACCTGCCCGCTGTGTATGATGACGGGGTTATGAGTAACTCCCCGAGACACACGAATTACAACCTTTCGGACGCAGACAACGTAGGCATGAATTCGTGCGACACGATGGTCGCCCTGCCGGGTGCAACCGCCAATGGGCAGACCATCTTCGCCAAGAACAGCGACCGCCCGGCAGGCGAGTGCCAACCGCTGGTCATGCGCGGGGCCGAGACACACGAGCCCGGTTCAGTCGCAAGGTGCCAGTTCGTCGATGTGGAACAGGCTCCCGTGACGTATCGCCACGTGGGTTCGCGGCCGTGGTGGTGCTACGGGTACGAACACGGCTTCAACGAGCACCAGGTGGTGATTGGCAATGAGTCGCTACCTTCCCGGCTGGGACACGCCTCCGACGCCCGTCTCATCGGCATGGAGGTGCTTAGGCTGGCCCTCGAAAGGGCACAAACAGCAGGGGAGGCCGTTGAGGTCATTACGGGGCTGGTCAGCCGGTACGGGCAGGGCAAATTCGACAACCCCGAAGGTGTAAGGACCTACGACAATATTTATCTAGTAGCCGATCCGCGAGAGGCCTACGTAGTCGAGGCTGTGTGTTTTGAGTGGGCCGCGAAACGCGTGGACGGATTCGGCTCGATCTCGAATGTCGGAATGCTTGGCAAAGACGCCGATCGCGTTTCGGAGTCTGCCCCGCGGTTTGCCGAAAGCATGGGGCTATGGGACTCTGCCGCCGGGGCGCCCTTCACATTCACCGGCGCGTTCGCGGACACCGGCGGTTCTGCCAGCGGCTTCGCCAGGCAGTGCCGTTCGGAGACGTTGCTCGGCCAGCGGAACGGCGGCATAGGCGTCCGGACGATGATGTCGGTGATCTCCGACCATTCGTCTGGCGAATACCCCGATGAGCCGTTTGTAGATGACGTGGAAGGCGAAGTATCGCTATGCGTCCACCGCCGCGGCCCCACCCCTGCATCCACCGCGGCGAGCGTCGTCGCCGACCTGTGTGCCGACGGCTCTCGGCTGCCGGTCTACTGGTGCGGGATGTACTCGCCCTGCATGACGCTGTTTCAGCCAGTATTTCTTGACGGGCAATTGCCTTCCGTGCTGGGGGTTGGGGGCGAACTACCGAGCTCCGATAGCCCGTGGTGGCTGTTTCACCGGCTCACCAACGAAGGGCTCCGCGCAGGGGCGGATCGAAGAGCAGAGATCCGTGCGACCTGGCGGCCGCTGCAGGAAGAACTATTGGAATCTGCCTACGACATCGCGACACGCGCCGCCGAACTGAAGGCGGATGGCGAAGCAGCTAAAGCGTCCACAATGCTGGGTTCATACATGGCCGAGAACACGCGCCGGATGATTGAAACGGCCCGAGGCCTGCTGGCGAATGTCGGCGTTGCCGTAGCCGCAGGCTAGTCCCAGTGCGCCAGGCACCTGAAGGTCCGGAAGATGTGAGCCGGGCAAAGCTGCTCGATGCAGCGCTGAGCGCCTCGGCAGCAGCTACCGAGGTGTTGAACGCCAAGTTCGACTCATTGGGCCCGGGCAATCTCCGTTCGTGGATGAAGAGCCCGGGCGCCCTGGTGACGGAAGCCGACATCGAAGCCGACCGCCTTATCGCCGAGACCCTTATCGCCCACGGCGTGCCGGGCGACATCTGGTCCGAAGAGAGCAGGGCAGATAGGGGCGGCGGTCCGGTCTGGCTCATCGATCCACTATGCGGAACGGTGCCGTTCAACAACGGGATGCCGCACTGGGGCGTGAATATTGCCCTGCTGCGGGGTGGGGCATTGGAGTTGGGTGTGATCTCCATACCGCCCGCCGGAGAACGGCTGGCTGCGGTGCGCGGCCAGAGGGCTGCCCGCAACGGCGTGCCATGGCAACCGGAATCGCCCACCGGTCACCTGTCTGAACTGACCATAGGGGTCGAAATAGACGGAGGTCCGGACTGGGGCAGGCTTGTGGACCGCGGCCTGGAGTGGCTCGGAGGGGTCGGACAGGTCAACATGTTCTCTTCAGCCGCCTATCCGCTTGCACAACTCTGCTCCGGCCGGTTGCCTGCCGTTGTGCTCTACGAGGTGCACGAGCCGGTCCACACGGCCGCCGGCGCGTGCATCGCTTACGAGTTGGGGATCGAAGTTACAGACGAGCGCGGCGAACCGATCAACTGGTCGCCGGACCTGGCGGTCCCCGTAATCGTGTTCGGCTGGCCTGAGCCCCACCGCCAGGTCATCGACGCGATGGCGAAATGCAGATAACCCCGATTGATTCGGCCAGAGTTATGAACCAGGCGGGGTAATGATTTGGCAGGTAGGCCCAGGCGCGCGACCGATTTTTCTATCGAGGGTAATCAGGGGGCAGTCCAACGCTTCCGCCAACGCAACGTACCAGGCGTCATAACTTGTCAGGTTCTCGCCTAGTTCCCAAACCCGCACGGCGAACGGCCGGAATGGAAATAGTTCCAATTTGAGCCGTAGCAGGCTTTGAAAGGCAATGGCTGCCTCTGCGCGAGGAATATGACCGGACCGCGCCTCTCGGCGCAGGATGTTGGTTGTTTCAACCAACACCAAATCGGGACTGGCCAGCCCGTCTTCGGCGATTGCCATTTCCGCCCATTGGCCGTCGTGCCCCGAGTCGACAAGTGCCGCAACAAGGACGGAGGCGTCGACGACTGCGATCAAGCCCGGTCTGCGTCACGTGCGCGGAGTATGCTGGCGGTTGAGACTCTGGTCCCAGTAGCCGCCTTACGCTCGCGGACTTCCTCAAGCCATGTTTCGACCGACGGCATTGATACAAGCCGTTCTAACTCGCCACGCAAATATTCCTGCATGGACTGTCGACGACTCGCTGCGCGGGCCGCAATCTTGTCCCGTACTTCTTCGGACACGCCTCTTATTGTTATCTGCACTGTCATGACATCATAATGACATTTCGGACAGCATTTTGCAAGCACCATGGATTTTCCCGCACAAGGCTAACGAAGCACCCGGCGTCAACCTCACCCGTCGGCCCATACCGCGCGTAGAATCATCGCCGCGGCTGCGGAAGGCATGCGGCCGACTGGAGATATCGTGCCAAAAAGTACAGCATTCATCGCCGCCCGGGTCGCTAACGCCGAAGTCTCCGGATGGCTGCCGGCCCACGCTGTTCTAGTCGACGACGGTCGTATCACTGCTGTAACGCCCGTGTCTCAACTCCCGTCGGACTTGGAGTCGAAATACACGGTCCTGGACATGGGAGACGTTTCACTCCTGCCTGGCCTGTGTGACGCGCATTGCCACATGCACTGTTCCGCGACCCCAAACGCCCAGCAAGAGGCCCTCACCGAAAAGCCGGACAGGCTCCTCATTCGGGCCACTGACGCCATGCGGCGGATCCTGATGAGCGGGACTACCACCGTGCGCGACATCGGCGCCCGCAACGACGTGTCCTTTCCCGTCCTGCACGGCATCGAATCCGGCGCCATTCCCGGTCCCCGGCTGATCTGCACCGGCACCCCAATCACGATAACCGCCGGCCACTGCTGGTTCTTCGGCACGGAGGCAGACACCACGGAAGAGGTGGTGCTGGCCATCCGCCGCCAGGTCAAACTGGGAGCGCGAGCCATCAAGATGATGGCCACCGGCGGGATGTTTACGCCCACCGCGAATCCCCGCCTGCCGCAGTACAACGTCGACACCCTGAAAGCAGCCGTGTACGAGGCAGAGCGGCTGAACGTCCAGATCGTCGCTCACACGTTGTCGGCTCAGGGCACCAAAAACTGCGTGGAGGCCGGAATCCATCAATTGATCCACGCCCGATGGCTCGACCGGGACCCGATGAAGAAGCTGGCGTTCGATCCGCGCGTCGCAGACCAGATGGCTCAAAACGGACAGTGGGTGGACCCGACGATCGGGCACCACCTGCTTGGGGTCGAGGCGCGTGCCACAGAGGAAGTCAGCGTGCCCACGACGCCGTGGTCCATGCAGCAGGCGACGATCACCGAAGAGGAGCACCTCGAAACTCTCCAGGGCATGATCGATGCCGGAGTGCGATTTACGGCCGGCCTCGACATGGGAATGCCGCACGCAGACCACGCCAAATCGGGCGCGAACGCGTGGGCATACCACGAATGGCTGGGCTGGGACACGTGGAGGGCGATCCGCGCCAACACCGCCGATACCGCCGAGGCGCTGTTGGTCGGAGATCAAGTCGGCCGGATAGAGCCGGGCAAAATCGCCGATCTGGCGGCGTTCCGGGGAGACCCGGCGTCCAACATCCGCGACTTGGTCAACGCCGCCACGGTCGTGCAGGGCGGCAACGTGGTCAAGCTGAACGGCGAGTCGCTGGTCTAGGGCCTAGTAGAACGCTCCTGAATCGTCGTCGCCATTACCGGAAGCGGGAGCTTTGAATGCGGCGATTTGCTCCTCGAAGCCCCACCTGAGGACGCGGACGTCTGACCCTATCGGCATCCACTGCATGCCCTGCTCGATTCGTCTCGCCACCTCGGCGCCGTCGCCGCAGTGGATCCCGGTAGGCACCCCGGCCCGTTTGCCCGCGTCGACCACTTTTTGTACGGCCGCAATGTGGTCCGGGTGTTTGTTGTCGTTACCGATCGGGACGCCCAGCGTGTTGGCAAGGTCGTTCGGCCCTATGAACGCCACATCCACACCCGGCACGGCAAGGATGTCGTCGATCTTTGCCACGGCCTCGATGTCCTCGATCATGCACACCACCGTCACCATGTCGTTGGCCTTGTCGTAGTAATCGTCACCGTAGACGAGCATCCCGCGAGACGAGCCGATCCCGCGCACTCCTTCGGGCCGGTAGCGCGCCGCGGCCACGGCCCTGCGGGCATCGTCGGGGGTCTTCACGTCCGGCACCACAACGCCAAGAAAGCCGATGTCCAGAACGCGCTTGATCCACACGGGATCGTTCCAGGGGATGCGGGCGAAAGGCGTCTTGCCGGTCCCTCCCATGGCCCGCAGGCAGTGGATGGCCGTGGAAACATCGATCGGATTGTGTTCGAAATCGAGGTTGATCCAATCCAATTCGGTTCGCGCCAGCACCTCCACGACCGTCGGGTCGCCGGAAGAGGACCAGGTCCCGATCGCCGGTTTGCCCGCCGCCATTTTTTCCTTTATCGAGGTTATTTCCATTTCTCGTACCGCCAAACTGCATGTGTTTAATCGAAGGTTACATGTTGGTTCCGTGCTCCGCGGCGGGGCGGCCACTCGAATACACTCTGTGGACGTGAGTCGCCGCAGGATGATCGAGTAAGCAGGTTGGCTGGCCAGAGCAGACAGGACGTTTACAACGCCATCGCACAAATCGGCGCGGTGCCGGTTTACCACGCCTCCGACGTTGGGGATGCGTTGGCTATCGCCCGCGCCTGCGTAGACGGCGGTATGCGGGTGGTCGAATTCACCAATCGCGGAGACCACGCGCACGAGGTATTCTCCGCCCTTCACAAGACCATCGCGTCCGAGGTCCCACATGCGATTCTCGGCGCCGGTACGGTGCTGGACCCGGTGACCGCCGCGCTATACGTCAACGCGGGAGCGCGGCTCATCGTTGGGCCCAACACCAACGCTGAAGTTGCCCGGGTATGCAATCGGCGCAAGGTGGCGTACATCCCCGGCTGCGGTACGGCTTCCGAAATCTCCTACGCCGAAGAACTAGGTTGCGAAGTCGTGAAACTCTTCCCGGCGCGGGCATCGGGCGGTCCAGGTTTCGTGAAGGACCTGCTTGGCCCGATGCCGTGGTCGTCGATCATGCCGACTGGCGGGATAGGCGTGGGACGAGATGACCTACAGGAGTGGTTTGAGGCGGGCGTGACGGCCGTCGGACTGGGGTCTTCCCTGATCACCAGCGACATAGTGAATCGGCGTGCCTGGGACGAACTCGAACGACGATGCCGCGAAGCGGTGACGGCGATACGTGAAGTAAGGGCCGGACTTTAGCGATAGCGACAGATGAAGCGCGGCCCAGTTCCGGTGCCGCGCAAAAAGGCGGTGACGACCGTGGCGAAGAGGGTAATCACGTTTGGCGAGCTACTCATGCGGAACGCCGCGCCGCGCCACGAGAGATTCACTCAGTCGCGCCAGTGGGACGTGATCTACGGCGGGACGGAGTGTAACGTCGCAGTTGCACTGGCCCATTTCGGCATGGAAGCGGGGTTCGTAACGGCGCTCCCGCCCAACGAACTCGGCCAGGCCGCGGCAAACTACGCTCGCCAGTTCGGGGTCGACACTTCGCAGATTATCTGGCGAGGCGACAGGATCGGAATCAACTTCCTGGAAGTCGGCGGATCGGTAAGGCCATCCAAGGTCATATACGACAGGAAGGGAAGCGCGTTCTCAGAGTTGCAGCTTGGCGACATCGACTGGCAGACGGTATTCAATGGCGCCGACTGGTTCCATTTCACCGGCATTTCAGCCGCCGTGTCAGAGTCGGCCGCAGCAGTATGCGCGGAGGCGACCGCCGCGGCTCAGGAGGCCGGACTGACCGTTAGCTGCGATCTCAACTACAGGTCGGCACTGTGGAGCCCGGACGAGTCCCGCCGGGTGATGCGGCCGCTGATGGCCAACGTGGACGTACTGCTGGGAGGCCGCGAGGACGCCGATCTCTGCCTCGATGTCAGCACACCGAATACTCCGGGCGCGGGCGGGCTGGATCACGAGGCTTGCGAGGCAACCATCGAGGCCCTGATCGGTGAGTTCGGATTCAGCCGGGTCGGTCTTACGCTGAGGCAGGGCGATTTCGCCGATTTCAATGATGTTTCGGCCTGCTATTGGGATGGTTCGAATTCGTACAGGGGTCGGACGGTCGAGTTGCGCGGCATGGTCGACCGCGTCGGCGGCGGGGACGCATTCTCCGCCGCGATCATCTTCGCCAAACTTGAGGGATGGGATGGCCAGCGGGCTGTCGACTTTGCGGTCGCATCAAACGCCATCGCCCACACTTTCCACGGTGACTTCAACCTGGCATCCGTCGAAGAGGTGGAGCAGATCGCCCACGGCGGGGGCAGAATCCAGCGTTAAGCCGCCTACCCCCGTGGAAAACACCCCGTTACTCCTCGATGCGGAGGGTCTGCAGGAACTCGATGACGGACGCCTGTTCGTAGTCGGACAGGGCCTCAAACGCGCGTCTTGCTGCCTCCGCTTCGCCGCCGTGGGCCAGGATCGCCTCGGAGATCAGCGTTGCCCTGCCGTGGTGCAGGAACGGGGGTTCCGACGCGAATCCCCATAACTTCCTGGTCATCCAGACATGTGTGGGAATGAACTTCTCCCATGGCGCCTCGGGTCTCTGGAAGTCCTGCTCGATCACCTCGTTGTCTAGAAGTGCTCCCATATCGTGGCGCTTCAGGTCCGAAAACAACGGCACCAGGTAGTTCCCGTCCTCGTCCTTTCTGAGGTGTTCGGCAAATTCGGCCAGATCGACCCGGATGACATCCGGCACGTCTTCAGGTCGCAGGTCGTCTTCCTTGTTGAGTTGGTTGCGAGGGTTGAAAGGACCTGGTTCCGTGAATTCAGTGCTCGCCAGCGGAAGTGCCGGTACATGGCAGGACGCACATCCTATTGACGAAAAGACCTGCCGCCCAAGCGCCGCCGCTTCACGTTCCTCCTCTGTCGCCGGGGTGACCTCCACCGGGGCGGGCAAAGTCGCCTGGAACAGGGTCAGTGCAGTGATATCGCCGATCGTGATTTCATTGACCCGGTTGTCGAAGTCGGGGTCGCGGTCTTCGCCGGTACGGTCGTTCGAAGTAATGCCGTGGTGGGTCAACGTGGCGTCATTACTGAACTCGCGCAGCGAGACGACCGCACCTTTCTGGCTGAACGGCCTGATGATCAGGTCTTCGTCGACCCCTTCCACGCGAGAGGCGTCAATCGATCCATCCGGGTAGCAGGTGATGGCGCCGAACCCGACGCCCTTGGCAGATAGTTCGACGGTCACTGGCTGACCGGAACTTGCGGCCTCCGCCAACGCTGCGGACCGCGCAGCGCGGAGCTCGACGGTCATCTCGCGCGCCAGAAGTTCTACGAGCCCCGATCCGAACATTCCGACCGTTCCGCGCTCGTTGCCGACGGTCATCAGCGTTTGATTTGGCCCGCCCTCTGAGACATCGCCGTCGAAGTCCACAAACGGGTTCTCTGTCGCCTGGGTGAACACGTTCGCCACGTTGTCCCCGCCGCCGCCGGTGGCCGGCAAGTTGTGGCATCCGACGCATGAGTTGGCGTCGGGACCGGAGATGCGGTTGAAGTTCTGTGGCATGGAGCGGGCGCGTCGCGCCGTGCCGTCTCCGGTCAACTCTGGCCGACCCGCGCCATCCAGGGTGTTGAAGCTCGCCTCGAACAGCATCCGGCCATGTTCGATGAGTTCTTCGATGTCGTACTTGCCGGCGTCGATGTCATCCTGGCTGATGTGCCGCGTAACGGCGGGTTCATCGCCAATGATTGGGGTATGCGAGGGCTCGTTCTGTTCGGCGCACGCCATCGAGGCAGCAGCGAGCAACCCGATCAATCCGAAGAGCAGCAAGTAAGGCATGATCCGCGCCATGAAGTATCCCAGCCGGGTCCGTCCCAATGCGTGTGCGCGACCGGACCCGCGGATCGACAAGATGATACGTCACCCACGCGGTTGACAGATTTTGCCTTTCAGGCCGAGAGCAGTTTGGCGCGCCGCCAATGCTGAAGCCGCGCGGCTGCCCGGGTGGCGCGCTCCCCGGCCGCCCTGCGCCGAGGAGCTTGCGATCGCGGCTTTATCTCACACGGCTGAGCGGTCGCGGCACTCCGGTTTCTACGGCTTGACCTGAATTCAGGAAGGCCAGGGCGGTGCTCAGCCTGCTGTCCAGGATCCGCAGAGAGCTGATGAGATTGAGGCGCCTGTATTCTGGGATTACCTGTAATGGCAGGGCCCCTAGTTCCCCGGCCAGCATCAGAGCAGTGTTCTCCAGGGTGGTAATCCCCATCGGCTGCGACGTTGACGGGTGCATGTCCGGCTCAGGGGCTTTCTGCTGTTGCGCGGGCTCGGGGTCCGGCCTGCGGGCGCCTTCGACCACTTCCGCTATCAACTGCTCGATCGTCAGTTCCGGCGACGACTTGGCCCTGCCCACAATTCGTTCAACGTGAACGGAACTGAGCCTGCCTGAGAGGAACGGCTCAGCGATCTCCCGCTGCCGCCTGTGGCCGTCTATGTCGGCGATGCTGCGGGCCTCCTTGAACGTCAGATCGCCCGCGTCCACTCTCTTCCCGAGCCGGGGGTCCAGGGTGCGAATCAGGCTTTCGTAGTGGTGGATCGTCCCGGGTGTGATGCCCGTGCGCCTCGCTAGTTCCTGCTGAGTAATGCTGTGCGATTTTCGGTAGGTGTAGAACTCCTTGGCCATCACCATCGGAGGGACTAGACCGTTGTGGTACTGCTCCGAGAGGCGTAGTTCCTGGCGTTCCTGCCGGGTGACATTCTCCCGGACCTTGACTTCGACCTCCGTAGCGCCGGCTTCTTTGGCAGCCTTGAGCCCGCGCCTGCCTGACAGGAGCACGTATCCGCCTTCCGCCAGCGGTTGCACAATAGGCGTTTCGGAAGCCCGGCCTCGATGTCGTTCCGCGGCCCGGGTGGCTGCAGGTTCGCTCGGTAGATCAGGGTCGGGAAATATCTGTTCGATGGGTACTATCAATGTGATCTCCGCGCCGATTTCGGCGGACAAGTCTTGGTCTAGCAGATGGACCAGCCATACGGATTCTGCGAAATTTATGTTCGTAATTCGCAAAAGGAGTTTCAAAAACTGTCTGGAACTGTCCGGGCAGGGGAAATTCGACATTCCGGCTGCAAATTGACTTTGGAATCAGTCGGGGATATGTTGAGCGGACCAAATCCCGGAACACGCCGCTAATCCCGCGTTGCTCAATTCACCAAGCTATGCAAGAGCGCACCAGAGCCGTCCCACCTTATGTCCCTTATCGGACATTCCGAACTTTTTTGGAATTCCTCTCGGAAGGTATTCCGGATCGGATAGACAGAAGTGTGTGGGGAAGTCGCTTTTCCGGCAGTTCCGGATCGCAGTTGATGACCGCCCTCAGGGCCCTCGACCTCGTAGACGGTGAAGGCCGGCCGCAGAGGGGATTGGAACTACTGGTTTTTGCCGAGGGCCGTGAACGACGAGAGGCGCTTCGAGAGGTGCTGCAGCGCTTCTACGGTCCGGTGTTCGAGCTCGACCTGGCGCGAGCGACACGGGCCCAATTCCACGAGGCGTTCAGAAAGTTCGGCGCCCGGGAAGGTGTGCTGGCCAAATGCGAGGCGTTCTTCATCCAGGCGTCGCGGGACGCCGGGATTGAGTTGTCCCAGTACATCACCGCCGGCCGGCACGGCGCCCGCCGGCCAGCCGCGCCGCGGGCCAGCCGGGCTTCCGCGCAAAGCGAGCGGACACCGCCACCGGGCACGGGACCGGCGTCGGCGCCAGTTCACCCGAGCCTCGTATTGGCGCAACGAATTCTCGAAAAGTACCCCGACTTCGACCCTTCGTGGACCCCGGAAGTGCAGGCGAGCTGGCTGAAAGGGATGACCAGGCTGTATGAAAGCCTGTCGGTCCCGTCGCCGGACAACCCGGAGGCCCCGGCGGAGCAGAGTTAAGGGTCGCGGACCGTATCTGCCGGGTTGTTGCCAGCAAGAGAGGCCCTCATTCGTCGTCGTCCGGGCTCTCGTTTCGTTGACCCTGCCGGAGCGCGCGCGGGGTTGCATCGATGCGCTGTAGCTCGGGTAACTCACGGGTCGTGGAAACGCCAAGTTCGCGGAACCTGCGCGCTTGAGTCAGCACGCGCGACTCCATCGATCCGACGCCTTCGTTGTACCGGTTCACCGCCGTGTTGAGCGCCCTGCCCATCCCCTCCATGTGGCTGGCGAACGTTACCAGCCGCTCGTGGAGTTCTTTGCCAAGCTCGCTTATTCGCTGCGCTTCGTCAGCTATCTGCCTTTCCTGCCAACTGAGGGCGACGCACTTCAGCAAGGCGCCCAACGTCGAGTAGGTGACGATGATGACGTTGCCCTGAAGGCCGCGATCGAGCAGATCGGGGTATCGCGAGAGGGCGGGAGGCAAGGCGAACTCGGGCAGCACCATCACCACGAAGTCGGCCGTCGCCTTGAGGGACTGCGGGTAGTCCTTCTTCGACAGGTCGTCCGCATGGCCTCTGACGAGCAGGGCGTGTCGGTCGAGATGCCGTTCCCGGTCTTCCGGTGATTCTGCCTCCTCGGCGTCGAGGTAAGCGGTCAAAGGCACCTTGGAATCCAGGATGATGTCACGTTTGTGAGGCATATGGACGATGAAGTCGGTCCTGCCGCCCTTGCCGTCGGAGTCCTGCGTCGTGTAGTGCATGTCCTTGACCAGGTTGCACAGTTCCAAAACCCGCTCAACCTGCATCTCTCCCCACTGGCCGCGCACCTGCGGTTTGGACAGGGCGTCCTTGAGCTGCCGAGTCTGCAGTTCAAGCCCCTTGTTCGACTGGAGGACGTTCTTGATCTGGCTGCCCAGGTCTCCGGAGTGCCTGGCCACCGCCTTGTCCAGCGTCTCGATCTTCTCCGACAGGGGCTTAACCAACTCGGCCACGGCCTTTTCGCGGGCTTTCAGGCTTTCATCGGCTGTAGTGAGGAAACTCTTCCGTTGGTTCTCCAGCGTCTTGGAAGATAACGCCGCGAAGGTGTCGGCAAAGCGCTTTTCGAGTTCGTCGCGTTGACCAAGCGACTCTGCCGTGTCTTTGAGCTGCTGTTCCAGGCGCGCATTGGCGACCTTCAACCCATCGGCGTCAGCGGCCTTTTTTGCGGCGTCCTTGTGCTTTTCTTGCTCCGCCCCTAACTCGGCGCGCAGCGAAGCCGTATCCGCAACAAGCTGCTGTGTCCTGCGCTGCGTCCGCAAGACGAGAACGGCGGCAACAAAGCCGACCGCAATCGCCCCCAAAAGGCCGGCAAGTACCAGGTCCATAAGTGTTCAACTCCCGGGCTCATACGCCCGTGCTGACAGGTCAGGCGTAGTTTCCAACATGATGTTACTGCGCTGGACCAAGAATGTCGGCGGGCGTGTCAATTACGCGTTCCATTCGTGTCAATGACATGGGCGCAGACCTTAAGATGCGTGCCAATCAAGTTCGGTGGCGCAACGTGGTGCGAGATCCTTCCAAAACTCGACATACCGGCAGCATGTCTAAACGACTGATCATCGTGATCGTCGGAGCAGTAGTTCTGTATATCGTCGCCTGTACAAGTGGCTCCCCGCCCTCGCCCGTTGCCACTCGGGCCCCGTCTCCGTCACCGTTCCCGACCATTACACCCGTTCCAACGCTTGGTCCGACCGCCCCGGTTCCCAGCGCCACCCCAACGGCGCCGCCCGCACCAACCGGCGCCCCGCCGCCGGCACCGACGGCAACCAGTACTTTGGCAGCAACTGCCACGCCGGTAAACACCGGCGCCCAGGCACCGAGTTACACGACCAAGCATGGGAGCGTGCTCCCTTTGATAGACATCGACGAATTGGAAGGCGCCCTGTTTTCGCTGATCAACGACGTGCGGTTGGCGGAAAACACGGAAAGTTTGGTACGGGTGTCCGCCCTTGACGAATTTGCGAGAACAAGCAGCCGTCAAATGGCAAGCAGCAATCAACTGGATGCGGAACCGCTTGAACTAATTTGCGGCCGGTCCGGTCTCGAGATCATCCAGTGGCATCAGGTGAAGTCGTTCAATTACAGAGGCTCCCAGGGCGCTCCCTGGAGTACTGCGCCTACTGAATACGAAAAGACAGCTGAAGAAACTGCCTCAGGCATCGTGGGATTTATGACGGAGGACCGGGACTCCTATGTCGGTGACTCTCGCTTCCAGTACGTCGGGATTGGAGTTGTCCAAGAGCCCGGCGAGTTCGGGTTCATGGTTTTTTGGGTGACATTGCATCTTGCCGACTGTCTGGACGAACCCGCAGCAGTAGCCAGCACACCAACAACAGTAGTTCCGTCACCCACTCCTACAGCAACAACGGTTCCATCTCCTACGCCAACGGCCACACCAGCCCCATCTCCCACACCAACAGTGACGCCCACGCCAACTCCGACTGCCACTCCATCCCCACTCCGGAATTTCCAAAACGGCCGCTGGTTGAAACAGCACGATCCGCAGTTGGCTAACTCCATCGAGAGTTTGGTCTGGGTACAAGATGGTTTCGCGGGGTTAGAGCCCGAGGCGGTGGAAGACTTGCTTTATATCGCAGTGCGTAGTCGCGCCGTGGCATCTGCCATTGTTGCCTTAGGCTGGGTGCAAGACGGCATTGACGGCTTAGAGGCTGAAGCGATTCGTTGGGTGAATAACATAAAGAATCCGGATGTCGCAGCCTCGGTAATGTCCCTCGGCTGGGTGGAAGATAACTTTGTCCCGCCAGAAGTCAGGGCAATTGAACAATTGTCCTACGTGGCGAACAGGGATGCGGAGGCCGCGATGCGGATCGTGGGCATGCCGTTCGTACGAACCATCGAGCCGCCCGACATATCGGCGATCACGTCACTGGGACAGCTTGCGGCCTTCAGGCCGGATGCGTTCATCAGGGTAATGGCCCACCCCACCGTGCAAGTTGGAATACCGGACGACTGGACCCCAATTGTCGCTACGTTGAACGGCGTCGCAAAAACCAATCCCGGACTTATAGACGTCTTGCTCGACGGCACCGCGGTTTCCGTGCAACGGCGCACGATCACTTTGCCGTTAGCTGGCGATGTCAGTCTATCTATCATTCGAACAGGTCCTGGCGCGACAACATCGATGGATCTGCTTGAGCACTCCCTGCGTGAAGTCGAAGAGTTCATGGGCGAACCGCTGCCGACTAACTTTGTTGGACTGCTTTTCGCGGATGCTGTTACCGGCTACGCGGCAGGAACAAATTTTGGCACTCACATCGCTATTCTCCCGAAGTACGATGTCGCTGACGGCAGTTTTGAGGCGGGGATCGTTGGATCCACCATTGCTCACGAGGTAGCGCACTACTATTGGAGCGGTAACCAAAGCTGGGTGGACGAAGGAGCGGCCAATTTCATGGCGTCCGTCATAGATGGTGCGCGTACCGGTCGCCCTGTTGCCGCCACCAGGCCACCCTGTGCCTATGCGAGCAACCTCGGAGAGTTAGAGAGTCTAGGCATCTCGAGAGGAGACATCGAATTCCAGTGTAACTATTCACTCGGGGAACGGCTCTTCGCGGATCTTTACCGCACCCTGGGACCCGAGAAATTTCGGCAAGGAATCCGCGCCTTATACCATGCGTCAGAGATCGAGGATGATGACGAAAAAGTGCGTGGAACGCCGGTGGGAGTCGTACATCTGAGGGAAGCCTTCAACTCGGACGACGGATCCGAAATCAGCGTAATTTCCCGCTGGTACGCCGGGACTGAATCCTACGATCTATCCCTTCTCGATACGGATCCGGTTGATCCCAACCTACCCGGCATCAACGGGCGCATCGATGAGGCATATGTTGTGACCACCAAAGGTGGCCCGGCGGTTTCCACGTTTTCCCCTCAGGATGTTCCCGGCCGGGTTTATCTCACGTTGAATTACTCCTACGACGTGATTGGGGATCCGCACGAAGTTCGCTTCGAGATAGTGGAGTACTTTCAGGACGGGTTCGAGTTCAGGCGCAGGGGCACAGAATTTACCGCGAAGGACGGGTACAAAGGAGGGACGTCGCGGTATTCAGTGGGTCCATCGCCACCCCGTAAGTGGGCACCGGGTCGCTATGGGGTTTACGTCTACGCGGGCGAGCAGAAGGTGGCCGAGGTGCAGTACGAGGTTACGCCTTAGAACCTGTCCTGAGGTTAGCCGGAATACGCGAAAAGGGCCGCCCAAATCGGGCGGCCCTTCTTCGTACCGTGCGTGGGAACTACGGACTAGAAGTCCATTCCGCCGCCGGGAGGTCCGCCGGGCATGGGTGGCGGGACCGGCTCCGGCTCGTCGGTGATGAGCGCCTCCGTGGTCAGGATCATGCCTGCCACGGAAACGGCGTTCTCCACCGCCGCTCGGGTGACCTTCGCCGGGTCGACGATGCCCATCTGGATCATGTCGCCGGACTCGCCGATCTGGGCGTCGAAGCCGTAGTTGCCGCTGTTCGCCTGGACGTCTGCCAGCACGACTGCGCCCTCGTGGCCCGAGTTGCCTGCGATGATGCGTACGGGCTCCAGCAGGGACCTGCGCAGGATGTCGAGACCGGACTGCTCATCCTGGTCATCCGACTTCATGTCGCCGATGGCCGCCGAGGCGCGGATGAGGATCGTGCCGCCGCCGGGGACGATGCCCTCTTCGACAGCCGACCTGGTGGCAGCAAGGGCGTCTTCCACCCGCTGCTTCTTCTCTTTCATCTCGATCTCGGTCGCAGCCCCGACACGCAGAATGGCGACGCCGCCGGACAGCTTGGCGAGCCGCTCTTCCAGCTTCTCGCGGTCGTAGTCCGAGGTCGTGTCCTCGATTTGCGCTCGAATCTCGGTCATTCGGCCGGTGATTTCACCTTCACTGCCGGAGCCGTCGACGAACGTGGTGTCGTCCTTCTTGACGACGATCTGTCGGCAGCGGCCGAGGTCGTCGAGCGTGGCTGAGTCGAGCTTGCGGCCGATCTCTTCGCTCAGGACCGTTCCGCCGGACAGGATGGCGATGTCCTGCAGCATGGCCTTTCGGCGGTCACCGAACCCGGGGGCCTTCACCGCAACGACGTTTAGCGTGCCGCGCAGCTTGTTTACCACCAGGGTGGCAAGCGCCTCGCCCTCGATGTCTTCACCGATGACGACGAGGTTCTTGGAGGTCTGCAACACCTTTTCCAGGACCGGAAGGATGTCGGCAACGGCCGAGATCTTCTTGTCGGTAATCAGGATGTAGGGGTTGTCGAGCACCGCTTCCATGCGGTCTGAGTTGGTGACGAAGTAGGGAGAGATGTAACCGCGGTCGATCTGCATGCCCTCTACGTACTCGGTCTCGTAGGCCAGGCCCTTGGACTCGTCGACGGTTATGACGCCGTCCTTGCCGACCTTGTCCATCACGTCGGCGATCAGGTTGCCCATCTCGTCGTCGTGGGAGGAGAGGACCGCCACGTTTGCGATCTGCTCGCGCCCCACCACGGGAGTCGAAAGGTCCTTGATGGATTCGCGGACGGTGGACATGCCCCGCTCGAGGCCACGCTTGACGCCCATCGGGTCGGCGCCTGCCGCAACGATCTTGAAGCCCTCCTGGATGATGGCCTGGGCCAGCACCGTGGAGGTTGTCGTGCCGTCACCGGCATCGTCGTTTGTCTTCTTGGACGCCTCTTTCAGGAGTTGCGCGCCCATGTTTTCGAAAGAGTCCTCGAGCTCGATCTCTTTGGCAATTGTGACTCCGTCGGAGCACACCTGCGGGGGACCGAACTTCTTGTCGAGAATCACGTTTCGGCCTCTCGGGCCAAGCGTGACCTTCACTGTGTCGGCGAGCGTGTCAATACCCTGCTTGAGGCGGGTCCGAGCGTCCGTGCCGAAACTGAGTTGTTTTGCTGGCATTTCCTTACCCTTTGCTTGCTTGCGCAGCCTTCATCTGCTGACTGCGATACTGCGGCGGCGCGGCCCTAGCCGGCTATCGCCAGAATGTCGCTTTCGCGGACGATCAGATAGTCAGTGCCGTTCTCGGTGTACTCGGTCCCGGCGTACTTGGAGTAGATCACCACGTCTCCAACCTTGACGGGCAACTCGATGACCTTGCCCTCGTCGGTCGTGCGACCCGGTCCTGCGGCGACGACGGTCCCCTTCTGGGGCTTTTCCTTCGCCGTGTCAGGAATGATGATCCCGCCCGGGCTGGTCTGAGCGTCTTCCTCATTGGGTTCGACAACCAACCGGTCTCCAAGTGGTCTCAAATTCAGTCCCACTGTGTGCTCCTCCTCGAGCTATGTGTGCTGTTCGCCTGTTCGCGCGTCTTGCGCGCAGTTACGGCGGCTCTTGCCGCCGGACCAAAACAGACGATCCAAATCAGCCTTGAACGGGTATTAGCAGCCGCCCGTTCAGACTGCTAACGAAAATAGTAATCAGGCGACTTTGACGTGTCAATAAGGAATGTCACACGCTGTACGGCGGACCGATCTCGGGTGCATCTCCAGGCATGGACTAGCCCTCACCTAAGGGCGACAAAGGCCCGGTCCTTCACAATTGCCAGACATTCCTGCGCTAGCCTTGGGAGGCCCCGTTTCCTGTTGACCAAAGGTTCGGGCGTTGTATGATCTTGCACGGCTCGACTGATTATCCCGTGAGCCGGTTTGATTAACTTGAGGACTCTTTAGGAGGTTGGCGAATGTCGACGATAAACGACTCTCGAATGAAGCTTGAACAGATCCTGGACGTACTTCTGCCCCACTACCTGCCCCAGGCCGAGGGATGCTCCGTCGAAGTGGTCTTCATCGAAGACGGCCTGAAGATGCACGACGGCGCCGACAGCGAAAGTTGGCATCCTTTCAACGGGGGCGAGATCAGGATCAAATTTGAGGCTTCCCAGGTCAGCCAAGAGGTGCCCGCCTTCGAGGACGACGGGTACTACACGGAGGAAGAGGAGTACGACGACCACGGGAACTCGTGGCAAAACCGTTACGAATTAATCCGTTCCCTGCAGCGCGCAGGAAGGCGCGAAGGTTTCGAGTTCGTGTCGCTCAAGTGGTTCCGCGACCTGTTCCTGCCGGCTGAGCAGTATGGCTGGACCGGTTCTCTTGAAGCCCGGAGCAGAGAGATCGGCGAAGCGATCGATGACGGTGCCATCCTGACCTACAAGGTGCCCAACACGCGGTCGCCGGAGTTCCCGGTAACCGCCATACGCCTGAATCACGAACACCCTGACGTGCGGGCGGTCATGGGAGAGGCCCCGTCAAGGTCCGGCGGCGCCCCGACTGTCGGGATGCGCGGCCAGAACCTTTCGTCCACGGTGATGCACGACAGGCGCTGAATCGTCCGCGTCTACCCCTACCCGCGCACGCTGGCCGATTTGAAGGTCGCCGCGTGAGGCGTCCAGGGCATGCTGGGCAGGTTCGATTGCTGTCAGCTACACCGGCGCCGAAAGGCTCAACATCCGGTCCCGGAACAGCCTGACCTGTCCCATCACCCCCAGCGACTCTTCCAGCCAGTTGTCGGCATCGCGGTCGATGTCAACGCGTATCTGCATGTGTCCGACGCGGACGCCCCGCCCGAGCGCGCGCTGCAAGGCGTTACGCGCCCCGCCGGTGGGCTCTTTCAGGGTAAGGGTCAACGTGTCTTCCATGGCCACCACCGAATCGATGCCCGATTGCTCCGCCAGCGCCCTGACGCGCGCCGCGTCGAGCAGCAGGTCGACGTTCCGGGGCACCGGTCCGAATCGGTCCCACAACTCCTCACGCAGGTCGTCGATTTCGTCTTTCGAGTGCATTCTCGCCAGTCGCTGATACACGAGTAGGCGTTGCGCGAGGTCTTCTATGAAGCTGTCCGGTATGCGGGCGTCCAGGCCCAGGTCCACCCGCACCGTTGAGAACTCGACCGGGGAGTTTCGCGTCGGGTCGGCGCCGGACTTCAGGTCTCGTACGGTGTCCGCAAGCAGTTTCGAGTACAGGTCGAACCCCACCGCGGCTATGTGCCCGCTCTGCTCTGCGCCCAGTATGTTCCCCATGCCGCGGATCTCCAGGTCCCGCATGGCGATCTGGAAGCTGGCGCCCAACTCGGTGGCGGCAAGGATCGTGTTGAGCCGCTGTTCGGCGGTCTCCGAAAGTTGCCTCCCGCGCGGCACCATAAGGTATGCGTAAGCCCGGTTGGTTCCCCGGCCGATGCGCCCGCGCACCTGGTAAAGCTGTGACAACCCGAACATGTCGGCCCGGTCGATAACGAGCGTGTTGACGTTGGGCAGGTCGATGCCTGACTCGATGATAGTGGTGCACACCAGCACGTCGAACTTTCGCTCAGAGAAGTCAGACATCACGTGCTCCAACTCATCTTCGGGCATCTGACCATGTCCTATGCCTATGCGGGCCTCAGGGACCAGGCGCTGGATGTGCGCGGCAACGCGTTCTATCGTCCGGACGCGGTTGTGCAGGTAGAAGACCTGCCCGCCGCGGTCCAGTTCGCGCAGGATGGCCTCGCGAACAAGGTCGTTATTCTCCTCTGACACATAGGTCTTGATCGGCAGCCGCTCTTCCGGCGGAGTTTCGATAGTGCTCATGTCCCGCACACCGGCCAACGCCATGTGCAGCGTGCGCGGTATCGGAGTCGCCGACAGCGTGAGGACGTCGACCTGCGTCCGCAACTGCTTGAGCCGTTCCTTGTGTGTAACCCCGAACTTGTGTTCCTCGTCGATTACGGCCAGGCCGAGGTCCTTGACCGCAACATCGCGTTGCAGGATGCGATGGGTCCCGATGCATATATCCACCTCACCGGTGGCAAGTCCGGCGACCACCGACTTCTGGTCCGCGGGACTGCGAAAACGCGACAGCATCTCGACTCGCACCGGGTACGGCGCGAGCCGCTCGGTAAACGTAGAGAAATGTTGCTGGGCGAGGACCGTAGTCGGCACGAGGATGGCGACCTGGCGGCCCGACTGGACCACCTTGAATGCGGCCCTCAACGCCACTTCAGTCTTGCCGTAACCGACGTCTCCGCACACCAACCGGTCCATCGGCTGAGAGGCAATCAGGTCCTCTTTTACGGCGTCGATCGTTGTGAGTTGGTCCGGTGTTTCCTCGAAGGGGAAGCTGGCCTCCAGTGCGTCCTGCCACGGCGTATCGGGTTCACACCGGAAGCCTTCGACCACTGATCGAGCGGCGTAAAGGGCCATCAACTCGCCGGCCAGTTGTTCCGTCGCACGCCTGGCCCGGGCCTTCGCACGGTTCCACTCCTGCGTGCCCAGCCTCGTGAGCCTCGGGTGCGCGTCTCCCGAGCCGTGGTAGAACTGGATACGGTCCAGGTGATCGGTCGGCACGTAGAGCTTGTCTTCGTCGGCGTATTCCAGAACGAGGAATTCCCGCCCGTCGCGTGAGTCCATCACGTGGGTCCCGGCAAACCTCGCCACGCCGTGTTCCACGTGGACGACGAAAGATCCCGGCTTGAGTTGCTCCAGCAGCGGCCCCTTCCGGACGTGGCGCCTGCGTACGCGTCGGCGTTCCTTGGTGACGCCGAATATCTCGTGGTCCGTCAGGAGTGTGAATCCGTCGCCTGGCTTTCCGCCCAGCGTGAATCCCTGTCGCAGGTGCCCCTGGACGATTCTGACCGCGCGCGAGTCGGGTGTTTCGTCTAGGCCCATTTCGACACGGGCATCCAGGCCGTGCTCCCTGGCCACGTCGGCGACGCGCAGGGCATGGTTCGTCATGAACACGTACCGGCGGCCCGAGTTGCTGCCGTGGCCCGCCAGCTCGAGCGCACGGTCGATGCTTCGGCCGGCCAGCGGCGCCGGCTCCAACGGCAGGCGCGTCATGTCTTCGATGTGGCCAACCCCGACCGCCGCCGGTGACGGTGCGGAACCAGCGTCGTCACTTTTTCCCGGCTGTCCGTCCGAAGAGACCACCCCCCAGGGGGAAATGTCCAATCGGCGTGACCGGCCCGACATTGCGTCGGCCAAAAAACCCCACTCGATGTGTGGCAGGGGGAATCGGCGCGGAGCTTCCCCTCGTCGTTCTTTGCGCTCGCGCAAGGCGGACAAGCGACCGTCGGTGGTGCGAGCCGCTTCCGACACTCCCGTCGGCCGCAGGACGACAAGCAGAGAATCGTCCGGCAGATAGTCAAACAGCGAACCTCCGTTGAAGAACCCGGAGTAGTAACTCAGCCGGTCGGTCAGTTCGCCCCGCAGGGCCTGGCCCAACTCGGCTGGGACGCGTCGTTGCAAGTCGGGGGCACACCGGTCCAGATTCATCGAGCGCAGAAGGTTGTCCACACGTTCTTCGTTGGCGATCGTCGGTAGTGTCTCTCGTGCCGGGGGGATTGTGATCGAATCGACGGCCCCCGTCGACCGCTGGGTATCGGGGTCGAAGAGCCTGATGCTCTCAACTTCGTCTCCGAAGAAATCGATACGCGCGGGCCGATCCGAAGTGACCGGGAAGACGTCCAGGATGCCGCCGCGGCGGCTCGCCGACCCAGGCACCTCGACGGTAGGTTCCATCCTGTAACCGATGTCGGTCCACTGCAGGACCAGTTCTGCAGGTGAGACTGAATCGCCGGCGCGTAGTGTGTTGGTAGCCCTGTCGAACGTAGCGCGGTCGATCGTCGACTGCGCCACCGCCTGGACCGACGCGACCACCACGGGCGGCACGTCACTTGGCTGTTTGGTGAGCGCGGAAAGGGCCTGCAAACGCTGGTGCGTGCTGAGCAAGTCCGGAACGTAGTGCTCGAACGGGATGTTTTCCGTTTCTGCGAACTGGAACACCGGCGCGTCGTCCCGCCAAACGGCCAGTTGATCGGCCAGCCTGCGGGCCGCTTCCGGGTTGGGGGTGACGACCACCAGGGGCGCGCCGAACTCGCGCCAGATCGCCGCTACCAGGTAGGCGGTAGCAGGGTCGGGCGCAACGATTGCCTCTCGACCCGTTCCCAGGCGAAGTGTGTCGATGAGTTCTCCGAACTGCCGAATGCGCGTCAGCAGCGGGAGAAGACCGCTTAGAGTCATTCAGTTACCGGATGCGGCAGCAAAGCCAATTCCATCCTCAACGCCGAAACGGCCAGGAGCAAACATGCTGGCCTGGCCACATTGTGTCCCGATCGCAAGCCGAAAGGCTGATAGGGCGGGACCCCCTTCTGCAGATATAATACAGGCAGTTGGCCGCACCAATTATTTCCTGGAGTCCTTCTTGACCGCGAGGGCACGCGCCGAAAAACGGGCCGCTGAAGCCGAGGACCGGCGGGCGCCGGACAGAATCGTCGTCAAGTTCGGGACAAACCTGCTGACCGGCGGTCGCGACACCCTTGACGAGCGCGTTGCCGCTTCATTGGTCGACCAGGTAGCCGAAGTCCGGCGTAGAGGCTGCGAGGTCCTGATCGTGACTTCAGGCGCCGTCGCCCTCGGCCGGGAGGCGATAACGCAGCGCGGGCAGGTCGGTCGGTTCAATCGTTGGACGCTGGCGTATCGCCAGGCGCTCGCCGCAATCGGCCAGGCCCGGCTGATGCACATGTACGAACGGCTCTTCAGCGCCCACGGAGACACGGTGGCACAGGCGATGGTCACTCGCGGCGATTTGCAAAACCGCCTGGGTTACCTGAACTTTCGCAACACGCTCGAAACCCTCATGGAGATCGGGGCAATTCCCGTCATCAACGAAAACGACGTGGTCGGCGTAGACGAACTGGAGGGCGGTTCTTACGGCGACAACGACCGCCTGTCGGCAATGGTCGCCAATTCCATAGACGCCGATCTACTTGTTCTTCTCGGCGAGATGGACGGCCTGTTTACCGCCGACCCCGACATAGACCCGGAAGCCCGGTTTGTCCCCGAGGTAAGGGAGATTGACGACCGGGTTGTTCAGATCGCCGGCGATTCGCGGGACGGTCGCGGCCGGGGCGGCATGGCCAGCAAGGTAGAAGCGGCGCGTTTGGCGACCGCGTCAGGCACCGAGGTAGTCATCGCCTCCGGAAGGACAGAAAATGTTCTCCCTCGTCTTTACGAAGGGGAGATGCTGGGGACGCGCTTCGTCAGCAACGCGTCGCACATGGAAAGCCGTAAACGCTGGGTGCTCACTGGGGTCACAGAGCACCGCGGCGGAGTCCTTGTCGACGACGGGGCCGCCAGGGCGGTGAGAAACGGCGGCACGAGCCTGCTGCCTGCAGGAATAGCCGGCGTAGAAGGTGTTTTCGGTCGGGGTGAGATCATCGCCATCAAGGATGCCGGCGGCGAAGTCGTAGCCTGGGGGGTCGCGAACTACGGTTCTGACGATCTTGCCATCATCAAGGGCCACAAGTCAGGAGAAGTCCGCGGTCTCCTCGGCCGCGAGTACGGCCCCGAAGTGGTCCACCGGGACAACATGGCGGTAGTTTGAAGCCAGGCGCACCGCTGCGAAACTGAACCGGATATTCCTCGTATATTCGAGTGCTGCTCGGCTATTCCCCACGTCAGGGTAGGATAGCCGCAACTTCAGCGATCGAACCGGTTCGCCGGAGCAACATCATGAGCCGGGTTGCAATAACCGAAAGCGTCTTGTATTGGGCGGTCAGCCGATCTGGTCGGTCTTTGGCTTCGCTTGAGGAAAAATTCCCGCGAATTCAAGAGTGGGCGAGCGGCATGAGACAGCCCACGCTGCGCCAATTGGAATCCCTCTCAAAAGCCACATTCACACCGCTCGGCTACTTTTTCCTGGATGAACCTCCAGCCGACAAACTGCCGATCAGGCATTTCAGGACACATCGAGATGGGGTCCCGCCTAAGCCAAGCCCCGACCTGATCGAGACGGTTCACACGATGCAGTTGCGCCAGGCCTGGATGCGCGACTACCTGGTGGAGCAAGGACAGGAAGAACTCGACTATGTCGGTTCCGCCGCAACAGGAGATGGACCGGTAGGAATTGCGGATCGGATGCAGTCTACCGTTGGCCTGGGTACAGGGTGGGCGGCCGGTCATCCCACCTGGACCGACGCCCTGGCCACGCTGCGGCGAGCATTGGAAGACAGAGGCGTGCTGGTTGTTGTCAACGGCGTGGTTGGCAACAACACCAGCCGCAAACTAGACCCCGGCGAATTCCGCGGCTTCGTCCTTGTCGACACCTATGCGCCACTCGTGTTCGTAAACAACGCTGACGCAAAGTCGGCTCAGATGTTCACACTGGCTCACGAGTTGGCCCACCTGTTCGTGGGCAGCAGCGCTGCGTTCGATCTCCGGGGGACGCAACCTGCGGATGACCCGACGGAACAGCTATGCAATCAAGCAGCAGCAGAATTCCTCGTGCCGTCCGAACTCCTGCACGACGCCTGGCATGACATTCGCGGAGCAAGGGTGCGATTTCAGGCGATAGCCAGTCGATTCAAGGTCAGCGAAATTGTTGCGGCACGCCGGGCGTTGGATCTGAAGCTGATCTCCAGGGACGAATTCTGGGATTTCTATCGCGAAAGCCATGCTCGTCGGAGTAATGCTCCGTCTGGGGGCGGCAATTTCTACGCCAACCAGGATTTCAGGGTTGGACGGCCATTTGCCACCGCGGTAGTCCGGGCCACGCGACAGGGCAACCTGCTCTACTCGGAAGCCTATCGACTCACAGGACTGTACGGAAAGACCTTCGAGGAGTACTCAGCCTACATCGAAATGGGCGGTCCAAACGCAGTGTATGGATAGCCTGAATTACGTTCTCGACGCAAATGTATTCATGGAGGCCGCGCGTCGCTACTATGCCTTCGATCTGGCGCCCGGGTTTTGGGATGGCCTGCTGCACTACGCGTCCGTCGGTCAGGTCAAGAGCATCGACAGGGTCAAGCTGGAGTTGGTCAGGGGTAACGATGACTTGGCTGACTGGGCAAACGCCGAATTCAAAGATGCCTTTGCAACCACTGACCGATGGGACGTTATCGAAGTCTACGCACGCGTCGTGGCCTGGGTGGCAGGCAGAGACCAGTACACTGACGCCGCAATGCACAGGTTCGCCTCAGGTGTGGACGGCTGGCTGGTAGCCTTCGCGGTCGCATGTAACTCCGTGGTCGTTACCCAGGAATTGCCAGCGCCTCATTCCAGAAACAGTGTCAAGATTCCGGAAGTGTGCGAAGAGTTCGGCGTCGAATTCATCGATACGTTCACTTTGCTCCGGGCACTGAATATAGTTCTCAGTTAGGAAAATCACAGGCACGGAACCTAGCGGTCGGACACTAGTAGATTGGTCCGGGCGACGGATCAAAAACCCGATCACGATAGTTCCCATGGCATCCGGGACGAACAGGCCTTGTCCGACTTAATCGCGTATATTCGTCTTGAGATACCTCCGTCGAAAACCAAGAGATAGCGAAAATCCCCATTGACCACATCCGCAACACTCAAAGAACAGGCGCTCAAGGCGAGAGCCGCCGCCCGCGACCTGGCGACGTCCTCCACCGAAGGGCGCAACGACGCGTTGTTGTCCATCGCAGCTGCGTTGGAAGAGCGGTGCGGGCAGGTGTTGGACGCCAACGCAGTGGACCTCGAAGAGGCGGAGCATGCAGGCCTGGGCGAGCACATCACCGAACGCATGACGCTGAACGACCAACGTGTTGGAGATATGGCCGAAGCCCTGGGAGTCATCGCCGCGCTGCCGGACCCAATCGGGGAGGTACTCGACGAAACGACACGGCCGAACGGCTTGCTGGTGCAACGCGTCCGCGTTCCGCTCGGCGTCATCGGCACGATCTACGAAAGCCGACCGAACGTCACCGTGGACATCGCCTCGCTCTGCCTCAAGTCCGGCAACGCCGTCGTCCTGCGAGGGGGCAAAGAGGCTTTCAACACCAACAGGGCGTTAGCGGGCGTCATCACCGATTCTCTCGACTCGAGCGCCCTGCCTGCCGACGCCGTGCAATTCGTGGCGTCCACCGACCGCGCGCTCGTTCGCGACATGCTCGCCATGAAAGATGAGATTGACCTCATGGTGCCGAGGGGCAGCGCGGAACTGGTCCACTTCGTGGCGGAGACGGCGGCCATGCCTGCGGTCACGGGCGGCATCGGCGTATGCCACACATACGTCGACTCGGCAGCCGACCTCGAAAAAGCCCGTGTGATAGTGGTCAACGCCAAGGTGCAACGGCCGACAGTGTGCAACGCGCTGGACACCGTCTTGATAGACGCTGGGGTGGCGGGCGACTTCCTGCCGGCCCTGGCCAGGGAATTCGCCGGGTATGGCGTGGAGATGAGATGCGACCGCAGGGCCCTCTCGATACTGCACACCGGTAACAACGGGGTTGACTACAAGGCGGCAACCGAACAGGACTATGGGACGGAGTTTCTGGACCTGATCGCCTCCGTAAAAGTCGTGGACGGCGTCGACGACGCCCTGTCACACATCGCCACGTACGGCTCAGGCCACTCCGAGGCCATAGTCACGGAAGATGCCGCGACCGCCGAGGCGTTTATCTCGAAGGTGGACGCATCAGCCGTATTCGCGAACACCTCCACCCGCTTCAACGACGGAGGCGAATTCGGCCTGGGTGCGGAGGTCGCAATCAGCACGAACAAGCTGCACGCCAGGGGACCCATGGGGCTGAGGGAATTGACAAGTTACAAGTGGGTCGTGAGGGGCGACGGACAGGTCAGGACGTAGGCCCGGAGACGGCCTCTCGCTAGCGGACCCAGACTTTGCAGATAGACTCCGATGACGGACATGGCGAACTTCTACTTCGAACGGGAATGCAGGACCCCGTATTCCGAGTGCTACACGATCCTCGAAGAGAGCGGGCACGTCGGACGGCTGGACCTGCACTTCACAAGCACCATGGTCCACGGCACGCTAACGGTGGCCGAAAGCCTCACTCAGGAAGGCATCCAGGAAATCGTGTCGATCGTCGACGAGAACATCATCGATGCGGTCGGCCTGCAGCGCGACGACTTCGTGCTCCACGTACACCAGGGACGCGACCTGGGCGTTTACACCAACGAGGTAGGACTGCCGCCGCCCGGCAACGGGCACCCGCCTCCGGGCGCGTAGGCCTGCGCTGGCTAGCCGGCCGGGTCAGTACTGCTGGAAGAGCCGACCCCACGGCGTGTTCATCGCTTCACGTACTCGCTTGCGTCCGATGAACCGCAGCCAGAAGTCGTTGTGATAGACGTTTGACGCCCAGAACGCCCAGGGCACAAGCGGCGACCTGAGCAGCAGGTTTTCCAACGGTTTCAGCGGACCGTGGTAGATCATGTGCTGCCCGCGGCTGGCAAACGTACTTTCGTTGGCAGAAAACTGCCAGTCGACACCCGCCACGTCGTCGCCGACCACCTCTATCTCGGAGGGATTCCCGACACCCAGCCCCCGCTCGTGGGCGATGCGGATCATCGGCAGGCTCATCGGGTCAAAACCCATCATCGAAGCTGCTACGGAGTCGATCGCCACCTGGTCGGCGCTGGCCAGGATCACGTTCTTGGTATGGATTCGCATCGCCCGGGGGCCGGGGCCGTCGCCTGCGAACGTCCCGTCCATGACGGCGAAGAGGCCGGAGTGGATCTCGCGCTGGATCTGTAACAGGTCGACCAGCGTTTCGTGGATTACCGAGTGCGTCCAGTGCCTGTAGCGGTGCAGCAGGCCTCCAAACGCATTCTTCAGCGCACCCGTCATCGTTGTGAACACGTGCGTCTTTACGGTCGGGAGTTGAACGATGTTGGTCTCGGGCAGGACATCGGGCACGTACAGCCCGTCCTTGTAAATGTCGTCCAGGACCAGCATCTTGCCGGCCGGCTGATACCGCTTCCACTTGACCGGCGGCGCGTCCAGAATCGTGTGAGGCACGCCGAGCCGGTCCTCGACGGCGGCGTGGCGGTTGTTGACGCGTCCCTCGACCGGATCCACCACCACCGTGCCGTTGTGAGCGGTCAGCAGGTCTTCGTAACCGCCGCGGCGCAACTCGTTCACCACCCCTTCTATCTGCCATGGCGCGGAGGAACATGCGGGGTAGTAGTGCTGCCAGGATATGTTGACCTTGAGCAGAGTCTTGACGCCGGGCATGAGGGCCGAATGGTAGTCAGCCAGTTCCATGAGGCGGCCGTAGTCCTCCAGTATCGACTCGGGCGTCGTGAAGAGGACCGCGACTTTGCCGAGTGTTGGCTCGGCTCGCTGAATGTCCGGCTTGGTGAGAATGCCGGGCGCGTCCACGCCGGAGATGGTCATTGCGAATTCGGTACCTAGCGCTCCCGACCCGGGAACAGGCTGATTGGCGACCCTTTGTTACAGTTCGTTCGGTAATTGAGTATACCGGCGGGCCTCAGCAGGCAACACGATGCAGTCAGGGCTACATGGGCCGTTGATAGTCGACTTTCACACCCACATCATGCCGCCGGAATTCAGTTCCGAGCGCAGTCGATTCCGCAGCCTCGACGCCACACTGCGCGAGTTGTTTGCCGACGATCAGAGCGGCATGGCGACCGGCGACCAGTTGGTCGAGCAGATGGACAAGGCGGGAGTCGACGTGTCTGTCGCCGCCGGTTACGGGTGGACGGATATCGGCGTGGCGCGAACGTCGAACGACTACACGCTCGACGCTGCCCGCAGGTACCCGGCGCGAATCGTGCCGTTCTGCAGCGTCAACCCATTGTGGGGACAGACCGCCGTCGACGAGGTCATACGCTGCGTGGAGGCCGGTGCGCGCGGCATCGGTGAATTGCATCCTGACACGCAAGGAATCATCTCCGCTGATTTGGCAACGCTGGCGCCAGTGCTCGACGCGGCGCGGGAACTTGGCGTACCGACGTTGGTCCACGCCTCGGAGCCTGTGGGCCACTCGTACCCGGGCAAGGGGACTGTCACCCCCGACATGCTGGAGGCGCTGGTCCGCGCCTACCCTCACAACACATTCGTCTTTGCGCACTTCGGCGGCGGAATGCCGTTCTACGCGCTCATGCCTGAGGTAGACGCAATGTTCACAAACGTCTACTTCGACTCGGCGGCCTTCCCCTACCTGTACCGGCCCGCGGTGTTCCAGGCCGCCGTCGCGGCTTGCGGAGAGGAACGGGTCCTGTTCGCGTCGGACTATCCCCTCGTCAGCCAGACGAAGGCATTGAGGAGAATGCGGAAGAGCGGCTTGCCGAAGTCCAGCGAAGCGGCGGTGCTTGGTGGAAACGCCGCGCGATTACTGGGCCTGGCCGAAATGACTGAAAATTAGCCACCGCGTCGTTGCGTCGTGGGGTGTCGTTCGTTACACTTAGCGTGCTGTGAATCAGATTTCCGCCACAACTACGTGCGCCTGTATGTGTACCTGTAAGCCCGCAGGGGGTGACGTAGTCGCGTCTTGATTTGAACCAATAGCCAATAGTGCTCTGCTCAAACCCCCTGCGAATGTGAACGCCGGGGGTTTTTTGATGCCCTCCAAATTTCCGAAAACAACAGAACACAAACAAAAATGACAAACTTCCTGAAAATAGTCCTCCACAGCGCAAGGTGGCTCGTCGAAGCCACGCACGGACTGGGCGCCGAACCGGAACTGAGGTTCGCGCCCCGTCCCGGCAACGCCTCGCGCTCCTGACCGCCCGCCCAACTCCGGGCCCCTGGTTCCTCGGCTGGCCCGTACACACCGCGTGCTAGCGCGCGGCGCCGTTGCACTAACGTACCCGCGCGATTACCCCCAAACCGGGCGCGTACCCCTATTAATTTGACTACTTCAAGGCCTTAGGCTGGTATCGTTTTGCGTCGTCGGCTGGACATCACCGTCGACTAGACCGCCAGGCACTATGGAAAAACACGAATTGGCAGCCTACCGGGAGGCGGGGCGAATCGCCTCCGACTGTCGAAACTGGGCAGCCGCGCAGATTCGACCGGGCATGCTGCTTCGGGAACTCCAGGAAGGGATCGAGGACCGCGTGCGAGACGCGGGCGCGCTGCCGTCATTCCCGGCGCAGACCAGCCGAAACGATATCGCAGCGCACTACTGCGCCTCGCCGTCCGACGGGACTCGCTTCAAGGCCGGGGACATCGTGAAGATCGATCTCGGTGCGCACATCGACGGCTATCCCGTGGACACCGGCGTTTGCGTCGATCTGTCGCCGGATGGCCGTTGGGCCGACATGATCAGGGTCGCCGGAGAGGCGCTGGACGTCGCTATCGCTACTGTCGAGGACGGGGTGTCGGTCGGGGCGATCGGCACGGCTATCGGAGACCTGATCGAAGGTAGAGGCTACAGGCCCATCTACAACCTTTCGGGTCACGGCCTCGGTCGCTGGGACCTTCACTCCGGCTTCCAGATACCCAACAGCGCCCAGCGCGGCGGCCCGCGTCTCCGGACGGGGATGATCTTCGCAATCGAACCGTTCGTCACGACAGGCGAAGGCTACGTGATGGACAGGGGCAAGGCCGAAGTGTTTATGAAGTCTGGCCAACCCGCGCCTTCGAACAAGATCACCCCGAGCGCGGTCGAGGCGATCGACCGTTGGAACGGCCTCCCGGTTGCCCGCCGTTACTTCCGCGACGAACCCCGGAAACCGTTCGAGAGAACCCTGCGTGAACTCATCCGGCAGGGAGTCGTGCAGGATTACGCGCCGTTAGTAGAGGTCTCCGGCGCTCCCGTGGCGTGGAAAGAGCACACCGTCTACCTAGGCCCCGAAGGGTCTGAGGTGATTACCGCCTGACGCCTTGGCCCGAGAAAACTGACGATGGAGTCCTTTACTTTGGAAAGTGAATGCTCTATTTCGCACTCCCAAAGAACCAGCACGGACCAACCCAATTCATCGAGGACTCGTTGATTTCTACGGTCCCGTTCGCAATTGGAATTTAATTTTGTGGACCAAAACTGGACGTTCGACTTTGGCTGGATCGAGGCGTCGCAGTACGGTGAGGAGTGCTGATGCCAAAAACAACCGTGAACGAAAATCGCTTTCTTCGTCCCCTTGAATACAAGGTCAGGCTTTCCGGGAAGGGATCGGTCGTGAATCCGATACCGATATCCGAGTGAATAAACAAGCCGCCTGACAGCCATTTCAGGGCCGGTGTTCTTGCTTCGAACCCTGCTCATGTTGTAGCTTCGTTGCTCTTCAGAAATTCGATCCATTGTCTGAGGCTCGGATTCGGTAGACAGGCTGGCGGCGCGCCCTCATCTGAAGTCGTGTGGCAAATTAGGAGGTTTGGCCAAGGGATGGTCCATTCGGCAACCGCGGCACAATTTCAGTTTTGGTGTATTCGTAATTGTTGTTACAAGGGCTGTCTGAATTCGAAGTGAGGGACCAGAGAATACTTTAATTCATGACGTATCGGTTCGTCGGAATTTTTTCTCGAGCTGCTCAAGAACCTTGATCTGGTCTTCGCGTTTGGCACGTCTCACCTGACTCATTAGCCACATCCACGTAGGTGGCTGTACGGCGAGGTCTTTCGCGCCTTGATTACACACTTGACAAAGCACACGCAGATTGGCGTCACTGTCCGGACCGCCATGCGAGTGTGCTTCATGATGGTCGATCACCAATTGGACGGGACGACCGTCATCGGTCCGGTCTTCAGTCCCGGCACCGCAAGCTTGGCAGGTATAGCCGTTCCGTTCCAAAATACGTGCGCGCTGCGCCTGCGAAATGCTGTGTGAAACCGTATACGTACCGGCGGGAGGGGGATCGCCAGCGAGGCGGTATTGGCCAGGCCGCAAATCGGACGCGTCGTTGTTCGTTTCGATGGGCCAGCCTTCATCTCGCCTCAATTCTCGAACCCGTCTCGCCCACTCAGTTCTACCTTTCCCGATAGCAGCCTGAAGCTGTGCGGAAGTGAGTACTTTACCCTTATGTTCAAGGAACAGTGCTTTCAGTATCGACTTGATGCTTGGTTGCTTTGCCATGTTCAACTCTCGCATGAGTTCCGAGCCGATCCACCGCGTATATGCTGGCGGGATGGCTTCGTTGATCTCTTTCTTAGTCATCCACGGGATGCCCATCGCGTCTCGTGCGGAGGCTACAGAACAGTTTCCGCCGCCGTTGACTGAGACGAAATCCGTCCATTCATTAGTCTTACCATAATGTGCTTTCCGCTTGTCTAGTGTATGGCACAGCGGATGAGGGCGATGAGGCGGAATTTGAATGAAAAAATTCGCTTCAAACAAGCGGTGACGAAGCACGCGTAGTTCCGGGAACATAGTGCCACAAAGAACGACGTAGTCGCGTAACGGAGCCCCTTGGACGTTCTCTATGACGTAAGGCCTGCCGGACGCTTGCAACATTTCGCGCACCGGCTCAACTAGCCTTGGCCATTCATGGGCGTTGCCGTTTCGGGCCGCTAGGTCTGAGTACGCCTGACACGGAGGCGAGGCGTGGATTGCGTCGAAGCCCCTCAGGAAGTCCAGCGAAAGCGACATGACATCGGCAACGCGCATAGGAAATGGGTAATTGCGCTGCTCAACGATGTCAACGCCGAACACGTCGAACCCCGCGTCGCGGTAGCCGACCGCTGCACCACCGGCGCAGCAGAATAGATCCAGTAGTTGAGGTCGCGGATTCACTTTATTGACACCGGCAGCAACGACATTTCGTCGGCGGCTATCCGCTCCGGATGGAGCGGCCGCATTCGTGCAACCCTAAGAGAAAACTCCTCCAGGAGGTTGATGCTGTCCACTCCGTTCCAAAGACGTTGCGGATTCGGTACTCACGGCAGATTCTAGTGGTTGCCCAGTCGTAACTCCTACCCCCTGATGACCTCATCTGCCGGCGTGGGCAGGGTCCTTGCCGGGAAGTGGCGGTAGGAGAACTTTTCGAGCGCGTCCAGGTTGACTTCCACGCCAAGGCCGGGCGTGTCGGGCAGTGGGATGAAGCCGTTCTCAGGTACAAGCTGGTCAGACACCTGCGCGCCGACCTCGGCGAACGGGACGAAGTACTCGGTGATCAGGAAGTTGGGCATGACAGCGGATGCGTGAACGGTGGACGCCAGGGCCATGACCGTGGAGTTGTAGTTGTGCGGTGATACGGCCACGTAGTGCGGCTCGGCCATCGCAGCGATCTCCTTCAACTCCAGGATGCCCCCGGTGTTCGCCACGTCGGGGTTGATGATGTCGGCGGCCCGCTTTTCGAATACCTGGGCGAATCCCGACTTGCCGTAGATCGCCTCACCGGTGACCACCGGTATCGATGTCTGCTGGCGGATCTCCGCCAGCGCGTCCAGGTTCTCTGCCGGGCACGGCTCCTCGAACCAGTAGGGCCTGTACTCGGCTATCTGCTGGGCAAGCTGGACGGCGTACATCGGAGCCAGGCGGCGGTGAATCTCGATGAGCATGTCCACGTCCGGCCCTACGACATTCCTGACCGTCCGCACCTTCTTCGCTGCAGCGTCGATCAGCCGCGAGTCCACGTAGGACCTCCACGGGCCGGCGATGGCGTCAAACTTGAGGGCCGTAAATCCTTTTTCGACGACCCGCTCAGCCGCCCGCGCGAAATCGTCCTCCGTCTCAGCGCCCCAGTACCAGCCGTTTGCATATACGCGGATGCGGTCCCTGCATGCCCCGCCCAGCAACCGGTAGACCGGTTCGCCGAGGGCCTTTCCGACGATGTCCCACATCGCCTGTTCGACGCCGCTTACCGCGCTGAATATCTCCATCGACCCGCGCCGCTGGCCGTAGTCGTCGTATGCGATCTGCGTGAAGTGCTTGATGTTGAACGGGTCGCGGCCGACGAGGTACCGCTCGAGTTCCTCGACGTGGACCGCCGTGGTGCGGTCCCGGTCCGCCTGCGTATAGGCTTCACCCCAGCCGTAGAGCCCCGAATCGGTCTCCACCTTTACGAACAGCCAGTTCTTGCGCCATCCCGGGTGGACCAGGTAAGGCTTAACGGAAGTTATCTTCATGCGTGTCTCTTTCTGCCAGAATGGTCTCTGTGTCGGCGGGCGTTATTGTCCGGCGAAGTTTAATGGCATTTTGCAGGGCCGTACCAATCGCATCCACGCAGCCTGAAATTCATACGATCGACCATCTCACCCGTCTGGCCGACAGAGCCGGTGACGACGAGACCTGGCGTACGTTCGTGGCCCTGGAATTTCCGTCCCGGGTCCGGCGAAACCTCGTGTCGCTCAGTGACCAGGTGCCGTCACGATGGCGGCGGCACGTGCGCTGGGTCGGCGCGTCCGAAATCCACCTCACGTTGAAGTTCCTCGGCGAGGTCGAGCCGTCTCGGTTGCTCGACATGGCCCCGCTGTTGAGAGATGCTGCCGGGGTGTCCACCGAATTCGACGTTCGACTCGACAAGACCGGCGCGTTTCCGTCGCCCCGTCGCCCAAACACATTGTGGGTGGGATTTGACGGAGAGGTGCAGCGATTGATGCGACTGCAATCCCGCGTCGAGGGGGCTATGAGCCGCGCCGGTTTCGAGGTTGACCGATGGCGATTTCATCCTCACGTGACGATCGGCCGCCTGCGCCGCGGCCCTTCGGGTTACATGATTCGCCAGATCGGTCGTTCATGGCTCGAAGCCAATCTTCCTGAGCGCGGCTTCGACGTTCACGTCACCCGAATAACCCTGTTCCGCAGCCACCTGGGGCCCGGCGGCGCCAGGTACGAGACGCTGTTCACCGCGCCGGTGGCGTGAAAGGAGGCGCCCATGCGTCGAAGCATAATCTTCAAGCGCGAGGGTCACTATTCGGGCATGCCCAACCTGGCCATCCTGCCCGACGGGCGGCTTGTAGCGGCCGCCCGCGTGCAGACACACGCCCAACATGAGCCGGTTGGCGACTGGGTGGCCTTCGAGTCCAGGGACGATGGCGCCACGTGGACGCAGACCGACGACCCCACGGTCCGGTACAACTGGCCCGGCAACCAGCCGCGGGAGAAGATGGAGCGGATGGAGCTGGTGCTGCCGGACGGGACCTACCTGTGCGCCGGATCGGTGGGATCGGAGTATTGGCCGGAGGAGCGGAGGGGCGAGGCCGAGGCGCTGGGCCTCAAGATACGGGAGCATCCACCGGGCGCCTGCATGATATCGGTGGGGGGCTACAAGCTGTTCACCGCGCGGTCGACCGACCGGGGGAAGACCTGGACACGGCGGGAGTGGGTAGTTCCAGGCATGGCGCAGGTCAGCGGCAACCGGCCGCCCACCTTCATGGAGGATGGCACCATCCTGTACCACGTCTACACGACCGACACGCGGGGAGACCACTACAACTACGTCTGGCGCTCTACAGACTGCGGCGACACGTGGCGGCTGCTTCCGATGGGAACCCACCTGCTGTCGGTGTACGTGAACGAGACCGCCATGGTAGAGACCGCGCCCGGCCGCGTGCTTGCCCTCCAAAGGGTCGATGAGAGGCCATCAAACCTGCTCGAGAGGTGGTCCGACGACGGCGGCGTTACATGGACGGACCCGCTGGAGACCGGCATCTGGGGGTACCCGGCGCACCTGCTCAAACTGCGAGACGGCCGCATCCTGTGTGCCTTCGGATACCGGCGGGAGCCGGGCGGTGTCCGGGCGGTTCTCAGCGAGGACGGCGGCCGGACGTGGGACCTGGACCGCACGGTGGTATTGAGGGACGACGGCGGCTACCCCAGCAGCCTCAGCCTCAGAGGCGGCCACGGCTGGGAGGGCGATGTCGGCTATCCCGTCTCCGTCCAGCTGCCCGACGACAGCATTCTGACGGCGTACTACATTACAGAGTCGGACGGCATCACCCACACCGCCGCAACGCGCTGGGTGGCGTGAGCGGAGCGGCCCGGATGTTTAGGATGATGGGGAGGATGTCCGTTTCTTTGGGCGGGTCGCTTCTTGTCCGCTTCGTCATATCCTGAGGCCCGAAATAGCGCAGCCCCGGCCGCGGGGTTGTATGCCTGCGTCCTGTTGGTGTCGGCCGCGACCCTGCTGTTGGAAATTGCCCTGACGCGCATCTTCGCCGTCACCCAGGGCTACCATTTCGCCTTCCTGGCAATCAGCCTCGCCCTGCTGGGGTTTGGAGCGAGCGGGACCGCACTGGCCATCGTTCCGGCCCTGGCCTCGCGAGATGTCAGGCCCTTGATTGCAGGAGCGGGCCTGCTGTTCGCCGTCACGTCCGTCGGCGGGCTGTACCTGGTCAACTTGCTTCCCTTCGACGCGTACACGCTGCTATGGGAGCCCAGCCAACTCGCCTACCTCGCCGTCTACTACATAGCTCTGGCAGTACCGTTCTTCTTTGCAGGCACGATTGTCGGGGCCGCACTGGCGAAGCACCCGACCCGAGCCGGGGGACTCTACGGGGTCAACCTCGTCGGCGCAGGTATTGGGTGCCTCCTTTCCGTCGTCTTCCCGCTCGTGGTCGGAGCAGCCGACTCGGTCGTCATCGCGGCGGCCATCGCGCTGATCGGGGCGGCTGCGATCTCCGGCCGAGACTTGCGGCGCCCCAAATGGCTCATTCCGGCAGTATTGGCCGTGGCGGCAATCGTAACGGTCGTGGCGCTGGGGGTGCTCGAACTCAGGCTGTCGCCGTACAAGGCCGTGAGCCAGGCGCTGCGGCACGAAAGCGCGTCGAAGGCATGGAGCCGGTCGAATGCGTTCTCCCTCGTGGAAGTGATCGAGAGCGACAGCATCCACGCCGCCCCCGGTCTCAGCTTCGCCTACCAGGGCGACTTGCCGGGGCAGTCCGCCCTCGCGGTCGACGGCGACAACCTGAGCCCGATGACTGCAGCGCCGCCCGAACAAGCCGAATTTGCAGAGTATCTTCCGACCTCGCTCGCATACAGGCTGACCGAGCACCCTTCGGCTCTCGTGATCGAGCCCGGTGGCGGGCTCGACGTGCTTACCGCGCTGCGAAACGGCGCGGGATCTGTGACGGCGGTCATCTCGAACCCGCTGATCGTCGAAGCCGTAGGTGAGAAATTCGGACACCACTCTGCGGGAATCCTCGAAAGGCCGGGCGTGACCGTCGTCGACGTGGGAACGCGGAGCTACCTGCACCGTACGGACAATCGCTTCGACGTCATCCAGTTGAGCCTGGCCGACTCCTTCAGGCCGGTTCTCGCGGGGGCGTACGGCGTGTCCGAGAACTACCTCTACACCGTGGAGGCGTTCGAGAGCTACTACAGACGCCTGGCCCCCGAAGGTTTTCTGTCGGTCACGCGATGGGCTCAGACTCCCCCGAGCGAGGGGGTCAGAGTCGTGTCGGTTGCCATCGAGGCCCTCGAAAACCTGGGAGTCGAGCCCGGCGAACACATGGCCGTCATACGCAGCCTGCAGACAATAACGCTGATCGTGAAGCGTTCTCCTCTCGACGACGCGGACATTGACATGGTGCGCCGGTTCGCCGATGACCTCCAGTACGACCTCGTTTATCACCCGGGCATCAGTACCGCCGATGCGAACAGGTTCAGCGTGCACCCGACGCCGGCTTACCACGACGCGGTCCTGGCCATGCTGAACACCAAAGCGAGAGAGGAATTCCTTGCCGGTTACAGCCACGACATCTCTCCCGTCAGTGACGACCGGCCCTTCTACTTCCACCTGTTCAGGTGGTCCCAGATACCGGAGATCCTGAGAAACCTGGGCAGAACGTTCCAGCCCTTTGGGGGCGCCGGGTTCCTCATAGTGCTCGGTAGCCTGTTGGTGGCGGTGTTTGCAGCCGGGGTGTTCATCCTGCTGCCCCTCCTCTTCCGCCGGGGCGCATCCGGCGGCGAACCAGGCGCGAAACCTGTGATCGGACGGCTGTGGCCCTTTGTGTACTTCGCAGGCCTCGGCCTCGGATTCCTGTGGGTGGAGCTTCCGCTGCTGCAGAGGTTCATCCTCTACCTGGACCAGCCCACCTACGCCTTTGCGACTGTGCTGTTCGGCGTGCTGGTTTGGTCAGGAGTCGGCAGCCTGGCGTCAGACCGGATTCGATTTTCCATGTCCACCGTTGTCTTGGCCGTCGCGGTCCTTTCGGTGATCTACGCCTTTGGACTGCCGATGCTCTTTGACGCCACGTTGGGGTTGCCGTTAGCTGGCAGACTTGCCCTCAGCGTCGCGCTGCTCGCCCCTCTTGGCATCGCGATGGGCGTACCGTTTCCGCGCGCCATCCGCACGCTGGGTGGACAGGCGCCCGCGCTCGTCCCGTGGGCATGGGCCGTAAACGGCTCGACGTCCGTGGTGAGCGCGATCCTCGCCACAGTCCTTGCGCTGTCGTTCGGTCTTACCTGGGTGATCCTGGGCGGCGCCGCCGCGTACCTCGCGGCCGCTTCCGCCGCCAACGTGTGGCAGCGGAGGGCCGCCCGCTAGGCGCGGGACTACGTACTAAGGGCTCTCCCTGGTAAACGGGACAAACCTCACAGCGCCCTGGTTGAGCCTCAGGAACTGGTCGCCCTGGCGTTCGATGAGCCAGAGCGACTGCACGGCGCCGGGCGGACCGACCGGTATGACCATTCTGCCGCCATCAGCGAGTTGCCTGAGCAGCGGCGGCGGCACGTGGTCCGGCGCGGCAGTCACGATGATGCCATCAAACGGCGCTTCCTCCTCCCAGCCGAAGTACCCGTCCGCCTGCCTGAGCTTAATGTCGCCGTACCCGAGTCTGCCCAGCCGGTCTGCTACCTCCGTGGCCAGCGATGGAATGATCTCGATGCTGTAGACGCGGTCGGTGATCTCGGCCAGGACCGCCCCCTGGTACCCGGACCCCGTGCCGATCTCCAGCACGCGCTCGCCCGGTTCCAGGTCCAACAGGTCCGTCATCCAGCCCACCACGAAGGGCTGCGATATGGTCTGGCCGGCATTGATTGGCAGCGCCATCTCGCGGTACGCCCGGCCCGTGTCGCCGGGGAGCACGAACTTCTCTCGCGGGACGGTCCTCATCGCCTCGAGGACCGACGGGTCTGAGATCTCGACGTCGTCCGCATAGGCGTCAACCAACGCGTTACGAGCCTCGGCGAACTCGTCTACGGGTTCAGCCGTTGGCGAAACGTCACCCGGTCCCGTCGAGCACGCGGCGGCAACCACAAGTAACACGACTGCGGACACGACTGCCAAGCCCGGGCGCGGCACGATGCGCCGTGTCATCGCAGCCCACACCAATATCCACATGCCTCGATCAGGTTCCATTGACGCCGGTCTTAACAATTCCCAAGTCTTCCCCGACCCGATTCCTTCGTCATCCCCGACCCCGATCGGGGAGCCGCCGAAGAACGCCCTAACTGTCCAGACCGCGCTGTAGGCCCCTCAGGTAGGCGACTTGGCCCGTGTGCTGCGCCTGCTCGACGATCACGTGGCTGAACATCTTGCCGACCGTCATTTCGGGATGGTAGCCGCGGCCCGGAACATGGTCGAAGCCATCTGGATCCAGGGTATCGAGATACGCGAAGGTCTCCTTGCGAACGCTCCCGTAGTACTCGATGACATCGGCAAAGTCGAAGCGGGGCAGATCGCGTACCTGGTCGGCCGTGTACCCGTACCCTCCGTCTGTTGGTGGAATCCCTAGCTTGTCCGACCAACCATCGCGAGTCCAGACCGGTTCGACGTCCTTTGCGAAGCCTTGAATCCATACATCTTCGACCCTTGACATGTGCCACACGGCGAAGTCGATGTGGTGGGAATCAGGGCCGGGCTGAAATCGGCGCTCCTCCGCCGTAAGCCCGTCCAACGCCCTGGTGAGGTCCTCGTAGTACTCCTCCAACGCCATCCGGATTATCTGCCTGGAGTCCATGCCTCTTCTCCAATCGCCCTGACTTCCTTGATGCGCTCTATGAAGAACCGTTCGGCAGCCACTTCTCGTAGAAGCGCTGCCAGTTGCGGTGCATGATGTTCACGATGTCCTCTTCGCTGTAGCCGCGCCTGGAGAGGACCCCCGCGATCTTGTGGTAGTCGGCGGCTGAGTCCACTCCGTGGGGCGCGCCGCTCCAGCCGACGCCCCCCGCCCAGGTCGGTGCCCAGCGCGGCGTGCAGCGAATTGCCTGCTAGCTGGCCACACGTGGTCCATGTGGTCGACGACGTCCTCCAGCGTGATCTCTTCCCTGCCAAAGGCCTGCCCCGTGGCAGGGATGTTCATCCAATCGATTCCGGGCCGGTAGAGCATGAAGGCGTCGAGCGACGTGCCGATCACGCCCCCGCGCTCGATCACGCGAAGCAACAAATCGTCCGGGAACTGTCGTTCGCCGGGTACGAGGGCGCGGCAGTTCTGGTGGGTGGCCACGACTGGCCCGGCGAAGATATCCAGCGCCTGCCTGACCGACTCGTCCGACGTGTGAGTAACGTCGAGGACCATGTCGAGTGCCTCCATCTCCCGGAGCAGGTCCTTTGCCGGTTCGAACAGCCCGCCGTCGGTCCCTGTGGACGTGCCGTGCGAATATGTACTGACCCCGTAGTGCGACAGGCTCACCACCCTCACGCCGACGTCCCACCACTCGCGGGCCTGCTCAGGCCACAGGATCGGGTCTGCGCCCTCAAGACCCACGATCATTCCGACGGGCAGGCGGGTGTAATCGTCCGGCCGCGGCCCATTCCGACATGTGTTTGCGCAGCTGGGCGCTCGTCTCGATTACCCGCGCTTCGCCCCTTGTTTCCAGTATTCGGTAATAGGCCGCCTGTCCCCGGGCCATTGCATATGCGATGTCTCCGGTCCGGTATCCCCACATCGGACTGCCCGGCCGAAATATCCGTGCGGCCACCTTCGCCACGATTACCGCGACCCCGCCGCGCCGGAACTCCGGGAGCGATTACCATCGCCTCCGAGCCCGGAACATTCGGGACCCAGTTGCGTCCTGACTGCGGAGCGGAGCGGACTTCATCCAACGGCCGGGTCAAGTCCCGGTCGCGCTCCATCGCCCCGAGCATAAACGCGCAGTCACCGTCGAATATCAACATCTCCCGTTAACTCCGCCCAACCGCCTCGCGGTTTTCTTGGAATTCACAGGTTTTGGTAGATCAATCCGGACCATGGCCGTCCCCCATCGCCGCTCCGGACTCGATGCGGAATCCGGTGTTGCGGGGGCCGCGCGAGTGCCGCCAAGCATCAGCGACTACGGCATGTGACGGCATTTTCATCACATCGTGCGGCCTTACAAAGTCACAGTGCCCCTGTACCTCCTAAAGGCGAATTGGCGCAGTCAAAGTCTACGATGGGGCGAAACAACTGTGGAGAATCGAGTACGACCACGCTTGTGCGGGACGAATTCGGAGCCGCGGTCGAATCGTCATCGGCGGCTCTGGGGTGACCGGCTGGCGCAAGCGATTCATTGTCACTGCCCGATTCCGGGCCATTATTCGCATTGGCTGACCCTTACCGACACCCGTAATCCCCAACCCCGATCGGGGAACTCGGTGGGGTCCCGGGTGCAATGGGCATTTGGCATGACCTGAGGTATCCATGTTGCCTGTTTAGGGTGACCGGAATGCCTGTTGCTGTCCGACCGCGTTCGAGACGACGTTCGCGTCTACAAACATCACGTCGCGGCAGCATCTCGTCCGCGTGACTCGTTCATTACACGCAGGTGCTCCTCCCAGTCCGGCTCCGATTCGGGACCATCCAAGTCGGCGCATGTCCTGAAGAACTTTTGGATGTCTTCCGGAGACTCGAACTGCTTGACGGTCCCGTGCTTTTGGATCCGTTCATTGGCGGCCGCCCGCATCCAGGCGCTGAGTGACATACCCTCCCGGCGGGCCTGATCAACGAAACGTGCCTTATCGTCGTCCGGCATTATCAATTGCACTCTGGCCATATCGATCTCCGGTCAAGAAAGGGCGGTTGTGTAAGAACGTTACACGCCGGTTTGAACCTCAAGATGAAAGTTCTGGATGTCGACCAATCGACGGCCTACGCGCCTCTGAACACGAAAGTAAGGCGCGACACTTCGTTGAACCCCAGCTTCCGGGCCACTCGCAGGGATGCCATATTGTCTTCACCGCAACTCCAGACCGGTGTCCTGCCCGTCTCCTGTATTCGACGTGCGACGATCGAGGCCGCCGCCGTAGCAAGTCCTCGACCGCGCCAACTTTCGTCTGTCGTGACTCCTATGTCGGCGTACTGCGCGGTAATGGCGGCCGTTTGCGCCGTGGCCACAATTCTGCCGTCTACCACCGCACCGGCGATGGTTCCCTGCTCGACCATGGCAGAAAGACCACCCCGGAAACCCGCGCCGACCACACCGGCGGCCTCCATCAGGCCCATGTCCTCCCGGGTGAACTCTCGTACTGCCGGATGGCCGACGATCGGCGCGGGTCTGGTCAACGCGTGGTAAACGTCGTCGTAGTACCAGGCGCGCCTCCCGGTGGCCTCCCTGATGATCGCCCCAAGCCGGGGCGCGACCGTTGGCGAGACGTCGACAACTTTCCAATCGTCGAGATGCCGCAACAAGGCCCACAGCCCCTCTGGTTCATTCCCG
>CBDCPN010000013.1:0-51400 GCA_965220275.1 Dehalococcoidia bacterium | reverse complement strand
CGTGGTGAGTATCTCCGGTGTGGAAGAAGACGACGATTCCGAGTTCGGCTGCCGTTTCGAACACCGGGTCCAATAGGGCGCGGTCATCCAAGCGGTAGTCGTCGTCCAGTGTGTTCATCTTCAGGGCCCGGAAACCGTGCTCCTGGACGCGCTTTTTCAGTTCATCAACGGCGTCCTGGCCGCTCCTTGGTTTTACGCGGCAGAACCCGAAAAGCCGATCAGGGTATTCCCTTATCCCTTTGGCGATCTGGTCCATGTCCGGCTTGAAGTCATCGCCTACTCCGACGCCTGGGGGCGCAACGAGGGCGCCGTCGATTCCGGCGGTGTCCAGCAACTCGATCCAGCCGTCCGCGTACAGGGGCACGGGTAGTCCCATCTGGCCCCATATGGGGTTATTGCCGAGGTAGGCGTGCGCGTCGTAGATCTTTGCCATGTTTTTGGGCCTGGGAATTGGACTGTTTTTGTTTCGGTAATAGTCAGAGGCGCCCGGGGCGCCGGCTGCAGCGGGCGTCAGGATAGGCCCAGTATGCGTTCGAAGTTGCCACCGGTAATCAGGGCCTTCTCTTCACTGGAGAGCTTGTTCATGTACTTGTTGACCATCAGGCCGGGCAGTTCGATGGGTGTGTTCGGCCCATTGCTGCCGATCAGGACGCGTTCTGCGCCGACTTCATCGACGATGCCCTGGATCATTGCCGGGCTCAGCAGACCGGCTGTTTCGCAAACTGCGTTTGGCGCCCGCTTGAGGGAGGGAGCGGTCTGGTCCAGCCAACCGACGTACCCGCAGTGGCCGATGATGAACGTCATATCCGGGAAGTCGACGGCCATGTCGGCGACCATGCTCGGCTGGCAGGTCTCGCCATGGGCGTCGCCCGTGTGAAAGAACATCACGATGCCCAGGTCGTTGGCTGCCCTGAGCACGGGATCAAGGAGACGCCGGTCGTCCAGCCGGTAATCGTCATCCAGCGTGTTCATCTTGACGGCGCGGAATCCCTGCTCTTCGACTCTCATCCTGAGCTCGTCGATGGCGACCTGGCCGCGCCGAGGGATGACCCGGCAGAACCCGAACAACCGGTCAGGGTAGTTGCGCATGCCCTCGGCGATACGGTCCATGTCAGGCTTGTATTCCTGGTCCCTACCCACTCCTGGTGGGGCCACGAGGGCGCGGTCGACTCCCGACCGGTCCATCATCTCCACCCACCCGTGGCCATCCAGTGGCACGGGCAGTCCCATTTGTGCCCACCCGGGGCTGTTGCCCAGGTATGCGTGCGCGTCACAGATCATCTCATCGCCGGCTCCCGATCCGGCATAGTCTTCTTATACACGGAGCCCGAGGGTTTTATCCCACGGGCTCCGTTTTAGCTCCTCGTCGGGATCACGGCCGGCGTTTACCAGCCGCAATCACTACGAATTTCCTGTTTACCGGCTGACCGGCACGATGTACTCGGGTCCCTGGATTGAAGGCGACTCGAAGCCATCGAGCATCTGCCAGGAATCGATCGACTTGGGGTTGACCATCATGCCGTTCGGCACAACTGCGATTCCGGACTGAGGCATCCAGAAGTGCATCTGCTCAGCGACCTTGGTGTTGACCTCGATCCGCTTGGCAGGGTCATCGTGGGTGTTCGCTTCCACGAATCCCTCGGCGATGAAGGGCATTTCAATTCCGCACCCGAATCCACCTCTGGTCAAGGCGGTGTTCTGCGGGCCGCGGGGCCAGTCAAACGGCAGGCCGTTGTGGTGGCGGCAACCCTGTGCGTACACGTTGAAGTTGGACCGGTCGACCACGGTGGGCCTGAATACGCCCCTGTAGTCAACTACCTGGATCTCGGTGGTTATGCCGATGTTCTCCCAGTAGCCGGCGATTGCTTGCTGGACTTCCTCAGCGAATCCGGCGATGGCCAGGAACGTGTGCTCAAAGCCATCCGGGAAACCTGCCATGGCCAGGTATTCCTTAGCCATTTCGGGGTCGTACGGGACCTTCCACTCGTCCTTGAACTCGGGGAGGCTGGGGATGAACATGGAGATGTGGTCCGGCTGTGCCTGACCCGCGAACAAGGTCTCATTGATCAGGTCGCGGTCATACGCCATGGCCATCGCCCAGCGCACGAGCCTGGCCTGTTCCATGTCGTCCATGCCGTCGGGGTTGTTCGTGTCCTCGTAGGGGCACTGGTCCGGCCATGGGCAGCCAATCCACGGGTGGTCTTCGGCGTATCCGGCCAGGTTCCACGGCTCCAGCTCTTCACCGGTGTCGATTCGTGCGGTTTCCCAGTAGTTTCCGCCGAATATGACCACCTGTTCCTTACCGGAGTTCGCCGGGACCCAGATGAACCCGCGTTCTGCGAGGTCTTTCCGGTCGGGCAGAATCAGTTCGGCGCCGTCCACTTCACCGGTCAGCATCATGGCCTTACGGGTGGCGGCTTCCGGAACCTCGATGTAGGAGATCTGATCGATCATCGGGGTCTGACGGTGGTGGTTGTCCACCGCGTCGGCGAGGATGCGTTCATCGTCCCGGTATTCGATCAACTGGAACGGACCGGTACCGATGATGTTTTCCAGCATCCAGTCGCGGCCTTTTTCATCGAAGACCTTCTTCGAGAAGATCTCCATGGTCTGGCCCTGGCTGTTCAACTGGTTGGCAGCCCAGCGGACGTCCCACTGGTTGATTTCGATCTCTACGGTCTTGTCGTCGATCGCGGTGTGGGACTTGAACAGCGCCCCGTAGTCACCTGCGTTCCACGAAATCGACTCTGGGTTAGTGGTGGCGTTGGTGTCGGTCAGGTTCCAGGCAAGGTCCTCAGCGTCAAACGCGCCCCAGCCGCCGTGGAACTCAACCCCGTCCTTGACGGTGAGGTACAGCTTCGATCCGTCCTCGCTGCGTTCCCAGCCACCGATGACCATCCCCTGGACGTCGCCCGGGAAAAGGGTCATGAATGGTGCCTCAGTGATGCCCCAGCGGTAGTTGGACGACTGGGCGCTGTTGATTCCGGTGCCCTTTCCGACGTCCAGCATCGCAAACGTGATCGTTCCGGGCCTGCCTCGCGGGGCCGGAACGTCGTCCCTGACCGCCGGGATTGGAGTGGCGGTGTGCACGATCACCCGCTCTTCGACCTTGGTGATGGTCTGTGTGACGGGTTTCTCGACGACGACGGTCTCGACGACCTTCTCGATAACGGTGACGGGCTTCTCGACGACAACAGTCTCGACGACCGTGACGGTCTTGCCCTCAACTTCTCTCTCGACGACGACGGTCTCGATAACCTTTTCGGTCCGTGTCACCTCTTTTTCGACGACGACAGTCTCGACGACCGTAACGGTCTTGCCTTCGACCTGTTTCTCGACGACGACGGTCTGGATAACCTGCTCGGTTACGGGGACCTGCTTTTCAACCTCAACCGTGACGACTTTCTCGACGATCTCGGTCTCGCCGCCACAGGCGACAGCCGCAATGGCAGCCGCCAGCAGTCCTGCTAGGGCTACCGCTCCAAATTTAAAAAATCGCATGCGTTCCTCCTTCGGCAACGTGCAAGATCCAGGCCCGTTAATTGAACCGGGCGTATTGCGCCCGGCCATAGTTGCCACTCCAGCACACTGGCGAACAGCCGCGAATCTTACTTTGGACGGGAAATTTCGTCAATGCGCGGACTGCGCACAATCTTGAACGAGGCGGCCCGTTAAATCTGCCGCAGGCGCGGGTCCAGACGGTCTCTCAGCCAATCTCCCAGGAAGTTGAACGACATGACCGTCAGGAGAATCGCGACGCCCGGCAATGTGGACACCCACCATGCGACGTCGAGATAGCTCCGACCGTCGGCGACCATAACTCCCCACGCCGGCGTTGGCGCCGGGATTCCGGCGCCCAGGAAGCTGAGCGAAGACTCCGCCAGGATAAGTTGACCCACCCTGAGGGAGGCAATGACCATCATCGTGTTGACGATGCCCGGGAAAAAGTGCCGGATCATCAATCTCAAAGTAGAGGCGCCGGCGACCCTGGCTGCTGAGACGTAGTCAGTCGTCTTGATCACAAGGACCTCCGCCCGGATATTCCGAACGAACACGCTCCACGCGAGCACGGCCAACAGGATTAACACCACCTGCAAACTGGGGGTAAATGCGATCGCCACGACCAATGCAAACAGCAGGAACGGAATAGAGAACCAGATGTCTACCAGGCGCATGAGAACTTCGTCGACAACGCCTCCGTAGTAGCCCGCCACAATGCCGATTACCGTTCCGAGTATTGCTCCGCCAAAGAGGGAGATGGTGGCGACCATCATCTCCACGCGCGCTCCGTGAATCAGACGACTGAGTATGTCTCGACCCACCTGGTCTCCACCCAGGATTCTCTCCACAGTGCCGCCTTCCATCCAGATTGGCGGCGCGTTCCGAAACAGCAGATTTGTCTCCCTAAAACTGTGCGGGGCAATCTGGCTGGCGAAGATGGAGCAAACGACCAGTGTCATCAAGATGATCCCGGGTATGACCGGCCATCTCCGGACGAAGTACCAGGAAGCAGACGCGAAACGAACCGGCCAGAGATTTCCGATCGCGAGGCCGGACATTCGTTTTTCGACTGACAGATCCACTCAGACCTTCCTACGAATACCTGATCCGGGGATCAACGAGCGAATAAAGCGTGTCGGCGATGAAACTTGCGAAAGCAAATAAGACCGCAAAGAAAAGCACCGACGTGCTCAAGGTGTTGAAGTCATTTTCGAACACGGCTTCGGTCGCCAGACGTCCCAGGCCGGGCCATCCGAATACCACCTCGACCACAACCTGTCCGCTCAGGAAGAACGCAATCAGCAGCGCCGAGAACGTGATGGGCGGAATCATTGCGTTCCGCAACGCGTGCTTCCAGATAACTCTTCTTCCGGTGACGCCCTTGGCGCGCGCCATCTTGACGAATTCGGAGTCGAGCACTTCGAGCATGGCAGACCTCGTTAGCCGCGCGTAGCTTGCGGCCCCGCTCCAACCCAGTACGGCCGCCGGCAGGACGAAGTGCTTGACCCTTTCCCAAAAGCTGGCATCCGGCGGGCCATTTGTTCCCGAAGGAAACCAGCCCAGGGTGACGGCAAAGATCAGGATGGCCATGATTGCAAGCCAGAACACCGGTACCGCCTGGCCAAACAGCGCAAACGCCCGCCCGATGTAGTCGAAAACACCTCCGCGGTTTACTGCGGAGACCACTCCCACTGGCACGCCTATCAACGTCGCGAGTATCCAGGAGACAGCGGCCAACTGAATTGTCGGGGGGGCCTTCTCAACAAAGATGTCTATGACAGGTCTTTCCGTCAGAATGGACCTGCCAAAATCACCGCGCAGTACGCCGCCAATCCAGATCAAGTATTGGATGGCGAGAGGCCTGTCGAGTCCGATCTTCTTGCTGATCGCTGCCCTGGCTTCCTCTGAGACGCCGTAGCCCTGTTCCCTGATCAGGAATTCGAGCGGGTCTCCAGTCAGCCTGGAGACTGTGAACACGATCAGCGTGGCGGCGAAGACCGTGATGACGGCGAACAAGGCGCGACGGGCCAGGAATTTTCCCATTGACGCCTTGTCCTCCTTACGGTTGCATTCCCCGCGCTCGGCCCTCTCAAGTGACCCCCGCGGTCGCCCTGCTTGGCGATAGTGGGCAATGTTATCCGGCTTGGCCCAAGTGTCAAAATTGAGGCTGAGTTTTGCAGTTTCGCGGTGTTGACGGGTCCTGGTTGGCCCGTTGACTCATCGCTGACAGATGACAGTCTGGGCTAGCCGAGCAATTCTGCCAGTCTCTTGCCGATGGCCTCGATTTCGTCCTCTTCGAGCAAGCGGACGTCGAGTCGAATCGTGTCCGGGTCGTTAGGGTGAGTCATTCCGGCGATGGGCGGGTCGCCGCTCCGTAATGCCGCCAGCAGTTCCTGGCCGTTCATACCGGAACTCGGCAGGGGACTCACGTGCACGGTCGGATAGGGGCGCTGGCTGTGGTCGGGGAACACCACTTCGGTCCTTGCGCCGGGCAGTTCCTTCGCCATGTCGTTCAGGAGCCCGCTCTTGCGGTGGTGTTCGATCATTCGCTCTTCTTCATCCTGTTCCGCCCACCAGATCAAGGATGAAATCTGCCCGACGACCTCTTCCTTGCTGACCTTGCACACGCGGCCTATGCCGTGGTTGGGCGCCGACTGCATGGCCACCGCGTCGATCAGGTCCTGCCGCCCGGCGATGATGCCTGAGCCCTGCGGCCCCTGTAGCCCCTTGCCGCCTGAGAAGCAGACGAGGTCGGCGCCGAGGTCGATGAAGTGGTGGAGATTTTCGCGCGGGGGCAGAGAGTTGGATGCGTCCACCATTACTGGCACGCCGTGGGAGTGGGCTATGTCTATTACGTCTGCGAGCGGCAGGTCCCCTATGGGCGCATAGCCGACCCAGTAGACCATGGCCGTATCGTCGTCGAATGCGGCGTCGTACTCTTCTGCCGTCGCAATATCGTTTTCGCCAATCTCTACGAATTTCACCCCGGCCGTCTGTACTGCGATGGCATAACCGTGGTCGACGTACTCGACGCCCTCAGGCGTGCGATGGCGCGCGAAGCGCTTTGCTATGCACTTGCTTTTCATTCCGGTCAGGTCCGGCAGTTGTTCACCCTTGGCGCGGTCGGTGCCGGTGAGGATCGCCGCCGTTCCGACGAGCATGGCCGCTGCGCACCCGGACACTATGAAGCCGTCGTCGGCGTGGGTGTAGCCGGCGATTACGCGGCCCGCGGCTTTCTGAAGCTCCATGAGGTCGACGGCGCTTTCGGCCGCGGAACGCATCGACTTCAGCGAGGTCTCGGGAATCAGCGTGCCGCCGAGAATGGTGTGGTGGCATGTTGCGTTGATGAATTTGCGGACGCCAAGCGCGGCGTATGGGTCCCGTTCCAGTTCTTCTAGGGTGACCATATTTCTTCTCCGTTTTGGATAAGCGGCATTCGAGCCTGGGCCCGTTTCGGCCGTGCGTATTAAACCACCGCGGCAGTTGTTTTGGGGAGTTGTCGCGGCGGTTTCAGCGCGTCAGAAGGCCGGGACTGACAAGCATTGGGCTCGTGTGACACCATGTCGGCGGGTGACGAAGGCGGTCGCCCGGCGCGCCGTTTCTTGCTTGGGACGCGACGCCGAACAGTCATGGACCGCCAGGTTGCACCGCGTTCAGTCCGAAAGAAAACGAGGGCGTTTGCAATGCGATTGATCAGACTTGAGCACATGGACCTTTTTGTCGCCGATATCGAGAAGTCGGTGGACTTCTACAGGAAACTTGGGTTTTGCCCGGATGGGACGAACGACGGTGGCGACGCCGTGTACATGTCCACGCACGGCCCCGGAATCCCGATAGGCGTGGAGCTTCACCAAGTTAAGGAAGGACAAACCACGGGGATCGACCACATTTCGCTTGAGGTTGAGAGCGTCGAGGAGGCCTACAGGGAGGCGAAATACCTGGGAATCAATTTCCACGTGTCGCCGCAGGAGGGCACGAGGTCCGGGCGGACAATCGCCAGTTTCTACGACCCAGACGGCGTCCACCTGCAGTTCTCCAGGAAGACCAGGCGGGCGGATTACGAAGACTGGGGCTAGATACTGCCAGACAGGCAGGAATTCGTTCAGGCAGGGCCGCATGATCGACGCAATGCAGGGAATGGCCGGCGCTTGCACCGTCAACATCACGCCGTCCCGCTCCGATAGCTGGGGCGGGCGGCCGCTCGTGAGGAATAAGTCGGAGGACTGGGACTTACTGGCTCACTCCGTTGTCTTTACCGATGGCGCGAAGTCAGGAGCCCTCATCTCGGCCGATCTGACAATGATTGACCGCGCCCACTTCCTCGGCTTGAGACGGAGAATTGCTGAAAAAAGTGGAATTCTGCCCGAGCACATCAGTATTGCGGCCACACACACGCACGTTGCGCCCGGCCTCGCCCGCGCCTGGATGGCGGCCGGGGACAACGACCCCGATCCCGCCTACTCGGAATGGGTGGGGGAGCGTATGACGGAAGCCGTCGCAACAGCAGCCGACCGCCTCCGGCCGGCGGTACTTGCCGCGGGCAACGCCCAAACCGAGTCCTTGACGTTCAATCGCCGGTATCTCCGTCCGGATGGCGGGATAGACATGGTGTTTTCTGAGGACAGAGACCCATCGAATCCACCGGCCGGGCCTGCCGATCCGGAACTCGGGTACTGGTTATTCGAAGAGCCGGGCGGCGCTCCCATCGCTCTCGTCTCGTCTTTTTCCGTCCATAACCACGTAGCCGGAGGGAGTCCTGTCGCCGGCCGGCCGCTTCCTGATTTCTTTCACCGTGACCTTGGCGGCAGGTTCGGTGACGTCGTGCGCAGCAGGTTCGGATCGGATATACCCACCGTGTACCTGACTGGCGCTTCCGGGGACACTTCGTGGCAGGACCCGGATGTCCCGCCGCCCCTGGACGGAGACTCGGCCGCATGGAAGATTGGATCAGGCCTCGCGGACGCCTTGGTCGGCTCCATTGAAGGAAGTGAACGCCGACCGATCCGGGACCTACGATTTGCGCGTCGGGTGATGGACGTGCCGGACCGCCCGTTGTCGGAGTCGAGGTTTTGCGACGACTATTGCCTGTGCCGGGGTCGCGGAGAGGGAATGCAGGAGTTCGACCGGCTCCGCTGGCGCGCGGAAGAAGAGGCAATCCTGAAACTGGGACCCACTTCGTGCGAGGTGGAGGTGAGCGCGATCGCCATGTCCGGCACGGCAGTTTCGACCAATCCCGCCGAGCTATTCGTAGAGTTCGGCCTTGAAATCAAAGAGCGGTCGCCATTCGACGTGACGTTGATTTCCCAACTCACGAATGGCTGGTGCGGGTATGTTCCCACCAAGGCAGCCTTCGAGCAGGGAGGGTATGAGACACACAGGTCGGTGCGTGTCAGCAGGCTGGAAAAGGGGGCAGGCCGGCTGATTACGGACGCCTGCGTTGAGACCCTCGGGGAGTGCCGGTCCTAAAAAGGAACGACCGGAGGTACGACGGGTAGATTCAGACGCGACGGTCTGACTTCGTCGTGGTACACCGTCTGCTCAGCGCCTTCCCATTCGGTCTCGTAGCCGATACGGCCGCCGGTATTGAGATTGCGGTCGTAGCGGGGGAAGTTGCTTGACGACACTTCGAGCCTTATGCGGTGTCCGGCCTTGAACAGGTTGCTGGTGTCCCACATGTCGACGTGGAATTCGTATGGGCGGCCCGGCTCGATCAACTCCGGCCTGTTGGTGCCCTTGCGGAAACGGGCGCGGCAAATCCCTTCGCACAGGATTATCGCCCGCCCGTCGGGGTAGACGTCTACGAGGGTGGCCGTGAAGTCCGTGTCGGGCGCCGTCGAGGAGGCGTAAATCGTTGCGGTGACGGGTCCGGTCACTTCTACATCACGCGTGAGGATTTCCGACGAGTACACGAGCACGTCCGAACGGCTCTGGATTTCGGCCCGGTCGCGGGGCCCGCTCAACTCCTGCGTCTGGTACTGGGCGCCCCACGACGGCACGGGGTCGTCAGGGTCGTAGGTGAAGCTGTCCGGCGATTCTCCGGTCGGCGGCTCGGTCATCAGGCTGCCTCCCTCTCCTGAAGCGCCGTCGCCGGCCAGGTAGAAGCGGCCTTCCGTCGCGCGCTTCAACGGCCATTCATTCTCGAATCGCCACTTGTTGGCCCCCATGACGAACAACCTGATAGGTGGTTCCGAGTCGATGCCGTTGTCGATGCCTTTCATGCGGGCGTCGTACCAACGGAGGTGCGTATCGGCGATGTCTTCGGCCGCCTGCGGTCCAAACTCGAGCTCTTCGAATCGGCCGCCGGGATCGAACGGCTCTCTGCCCCACGGTGCGACCTGGTGGCTCCAGGGACCCACGACTAACTTGGTCAGCTTGCGTGCGTCGTCAGACCGGGCGTGTTTCGTCCATCCGTTGAACACCTTCAACGTTTCGTGGAGCAGGGAGTCGAACCAACCGGTAATGAACAGGGAAGGGCACTCAACCTGGTCGTAGCGGTTTCGGAGGCTGTAGCGGTCCCACCAATCGCCGTACTGCTCATGCTCGATGACGCCGCGGTAGTAGGGGTTTGCGCCCAGGTCGTCCAGCGCCGATATGAGCGGCAACGCCCGGTACATCTGGTCCTGGTCCAGTTCGCCGAGGGCGTTGCGCTGCATAGTCTTGCCCATCATGTTTGCGAAGAAGAGGCTGACGGCGTGGTGAATCACGCCATCGACCCGGTGATGGCCGTAGTTGTCCTGCTGGGAAGCGATGGGAACCAGGGCTTTCAGGTACTTGCTGCGCATGGTCGCCGGCAGGGTCTGGGTGAAGCCCGGGTACGACAGGCCGAAGGTCCCAATCTGTCCGTCGCACCACTCTTGCCTGCCGATCCACTCGTGCGTGTCGTAGCCATCCTCCAGCTCGCACATGTATGGGTCCCACTGACCTTCGGAATCGTGGCGGCCGCGGGAGTCCTGGAGCACCACGGCGTATCCCGCCTCTACGAAGCGGCGAGTCCAGGCGAGGTAGCGCGGTTCCTGGTTGTCGTAGATCGTCCTGAGCAGCAGCGCGGGGAATGGTCCACCGCTGGAAGGCAGATAGATGTCCGCGGAGAGCCGCACGCCGTCCCGCATGGGCACCGGGTGATCGATTTGAAGCCGAAAAGGTTTTCTGACGAATGGCGCGGTCATTGGGGACCCCGTGGTGGCAGGCGGACTGGTTGATTCGGAATGGTTGCTCTTTCGAGCATCAAGGGCGATTGAGCATCAGATTGCCGTGTTCGTCCACTTTAGCCGCCCAGGCCGGAGGCACAACGGTCAATGAGTCTGCCTCTTCGATCGACGCGGGGCCTTCCACGCTAGCCCCAGGGGCCATGGCGTACCTGTCGTAGACCGCGGTGTCGGTCCAACCGCCCAGGTCGGCAAAGAACACCTGCCGGCTGCCTTTCGCCTCTGTAGACCGGGTGACAGAATCCCCGGCCGCGGTGCGTGTGGCGGGTTTGGTGATCGGTTGTACGGCGACGACGCGGAGGTTCACCAACTCCACCGGCTCGCCGGGGACATTGAAGCCGTATGCGCGCTTGTGTTCGTCGTGGAACGCCGAGACGATGGCGGCCAGGCCCTGTTCATCCAATGTCCCGGCGGGCGCTGGAATGTCCAGTTCGAAACTCTGGCCGTAGTAGCGCATCTCCACCGACCGGCGGAACTGGACCCCCGGGCCGTTGGACGTGTCTGCCCGCAGCGCAACTATGCTCTCCGATTCCAGTATCCGGAACTTCTGATCGAGCACTGACGCGTCGACTTTGTCGGCCAGTTCCAGGTTGGTCGCGGTGCGATCGAGCCGCAGGTCGGTCGCCAGCAGGCCCAGGGCGGATGCGGTGCCGGGACTCGGCGGAATGAGCACTCCCGCCATGCCGCTGTCCTGTGCGATTCGCGCGGCGTGCGCCGGTCCTGCACCTCCGAACGCCACCAGCAGGAAGTCGCGCGGGTCGTGGCCGCGCTGTACGGAGACGAGCCGTAGCGCGCCGACCATCATGGCGTTGGCGATTTCTATGATGCCGTCGGCCGCCGCCTCAACCCCCATCCCCAGCGGACCGGCGCAGTGTTCCTCGATGGCGGCAGAAGAAAGATCGGGGTCGAGCCGCATGGACCCGCCGGCAAAGTAGTCCGGGTTGAGCCTGCCCAGGACGAGGTTTGCATCCGTGATGGTGGGCTGCGTCCCGCCCTGTCCGTAGCAGGCCGGACCAGGTTCGGCTCCCGCGCTCCTGGGACCGACCCGCAGCGCGCCGCCCGAATCTACCCACGCGATCGAACCGCCGCCTGCGCCTATTTCCACGAGATCGATGACCGGGGTCCTGACCGGGTAGCCGTCGGCCCCGCCGAAGGCTCCCACGCCGCTCTGCGCTTCTGCGCCGACCGTGTAGTCCTTCGTGACCCTCGGCTCGCCGCCCAGGATCATGCTCACTTTCGCGGTCGTGCCGCCCATGTCGAATGAGATGAGGTTCTTGTGACCGGCTGCCGCGCCTATGTGCGTTGCGGCGACGGCGCCCGCGGCGGGGCCGGACTCCACCATGAAGACGGGGCGTTCGACCGCCGCATCCGACGCGTAGACACCTCCGCTGCTCTGCATGACCAGCAGGTCGCCGCCTATGCCCCGGCTGTCCAGGCGGCGTTCGATGTTCGACAGGTAACGGCCGACGAGGGGTCCGATAACGGCGTTGATGACGGTGGTGCTGGCCCGGAAGAACTCACGGAACTCCGGCGCGACTTCCGAGGACAACGAAACTGGGATGCCTTGCAACTTCGCCCGTAGGATTTCCCCAACCCGCGCCTCGTGGGTGGGATTGCGGTAGGCGTGAAGCAGGCACACGGCCACGGATTCGACCTGCGCCTCGAGTATTCGTTCCGCGATTTCCTCTACTTTTGACTCGTCGAGCGGGATGATGACTTCCCCGTCGGCGTCGAGTCTCTCCGGTACGCCGAAGCACAACCTGCGAGGCACAAGCGGCGGAGGCTTCTCGAAATTCAGGTCGTAAAGAGAAGGGCGGATCTGCCGGGCGATCTCCAGCATGTCCGAGAAGCCCTCGGTCGTCACGAACGCGGCTCGCGCCGTGTCGCCTTCGATGATTGCGTTCGTCGCAACCGTGGTCGCGTGGACGACGTGCTCGATTGCGTCGAGGTCAACGCCGTCGCCGCCGATCAACTGCTCCACCGCGTTCATGAAGCCAAGCGACGGATCGCCCGGCGTCGAAAGCACCTTCGAGTTGGACACATCACCGGACGACGTGTCGATGAGCACACCGTCGGTGAAGGTCCCGCCGATGTCCACGCCGAGCCTGTATCGAGCGTTATTCAAGATGACAAACTCGCGCCTCTGGCAGGGGTCTTCATGCGCCGGGCCCGGCGCCGGCTCGCAGCCGTTCTGTGGCAGCCGCGTCTATCGACTGGCCGTCGCCGCTTATCGCCACGCCATACACGCTGTTCGCGCGTTCTACGGACACTTTCCCATCGAGTACGTCTCTCAGGACAAGTTCGGGATCGCGCTGGAACGGGTCGTTATATCCGCCTCCGCCCGATGTGCGGTACGAAATTACGTCTCCGGGCTGAAGATGAACGGTCGACTTCGACGACAGGTGCGTCTCCTCGCCGTCTCTCATCAGGGCATAGACCGAAATCGAACCTGGCTGGCCTCCGAACAGACCGTGTGGTCCAGCCTTGTCCCGGTCGGCCAGAATGGTGAATGTAGTTTCCGACGGGAATAGATAGTCACGGCGTATACCGAGGCCGCCGCGGTATTTCCCGGCACCCTCTGAGTCCGGTATCAGGCCGTATCGGTCAATCCTGAGCGGATAGTTGCTTTCCAGCTCTTCGACCGGGGCGTTTTCGGTGTTCTGGCCGTGGGACTGGACGGCGTCCGGTCCGTCCGACCTGGATCGGGCGCCGTAGCCGCCGGCCAGGGTTTCCAGGTAGCAGTAATACTCGCCGGTCCGGGGGTGCTCGCCACCGAAGCCGGAGTGGCACTGCATCGCCTTGGTACCGGCCGGGACTTCGTCCGGCAACGAAACGGAAAGAGCTTTGAAGATGAGGTCGTTGACCCTGACGTGCGTTTCCCACCCTCCGACGACGGGCGCGGGATGGACGCAGTTCGTGACGGACCCCAGTGGCGCCGTTATGCGCACGTACTGGTAGAAACCGTGGTTGACCGGCAGGTCCTTGTCCATCAACGCCCGCAAAGCATAGGCGCAGGCCGAAAATGTCTGGGCGAAGGTGGAATTGACCGGGGCTCTGCGCTGGGGCTCTGAACCGGTCGTATCGAAGTGGACGCCCGAGTCGTCGATGGTCACCTTGACCTTCAATTGGACCGGTTTGTCGGTAAATCCGTCGTTGTCGACGGAACCGGCAGCCGTGTACACGCCCTTCGGCAGCTTTTCGATTTCAGCCTGGGTGCGCCGGGCGGTGTAGTCGACAATCTCGTTTACGTACCGCAGGAATTCGTCCAATCCGAAGCGGTCGATGATTTCGTTGACCCTTCGTATGCCGGTCAGGTTGGACGCGACCTGTGCCCGGAAGTCCCCGGCCGTTTCACGTTTCGACCTGATCTGGGCGAGGACCAGCCTGAAGACGTCGTCGACGATTTCCCCGCCCTTGACCAGCTTCACCGCCGGAATGATCACGCCTTCCTGGAAGACTTCCTGAAACGCGCCCACCGAGGCAGGCGCTCCGCCTCCAACGTCGACGTGGTGCGCGAGGCAGGCCGTATAACCGACAAGTTGGCCTTTCCAGTGGACCGGCCCGATCAGGCTTATGTCATTCAGGTGAACGCCGCCCCCATACGGGTCGTTCGAAAGGATCATGTCCCCGGGGCCGAGCCTGTCCACCCCGTGTCTCCTGATGGCGCGCGGTACGTGTTCCACGAAAGACCCCAGGTGCACGGGCTGCGTGAATGCCTGCGCGATGACGCGCATATCCGGGTCGAAGTACGCGCACGAGAAGTCCTGCCGCGTTTTTACGTTGGTGGAATAAGCGCTGCGACGCAACGCAGCGGCCATCTCTTCCGTAGCCTGCGCGAGCGCATTGCGGATGACTTCGAACCTGATGGGGTCGATATGTTCCTGGCGTGGCGTGTCTTGCATCTCTAACTGACCTGAACGGGGCAATGCGAGATTCTACCGCTTTCAGACCGGCCCGCGTCGTATAATTCCGCCCATTGCGGCGAGCCGCGTACGCGGCTTCCGGAACCGGCTAATTTTGGCGAGGAAGAAAAATGGTCTCGCAGAGCGAAATTTCACTCGTAGCCCACCTCATGAGACGCGCAGGATTCGGCGCTACCAGCCCCGAATTGGAGGAACTGGCCGCGCGGGGATACGAAAACGTCGTTGACGATTTGCTGAACCCCGACCGATTTCCCAGGCTCGATGAGGACGTCCTCGAGCGGCACCACGCGGAGCACGCGGACGAGGAATCGCCGCGCTGGGCGGCGATGAAGTGGATGTACAGGATGGTCAACTCCCCGCGCCCGCTGGAGGAGAAGATAGCCCTGTTCTGGCACGGGGTCTTCGCGACGGGCTGGGCCAAGGTGACCAACGGCCCGATGATGTACCGCCATTACTCGATGCTGCGGGACTACGGGCTCGGCAATTTCGGGACGCTTCTGCAGCAACTTTCCAGGGACCCGGCGATGATCTACTGGCTCGACCAGCAGACCAACCACTCCGTGGCCGTTAACGAAAACTACGGCCGTGAGTTGTTGGAGCTCTTCAGCATGGGTCGAGGCAACTACACGGAGGACGATGTCAGGAACTGTGCCCGGGCGTTCACCGGCTGGACGATGACGCAGGTCCTTCCCCGTTATCCAACCGGATACTGGCCAGCTGACTTCGTGTACCGCGAAGAAGACCACGACCACGGCGAGAAGGAGTTCCTGGGCGAAACCGGCGACTTCAACGGCGACGACGTTATCGAGATCATCATCCGGCAACCTGCCACTGCGGCGTTCGTCGGCAAGGAAGTCCACTCGTTCTTCGTAGCCGACGAGCCGGATGATGATGAAATCCAACTGATCGCGCAAGCCTACGTGGACAGCGGTCACGAAACCCGGGAAGTCCTGCGGTTCGTGTTCAACAGCGATTTCTTCAAGAACTCCCAGTTCAGAAAAGTGAAGAGTCCTGCAGAATTCGTGGCGAACACCGTGCGGTTGTCCGGTCGACACACAGACGGCTATGAGCGCGGCCTCTCAGCTCTGCCGAGGGCGACACTTGCCATGGGGCAGGAACTTCTCAACCCACCGACCGTCGAGGGGTGGCACACGGGCCGGGAGTGGATCGACTCGTCGTTCCTGGTGTCACGCGTGAATTTCGCGGCTGAGCGGCTGAATGACTCCAACGCACCCGGAGTCTCTGCGATGGCCGAGCGCGCGTCTGCAGGGGAGGGGCCGGTGTCGGTGGATGACCTGCTCGACACGTGCCTCTACGAGATGGGTTCGCTGAGACTGGGAAGTCCTTCGAGGCAAATCATTCTCAACGAACTCGGTATCGACGGGAGAATCCCAAGGGGGACCCGTGAAGAAAAACAAGCCGCGCGGCGCATTGCCGGACAACTTGTCGGCATGATCGCAACCTCACGGGAGTACCAGTTCGCCTAAATTCGGCGATGGCCCGTGACCCGGTCTGATTTCGACCGATGTGGAGAAATCCTTATGACAAAAGAAACAAACGGACGAGGCAACGGTAGCGAACCGGTGATCGTTGTGTTGCAACTGTCCGGCGGAAACGACTTCATGAACACGGTGGTGCCGTACGGAGACCCGCTGTACTACGACTTCCGCCAGACGGTCGGCATCCCGGAATCGGAGTTGCTCCACATCGACCCGAGATTGGGTTTCCACCCGGCGCTCACGGAAATCAAGGACATGTGGGACGCCGGGAACGTCGCTGTGATCAACGGGACGGGGTACCCCGAGCCGGACCGCTCGCACTTCCGTTCGATGGACATCTGGCACACGGCCAATCCGTTCGAGTACGTGTCGGAAGGGTGGCTCGGCCGGACCATCCGCGAGCTAGACCCGGAGAAACGAAACGTCGTCACGGGCGTGAGTTTCGGACCAGGTCTGCCGCGCGCGATGTACCTGTCGGGTACGCCTGCGGTATCTGTGACGCAACTCGAAGGATACGGGCTGCTGACCAACCTGGAAGGCCAGACCCACCGTACCGCGCTGAACGTCTTTACCCGCATGTACGCGCCGATCGAGTTCGACGAGCAGCAGATGATCATGGACCACATCGGCCAAACCGGGCGGGACGCGCTGGAGGCGGTCGATCTGCTCAAGACGGCGCCCCCGAAGTACTCATCGCCGATCGAGTACGAAGCCAACCCGCTGGCACAGAATCTGCGGGACATCGTGCAGGTCCACACGGCCGGCCTGGGAACGCGTGTCTTCTACGCCCAGCACGGCGGGTACGACGTGCACGGGAACCAGGTACAGACCCAGCAAAAGCTGTGGAGGCAGGTCTCTCGGGCGGTGCGAGACTTCTTTGACGACCTGAAGCACCACGATGCGGCCGACGAAGTGGTGATGCTGATCTTTTCGGAATTCGGACGCCGCGTCAGGGACAACGGCAACGGCACCGACCACGGGTCCGGCGGCGGGGCGTTCCTGATCGGAGACCGCGTGCTGGGTGGCATCTACGGCGAATACCCGTCGCTCGAACCATCGCAGCAACTCAGCGGCGACCTGCACTACAACAACGACTTCAGGTCCATCTATTCCACGATACTGGACCGGCATTTCGATATCGCGCCGGACGAGATCGTGAACGGCCACTTCGAACAGTTCGATCTCCTGGAGACAGCCAGGGCTTAGCGCCGATGCCAGGCGGCAATCGGTCGATCAACGGGCGGCAGGGGAACACCATGGTCACTATTCCAGCCACAAGAAAAATCCAGGCCCCGGTGTACGACGGCGTAACGGGGTATCCCTACATGATTCGGGGAGGGCACAAGTTTGAGATCGCCCTCGGTCAACGGCTCGCCCTGGGCGGATTCAAGGGTCCTCTCGACCTCGCCATCGGGCCCGATGAACTCTTCGTAATCAATCGCTTCAACGAGAACGCCGGCAACGTCGCCGCAAATAGGTTCGTCAGGGTGACCGTGGAGGATGACGGATACGAAGACAACGACATCTACGTGCCGGGTCCAGATGGAGGGTACGAACCTGACGGCAAAGAGTTGATGCCGTCGTGGGTTATGTGCGAGATCGACGAGAACGAAATAATTTACGTGACCGACGAACAGGCCAACAAAGTCGGTCGTTTCACCACCGCAGGCGAGTTTCTTGGCACGTGGGGCGAGGCTGGTGACGGCCCGGGCCAACTCAACGCCCCGTCGGGCATCGCCGTCGATAACGATGGGACGATATGGGTCGTCAGCACGCGCAATAGCCGCGTCGAGCACTTCACGAACGAGGGGGAGTACCTTGGCGGATTCGGCAGCCACGGCGACGCTCCGGGCGAGTTGGACTACCCGTGGGGAATGGGCATCGACCCGATAAACGGCACGGTCCTGGTCGCCGACTGGCGGAACGACCGCGTGCAGCGGTTCTCAACCGACGGAGAGGTTCTCCAGGTACTCGGCGAATCGGGATCGGGTCCCGGCCAGATGAACAGGCCCAGCGACGTGGCGGTGGACCAGTACGGCGACATCTACGTCGTGGACCGGTCGAACCACCGCGGGCTCATGTTTAACCCGCGCGGCGGATTCCTCGAATCGTTCCTAGGCGACGCGACCCTGAACGAACGGGGCATGCGCAAGCTCATGACGAACCTGGACATGCTTCGCATGCGTGAGAACGTCGTGAACCTGGACGACGAAAAGCGGTTTTTCAATCCGTCCGCGGTCAAGGTGGATAGGGAAAACCGGGTCTACTGGGCGGACACGGGCCGGTACCGCATTCAGGTCTACAGCAAGATCTGCAAAGTGCTCGGGCCGGACGAGATCGATCCCCCCGACATGTTCAAAGACCCGGCGCTGTCTTAGAGGGTGTCCGAAAACGCACTGGGATGCATTGGCCCGCGCAACATCCCCCAGACACTCTATCTGACGACCACTCGTAGGGGCGTCTCTTGTGGGCGCCCGATGGGGAGGGGCGCGGCAACTGACGCGATGCCACTTCGTAATCGGTCAGGTACTTATTGGACACTCTCTGGGGCATTGGTATCGACCGGAACGCGGTGCTTCATTGGGCGGACTGGACGCAGGTTATCGTCCGATCTCCAAGGCCCCACGACTCGGCAACCGGAAAGAAATAGAACTCGGAGGAAGTCCCACACTCCCGGTTCGCGAATTCCTCAAGGTATTGCTCGCCGGGAAAGGCGCCGTCGCGCGGCACCAACAGGTTGCCAACCACTTTGAACTGCCACTCGCCTGAGCAACTTACAACTTCCATCATCGCGTATCCGGTTTCAGGAGCCTCGTTAAAGCACTCCCCTAATCTCAGCTTGCTGCCGTTTGCCAGTCGATCCAACATCAGTGGGTCCGTAACGGATAGTCCAAAGCTCTCCTGCAGGCATGTGACTTTCCGGTCACCAAGGGACCAGGACTCAGCGGTTGGGAATAACAAGAACGTGTATCGCCGATCGCACTCGCTGTAGGCCCTTTGGGCAAAAAGACCTTCTCCCGGATATCGACTAACGTCATCGACCGGGAAGGCGTTGAGAATTCGGTATTGCCACTCACCGGAGCAACTAACGACTTCAACCAGAGCGTCGTCGTACTCAGACGCTTCGTTGAAGCACTCGTCGACTTCCAGCCGATTGTTCGTGATCAGGCGGTCCAACCTTGCGGGGTCGGTGGTGGACAGTCCAAAGCTGTTCTGGAGGCAGGTCACCTTGCGGTCGCCCAGTCTCCAGGAATCTTCGGTTGGAAACAATGTGTATGTAAAGCGGCGATCACATTCCCTGAACGCCCTTTGTTGGAATGACGCCTCTCCCGGATATCGATCAAAGTCATCGACTTCAAACGACCCGAGGGCCCGGTATTGCCAGTCGGCGGAACATGGAACGATCACGACAGACTCGATGTCAACACCTTCCGGCAAACTTGAAGTTATGCAATCGCCGTCCTGAATTTCAGTCGAACCGATTTCCGCGCTGAGCGGCGTACTGGTCACTGGGGGTGTTGCAGCAGCCTCATTGGTCGCGCGAATGTTTTCCGCATCCGAGGTGCAGCCCGCGGCTGTCAATAACAACATCAGGGCAAGGATGCCCATACGGCCCGAGGTGAACCCTAGCTGTGGAGCTGCGCTGGTTAGTCTGAACTTCGAAGTGGAGAAATGGGAAAGCGGCATGTTCGGGTCCAGTTACCCTGCCTGCATTGAGTATTGGGTAACCTGAAGTAAGCACTACGGATGGACGGACACCCATCATGGGGTCGTGGTGCCTGTGGGTGACAGCAGCGTACACCTTAGCGTCTGTCCAAGAGTCGTAAGAAATGAGGAATACCGCATGCCCTTACTGAGCAGCCAACAGATATCGGACATTTCGACTCGGATTTTCGTCGCGGCCGGTGCGACAGAAGAAAATGGCCGGATTGTTGGGGACCACCTGGCCGACGCCAACATGACGGGTCACGACTCGCACGGCTTCATCCGGGTCCCGCAGTACATCGAGGACATACGGACCGGAGTACGCAAGCCGGACGCCGAACCGGAGATTGTGGCGGAGAGCGGCGGGCTCCTGCGGGTGGACGGGCACCATTCGTTCGGCCAGGTCGTGGCGACGTTTGCCACCGAGGCCGCCATCGAAAAGGCGAAGGTCCACGGGATCAGCCTTGCAACGATGTCGAGCCTGGGTCACGTCGGCCGGATCGGCAGCTACGCCGAGATGGCGGCGCGCAACGGCATGGCGGCCATCATGTTCACAGGCCTGCTCGGCGAGGGTTCCACCATCGTCCCTCCGTACGGAGGCGCAGCCCGCCGTTTCAGCACGAACCCGGTCAGCATCGGCTTCCCGTACAGGGAGGAGAACCCCGTCCTGCTCGACTTCGCTACGTCGATAGGCGCGGAGGGCAAGCTGAGGGTCTACAGGGCTCGCGGGCACGACTTGCCGGATGAGTGGGTCGTCGATCCGGACGGCAATCCAAGCCGGGACCCGAATGACTTCTACGCAGGCGGCGCCATACTGCCGCTGGGCGGGACGCAGGTGGGCCACAAGGGGTATGCGCTTGCGTTCATGGCCGCGGTGCTGGGAGGCCTGGTAGGTGAGTACGGCAAGCCGGACCCGACCGGAGAGGCGTATTCGAGCGGCTCGACCATCATCGTCATCGATATCGATCGCCTCGTGCCGTCGGACGGCATCCGAGAGCGCGTCGACTGGCTGGTCGGGTATTCGAAGGACACCCCGCTGATGCCCGGCTTCGACGAAATCCTGTACCCGGGCGAGAAGGAAGCCAAAACCCGCCGGGCCCGCAAGGAGTCCGGCGTAGAGATCGAAGAGGCGACCTGGGGCCAGATTACGGGGTTGATGGAGGAGTACGGGCTGAGGTAACCGGCAGCCTCAGACCAGGGCTGGCTCTGCCACCCGGCTGTATATCTGTACGCGGTGGCGGCAGCTGTCGGCTATGACTACGAGGCCTTCGGGCGACGTGTCGATGCCGGCCGGGCGCCAGAAGAGTTTTTCGCGCTCGGCCATTCCCGAGTTTTCACGCCAGCTTGCCTGCTCCGGATTGACGTCGACGAACTCCTGGCACCACTTCGAAAGAGTCGCGTGGCCGACCAGGGTTTCCCGGTGCGTGCCGTCCGTTTCAAAAACCTGCACGCGGTCGTTCCACCAGTCGGAAACGTAGATCAGGCCGTCCAGGCCGTAATGCACAGCCGACGGGCGGTTGAATTCCCCGTCGCCGTCGCCGCGTGAGCCGAACGCCGACAGGAACTCACCATCAGGCCCGAAGCGCTGGATTCGGTCGTTGCGCCAGTCGGCTATCCAGATCCCGTCTTCCGGGTCGATTGAAATGCCCCACGGGAAGTTCAACTCGCCGGGGCCGGAACCGAAGGTGCCGAACGACGAGATGTAGCGTCCGTCCGGCGAATACGTCTGAATGCGGGCGTTCAGGTGGTCCACAATGCGCAGGTTGCCGTCAGAGTCGACTGCTACCCCGGAAGGCCTGTTGAACTGCCCCGGGCCGTCGCCCTGTTCGCCCCAGCGCTCTACGAGCGTCCCGTCTTTTTCGAATACCGTGACGGTATTGATGTACTCGTCGGCCAAGTAGACGCGGTCGTCGGGGCCGAACGCGAAACTGGTCGGTTGCGTCGCCTGGCCCGGCTCCTCGCCCCAGTTCGCGAATTCGAACTGGAACTCGGAGTCGAGCGTCACGACGCTGATCCGGACGTTCTTGTTCCCGGCGTTCGACCTGCTGAGGACGTAGAGATTGCCGTCGCGGGCGAACCGGGCGTCCACCGGGTTCATGAACCCGCGGCCCTCGAAAGAGGCGATTCCGATGGTGTGGCTGTATGTGTATCCGCTCATTGGACCTTGTTGTTCGGTGGGTGGACTTCTTAGGTGCGGACCAGGTCGGGGATTGGGTCGAACTTCTTCTTCAAGACCCACTCGGAGTCGACGTGGAGAACGTCCTCCAGGATCGATGCGTACGCGTCGCGGTAGTCCGTGTTGTAGTGAACGTCCCCTTCGAGCTGGTCCGCCGGGTCCAGGCTGGGGTATTCGCCGTACATCCCGCCATTGATCGGGTTCCCCAGGACGAACGCCACGCCGCCCGAGCCGTGGTCGGTCCCCGCGCCGTTGTCTTCGATGCGGCGGCCGAACTCCGAGAACATCCAGATGACTGTGTTGTCGGCCTGGCCCTGCTCGATCAGGTCGGCCCAGAAGCACTCGACCGCCTGAGACACCTCGTCCCACAGCTTTGCGTGGTTGACGAGTTCGTTGGTGTGGGTGTCGAAACTGCCGTGTTGCGTGTAGTAGATCCTGGTCCCCAGGTCGGCGGACATCACCTGGGCCACGCCCTTGAGGCTCTGCGCGATGGGGTTTTCCGCGTTGTACTCGACGCTCGACGTGTATCCGTCGGGCGCCGCGCGCAGCAAGTCTGCGCCGTCCAACATGCCCCGGCCGGTCTGCAGCAGCCGCATGGAGGGGAATCCCTCCTCGGACATCGGCTGATATATCCGGCTGACGGTGTCGAGCAGCGCGTCGCGGTTCGACGCGCCGGCGAGGCCCGTGTAAAGGCCGTAAGACTCGAGCGCGCCAACGGATGCCACCGAGACGCCGGGGTATGCGAGCGCCCTAGGCAGGCCGCGGCCGAAGTTGACTGCGGTGACCGGGTTCTTGCCTTCGGGGTCGAGGGCCTTGGTCGTCTTGCCCAGCCAACCCTCCGACGACGCGATCTCCGGTTCGGCGGTGTGCCAGATGTCCATCGACCGGAAGTGCGAGCGGTTGGGTTCCGGATATCCGATCCCCATGATGACCGCCATCTTGTTGTCGTCATACAGCCGCTTGAACGCGCCCATGTGGGAGTTGAACGCGACGCGGTCGTCGAGCGGGATGACCTTCTCGCCCTTCAGCCCCATTACCGGCCGGTAGTCGTAGTAAAGCCCGTCCTGGTAGGGGACTACGGTGTTCAGATAGTCGTTTCCTCCGGAAAGCTGGATCACGACCAGGTTCTTGGCCCTGCCGTTGCTGCCATTGCTCCCGTGACCGTTCGTGGCCATTTTCTATCTCCTGGGTCCTTGACCTCTCGGCCGCTTGTTTAGCAGTACTGGTAGTCGGGGGTTGACGCGATTAGCTGGAACATCTCGACTGCGCGGTTGGTCTCGTCTTCCTCACTGGACGGAAGTTCCTGGCCTGAGGCGTGTTCCGAGAGCAGCGCCATCGTGCGGTCGGAAACGTCGAGCGCGCCCATCGCGTCGAGGCACGTTTCCACGTATTCCTGGCCGGACAGGTCGCTGCCGGCTGCCTTAACGCGTGTGACCATGCTCTGGATCCCCGGCGTGTCGGTCTTTTCGAGTTGGCCGGTTGCGAAGTTGATCCGTTCGACCAGCGCGCCGCTGTCGATCCACTCTTCCCCCTCGTGCCAGCCTTCCACGCTGGGCGGGTTCAGCAAGAACTGGCCCATGAACATGGAATACAACGCCAACTGAGAGGCGTCCATGTCCGGCAGGGTGTAGCGGTCGGTCAATCGGGCCGTTCCGTAGACCATCTCGGCGGGGCTCTTGACCTTCCGGTATCTCACGGCTTCCGACTTGAAATGATCGGAGAGGAATATGGACCTAAGTACGGCCCTGATTTCACCGTCACTCTCCTCGAACACGTCTGCGAGTCGCTGGACTTCGTCCTCGTCCGCGTCATCGGCGACGAAGAACTGGTAGAGGCGCCTTGCGACGAACTCAGCGGTGGCCCGTTGGCGAACGGTGATTTCGACGATGTCCTCGCCGTTCCAATCGCCCGTCTCGCCGAGAAACTCTTTATCACTGTGGTCGTGGTCGTCGGGGTCGTAACGGAACTCCATCGGGAACGGGCCGAGGAAGAACGGCGGCATCGTGGGCTTGGACGCCCAGCCTGTGAACGCCCTGGCGGCGGCCTTCACGTCATCCTCCGTGTAAGCGCCCTCGCCGGTCTCGTTGATGCCCATCGAGAACAGTTCAAGGAGTTCGCGGCCGTAGTTTTCGTTCGGAGCGTCCTTGTGGCTGTTCTGGTTGTCGAGCCAGTACATCATGCCCGGGTTGCGGGATATCTCCAGGAGCAGAGTCCGGAATTTCCCAAGGCCGACCCGACGGAACAGGTCGATCTCGGTGAGCATCTCGAGGCCGTGGTCCAGCTTTATGCCCCCCACAGCAAGAAGGCCGTGCCAGAAGAGCGCAATCTTCTCCTCGAGGGGCTTGGGGCTGGTGACCAACCGCCAGGACCACTGAGGGTCGGCGTGGCCTACCGAACGGGCCTCCGTGGCGGCGATGAAATACCGTTCGAGGAGGTCCTGATCGTGCGGTTCACCGTACTCCGGATGCAGCAGTTCCTCTACGGTCTCTTCGTAGCCCTTGGCGACGTAATGATCGAGTTGGTCCCGTGTGGCGCCGAACCCTGCTCTGCGGAACAGGTGCGCCATGAGAGCGACGTCTGTGTCTTTGCGCGTGGCTGTAACCATGGCGTGCCTCATCGGGGGCAAGTTGGCCCCACGTTAAAACTAATCGGTTAGCTTTGGCCGATTGTAGGATTCTGCGAACTTGCGGTCAACTTGTATCGCGTGCGTGCGCATGCGTGTTCGGCGGCACCGCGCCGGCGGAGTAGTTGGCGGCCTTGACCAATCTCCGGTTATTCGGCCGTCGGCCTGGCGCGCACACCGGACCTGTCCTCCTGGAGGGTCATTGCGATCGATGCGTCGCGGTCCCCGTGCCCCCGTTCCACTGCTTCACTCAATTCCGACAGGGCGAGCGGAGCGATCCGCAAAGGCACGTCCAGCCGGTCCGCCAGTTCCACCGCCAGCGAGAGGTCCTTGTGCGCGCCCTTCAACGTGAATCGCGGCTCGAAGTCGCTGCGCATGAAGGTTTCGACGAGACGGACGTTGATGTTTCCGCCCTTGCCCAGGGCGCTGCCTTTCAGGGCATCGAACAGGTTTTGAGGATCAACTCCGGCCTTTACGCCTATGGTCAAGCACTCGGCGATGACCTGGTCGAGGGTGAAGCAGGCCAGGTTGTTCATCAGCTTGGCGACTGTGCCGCTTCCCACTGGGCCAAGGTGAAAGACGGATGAGCACATCGCGTCGATGTAGGGCCGAACGCGAGCAACATCGGCTTCCTTGCCGCCCACCAGGGCCGTCAGGTCGCCAATCCTCGCGCCCTCAACACCTCCACTCACCGGGGCGTCGATCAACGAAACGCCAAGGTTTTCGAGTTTTTCGCTTGCCGATGAAATGACGGCGAGTGAGTTCGTGGTGTGGTCGACGAGAATGGAACCCGGACGAAGGACGTTTGCCAGCGCGTAGTCCCCGAAAAGCAGGTCCTCGAACTCAGTCGGACCCGGCAGGCAGGTGAGCACCGTGTCGCAGGCCTCGGCCGCGGCTGCGGCCGATTCAGCGATCTCTACGTTGCTGCCTGCCAGGCTCTCGGCCGCGTCCCGGTTCTTGTCGTAAATGACGAGGTTGTGCCCGGCATCGATCAGGCACTCCGCCATCGGAGTGCCGATCTTGCCGACGCCGATGAATGCGACCGGCGCGTATACCTGGGGTCCCACGACGCCTCCTCGACGACCGTGACTCCCGGTCGCGTATGTCAAACGACTGGCGAAACGCCGCCGTCTACGTTCACAGACGCACCGGTTACGTAAGAAGCCCGCTCAGACACCAGGAAGCAGACCACGTCTCCCGCCTCGTGCGATTCGCCGACCCGGCCGAGCGGGATGCCCTCGCCCCGGGCGCTCCAATGATCGTCGAGCGAGTACGAGGAGTCGGTTGCGTGAATCCTCTCCCAACCGCGTTCGTTCTGCCTGCTCTTGATCGTCCCGACGCACACCGTGTTCACCCGGATGTTGAATTCGGCGAACTCCTTGGACAACGACTTGGTCATGGAGATGCCGGCCGCACGCGCCATGGACGTCGGGTTGGTGCCTCCGCCCGAAGCCTTCCCGCCCGGTGTGGTGATGTTGACGATTGCTCCGCCGTCCGACTTCTTCAGGTGCGGCAATGCGGCCCTGATGCAGTACATGGCGCCGTAGATCTTGAGGCGAAAGTCCTCGGTGAAAATCTCGTCCGTGAGGTCGCCAAACGAGTGCGCTGCGCTGGTACCGGCGTTGTTCACAAGGATATCGACGCCGCCCCACTCGCTTACCACCCTTTCGACCATGGCCTGCACCTGCGCCTCGTCGCGGACGTCTGCCGATACGCCTATCACCGGGTTTCCGGTGGCCGCCTCGATTTCGCTTGCGGCCGCGTCGAGGTCGGCCTGGTTACGCGCCGCGATGGCGACGCGCGCTCCCTCAGCAGACAGCGACGCCGCGGCCGCCTTTCCGATGCCGAAACTTCCTCCGGTCACTATTGCGACTTTGTTCTGTAGTCCCAGGTCCATGAACAGCTTTCCTCTTCTTCGTTATCAAAATAGTCTTTGTCGGCGTGCCCTGTCGTAGGGGCGGGTTTCAAACCCGCCCGCTTCGTTTTCCAGAGTTGTCGGGCCAAACTGGCCGCCCGATTATAGAGGCCGGGCGCTGGCTGCTACTCAGTTGAAGTCCCGTACGCCTCGTACAGCAGGTCAACAACGTACCTGACCTGCGTAGCCGATCCGGCGCGCCGTAAGGCGTTGTCCATCTGCATGGCGCAGCCGGGATTGCCGGTCGCGACTACATCTGCGTCGGTGGATTTGACGTTTTCGACTTTCCGCTTGCCGAGCCGCAGCGACATCTCTTTTTGCGTGATCGAGTAGGTGCCTGCGGAACCGCAGCACATCCCTGCCTCAGGCAGTTCGACCAGTTCCAGGCCGGGGATGGACCGAAGGAGTTGCCGGGGCGCCTCGGTAATGCGCTGTGCATTGCCAAGGTGGCAGGCGTCCTGGTAGGTGACACGCTTTTCGACGCTCGTAGTCGGGGGCGTGAACGGCAGGTCGACGAGGTACTCGTGGATGTCCCGGGTCAGAGACGATGCCCGTTCCGCCTTCGCGGCGTACTCATCGTCGCGGTGAAGCAACTCGCCGTATTCCTTCATGGTCGAACCGCATCCGGCCGACAGGGTGACGATGGCGTCGGGTCCGGCCGACAGGAAGGAATCGATGTTCCGGCGTGCCATGGCGCGCGCCGACTCCCGTTCGCCCGCGTGGGCGTTCAGCGCCCCGCAGCAGCCCTGACCGGCTGTGACGACGACCTCGACGCCGTTGTGCGCTAGCACTCGCGTGGCGGCCTCCATCGTGTCGGCGTGAACGAGCGGCATGACGCATCCGGCCAATAGTGCGACTCTGCCCCGGGGGGTCCCGCGTGGGCGGACCACCTGGCCTTCAGCGGCGAAAAACTTGTCGCACAGGTCCGGCAGGCTTTCGTCCAGGTGCTCGAAGTCGCCGGGCAGCAGTCGCAGAAGTCCGCTGTTGCGGGCGAATTTCCGAATGCCGGTCTTCATCGACAATTTCACCGCGGCGCCCAGGGCACGCGTTCTGCCGGGGCTCGTGAGAATACGTCGATATCCGATCGCACGGCCGATTCGTTGCGTTCTCGGCCGTCTGAAGGACTGTTCGACGGACGCCCGCGTGGCCTCCATCAAGCTCCCGTAGGGGACCCCTGACGGGCACGCCACCTCGCACGCCCGGCATTGCAGGCACAGGTCCCAGTGACCAACAACTTGCGGCGTGATATCGAGGCGCCCCTCATTGACCGCTTTCATCAATGCCAGGCGGCCGCGGGGAGACTCGGCTTCGAGTCCGGTTTCGACATAAGTAGGGCAGGCGTTCAGGCAAAACCCGCAGTGGACGCACTTGTAGAGATCGTCGTGCGGGAATTCATCGCCCGCGAAGCCGGGGAAAGTCCCTGGCGGGCCGACACTGGGCGTGGTCATGATCTCTCCGCCCGCCTGCTAGTCCGCATGGATTTGGCGTACTGCGTCGCGTTGCCGGGTTCTCGGATGAGGTTGCGCGGTGATTTCATAGCTAGATCCGGCCAGCGAATCGCCCCGGGTTCAGCACTCGTCCGGGGTCGTATTGTCGCTTGATGCGCTTCATTATCTCGAGCGAGGCGCCGACATCTCCGAACACGTCCACGTCCATTTTCACTGCCGCCGGACTGCGTTCGATTATGGCTGTTCCTGAATGCCGCTCGCCTAACGAAAACGCGAACTTTGCCAGTTCGCGCCCATCGAAATTTGCGCCCCTTGGCCAGTTGACCAGCAAAACGCCGAATCCCATGTGTCCGATGACCGACGCGCCCGGTCCCCGATTTCGCAACCGGTGTCTTTCAAGATCGACCAGGACACTCTCCATGGCAAGCGGTTTGACGATGATGCGCGCCGTCAGGCCGGCCGGGTCGAATTTGTCACCCTGGGCCATCTTCCAAAACGGCTCAGCCTCGTCCGGGTGAAGCACCTCGTAGCCGTCAGCCGCCGAGGCCCCGGCCGCTCCGGTCACCATGTCCACCTGTCTTGTAACGGCCGCCGTACCCCCCGTGACCCTGGCCAAAAGCAGGTACGTATCGTCGGAATCACCGTGCTGAAGGGACGGGAGTGCGTCGGCAGAACTCTGCATTTGCGGCCCGGAAACGATCGACAAGGCCTCCGGCAAAATCGGGCTGTCCAGAATGGTTTGGGCGGTGGCCGTCGCACCTTCGGGCGATGAAAACCAGGCCGCAACCGTCCTAGTGTTTGCGGGCAGCGGCATGAGCTTGAATGCAACTTCCGCGATTACGCCGAGCGAACCGTACGCACCGGTGTGGAGTCTGTGCAGGTCGTAACCCTGCACGTTTTTGACCACCCGGCCGCCAGTTCGCGTGTCCGTGCCGTCGCCCAGGACGATTCTCATGCCGAGCACCCAGTCGCGGATGCCGCCAAACGAAATCCCGGTGAGGCTGGTTGGGTTGGAAGCCACCGCGCCGCCGACGGTCGCCCCTTGCGAGTCCGGTATCTCGAAGGCGAGGCGTTGTGCCGACTTTGCGAGTTGGTCCTGCAGTTGGCCGATACGGACACCGGCGGATGCGACCACCGTCAGGTCGCCGGGGACATGGTCGACTTCGGCGTTCAATCCGGAGAGATCGAGAGCCGTGTCGTAGCGTTCGGGCACGTTCCCGACGCCCATGCGCGTCGATCCGCCGAACGGAATAACAGCCTCGCCCTGTTCGTTGGAATCGGCCAGAAGCCTTGCAATATCGTCGACGCTACCGGGCTTTTCGATGCGCGCCGGTGACATGCCGTCGACCGAGTAGTTGGGATCGACCTGGTCAGGCAATGACAATTACGCCTTGAATCGGCCGATTATGTGAGCCCGCTTGGCCGGTCACAGTTCCACCCAGCGGTCTTCGCGGGCCGAAAGGAACGCGGCGTCGGCGATTTCGGCCGCCTTCACTCCGTCGACGAAGCTGGTCTCCACCGGTTCCCCGGTCTGTATCGCGTTGATGAACAGTTCGTAGGGTTGGGGGTAAGGATCGCCCGGGTCCAATTCACTGAACTGTCCGAATTCCTCGTTCGCCCCAAGAAGACCGTAGCGGCCCTTCGAAACTATGCGCCCTTTGGGGCCGGCAACCTCGAACTGCGCCACCGACCGGCCATCCGGTCCCGTGCCGCGGCTGACCCAACTCGTGTGGGCCACTGCGTAAGCGCCGCTCCTGAGTTCAAGCAGGAATGCCGAGGAGTCCGGCGCGTCTACATCGATGCCTTCCGGCGCGTCCGAGTACCTGCGGTGTGGTATCGAGGTACGCAGCATCGCGAGAATGCGGCTGACCTCTCCGCCGAGGAAACGCACAGCGTCGAACACGTGTATGAGTTCGTAGACGGTGCCTCCGCCCATGCTGGCCATGCCCCTCCACGACAGCATTTCAGGTCTGGCGTCCTCGAACATCGACTGGCCCCACCGGATGTCGATGTGGATCAGATCGCCTGTGTATCCGGCGTCCACGTAACGCTTTATTCGCCCGAGGGTGGTATTGCCGCGCTGGTTGAAGTTCGTCGAATGAACGACGCCGGCCTTCTCCGCCGCGTCCAACATCTCCTGGGCATCGCCCGCCGTCAGAGCGAGCGGCTTGTCGCAGAGGACGTGGAGGTTCTCTGAGATAGAGTCCAGCGTAATTTGCCGGTGGCTCAAGGTCGGCGTGACGATCGAGACCGCGTCGATTCCGCCCGCGTCCAGCATGTCCCGGTAGTCCGTGTACCCCGCCGAGATGCCGAAACGCCGCTGCATGTCGCGCAGGGCGTCCTCGTTTCTGCGGCAGAGCGCTACGACCTCGGCGCCGTCTATTCGGCCAAAGTGTTCGAGGTGCGTTTCTGCGAATCTGCCAGCGCCGATGATGCCGATCCGCACCGGAGCATCCGAAGGCACTGCTACACCTCCCGGACCCGGGTGATGGACCGGTTGCGGGCAATTCCGGGCCGGCGCCTAAACCACATCCGCTGTACCTGTTCGTCCTACGGCAAGCGCTTCGACGCCGAATGTCTCGCCGTGGACCGCGCCCCCCGGGAATACCTTTCCCGGGTTGAATGAATCGCCTGCTCCGAACGCGGGGCGGAGGCGCGCCATGGCCTCCATGTCCGCGTCGGTGAACACCAGGGGCATGTACGCCTGTTTTTCGATGCCGATGCCGTGTTCACCGGACAGCGCCCCGCCAGCCTCGACACAGAGCTCCAGGATGCGGTGGCCACACTCGATGACCCGCCGCACCTGGTCGCGGTCGCGTTCGTCGAACAGTATGCAGGGGTGCAGGTTGCCGTCCCCGGCATGAAATACGTTGGCGATCTTGAGTTCCATTTCCGCGCCGATGTCCATGACGCGGCCGAGCACCTCGGAGAGCCGGGTCCGGGGGACTACGCCATCGACGAGGTAGTAGTTCGGGGCAAGCGTGCCCATGGCGCCGATTGCGCCTTTTCGGGTTGCCCACAAGTCGGCGCGACTTGCAGGGTCGTCGGCCCGCCGGAATTCGGACGCGCCGCATGCCGAGCAAACGTCCTCGACCTTTCGGGCCTCGTCATCCACCGTTTCCCGCAGCCCGTCGAGTTCGACTATCAATACGGCTTGCGCGTCGGGCGGGTAGCCCGGATGGTAGACCGGCTCGCAGGCGTCGATAGTGTTGCGGTCCATCATTTCAAGGGCTGAAGGGGACGATGCCTGAAGCGATGATGTCCGACACGGCTTGCGACGCGCTGTCCAAACTTGGAAATGCGGCCAGCATTGTGCGAACAGTCTCGGGAGTCTTCAACAGCCGGACAGAGACCTTGGTGGCAATCCCAAGCGTTCCCTCGGAACCGATGAACGCGCCGCGCAGGTCGAATCCGACGCTTTCTCGAAGGTCGGTTCCCAGCCAGGCGATCTCCCCGTCCGGCAGGACCACCTCTATGCCCAGGACGTGGTTCGTGGTGACGCCGTAGGCGAGGCAGTGCGGCCCACCGGCGTTTTCCGCCACGTTTCCGCCGATGGTGCAGGCCCGCTGGCTCGATGGGTCCGGCGCGTAGTAGAGCCCGTACGCCGCGGTCGCCTCGGAGAGCTCGATGTTGACGACCCCGGGCTCGACAAGCGCGGTCCGGTTCCCGGCGTCGATTTCGAGGATCCGGTTCAGGCGAGTGAGAGCGATCACCACCGAATCCCTCAGGGGAATCGCGCCGCCCGAAAGGCCGGTCCCCGCGCCTCGCGGCACGATGTTTGCGCCGTGCCGGTTGGCGATCTTGACTGCGGCCCTGACTTCTTCAGTGGACCCGGGCACCACGACCGCGCCCGGCACAGCCTTGTCTATGGAGCCGTCGTATTCATAGACCAACAGGTCTTCCGGCCGCCAGATCACGTACTGCGGGCCGATGGCGTTTTCGAGGTCGCTAATGAGCGGCGGCCTGTTGTCGTCAGGATTGGCCATGCCGTCATATTAACCGTCCGAAGGAGGTCCGGGGAGTTTGTTGCGCGTCTCCCTCGTGTCCGGCGCCGGGGAGCAGGTTACAACTCGACTGATGTCAATTCTTCCGGATGGACGACGCTGCCCCCGTATATCTCCTTTATGTCCCCTAGTCCCTTCTTCAATGGCCCCGGAGAGGAAATGTTCGGTCCCATGTGGACCAACGCCAGTTGCTTCACGCCGGCTTCCTGCGCCATTCTTGCGGCCCCGGTAGTCCCGCACTGGCCGCCGCCCTCACCTTCCCCGTCCATCACCTCCTGGTCATTCCAGCACATGCAGAGCATCAAGTCGGCGCCCCTGGCGAGATCGACCACCGACTGGCAAGGCTGGGTGTCGCCGGTAAAGACGACCGACTTTCCGTCCCCGGTGTCGAGCCGGTAGGCGAGCGAATCGAGGTATGGCTGCACGTGCTCGGCCGGGGCAGCGGTCACCTCCCATTTGTCCGACGTATGCACAGTCCCCGGTCCGACATCGCGGGCCTGGACGTCCGGCGGACGGCGGGGCAGCTTGCCGCCGCGGTTGACGTAGACCTGCTGGCTGAGGGGGTGGTACACGCGGGCTTTCCAGTCGTGGGCGAACACGCCTCGTTCGCCGATGACGCCCTCCGTGATGGCCTCGGTGAGAGTTGGTCCAAAGACTTTCAGCTTGTTTTCCTTGCCGATGCTCTGGTCCCACCGGCAAAGCAGGAAACATGGGTAGTCGATGTCGTGGTCGAAGTGGTGGTGCGTGAAGAACAGGTGGTCGATCTCCGTGGGCCACAGTCCGGCCTTGACCAGCTTGTGCGTGGCTGCGGGACCACAGTCGAACATCACTTTTTCGCCGTCAACTTCCAACACATACGCCGAGCCGAACCGCGTCGGAGTGGGGGTGGGGGTACCACCCCCGATTATGTGGACTTTCATGTGCGTCACCCTGGTCTTCTGTCCGTGTAACTTCGGTCTGGCCCGCGTTCTGGCAGCGTCGTAACGGCGGATTTGCATATCCGGGCTGACAAGGCGGAACGGCCGTGACGCGGTGTCATTACTGGGCGGCGATCATTCTACGGAGCAATCAGACGCAAAGGCAGCGACCCGGCGCGGGGGAGAATCAGAATCTCGTTTGCGGGATCGTGAAAACCGGCCATTCCCCACAGTAAACAAAATTCGCACTAACTTGCATCGGATATCAATGGCTTTCGCGCTTTCCCACTTCATAAAGTCCCTTGCAATACCAGTAATCCATCAAATGATTGGAGCGTGGCCATGCTCTATTTCCGGTCTTGTCCCAGATGCCGTCTCGGCACAGTCGAACTCACGGTCGACTTTGACGGTCCGTGCCTGACGTGCCTGAATTGCGGCTACACAGTCCTGGGTAGGAGCGCTACCTATTCCCAGGACCCAAGTGAACGAGTCCAACCCGACCAGGCATTGCCCAGGCTGATTTTTGGCGCAACTGCGGCCGAAGAGCCGGAACCGTCTGTCGCGATGGGTCAAGAAGGTCCGGCCGCCGCGGCTGTGTAATCGCAAGGCCGCGCCCGCGTGTCCGGCCTTCCTTCTACGTTATCCTGAGTAACGCTTAGGCGACTTTCATTCGACTGGTGTTACGACAGGAAAACGCGCATGGCTGGAGCGGGACGAAAAGCAAAAGTCGGTTTCATTGGGGCTGGATGGTGGGCCACCGCCAACCACATGCCGGTTCTCGCGGCACGAGACGACGTCGAGTTGACAGCCGTGTGCCGCCTCGGCGCAGATGAACTGCAGCAGGTAAGACAGCAGTTCGGATTCGAGTACGCAACCGAGGACTACCGAAAACTGCTCGACGAGGTGGAGTTGGACGCGGTAGTGGTGGCCTCACCCCACACTCTCCACTTCGAGCACGCGCTGGCGGCTCTCGAACGCGGCCTGCACGTGATGTGCGAAAAGCCGATGACAACGTCGGCCGCGCACGCTCGAAGGCTGGTGGAAGTTGCGGAGGAACAGGGCGTCGAAATAGTAATCCCGTACGGGTGGCACTACACGCCGTACGTGCAGGGGGCGCGGGAGCGTCTGGCCGATGGCGCGGTCGGGACGATCGAGTTCGTGATGTGTCACATGGCCTCGCCCATCAGGGGACTGCTGGAGGGCGGACAATTCGACGCATCGGCCGGCGGCACGGTGGAACTCCTGTTCGAGCCGGCGAGCGACACATGGGCCGACCCGGCGCGAGCAGGCGGCGGTTACGCGCTGGCGCAGATGTCCCACTCAGCCGGGCTGGCGTTCTGGCTCACCGGACTGCGGGCCGAAACAGTGACCGCGTTTACTTACGGTCCGACCAGCAACGTTGAGTTGTACGACGCGTTCTCCGTAAGGTTCGAGGGCGGAGCGATCGGGACGTTTTCAGGCGCAGGCGCCGTACCGGACGACAAGGGATTCCAGCTTGATGTACGGGTGTTCGGGAGCGAGGGACTGATGATCCTGGACGTGGACCGCGCCCGGCTGGAAATCCAGCGCTACGACGGCAACCACTTCGCGAAAGACTTGCCCGCCGACGCAGGCGCATACGACTGTTCGGGACCGCCGAACAACTTCGCGGATATCGTGCTTGGGAAAACCGAGGTCAATAACGCTCCGGGCATCGCCGGCATGCGCGCAATAGAAATGATCGATGCGGCGTACCGTTCAGCCGCATCCGGGCGACCCGAGGCTGTCTAAACGCGCGGGTCCAGACCATCCCCGACCGCCGTCCCACCAAACCGGCATTCACGGTAAGGCCACACATCGTCTGGCCAGCGAAAGGACGTCACCCCGTACTACGATACGAGGCTGGTATCCATGGTGGGGCGCAAGAGCTGTGGCGCTCGGCTACGGACCGGCTTGATGTGCGGGCGTGCCCTTCACCACAGCCCACCACCGTGGACACTGGCCCTGTATCAGGTACGGGGTGCGACCCTTCGCCAGTGAGACGGATTTACGTAGTACACGTCGCCCTCGTGCACCCACATTGTCGCCCTCGAGCGAAGCGAAGGGCCTGGGTAAGAGGGGCAAGGGCGCGGTGCACGTCAAGGGCGGGAGATTCTTCGCTGCGCTCTAGAACGACAAAAAGGGGGCGCAAGAGGGGTGGCGCTCGGCTCCGGACCGGCTGGGTATGCGGGCGCGGAAGTGGGTTCACTCGCCAAGACAGACCCGCCTCCGACAGGCGACCGTTCCACGGGTCATCCCGAGCGAAGCCGAGGGATCTGAACCGGTCGTCTCCTACCCACGCTCGTCGCCCAGCGCTTTAAAGAAGATTTAAGATCAAGCCAATAGGGAGGCATATACTCCCTCCAGCCTTTCACAAATGGCCGCTGCGCGATATGTTCCGCCGCGCATCGTGAATATTCGCTACCCGGAGTTCGGTATGCAGGGCACCTTGGACCGAAAGTTGATCCTCGTCGTCGAGGATGACCGGAACCTGCTCGCCGCGCTGCGCTACAACCTGGTCGCCGAGGGATACGAAGTTGCGACCGCGTCGGACGGCAGCGAGGCTTTGAGCCTGACCCGCGACAGGCGGCCGGACCTGATCCTGCTCGACCTGATGCTGCCTGTGATGAACGGGGTAGAAGTGTGCCGAACGCTCCGCCGCACCGGCGATATCTCGCCGATCATCATGCTCACCGCGCGGGACGGTGAGAACGAACGGGTGCAGGGCCTGAATGTCGGCGCTGACGACTATGTCACCAAGCCTTTCAGCACGCGCGAACTCATCGCAAGGATCGGAGCGCAACTGCGCCGCGTGGAGATTTCACGGACTCAGAGTTCGGAACAGGAGAGGCACATAGTTCGTGCCGACGGTCTTGAAATCGACCCGGCTGGCCGGACCGTGCGCCTCTACGGCGCGCTGTTAGACCTGCGCCCCAAGGAGTTCGACCTGCTCCACTACATTGCGTCGAGACCGGGTCGGGTAGTCACGCGTGACCAGTTACTCCGTGAAGTTTGGGGATACCGGTATTCAGATGAATTTCCGGCGGAGGGCAGGACCGTTGACGTTCACGTTCGCTGGTTGCGGACAAAGATCGAATCGGATTCTTCGAAGCCCCGTCGGATAGAGACGGTCCGGGGAGTCGGCTACCGGTTTGCCGCGAACTTCTCGAGGAATTCGCAAGCGAGCGAATCAAACGGTGAACTCCTGGCCGGTTAGGCATTTCATAGTATTCGGCGTCGTAGGAACGTCCGTCGCGACTGGCGCGCTCGCCCTGATTTTCGGAGTGGCAGGTGTCGTTATCGCTGTCATTGCAGCCGCGGTCGCGGGCATCTTTCTGAGCCAAAGGCTGACCGGCAGTGTCGATCGACTCGTGAACGACCTCCTGCGCATGGGACCGGGCGGCAGTGACCACCGGCCCGGACTTGGCGGGACAGAGGAAACGGACCGGTTGGCGCGCGCGGCATTTCGGCTTGATAAACGCTACGAGGCCCTTCTCAGTTCAGAGACGGTGGAACGGAGACGGGTGGAGTCGATCCTGGGATCGATGCAGCAGGGCGTGATCGTGGTAGACAGCAGCGGCAATGTCGAGTCCGCCAATCCGGCCGCCATCGAAACGTTTGGCGGAGGCAATAACTGGCATCCCGGCATGCAGTTGGCATCCATTACGAGAGAGCTGCGCGTGAATGCGCTCGTGTCGGAGGCGACTGAAGGTAGCGACGCCCGCCGCGACCGCGTCCAGCTCAGAGACCAGAACCGGGTGGTGGATGTGCTCGCAGCGCCCATCCCGCCGCGTGATTCGGGCGCCAGCCGGGCGCTGCTCCTCGTCAACGACGTGACGGACAGGGTGCAGGTGGAGAACACCCGGCGGGAGTTCGTCAGCAACGCATCCCACGAACTTCGAACTCCTATTGCTGCCATCCAGGCTGCCGCGGAGGCGTTACAGCGGGGCGCCCTCGAAGATCCGGAAATCGCCAACAGTTTCCTCGAGCGGATACTGGAGGACGTTGCCCGGATGGACGCCCTTGTTGCGGAGATGCTCGAGTTATCGAGACTCGAGACCGGCCAGACGCCCTTGCTCCTGGGTCCTCTGGACCTGCACGCCCTGGTGACCGCTACGGTCGAAAGGTTTCGACCCTTGGCGGCTGCTTCCGGCGTCGAACTAACGGGGAGTGTCGATCCGGACGTCCCATTCGCAAACGCCGACCATTCGAAGATAGAGATCGTTCTGGGAAATCTTCTGAACAACTCTGTCCGGGCTACGCAGTCCGGCGACTCAATTCGGATAACAACCTCGCGGGACAATGACCACGTCCGGATTGGTGTGACCGACTCGGGTATCGGGATCCTGCCGGAACACTTGCCGCACATTTTCGAACGGTTCTACAAGGCCGATCCCTCGCGGCAGGACGGAGGGACGGGGTTAGGCCTGGCGATCTCAAAACACATCGTCCAGTTACACGGCGGGGCAATAGAAGCCGAAAGCAGCCCGGGGCAGGGCACCACAATCGAATTCACGTTACCGGCGTTGCAGGACCAGCCTTGACCCCACGGCGCAACACCTGCCGCCAGTTAACGGCGCTTTAACCCCGCCAATCCACAATCGAGTCCGCTCGTTTCTCATAGGCGGGCATGAGTACTCGACCCAATTGGCCGACACCACAACCGAAATAGCGCCGGATGAGGCAATTCGTTTGGGGCGTCTGAACTCCTCAACCACGCGCGGCGCTTACGACAGGCGTCGCCGGCTGCGGCACCTCGAGGAGTGGCTGGTCGTCTGGTCGCTCCGGGCCGCGGCCGGGATATCGATTGTCACGACAATCGGCATCGTCATTGTTCTCCTCAGGCAGAGCGTCGGCTTCTTCGGCGAAATACCGATCTGGGAGTTTCTTGGCGGCACGACGTGGACCCCGCTCTTCAAACCTCAGAATTTCGGCGTACTTCCGCTTGTAGGGGGCACGCTGCTTGTGGCGGGTATCGCCGGTCTCGTTTCACTTGGACTGGGACTCGGAGCGGCGATATTCCTGTCCGAGTACGCCCCTGAGCGGGTGCGCAGGGTACTCAAGCCGGTCCTGGAAATCCTTGCGGGTATTCCTACGGTCGTCTACGGCTACTTCGCCCTCACGTTCGTGACTCCTATCCTCCAGGGTATTTTCCCCGACGTCATCATCTTCAACGCGTTGAGCGCCGGTCTTGTCATGGGGCTGATGATCATGCCGATGGTCTCCACGCTCAGCGAGGACGCAATGGTCTCGGTGCCCCGGTCATTGCGCAACGCCGCGTATGCCCTCGGTTCGACCAGGTTCGAAGTGGCGACGAAGGTCGTGGTCCCGGCAGCGCTCTCTGGCATAGTGGCGTCCTTCATCCTGGCGATCTCCCGGGCTGTCGGGGAAACGATGATCGTCACGATTGCGGCGGGCCACACACCGAACCTGACCTGGAACCCGCTCCTGAGTATCCAGGCCATGACTGCTTTCATCGTGCAGGTCGCCCAGGGCGAAACGCCTCAGGGAAGCCTGGAATTCAAGACGATCTTCGCGGTCGGACTGCTTCTCTTCGTACTGACCCTGGTTATGAACATCTTCGGCAGGTGGTTTGTCAGCCGCTACCGGCAGGTGTACGAATGAAGAGCATCGGCCAAATGGCGCGGGAGCAGACACGCGCGCCGCGACGGCGACCGATGACCGGCCGGCGCTGGCGGGACGCCGTGTTTTACGCGGTGTTTATCGCCGCGATCCTGGTGGGGATCGCGGGGTTGCTCACCCTGCTCATCGACACACTCATCGACGCCGTGCCATGGCTGGACTGGGCCTTTATTTCCACCTACGCATCCAGAAAACCGGAGCAAGCGGGCATCCTGGCGCCCCTGGCCGGGACCGCCTGGATCATGGTGATGACCGGCCTATTCACGATACCGGTTGGCGTAGCAACGGCGGTGTTTCTCGAGGAATTCGCGGGACGAAACTGGTATACCCGCCTCATCCAACTCAACATCTCCAACCTGGCCGGTGTCCCTTCGATCATCTACGGGCTTCTCGGGCTTTCACTGTTCGTCTACAGCCTCAGCATGGGCCGAAGCGTAGTGGCGGGCGCATTGACGCTGACACTGCTCGTCCTGCCCATCGTGATAATCGCTTCACAGGAGGCCATCAAGGCGGTACCCAGCGGATACCGGGACGCCGCGTTGGCGATTGGGGCCACCCGTTGGCAGGTGGTCAAGACGGTCGTTTTGCCCGAGGCGATTCCAAGCATCATGAGCGGGGTGATACTCGCGCTTTCTAGGGCTATCGGGGAGTCGGCGCCTATTTTGATGATCAGCGCTATCGTGTTCCTGACGTTCGTGCCGACCGGGCCGGACGACAGGTTTACGGTGCTGCCGCTGCAGATCTACACCTGGGTGGCACAGCCGCAGGTTGGTTTCAGAGGCATTGCCGCGGCCGCAATCATCGTCCTGTTGGTGATGCTTCTGGCAATGAACGCCCTCGCCATCGCAATCCGCTTGAGGTACCAGCGGCAAAGCGAAGAGTAGAGTCCGCCCCGGCTTGCCTAACCCGGAGGCATGGGAGTCGCAAGACCGTCGATGACCTGGGCTTGCGACATCTTTTCGAATACACCCGGCGAGATCTTGATCTTCGTTGACCTGTCGCCGCCGCCCAGTATCACGAATTCCGGTCCCATCACCCTGGCGTCCACGTACAGCGGCAGGTCATCGGGCAGGGCGAACACCGTCACGCCGCCGAGTTCCATGCCGGTCAACTTCACGGTGTCTTCCGAGCTTGCGAATGAGATCCGGCGCGTTCCCATCAGCTTGCGCACGCTGCGATTGACGTCCAGCCGCGTATTGGCCAGCACGACGCACGCGCAGAACTGCCGCGGTTCCCGTCTCGAGCCGATGACGATGGTGTTCGCAGACTCCCCGGGTTCGTATCCGTACTTCTCGCAGAACGCCGCGGTGTCTGCGAACGCGGGGTCGATGGTCACGACCTCGTAGGGGGTGCCTAGCGCCGCCAGTTCGGCTGCCACCTTCGCCTGGATGTCCGTTGGATTTTCGCTCATGTTGTCTCCGTGCATTAACTCAAGGCCGCAAGACTCGCAGTCGCCCGTAACCGGCCGCCAATTTGCCCGTTCTGTATCATGAATTTCACCAGCTAACCTCTGCGGCGGGATCTCCGCCGCGACTCCAGATTCGAGGACCGCCATGGGCAAGACCTACTGGATGGTGGCCACCAGCCGCGAGAACTTCGAAATTACACGCGACCGCGGTTTCGACATGCAGGGCATCGATACCAAGAACCGGCGCAAGGCCGTGAGAATGGCCCAGGACGACCGGATTGTCTTTTACATCAAGGACCGGCGTGGGTTCGCCGCAACAGCCACGGTGACCTCCGGACATTTCCGGGATAACAAGCGGATTTGGAAACACTTTCGCAAGAAGGAGACGTTTCCTCATCGAGTGAAGATCTCGCCGAACGTGGTGTTGGAAGTGGACCAACGCATCTGCGCCTATGAAATCGGCCCTTCCCTGGAGTACGTCAAGAAGTGGGCGCCCGAGCACTGGGAGTTGGCCTTCTTCGGAATGCTTCACATCATTCCCCAGCGGGACTTCAACCTCCTCGAAGAGGAAATGCGGAAGTTACGGCGTGAGCCTGTCCCCGACAAGGACGCGGCCTAGCTGCCCTTTGACGCTTTCTGCCCCGCGGAGACCCTTGCAAAGCCCCCTCTCTTGGAGGGAGAGGGTTGGGGTGAGGGCGAAACGCAATTTGAGATCAGCCCAATGAACCCCTCTGTAGTCGACCACTCGTAGGGGCGTCTCTTGTGGGCGCCCGTCGGTGGGGACCGGGATGGGTACGGTGTCGGTGTTGGCGTGCGCGGTGAACCAAATCATGACACGAGGGCTTCCCTGATGCTGTCGGCCTGCGCCTTGAAACGCCTGTCGTTCATGACGGGCGTCGAGACCCCGATCGGGTACTCCTCGATGAACTGCACCCAGGACGTGCAGCCGCCGTACTCGTCCATCACCGGGGCGGCCTGCGGCTGTTCCAGCACGTGACACCGCAGTAACAGGACGGTCAACGGCTGGCGGGGCTTCCAGCGCAGGCGTTTTTCCATGTAGGCGTTCGTCCAGACGTGAAACGAGTCGAGCTGCCGCAGTGATTCCTCGCCTACCACCTCGATCGCATCCATCACTTCGGCGAAAACGGCAAGGCTGACGATCGGATCATCCGGATCGTCATAGTCGGCATCCAGGAGATGCCTGGCGTCCGGTTTCAGCATTTCGGCGCCCTGGTGATACTGCGTCGGGTACAGGAAGAACTCGTCGTGTGCGACGGTGAAATGCCTGGTTTCTTCCTGGATGCCACCCTTGCGCAGCAGTATCGTCTGCTCGCCGCGCCCCAGGGCCTCGACGACAACCGACCATTCCTTCAATCCAATGTCTGAATAAGCTGGGACCATGTTTTTGCCGGTCTCTCCTGGGGTTCTAGCGGGCGCTGCGTGTCGTGATTAGGCGCCGACACTGCATTTTACGGGCCGCGGGCCCCAGTCGGCTTCAACGATGAAGACCGTGATCGAACGGAACTAAAGCCCCTCGCCGAGGACTTGCTCCACGACCGCCGCCCGCGCTCCCAGCATCGCCAACGCGTTGCCGGTAGTGATGCCCTCGACCTCTTCGACGTCCATGCCCTTCAACTTGGCTACCATCGCTGCGACCATGGGAAGATCACGCGGCTCCGTCCACTTGCTTCGCTTCTTCTTGAACGGTTGCGGGTATGAGTCGGTCTCCAGCACTATGCGGTCCATCGGAAGCCACTTCGCGACGTCCTGGAGTTCAGGTAGTCGCAGCAGTGGCTTGGCGAGTGAAATGTGAAAGCCGAGGTCGAGGACCTGCCGCGCGTAGTCCCGGTCCCCCTGGAAGTAGTGCGCCGCGCCTCCCAGTTCCCCGGCACGTTCGTCCGCCAGCAATTGAACTGCGTCAGCGGCTGACTCTCTGACGTGGAAAACGACCGGCAGCCGGTGTTTCCTGGCTATGTCCAATTGGGCCCGCAGGTTGGCCTTCTGCATTTCGTGGTCGGGGCTGGTCGGCTGGTAGTCGAGCCCGACTTCGCTCATCACGACCACGTGGCTGGAGGCCGCCATCCGGTCAAGTTCATCCAGATCGTTCGGCGTAAGTTCCCGATCGATATCGGTCGGGTGTACCCCAACTCCGGCAAATACGCGGCGATGCGCATTCGCCAGGCCGATGCAGTCGTGCGAGCTTTCGACCGTCGTCCCGGCGATAACCACAGCATTGACGCCCGCGGAATCCGCCCGGTCCAGTATGTCGGGTAGCTCGGCCCGGTCGTGCTGGTCCAGATGTGTATGTATGTCAATCAGCAAGGTTCGTTGCCGGCATGGGTCGCATCCCTACGACCGGGGTTCTTGATGTGCTCAGTAATCGTCACAGACCATCATGTAGATTATCCACTGGCGGCGATGCGGGGGTGGGGGCCACTCGAACATTTCGCCGCCGTTCAAGGAGTCCATCACATGAGACACGGATACGGCCAGTTCAAAGAGGCGACCCCCGAATTCCTGCGGTTCGCAAAACAGTTCGGCGCCACCGACATTCTGCTCAACACCCCGAATCTGCCCGGGCCGGGTGGGATATGGCAACTCAAGGACCTGGTCAAGCTGAGGACCAGCGTCGAGCAGGAAGGTCTGAAGCTGTCCGCGCTGGAAAACGTGCCCACGGAATTCTACGACCACATCATGTTGAACGGGCCGCGGCGGGACGAGCAGATCGAAAACATGGTCCAGACGGTGCGCAACATCGCCCGCGCCGGCATCCCGATATTTGGCTACAACTGGATGCCCTCCCACGTCTGGCGTTCCCCGATGGCGGTCATACGCGGCGGCGCGATGGCCACTGCGTTCGACTACGACCATGCCCGGTCGCTACCGCTCACGCACGGTCGACGGTATACGGAAGAGGAGATGTGGGAGAACCTGGAGTACTGGATAAGGATCATCACCCCGATAGCCGAAGAGGAGGGGATCCGGATTGGCATCCACCCATGCGACCCGCCTGTGGAAGAGCTGGGCGGGATACCCCAACTGCTGAGGAGCTTCGACGCGTACAAGCGGCTGACCGGGATAATCGACAGTCCGTCGAACGGCATCGAGTTCTGCCAGGGCACGTTTTCTGAGATGGCTGATGCGGCCGACGGCGGGATCTACGACATGATCCGCTACTTCGGTGAGCGGAAGAAGATCCTCTATGTCCACTTCCGCAACGTCTCAGGGACCGTGCCCAAGTTTCACGAGGAGTTCGTCAACACCGGTCACGTGGACATGTACCGCGCGATGACCATCTACAACGAGGTCGGATTCGACAGCTTCTTCATCGACGACCACGTCCCGCAGACGTACCAGGACACCCCCTGGGGCCACCGCGGCAGGGCCCACGCCGGCGGGTATATCCAGGCGATGATCGAAGCCGTCACCAAGCAGTCGGCTTGCTGCTAAGGCGGCATTTGCCAGCCCGAAGAACGCACTGAAGTGACAAAACGCGGCGTTCTTTAACGCCAGCAAACTAAAATCGTCGAGCGGCAGGCGAATCTGGGGGCGGCTGGACCCAATTTGGCCAACTGGCATCCAATGTCATTGGCGGGTTCGTCTGTCGTCCCGGGCCACCGGGTCGCCGCAATCGAATTCATCAAGCGATTCAACATCTCAGGAGAACAGAGAATGCCAATAGTTACCAATTCCGCCCAGGGATCGCCCACGTGGCTCGACCTTTCGACTTCCGACGAGGCGGCCGCGATAGAGTTCTACGACAACCTGTTCGGCTGGACGAACGAGCCAAATGACGCCGGAAACGGCATGATGTACAACATGCAAAAGCAGGGCGACGCCTACGTCTGCGGACTGTACAAGCAGCGCGAAGAAGAGGCCTCGCAGGGCATCCCGCCACATTGGACAACCTACTTCGCCGTTGACGACGTGGACGCCGCCTCCGCAGCGGTCGCCGAAGCGGGCGGGCAAATCTTCATGGAGCCCTACGACGTGATGGACGCAGGCCGCATGACGGTCTTCGCTGAGCCGACCGGCGCAGTCGCGGCGCTTTGGCAAAACAAGCAGGGCACGGGCGGCACGCTGGTCCAGGAGCCGAACTCCCTCGGCTGGGCCGAATTGCTCTCCGACGATCCCGACAAATCGTTGAAGTTCTTCCAGGACGTGCTGGGCGTCGACGCCGACTCGATGCCCGGCCCGGGAGGCAGCCCATACATCTTGCTGAAGGCGGGAGGCAAAGAGGTGGCCGGCATTTTCAAGAAGCCTTCGGAGATGCCCGCGGAAGTGCCGTCGTTCTGGTTGAACTACTTCGCCGTCGCCGACTGCGACGCGATCGTGGAGAAGGCGAAGTCACTGGGTGGCACTGCCTTCGCCGAGCCGATGGAACCATGGCCGGGACGGCGGCTCGCAGTCTTGATGGACCCGCAGGGCGCGACCTTTGGCGTTCAGAACACCTGATAACACCGCGAAAATCACGCAACGCCGGGCCAGCTTCATTCGACTGGTCCGGCGTTCCGCGTGCGGCGAAGTCCATTACAATTCCGACGCTTGAGACGGCATGACTCGTGCCGCAATGCTCCTCAGTCAACAAGTTCGGCTCCGCCTGTTCCAGCCGTACGACGGGCCTGTTCGCCTGTCTGAGAAAAAATAATGAAGATTGAAAACGTCGAAACGTGGTTAGCCTGGAAATGGGTCGCCGTACGCGTGACCTGCGACGACGGCACATACGGGGTAGGGGAGGCGCAGTTCTGGAGCTACGCGGATGCCAGCGAAGTCATAATCAAGCGCATCGGCGAAGACCTTAAGGGGCGGGACCCTAAACACATAGACGACATCTGGAACTCAGCATACCGCCAGTATTCGTTCAGGTCCGCGGCCATCGCCGCGGCGCTCAGCGCCATCGACATGGCGCTATGGGACATCAAAGGCAAACGACTGGCGGCGCCGGTATGGGACCTACTTGGAGGCAAGGTCCGCGATAAGGTCCGGGCGATGGTCCTGATAGGCGGAGACGGACCGGCCCGCACGCCGGACGACTTCGCCGCCTCGGCCCGCAGGGCAAAGGCCGCCGGTTACACGGCCGTGAAGATGACCCCGTTTCCGGCCGATTGGCAGGAGTTGCCGTACCCGCAGTTGATCAGGACCAACACCGACATCGTGGCGGCTGTCCGTGAAGAACTGGGCTGGGACTTCGATATCGGAGTCGAAATACACCGGAACATGGTGCCGTCTGAGGCGGTCATCTTCGCGGAACGGATCGCAGAGTTCCTGCCTTACTTCTACGAAGACCCCATAGCGCCCGAAAGTGTGGTCTCCATGGGCGAGGTCGCAGAACGTTTGCGGATCCCGCTGGCGGTCGGCGAGCGAAACGCGACGATCTGGGAGTTCCGTGAATACTCGATGCTCCCCGGCGTGCACTTCGTCAGGCCGGACGTCGGGCTTGCCGGCGGCATAACGCAGGTCAAGAAGATTGCGGCCATCGCCGAGTCGCTTCACCAGCGCCTCATTCCCCACAACTTCCTCGGTCCAGTCACGACCATGGCGTGCGTGCAACTGGCCGCTTCGACGCCCAACTGGGACCTGCAGGAGTACTTCAGGGAAGATGGCACCCCGCGGGCCGATGCAGCGACGAACACCGTCGAGATAGAAGACGGCTACATGAAGATCCCGGACGAACCTGGACTGGGGATCGACCTCGACATCGAAGGGATCAAACGACACCCGTACGACCCCGGTTCGGCCGGATCAGCCGGGGAAGGCAGGCGCCTCGACGGCTCCGTTACCCTGCGTTAGCGCAAGGCAAGCCCGAATTCGACGAACAACATTATTCCGCGGTCGTATGACGAGCCGCGGCGACATCCCGGCAGGAGACATTCCATGAGGTTGGCAGGCAGATCGGCGATTGTTACAGGTGGGGCAGGCACGATGGGCAGCGCGCAGGCGAGGCTGTTCTCGAAAGAAGGGGCCTCAGTCTGTGTCGCCGACTTCAACCTGAAAGGCGCCCAGCAAGTCGCCAGCGAGATCGGGGAAGATGGGGGCAATGCGATCGCGGTGGAACTGGACGTTCGTGATTCCACGGCCTGGGCAGACGCGGTTGCGGACGCGGAACGGGAGTTGGGCAAGGTGGACACGCTCTGCAACATCGCAGGCGCAAACTTCCGGGTCGGTTTTGACGAACAGACCGAGGACATGTGGCGGACGATCATCGATACGAACCTGACGGCGTATTTCCTGGGCACGAAGGCTGTCGTGCCGGCGATGCGGCGGGCCGGGAAGGGCGTCATCCTCAACATCGGTTCGCTTGGCTCGATCATGCAGGGAGCAGGCAGCCCGGCGTACGGGGTCAGCAAGATCGGACTGATCGGCCTGACGCGCAGCACGGCATCGGCCTACGCGAAGGACAACATCCGCTGCGTGCTCATCTCGCCAGGCCACGTGGATACCAACTTCTTGCGCGGGAACAGCGCGCACAGTCCCAACGATGCAACGACCGACATCGACATCCCCGAGAACTACCAGAGGCGGCTGAACTCCACGCCGCTTGGAAGGCTGTGCACGGCGGACGACATCGCCAAGGCGTTCCTGTTCGCCGCTTCCGACGACGCGTCAATGATCACCGGCTCGATGATCACCGTAGACGGGGGAGCTGCCCTCCGGTAGGAGCAGGGGCCGACTACTCGGGGCCGCATGGGGTTTTGCCCTGGATCAGCGTGAGTCGCCGGGCGGCTCGGACTCCAGCGCGGCCATTACGGTGCGCATCTGCCGAGGCATCCTGGCGTTCGACTCCCATGTCTGGTCCACCCCGTGGCTGGCGGGCTGCGGCGCGGTCTTCAGATTGACCAGCACGGGCCCCGGCTCCGCCATGATGCGGGGCAGTTCCGTCGCCAGGGTCTCCACGTCGCTGAATTCGTACGCGGCCTCGTAGCCGGATGCGATCGCCAGACCCCGGAAGTCAGTCCGGTTCATGTTCGGCACCGGCTGGCCGCCCGTCACCGCGTACATGCCGTTGTCGAAGACGAAGTGGCGGAAGTTCTTCGGCGCCATCCCGGCCACAGTTACTAGGCTGCCCAGGTTCATCAGCAGGCTGCCGTCGCCGTCCAGGATAATCACCTGCCGGTCCGGCCTTCCCAACGCAACCCCCAATCCGAGCGACGATGCTTTGCTCATGCCGTTTGAGATGCCCACGTCCAGGTCGGGCCGTTCGGAAATCCGTGACCACACGCCGCCCTGCGTCATCGTGTAGACGACCACGGCGTCGCCTCGCAGGTCGTTGATCAGTGGCAGTGATTCTTCGTACTTGATCATGCGCAACCTAGCCCGGTGAGTACTCAGTACCGATCAGTATTCCGACCGGCTGGCTCTCCTCTTGCGCCCGTTCGAAGGCAAGGGGCACGCGGTCCAGATCGTCCTCTCCTTCGACGACGTAGTAGCCGACCCGCCAAAGGTGCAGGTACGGCTCGAGGATCTGGGCGGCGGTGTCCGGCGTGTCGCCGCGGCGGGTGTATCCCCGGTAGCCGATGAACATGACAAGTGGCTGGTTGACCCCAATACCCATGCCCCGCAGAGCATCGCCCGATTCGAAAAGGCCCGCGTTCTGGAGCATGACGATGGGCTTCTTGCCGGCGATCCACAGCCCGGCCGCGATGCAAATCGCTTCTCCCTCGCGAGAAATGGGGATCATCCCGATGGACGGCTCGCTTACCAGCGCGTCGTACATGTGACGCGTCTCGGAGTCGGGCAGCGCGATGACGTGCGTCACGCCCTGCGACCTGAGTGACTGTATGACCTTGCTGGCCCGCAGCCTTCCGATTTCCACGTTGTTGATCTCCCGAATTCCCGTGAGTGAAGAAAGCTTAACCGAAGGAAATTCAAACCACCAATGAGGCAAAGGCTCGCGCCGGGAACACTCGCCGTGTGACTGCTAAAGTTGAGATGATTTTCTTCGACCAAGAGCGCTACGTACCCGGCGCAGCCAACCCCAGTTGAAGCAAGGCAGCGTTATCACATGACAGGCAAGGATTCCTTCGGAGCATTCGCCACACTGGACACCTCATCAGGACCGGTCGGCTACTACTCGCTACATGCGCTTCAGGAAGCGGGCCTCATTGACCTCGACCGGACCCCGTTTTCAATTCGCGTCCTCGTCGAGAACGCCCTACGCCAGTCGGACGGCGGACCCGCAACGCCGGAAGACGTGGAACGCGTTGCCGGGTGGCGGCCCGATGGCATGTCCGACAGAGAATTCCCGTACATGCCCGGCCGCGTCGCCCTCCAGGACTTCACCGGCGTGCCCTGCATCGTGGACCTTGCCGCAATGCGAGACGCAGTGGCTGAGTGGGGCGCCGACCCCTCGATCATCAATCCAGTCGTTCGTTCCGACCTGGTTATCGACCACTCCGTACAGGTCGACTATTTCAACTCTGCCGGCGCGCTGGCCGCCAACATTGAGCGGGAATTCGAGCGAAACACCGAGCGGTACCAGTTGCTCAAGTGGTCTCAGACTGCATTCGACAACCTCAAGATCGTCCCGCCGGGGACGGGAATCGTCCACCAGGTGAACCTGGAGTTCCTGGCAGAGGGTGTACTGACCGCTCAAGCCAACGGCCAGGCCGTCGCCTACCCGGACACCTGTATAGGGACCGATTCGCACACGACGATGATCAATGGCCTCGGAGTTCTTGGTTGGGGCGTTGGAGGAATCGAGGCGGAGGCGGTGATGTTGGGCCAGCCCTACTACATGGTCCTCCCGGAAGTGGTGGGCGTGAGGTTGACTGGTGACCTCCAGAAAGGTGCGACCGCAACCGATCTCGTGCTGTCAATCACCCAGGTGCTCAGGGCGCTGGGTGTTGTGGAGAAATTCGTTGAATTCTACGGCCCGGGACTTCATTCCCTGCCCGTCGCTGACCGGGCGACGATCGGCAACATGTCTCCCGAGTACGGTGCGACCTGTGGGTTCTTCCCCATCGACGATCAGACGCTCAAGTACCTTGCGGACACCGGCAGGCCACAAGCCACAGTCGACCTCGTAGAGCGCTACTCCAAAGCTCAGGGACTATTTCATGAGCCGGGCGCCGAGCCGGCGTATACAACGAATGTCGAATTCGACCTGTCGTCCGTAATCCCAAGCATGGCCGGGCCCAAGCGTCCGCAGGACAGGGTCGCGCTCGGCGAAGTTCGCGCCAATTTCAGACAGTTCTTCCCGGCGACGATTCTCCCGGGAACGGGTCGTCGGATGCGGGCGTTAATACGGAGATCGAAGGAGAGCGGGTGACCCTTAGCGACGGCTCGGTGGTCATCTCGGCCATCACCAGTTGCACAAACACCTCGAATCCTTCCGTAATGGTCGGCGCCGGTCTGCTGGCTCGCAACGCGCGTCGGCGGGGTCTGCGACGGAAGCCCTGGGTGAAAACGAGCATGGCCCCGGGTTCGACGGTCGTGACCCGCTATCTCGAGGCGGCCGGATTGAACGAAGACCTGGACGCAATGGGATTTCAGACGGTTGGATACGGCTGCACGACGTGCATCGGGAACTCCGGGCCGTTGCCACAGCCCGTCGCAGAGGCGATCGAAGACCACGAACTGGTGGCAGCGGCCGTCCTGAGCGGGAACCGCAACTTCGAGGGCAGGGTGCACCCGCAGGTCAAGGCGAACTACCTGGCGTCGCCGGTACTGGTGGTGGCATATGCGTTGGCGGGGCACGTCGACATGAACCTCCAGGACGACCCCATAGGCGCCGACCCGGAAGGCCGGACGTGTACCTGCGCGACATCTGGCCGAGCCAGCGGGAGATCGCCGAAACGATAGCCGGAGCCCTCGAGCCGGAAATGTTCCGGGAGCAATACAGCGGAGCGTTCGACGGTCCCGAGGAGTGGCGCAGCCTGCCTGCCCCTTCGGGCGTCCAGTTCAAGTGGGACCCCGGTTCGACCTACATCCAACGCCCGGCGTTCCTAGATGACGTCCCGGCCAACCCGGCGCCGCGAGAGTCGGTATTCGACGCACGCGTCCTCGTCATGCTCGGCGATTCGGTCACGACGGACCACATCTCGCCGGCCGGGAGCATTCCGCCCAGCGCTCCTTCCGGCCAATTCCTGATCGGCGGCGACGTGCCGAGGAGGGAATTCAATTCGTACGGTTCCCGCCGCGGAAACCACAACGTGATGGTGCGGGGAACCTTCGGGAACATCCGCCTGCGCAACCTCCTCACGCCGGATGAGGAAGGGGACTGACCATCCACCTGCCGGACGGCGAGTTGATGCGCGTGTTCAACGCATCGGAGCGGTATGCGGAAGAGGGAACGCCGCTAATAGTCCTGGCAGGCAAGGAGTACGGGACCGGCAGTTCACGGGACTGGGCGGCCAAGGGACCCATGCTGCTGGGAGTCCGCGCGGTCATAGCCGAGAGCTTCGAGCGGATTCACCGCGCCAACCTCGTCGGGATGGGCGTCGCGCCTATTCAGTACGTATCGGGCCAGAATGCCGCTTCGCTGGGGCTCACGGGCAGGGAGCAGTACACGATCGACGGGCTGGCGACGACGTGGAGCCCGGCTCGACCATAACGGTGACAGCCGTCTCGGATGACGAGCGGCGCACGGAGTTTGCGGCCACGCTACGGATAGACACCGCCATAGAGGCCGAGTACTACAGGCACGGCGGACTTCTGCCGTACGTGTTGCGCCAGATGATCGCCGACGCGACTTAGCCGGATGCCCTGACGCGCCCTGGGGAGTCGCGTAGCCCAGTGCCTGATCCAGGAGACCCTGGCAAAACCCCCTCTCTTGGAGGAGACCTTTGCGTAACCATGGGCAATTGTCATTCTTGAGCGCAGCGAAGAATCTCCCGCGCGTCACGCTACAACGCCCCACCCCTCTTACCCAGACCCTTCGCTTCGCTCAAGGTGACATTAGGGCGGGTACTCAGGGCGACGAAGGTGCTCCGGACAACGTAGGCGGGTGCTCACGGTGAAGTGAAGATCACCCTTCGCGGGGACGGTTACGCAAAGGTCTCTTCTAGGCAGGAATCCAGGTCGGGGTACTTGAACTCGAAACCGGCGCCCAACAGCCGCTCCGGCGTCGCCCGTGCGCTGGCAATTGCCAGTTCCTGTATGTATTGACCGAACAGGAGCCTGGCCGCGACGGCCGGCATCCACGCCAGCGACGGCCTGCCCAGCGCCTTGCCGATGGCCTTACCGAGGTCCGAATTGCGGACGATGCCCGGCGCGGCCACTATGACCGGACCGGAAAGTTCGTCCCTTTCCGCCATGAATATCAGCGCTCGAATTGCGTCGTCGACGTGAATCCAGGCCGTCCACTGCCGCCCACTGCCTATACGTCCGCCCACGCCGTACCGAAACGGACGCGCCAGAGTGGGGAGCGCGCCGCCCGAACCACTCATCACCATGCCGAAGCGGGCGGTGAGGGCG